>NZ_JBRKTB010000004.1:0-262495 GCF_053005425.1 Aeromonas sp. 25-248 | reverse complement strand
CCCGAGCGGCCAAAGGGATCAGACTGTAAATCTGACGGCTCTGCCTTCGAAGGTTCGAATCCTTCTCCCTCCACCATCTTTCAGAGAACCCGGCCTTGTGCCGGGTTTTCGCTTTTCTGCCTTCCACAAATCCCCTTCTTCTCTACAAAAAAACGGGAGGCCAGGCCTCCCGTCAATATATGCACGCTCTCACCCCGAACCTGCTGGCGACAGCTGTCATCGGCAGGTCGGGCAGAGGGGGATAAGCGTCCCCCCAGGTATCTGTCTTGTCATCCGCGCCCCTTACAGGGTGAAGCGATAGAAGATATCCACCGCCTGGGCCACCCCGCTCATGGCCTGCAGATAGAGCCTTGGCATCAGCTCGTAGCGCAGCTTGAATTCGGCGATGGGGCTGAACACCCCGACCCCGTACTGGAACTGCAAGCCGGGCAGCAAGTAGGCCGACAGGGTCACCTGGGTGTCATCACCACTGCCTGCGGTATCGAGGGCCACGTCGCTCATGCCGAGGGACTCCCCGATGCTGGAGACCACGCCGCTCGCCTGGCTCACGGCCCCCGCCACCAGCAGGCCGTTGAAGCCGCCATCCTCGCCGCTGGTCTGCAATCCCTTGCCCCGCAACAGATAGGAGAGCTGTTCGGACTGCGCCATCTGCGGCTCGGAATAGACGGTGATCTTCGGCTTGGTGGCCAGCCCCGTCACCCGCACCCCGACGGTCACGTTGTCCTCGATGGTATCCGGATCCCGATAGGTCTCGATGTTGAGATAGGGCTGATCGATGGGGCCGGAGAAGAGGATCCGCCCCTCCTTGATGATGAGGTTCTGGCCATAGGCCTTGAAGCGCCCGTCCCTGAGCTCCAGTTGCCCGTTGCCCGAGAGCGGCTTGGAGGGATCCTGGCGAATGTTGAGGGCCCCTCCCACCTTGGTCTTGAGTCCCATGGCTTCGAGGCGGACGTCGTCCCCGAGCCGGATGGCGAGCCTGATCTCCATGGGCAGCGGTGCCGCCTTGGGGACCGGCGGCAGATCGTCGTAGATGACGGTGACGTCATCGGAGACCGCTACCGCGCTGTCTGGCAGGCTCTTGACCAGGATGCGCGACCAGGGGATGTCCACCTGCCCGGTCACCCTGGTCTCCTCCCCGAGAGAGATGGCGATGTCAGGGGTCACCCTGACCCGGCCCATGCCCGGGTACTGGGCCTCCAGCTCCTTGCCCTGAATGGTGAGGCTGCCGGTCACCGGCTGCTGGGCCCAGCTCAGCCAGCCCCCCAGCACCAGGGGGCCTTTGCCCACCATCATGGAGCCGTCGAGTTCGGCCCGGTTGCCTTCTATCTTGAGGCGGGTCACCAGCTTGGAGAGGGTCACCATGTCGGAGTGGGTCTGAACCTCCCCCTCCTTCAGGTTCAGCTCGCCATACAGCAGGGGGGCAGCCAGGGTGCCGTCGAAGCGGGCATCCGCCGAGATGACCCCTTGCAGGGAGCGCACTTCGGGAATGAGGGGCGCAAAGGTCGCCAGCTTCAGATCGTCAAACCTGAGTTGACCGCCGAGGTTGCCGCGGCCGGCGGGATCCCGGATCAGCAGATCGGTGTCGATGTTGCCTATCTGCTCGGAGGCGAAATCGACCCGGATGGCGGCCTGCTGGCGCTCGAAGTCGATCCCGAGCTCGAGGCGCTGGTAGTCGGTCTTGAGTTCGTCGGCGACGAAGGTCCCAGGCGTGGTACGCACGGTGGCGTGCAGGGTCGGCTGGTTGCCGCGCCAGCTGGCGCGCCCGTCGGCCGACAGCACCGCCTGCCAGCGGAAATTGTCCGGCAACCAGGGGCGCAGCCGCTTGAGATCAAATTCGTTCAGGGCAAATTCCAGATTGCCCTGGGACTGGGCTATCCGGCTCCCCTTGACGCAGAGACTGGCCTTCTGGGACGCGAGGCAGAGATCCCCCATGGTCAACTGCTGTTTCGGCAGATCCAGGTCCAGAGACCAGGGGGCGGTCAGCGCCCAGCGCTTGAGGGGGGTCTTGAGCTTCAGCTCGGCAAGGGCGCCACGCCAGTGGTCACCGCGCAGGCTGCCATTCAGGCTGAGGTCTGCCGCCAGGGGATCCCCCTTCATGGTCAAGGTGAGCCCGTGGCGCTCGAGATCGCCGCTCAGGTTCAGGGCGATTTGCGAGAGCTTGGTCTCCCCCTGCGCCAGGCTCGCCACCGTCACCGCCACCTCACCGGCGGGCTTCTCCCCGACCAGGGCGTTGGCCTTGATGACGGTCTCTTTGAGGACGGTGCCCGCGTAGGCGAGTCGGCCCGACACCAGATCGGCATTCACGCGCGGCGCCTGCTGGTTGCCGGTGACGCGCACCTGGCCCTTGATGTCCCCTCCCAGACCCGGATAGATGCCCCCAAGCTTGGGCGCATCCAGATCCGCATCCAGCTTCCAGGCCTGGGTCGTGAGCGAGCCTTTGGCCTGCAGCCGGTTGGGGCCGCTTTGCAGCGCCAGGGCCGGGATGGTCCACTCCATCTTGTCGTTGCCGCTGAGCCTGCCCTGCAAGGCCAGGGGATACTGGTTGAGCTTGCCATCCACCTTGAGCTCGGGCAGGGCCAGCTGCCAGTGGCCCGCCTCATCCAGATCGAAGCGGCTGGTGATCTTGCCCGCCAGTGCCCCCTTGATCTCGGGCACCAGCTCCGCCGGGTTGATCCCCTTGAATTCGGTCGTCCCCTGCCACTGGACCCCCTTGCTCCAGGCCAGCTTGCCGTCGAGCTTGAGCTCCCCCTTGAGGGCCCCCAGCAGCAGCTCGATACGGCTCAGCTGGTTGAGATCCCCCTTGCCCGAGAGCGCCACCTTGAAGGGGGGCACATCGGTCCCCTTGCCGGCGGTGTTGAGCGCAAACTGGTAACCGGAGAGCTTGCCCTTGGCGCTCAGGGTGCCCTTGTCCAGCCGATAGCTGGGCTCATCCTTGGCGGGCTTGTGCAGGGGCCAGGAGAGGCTCTTCCAGTCCAGCGCCAGATCGAAGGGCAGATCCGGGTCGAGGGCCGCAAGGGATCCTTTGAGATTGGCGCCCACCGGCCCCTTGGCCTTGAGTGCCAGCCCAAGCTTGCCCACAGAACCGTCCAGGACGAGATTGACCTGCTCCCCCTTGAGCTCCCCGTCCAGCAGCCCTTGACGCGCTTTGGCATCCAGAGTCAGGGCGAGGGGGTAATCCTCGTGCAGGCGCACCTGACCACGCAAGGCCAGATCCGCCATGGCATGGCGCAAGGAGAGCTCCCGGATGTCGATGCGCTCCTCCTCGGCGGTGGCCGACAGCAACAGGTTGTCTAGCCCCTCCACCAGCTCACCTTGCTGATAACGGAACGCCGTGGCTTTCAGCCCCTCCAGCTGGATGGGGAAAGGCAGTCGCACCGCCGGCAGCACCATGGGCTCGGGCTTGCTTGCGGCCTGCGTCTTGTCACCGGGGGCAGCCTTGCCCTCGCCGGCCGCCAGGGTGGCGCTTTTCTTATCCACCGGTTTGGCGCCCTTGTCACTGGCCGCCTCCACCGGGGACGGTGCCACCACCACGTTCAGGCCATCGAGCACGGGGCCGCGCACGATGAGCCCGGCGCGATCCAGGGCGGCGCCAATGTCCAGATCCTTGAGGGTGATCGTCACGCCGGGCACCGCCACATCGAGATCGGCAACCTTGAGGCTGTCGACCTGGATTTTGAGCGGCAACGGATGCCAGACGAAGGGCTCCGACGGCTCTTCCGGCACCGGCTCGGACTCCGCCACCCGGACAACGGGGCGAGTCACCGCCAGAGACTTGATCCAGAGCTTGCCCTGCAGGAGCTTGCCCAGATCCCAGTCCAGCACGGCCCGCTCCACGGTGACATCCACCAGCTCGTCCCGCCAGCCAACCCCTTCGAAGGTCCAGCCATACCCGAGTTGCCCCGCCACCAGCTCCCCCTTGAGGGAGGGCAGCGCGGCTCTGGCCTGTTGCCACAACCACTTGTTGCCCTGATGGGTGAAGCCCAGCAGGCTGACGCCGATGAGCAGCAGGAAGAAGAGGCCCATGAGCCACAAGAAAATGCGTTTTACCCAGATCACGATGCAGACCCCTGCAAGGAAAGCAGCCGCAGCGGCCAGAAAAGAGAAAGAAGAGGATGTGCGCCTGGTTGCCGGGTCATAGTTCCGGCCCCAGCGCGAAGTGCAGCCGCAGCGGCTTGTCCTCCTCGGAGATGCCCACCGCCAGATCGAGCCTGACCTGACCGATGGGGGTGACCCAGCGCCCCCCGACCCCGGTGCCTATCTTCCAGGCCTCGCTGTAGTCGACGGTGGCGGTCCCGGCGTCCACGAACAGGGCGCCGAGCCACTTCTCGCTGAAGCGGTAGTTGTACTCCAGGCTGCCGACGCTGGCGTAGCGTCCGCCGGTCAGCTTGCCATCGTCCCCCCGTGGCGAAATGGTCTCGTAACCGTAGCCCCGGACCGTCTGATCGCCGCCGGTGAAGAAGCGCAGGGAGGGGGGGACCAGGGAGAAATCATCCCCGACGATGGCCCCCTGTTCGGCCCGCATCAGGAAACGGTGATCTTCGCCCAGGGTGCGCAGCCACTTGCTACGCCCCCACACCCGCATGAAGCTGATGTCGGACCCCCAATAGGGACTCGAGAACTCCATCGTCAGTTGCTGGCGATCCCCCCAATCCGGCACCAGACCGCCGCGCACCCGCAGCCGTGACCAGGAGACACCGGGGATCAGCAGCAGACTGTTCCCCTCGTCCTGACCCTGGACGTAGCGCTCGTTCTCCAGGCGCACAAAGACGTCTCTGTCCCAGCTCTCCGGTCGGCGTGTCCAACGGTGCACCCCGAAGGTGGCCAGATCGGAGCGGGTGTCGTTGTTGTCGGTGTATTGATAGCCCGCCTGCAGGGAGTAGTAATCCCGCAGCGGGTTGCCCACCGGGATCTGGTAGTCGAAGCTGAGCTCCGCTTCCGGCGCCGAGATCTTGGCGGTGCTGGAGAGGCGGTGACCATAGCGGTTCACCCAGGGTTTTTCCCAGGTGGCACTCAGGCGCGGCCCCACGTCCGTGGCATAACCGATACCGGTCTCAATCTCGTGATCGACCCGGTTGGAGAGGGTCACCTGCACCGGCACCCGGTTGCCCTCGGCCTGGCTGATCAGGGGTTTGATGTCCACCTGCTTGAACAGCTTGGTGGAGGAGACATCCTGGGACATCTCCGCCAGACGGATCGCCAGATAGGGGTCGCCGCTCTTGATGTTGATGAGCGGGCGGATCAGGTGCAGTGCCTCCGGCGTCGCGTCATAGCGGATCTCGCCGAAATGGTAACGCGGGCCAGAGCGAAACAGGATGTAGATCTCCGCCTTGCCCTGTTCCGGGAAAACCTTGACCTGGCTCTTGCTGATCTTGGCGTCAAAATAGCCGCGGGCCAGCCCCAGACTGCCGAGATCCGCCTTGATGGATTCATATTTGCCGTGGTTGAGGGGATCTCCCTCCTTGAGGGGCAGCTTGTCCAGCAGCTCGCTGTACACCTCGTCGCTCCCCGCATCCCCTTCCAGCAGGATGTCGAGGCGCGAGATGATCACGAGTTCCCCCCGCTCAATCTCGATCACCACCTTGGCGGGCGCCTTCTTGTCGCGGTTCAGGGTGATCTTGGGCTGGTAGTAGCCATAGACCTGCAGCGCCTTCTGTACGCTCTCGGTGATCTTGGCGCGGGCGGGGCGGTACTGGCGTTCCTGGTAGACGGGCAGGGCGTTGAGGTAGGCCTCGACGTTGTCTTTCTGCTCTCCCCTGACCCCCTTGATCTGGTAGGTCAACTTGGCCGCCATGGCGGGCATCGCCATCAGCCAGAGAGCGAGGGCGAGCAGCAAGAGACCGGGCCCGGGGCGACGGGATCGCCCGGATGAAGTGCTCCCGGTGAGAAAAGTAGGATAGCATCCTGTCAAACGTCAGTTTCCCCGAATAACATGATTTAAAGATTGTGTTATTTAGTACGATACCGAGACTCATCCCGGGCGAGTGCCGCTCATCCTAGCATAATCGCGACGGCGAAATCCCACGCTCGGGGCCCCTTTGCGTGCCGCTCTGCCACCCCCGGTGCGGGGATCGCTTCGGCCCTGCAAGGAGCCAGCCGGGTGTGAGGAGCCAAACTGCGCACAATCCGGGCAAGGGGCGAACAAAACGCCACCACCGACCCCGCCACGCCGGATCTCCCCTGGCGGCCTTGGGCTGGCAGCAGGGTCCGGCTCGTCGCGACAACCCTTGTCGGACACCCCGCATCCGGCGGGTTTCGTCAACCCGTCCCCCTCGACTTGCTCCGCGCCCTCTTCCCCATCCTGCCTGCTATTGAACAGGAAAATAAGTTTAAATCAATCACTTGAATAGATGGCACTAAAGCTTCGTTCAATTCAATCGATTTATCCCGCTGCCCCTGCGCTCCTGCCTGTCCCACACTGATCCCAATCATCGCAGGAGAGACCCCATGCACCTACGTAGCGAACAACTGGCTGACTACATCGCCGACCGACTCGAGTTCATCACCTTCCTGGCCTGCTGCAGCGCCCTGCTGGCCCTGCTGACCGGCATGAACGGCCAGCAGGCCCTCGCCTTCACCGCGCTCAATCTGCCCTTTGGCCTGGCCCTGCTGCTGGGCATGGCCCTGCTCGCTCCCCTGTCTGCCCACTGGCGCCTGCCCGGCATAGTTCTGCTGCTGGTGAGCGCAGCCCTGGCCACTCTGCAGATGGGGGGCAACTGGCTCAACCCCCTGGCCATCTGGAGCCTCTATGCCCTGCTGGGGCTGGAGATCCTCTGGCAATCCCGGGCCAGGGTCCCCCTGGCCGCCGGCCCCCGGAGCCGGGTCTCGCGCCCGAGGGGCTGACGCGGAGGCGCAATTGCAGTAATCTTGCGCCCCCTTTCCCCTCGCCGAGGAGCATTCCGATGAAAAAAGCCTGTGCCCAGCACATCCTGGTCAAGACCGAGAAACAGTGTCTGGAGATCAAGGAGAAGCTCGCCAAGGGCGCCGACTTCAGCCAGATGGCCAAGCGTTTCTCAACCTGCCCTTCCGGCAAGCGTGGCGGCGATCTGGGGGAGTTCTCCAAGGGGGACATGGTCAAGTCCTTCGACGATGCCGTGTTCAAGGGGGAGCTGCTGACCGTGCTGGGGCCGGTGCGCACCAAGTTCGGCTTCCACCTCATCAAGGTGCTCTATCGCAACTGATCCAGGGCGACGAGGTCATCGGCTCTCGGAGCCGCACGCCTGGGATTGATGATCATTTACTAACGTTATCAGGCAATTAAGTTTATCCTTCTGGGCATAGTTCCATCCTGACCCGTGGATCCCTCATATGCACAGCTCTTTGTGGTGGCCGCTGCTGACCTGGCTATTGCCCCTTTGCGGGGCCCTTGGCAGCCGCGCCCATCTCTGGCCCTGGTGGCTCGGCTTCATCCTCTGTCTCGCCAGCGCCCTCCTCAGCCTCGTGCTGCTGCTGCGCCTGCCCTGGCGTTATCGCCGCACCACCAACCTCTGGCCGGATATCTGGGGCATTGCTCCCCTGCTGCTGCCCCTGCTGTTTCTCGTCCAGGCGCTGCGCTCCCCCCTCACCAACGACGTCAGCACGGATCCCTACCATCCGCCACGGCTCCAGTGGGCCGAGCAGCTCAGAAGCCCGGAGGATCTCCCGATCTCCCCCCCGCCCCTGCAAGTATTTCCAGGCAACCCCGGTCCTCTCTATACCCGGGCATCCCCGGTCGAAGTGCTCGCGGAAGCCGAGGAACTGATGACGGAGCTGGGCTGGCAGGTTCATCCGGGCAGCGAGGGTATCGATGCCGTCGTCACCACCGGCTGGTTCGGGTTTCAGGATGACGTGGCCCTGCGGGTCTTTGCCGGGCCCAAAGAGACCCGTATCGACATGCGCTCCGCCTCACGCCAGGGGCGCAGCGATCTGGGGGTCAACCGGGCTCGGATCATCGATTTCCTGAATCGGTTGAACGAGCGTCTGGGCGGGGCCTACAAGCCCAAGATGGAGAAGCTCAAAGAGGAACAAGATGCGCATTGAGGTCAAACCGGACCGGGCCTACGCCTGGTTCATCCGCCCCTTCTTCTGGCTGCAAAAACGCAACTACGGTCAGGTGCTGATCCCGGGCAAGTGCTGGGGGCGCTCCCCCAGGCTGTTCGCCGCGGTCGCCACCCTCTACGGCGTCATCAACCGCAAGCGCTCCCCCATCGACCCCGTGCTGCGCTCCCTGGTGACGGTGCGGGTCTCCCAGCTCAACTGGTGTCGTTTCTGTGTCGACATCAACGCCATGACCCTCGTCAAGCGGGCAGGCTCCAGCGACAAGGTAGAGGCGCTGGCCCGGTGGCGCGACAGCCCCTTGTTCGACGAGCGGGAGCGGGCCGTGCTGGACTATGCCGAGGCCATGACCGGGCTGGATGGCGTGAGCGACGAGCAGGCCGCCCGCCTCAAGCCCTGGTTCGATGACGACGCCCTGGTGGAGCTCACCGGCCTCATCGCCTTCCAGAACATGTCCGCCAAGTTCAATGCTGCTCTCGACATCGCTCCCCAAGGGTTCTGCCAGTTGCCGGTGCAACCCGAGCGCCCCCTCGACAAGGGGCAGGGATGAACCGGGCACGCCTGCTGCTGTTGCTGGCGATGGGGGCCCTGGTCGGCACCTTCTTTGCCCTCGACCTTGACCACTATCTGAGCCTCACCCAGTTGCAGGCTCATCAGGAGCGCCTGGCCCTTTGGGTCGACCGCCATGTTGTCGCAGCCAGCCTGCTGTTTCTGGTGATCTATGTGCTCACCACCGCCCTCTCCCTGCCGGGGGCGGCCCTGCTCACCCTGGCGGGCAGCACCGTCTTCGGCATCCTGTGGGGGCTCTTGCTGGTCTCCTTTGCCAGCTCCCTTGGCGCCACCCTGGCCTTTCTCAGCGCCCGCTTCCTGCTGCGGGACTGGGTCGAGACGCGCTTTGGCGACAAGCTGGCGAGCGTTCAGGCCGGCATGCAAAAGGAGGGGGCCTTCTATTTGCTGAGCCTGCGCCTCATCCCCCTCTTCCCCTTCTTTCTGGTCAACCTGGTGATGGGGCTCACCCCCATCAGAGTCAGCACCTACTACTGGGTCAGCCAGCTCGGCATGCTGCCGGGCACCCTCGTCTACGTGCTGGCGGGAAGCGAGCTGGCTACCCTCACCAGCACAGGCAACCTCTTTTCCCCCGGCCTGCTGGCCGCCCTGACCCTGCTCGGCCTGATGCCCTGGCTGATGCGTGCCTTGCAGCGCCGTTTCGCCCTCTACCGGTTGCACGCCCCCTACCGCAAGCCGGCGCGCTTTGACTACAACCTGCTGGTGATAGGCGCCGGTGCCGGAGGCCTGGTCACCAGCTACATCGCCGCCGCGGTGAAAGCCAGAGTGGCCCTCATCGAGCAGCACAGGATGGGGGGGGATTGCCTCCATACCGGCTGCGTCCCCTCCAAGGCGCTGATCCGAAGCGCCCGCTTCGCTATTGAACAGCGCAAGGCCACAGAGCTTGGTTTTACCCCGAGCCAGAGCCGCGCCGACTTTGCCGCCGTGATGGCGCGGGTCGCCCGGGTCATCGAGGAGGTCGAACCCCACGACTCGGTGGCGCGCTATGAAGGACTCGGGGTGGAGTGCATCAAGGGGCGGGCGCGAGTCACCTCCCCCTGGGAGGTGGAGGTCAACGGCAAGCGCCTGACCAGCCGTCATATCGTGATCGCCACCGGCGCCCGACCCCGGGTGCCCGCACTGCCGGGGCTGGACGGGGTTCCCTACCTCACCTCCGACACCCTCTGGCAGCGACTGCGTGAGCCCCCCCGCCATCTGCTGGTGCTGGGAGGGGGCCCCATCGGCTGCGAGCTGGCCCAGAGCCTGGCCCTGCTCGGTATCCCCGTCACCCTGGTGGAGCAAGGCCCTCAGCTGCTGCCCCGGGAAGATAGGGACGTCGCCGGGGCCCTGGCCGCGCAGCTGGAGCACGACGGCGTCACCCTGCACCTCGGCTGGCAGGCTACCTCGGCCGGGTATATGGACGGTAAAGACACCAACCTGCCCATCCGGCTGCACCTGCGCCGAGGAGACGAGACGCTGGTGATTGAGGGGGACCAACTGCTGCTGGCCCTTGGCCGGGAGGCCAACGTGAGCGGTTTCGGGCTGGAGGCGCTGGGGGTTGAACTGGCCCCCGGCGGCACCCTGGCCATCGACGGCTTCCTCGCCACCAACTACCCCAGCATCCTGGCGGTAGGGGACGTTGCCGGCCCCTACCAGTTCACCCATTTTGCCGCCCATCAGGCCTGGTATGCCGCCATCAACGCCCTCTTTGGCCAGTTCAGGCGCTTTCGGGCAGACTACAGGGTCATGCCGGCGGCCACCTATACCAGTCCGGAGATAGCCAGGGTCGGCCTCAACCAGAAAGAGGCTCTGGCCCGAGGCATCCCCTTCGAGTCGACCCGCTTCGAGATGGCCGAGCTGGACAGAGCCATCGCCGACGGCGAGTCAGGGGGCTTTGTCGAGGTGCTGACGGTGCCGGGCCGTGACAGGATACTCGGGGCCACCATAGTGGGTGCTCACGCCGGCGAGCGGATCGCCGAGTTTGCACTCGCCATGCGCCACCGCCTGGGACTTGGCAAGATCCTCGCCACCGTTCACCCCTACCCCACCCTGATGGAGGGGAACAAGTACGTGGCTGGCGCCTGGCGCCGTGCCCGCCAGCCCGGGCGCCTGCTGGCGCTGCTGGCCCGTTATCACCGCTGGCGCCGCGGCGCCTGACTCTGACGAGGCAACCATCATGTTCACGACCCGACTTCGCGCCCTGCTCCGTCCCCTGATGGCCGCTGTCCCCCTGTTGCTGGCCTCCCCGCTCCACGCCAATGACGCATCGTGGCAGCAGACCCTGCTGGCCGCCAGGGGACAAACCGTCTACTTCAACGCCTGGGGGGGCAGCCCCGAGATCAACGCCTACCTGGTGTGGGCCAGGCAGGAGATCGCTCGCCAGTACCAGGTCGAGCTGGTGCAGGTGAAGGTGGATGACATCGCCCAGAGCGTGAGCCAGTTGCTGGCCGGCAAGCAGGCTGGCAAGACGTCGAACGGCCCCATCGACCTGCTCTGGGTCAACGGCGAGAACTTCAAGGCGCTCAAGGAACAGGGGCTGCTGGGGGCCCCCTTTACCGACGAGCTGCCCAACATGGCCCTGGTGGACACCGCCCTGCCGGTGAGTGAAGACTTCACCGTGCCGGTCGAGGGGCTCGAGGCCCCCTGGGGCATAGGCCAGCTCAATCTGATGGTGGATGGCGACCAGGTAGACGCACCTCCCACCTCGGCGGCCGCCCTGCTTGCCTGGACCAAGGCTCACCCCGGCCGCTTCACCTACCCCAAGCCTCCCCAGTTTCACGGCTCTAGCTTTCTCAAGCAGATCCTGCTGGAGCTGACACCAGATCCGGCGCCCCTCTATCGGGAGGCGACCGATGCCGACTTCCTCCGCGTCACCGCCCCTCTCTGGGCCTGGCTCGACCAGCTTCACCCCGCGCTCTGGCGAAAGGGCAGGCTCTTCCCCACCGGCGCCGCCGAGACCAGGCAGTTGCTCGATGACGGCGAGCTGGCCATGGCCATCAGCTTCAACCCGGGGGAAGCCCAGAGTTCGGTGCAAAACGGCACCCTGCCCCCCACCGTCCAGGCCATCGCCATGGAAAAAGGGGCGCTCACCAACAGCCATTTCCTCGCCATCCCCTTCAATGCCTCCGCCCGGGCCGGGGCCAAGGTGGTGATCAACTTCCTGCTGAGCCCCGCTGCCCAGGCGCGCAAGAGCGACCCTGCCTTCTGGGGGGATCCCAGCGTGCTGCGCCAGGAGGCGCTGCCAGGCCAGACCCGTCCGGCATTGCGCTTCAAGGGAGTGGCAGAGCCCCACCCCAGCTGGCAGACGCGGCTGGAAGCAGCCTGGGCCGAGCGCTACGGCCACTGATCCATCATGCAGGCGCGCGCCCCTCTTCTCCTCCTGCTGCCCTTTTTGATGCTGGGAGCCTTGCTGCTGGGGATCCCGCTCGCCGGGGGCCTGCTGTTGCTGGTCATCGAGGGGCTCACCCCCGCCAACCTCGCCCTCTTGCTCCCCCAGCCCGGACTCTGGCACTCCGCAGGATTGAGCCTCTGGGTAGCGGGCACCTCCACCCTGGGGGCCCTGGCCGTCACCGCCTTGCTGCTCGCCCAGGGGGACGGGCGTCCCTGGATGCGCTGGCTGCGCCGCCTGCTCTCCCCCCTGCTGGCGCTTCCCCACGTCGCCTTTGCCATCGGCATCGCCTTTTTGATCGTTCCTTCCGGCTGGCTGCTGCGCCTCGTCGCTCCCCTGCTTGACCTCACCCATCAGCCCCCGGACTGGCAAACCCTCAAAGATCCCTGGGGGCTTGGCCTCATCGTGGTGCTCATCCTCAAGGAGACTCCCTTCCTGCTGCTGATGGCGCTGGCGGCACTGGATCCCGCCAAGGTGGCGCGCCAGCAGTGGCTGGGGGCCAGCCTCGGCTTCAGTGCCCCCCGGATCTGGTGGCGCCTGCTGCTGCCCGCCCTCTGGCCCGCCCTGCGACTGCCCCTCTACGCGGTGGCCGCCTATGGTCTGGCGGTGGTGGATCTCGCCCTGCTGCTGGGGCCGGATGCCCCGCCGCCCCTGGCGGTGCGACTCTGGCTCTGGTATCAGGATGCCGACCCCGCCTGGCGCGGCGCCAGTGCCAGCGGCGCCCTCTTGCTGCTCGCCCTCAACCTGCTGCTGCTTGGCGCCCTCAGGCTGCTGGAGCGGACCCACCTCACCCTCGGCAAGGCACGCTGGCTGAATGGGCGACGCGCCCCCGCCTCGCCCTGGCCCGCACTCATTGCCCGCATCGGCGTGTGGGGGCTGCTCCTGACCAATCTGCTGGTGCTCGCCGCCCTGCTGCTCTGGTCCCTGACCCGGCGCTGGTCCTTTCCCGCCCTCTGGCCGAGTGAATGGAGCAGCCACCACTGGCTGGCTCTGCTGCCGAGCCTGGGCCCGCTGCTGTGGCAGAGTCTGTGGCTGGCCCTGCTCTGCGCCGCGCTCTCCCTGCTGCTGGCGGTGCTCTGCCTCGAGGCGTTGCCTGCGCGCCGCGCCACACGCACCCTCTGGCTTGTCTGCCTCCCTTTGCTGCTGCCCCAGGCCAGCCTGCTGTTTGGATTGCGCCTTCAGACCGACGGGCTGGGATTCACTGGCATAGGCCCAGGCTGGGTACTCTGGAGCCAGTTGATCTTCGTCTTTCCATACGTCTATCTCTGCCTGCACGGCCCCTATCGCCAGTTCGACGAGCGCCTCACCCGGGTGGCCCTCACGCTCGGGGCCAGCCCCTGGGGGGCCTGGTGGCGAGTCAAGGGTCCCCTGCTCGCCCGTCCCCTGCTGTTCGCCTTCGGTGTCGGGGCGGCGGTGAGCCTGGCTCAATACCTGCCGACCCTGCTGTTCGGGGGCGGGCGGGTCGTCACCATCACCACGGAGGCGGTGGCCATCGGCAGCGGCCTCAACCGGCGGCTGGCGGGGCTCTACGGCCTGCTGCAACTGCTGCTGCCCCTGTTCATCTATGCCCTGGCGCTCTGGCTGCCGCGGCGCATCAACCCCGCCCTGAGGCCCTGACCCGATGCTGCACACCTCCACACTCACCCTCTTCCTCGACGGTGCCCCCCTGCTGACGCTCCCCCCCCTCAGGGTGGCCCCGGGCGAGGTGCTCACCCTGATGGGACCGAGCGGCTGTGGCAAGAGCTCCCTGCTGGCGGCCCTGGCGGGAGTGCTGCCACCCGGGGGCCCCATCCGGCTGACCGGGGACATCCTGCTCGGCACACATCGCCTCACCCCGCTGCCCCCCCAGGAGAGGGGCGTCGGCATCCTGTTTCAGGATGACCTGCTGTTTGCCCACCTGACGGTGGCAGAAAATCTGATGTTCGGCATGCCGGCGCATCTCAAGGGGATGGCGGCAAGGCAGACCCGGGCCCACGAGGCGCTGGCCGAGGTCGGGCTGGAGGCTCAGGCGGACAAGCTGCCAGGGGCGCTCTCCGGCGGCCAGAAAGCCCGCGTCAGCCTGCTGCGAGCCCTGCTGGCCGAGCCCAGGGCATTGCTGCTGGACGAGCCCTTCTCCCGCCTCGACAAGCCGCTGCGGGCGGCATTCAGAACCCTGGTGTTCGAGCGCCTGCGCACGCAGGCCATCCCCGCCCTGCTGGTGACCCACGACGAAGAGGATGCGCCGGGCACCATCTTGCAACTGATCCCCCCAGCCATCCCAGAAGAGGAGCACCACCTTGTTTGATCGCCACCTGATCCCGGTTATCCGCCGCCCCCTCGCCGCGCTCGCCCGCCCCCTGTGCCGGGCCGGGGTGAGCGCCAACCAGGTGAGCCTCGCCGGCTTTCTCATCGGCATGCTGGCGCTGCCGCTGCTGGCCTTTGGCTGCTATCAGTGGGCGTTGGCGGCGATTCTGCTCAACCGGCTGCTGGACGGGCTGGATGGCGCCGTGGCGCGGGAAACGGGCATCACCGACTGCGGCGGGTTTCTCGACATCACGCTGGATTTCATCTTCTACGCCGCCGTGGTGCTGGGCTTTGCCCTCGCCGACCCGGCCAACTCCCTGGCCGCCGCCACCCTGCTGTTCGCCTTCATGGGCACGGGATCGAGCTTTCTGGCCTTTGCCATCATGGCCGGCAAACGGGGCATCGAGAGCCCCGTCTACCACCACAAATCCCTCTACTATCTGGGCGGGCTTACCGAGGGGAGCGAAACCATCGCCCTCTTCGTGCTCATGTGCCTCTGGCCCGCCGCCTTCGTGCCACTGGCCTACGGTTTCGCCCTGCTCTGTGCCATCACGACCCTGACCCGGATCTGGAGCGGCTACCACACCCTGCGCTGACGGGATCCCGGAGGGCGCGCCGGCACGGAGCACTTGCGCCTGCACGCCAATGTTTTACCATGACGGCACTCTTTTTCAGGCTCACGAGAACCCTATGCGTCGCCTTGTCTGTGTCCTCTCCCTGTTTCCCCTGATCTACGGCTGCAGCAGCACGCCGGCGCCCAAGCCCGTGGTCAAACCCCAACCCAACAGCGCCTTCATCAACCAGACGCCGCCGAGCAAACCCTTCTACGGGCAGGTGAGCCAGCCCGGGGTCAGCAAGGGGGACTTCGCCAATCGTTCCAACGTGGACAACTTCGTGCAGCGGATGGTGCAAAAGCACGGCTTCGACGGCGCCGAGCTGCACCGGGTACTGGCCCAGGCCGAGCGTTATGACTGGATCATCAAGCTGATGGACGCCCAGGCCCCCACCACCAGACCGCCCACCGGCCCGACCGGCGCCTGGAACCGCTACCGCGCCAAGTTCATCACCCCGGACAACGTACAGAACGGCGTCAACTTCTGGCGTGAATACGAGAGTGAACTCAACCGGGCGCAGCAGATCTACGGGGTGCCACCCGAGATCATCGTCGGCATCATCGGGGTGGAGACCCGCTGGGGTCGGGTGATGGGCAAGACCCGCATTCTCGACGCCCTGGCGACCCTGGCATTTGACTACCCGCGCCGCGCCGACTTCTTCACCGGCGAGCT
This sequence comes from Aeromonas sp. 25-248, assembly GCF_053005425.1. Lineage (NCBI taxonomy): Bacteria > Pseudomonadati > Pseudomonadota > Gammaproteobacteria > Aeromonadales > Aeromonadaceae > Aeromonas > Aeromonas sp. 25-248. The sequence continues at coordinate 246,961 of NZ_JBRKTB010000004.1, read as the reverse complement.
GGAAGCCTTCCTGGTGATGACCCGGGATGAGGGGATGGACCCCACCGAACCCAAGGGCTCCTATGCCGGGGCCATGGGCTACGGCCAGTTCATGCCGTCGAGTTTTCGCAACTACGCGGTGGACTTCAACGGCAACGGCCACACCAACCTGTGGGATCCGGTGGATGCCATCGGCAGCGTGGCCAACTACTTCAAGGCCCACGGCTGGGAGAAAGGGCAGCCGGTGGCAGTACGCGGCCAGGGACAGCTGCCGGGCTATGAGCACGGCTTCCAGACCCGCTACCCGGTGGCCACCCTGCGCGGTGCCGGGCTGGCTCCCACCGGCTCCCTTGGCAATCACAAAGAGGCGAGCCTGCTGCGTCTGGATGTCGGCACCGGTTACCAGTACTGGTACGGCTTGCCGAACTTCTACGCCATCACCCGCTACAACCACAGCACCCACTACGCCATGGCGGTATGGCAGCTTGGCCTTGCCGTCAGGGATGCCAGAGGCGGCTACTGAGCCAGCCTCAATGCCAACGAAAACGGGCCCGATGGGCCCGTTTTGCTATTCGTTTTCCAGCAACCAGCGCTTGAGCAGGGCCGCCAGCTGCTCCTGTTCGGCCAGGCTCAATGGGGCCAGCAGGCGACGCTCGTTTGCCACGTGCTGCTCCACCGCATGGTCAACCAGCTCCCGCCCCGGCTCCGTCAGGCAGACCAGCAGGCTGCGCCTGTCATCGGGGGAGGCTTCACGTCTTATCAGGCCACGCTGCTCCAGCTTGTCGAGCCGGGCCGTCATGGCCCCTGAACTCAGCATGGCGGACTGGTAGAGCGCGGTCGGGGTCAGCGGCTCGCCGGCCCGACGCAGGGTCGCCAGGATATCGAAATCAGACCCCAGCAGACCGCACTCCTTGAGGGTCTCGCTCACTTCGCGCCCGGCGATCGCCGCCATGCGCGCCACCCGCCCCAGCACCCCCATGGGGGTGCAGTCGAGGTCCGGGCGCTGCCGGGCCCACTGGGCCAGCAGCTGATCTACATGATCACTCTCCATTGGGGCTCCATTATCTTTACATGAAGATACTTGATAATAAACCAACTCGCGACTAATGTATCTTTACTTGAAGATACTTTGTTGCGAGATAACCATGCCACTGCTGATCGCCCTGCTCGCCCCCCTGCTCTGGGGCAGCACCTATGCCGTCGTCAGTCTCTACCTGACCGACTACTCCCCCTACTGGGTGGCCGTGTGGCGCGCCCTCCCCGCCGGGGTGCTGCTGCTGTTGTTCCATCCCCGCAGGCCGCCTCTCGTCTGGAGCAGGCAGTTCCTGCTGGCGTTTTGCAACATCACCGCCTTCTTCGCCCTGCTGTTCGTGGCGGCGTTTCGCCTGCCCGGCGCCGTGGCGGGTACGTTGGGAGCGACGCTGCCCCTCATCCTGATGGGGCTGGCCTGGCTGCAAGACGGTGTCAGACCGACGATCAAGTGGCTGTTGCTGGGGGTGATGGGGCTCGTCGGGGTGCTCTTGCTGCTCAATCCCTCTGCCAATCTGGATCCCGTCGGCGTGGCGTGCGCCCTGCTCGCCACCCTGCTCATCGGCCAGTCGAGCCGCTGGATGCAACGCTGGCCGGTGGACGATCTGCTGGCCCTGACCGCCTGGCAGCTGCTGCTGGGCGGCCTGATGCTGATCCCGCTGGCCTGGTGGCTGGCCGGCCCCATGCCCCTGCCCCGGGCTGACGCCACTCCCGGGCTTATCTGGCTGGTGATCCTCAATACGGCTCTGGCCTACTGGGCCTGGCTCTGGGGACTCAAACGCCATGGCCCGGAGGTGATGGGGATGCTGGCCCTCACCAACCCCATGGTGGCGGTCTCCTGCGGTGTGCTGATGGTGGGAGAAACCCTGGATGGCCGTCAGTGGCTCGGCATCGGCATCATCCTGCTCTCTCTCTTCCTGATGAAGCTGCCGGCCCGCTCCTTCCTCAAGCGCTGGCAGAACCGCAAGGCCGCCACCGGCAGCGTCGACAACGGCTGATCCGCAGTCAACCCGACACAAAAAGAAGAGGAGCCACCAGGGCTCCTCTTTCACATGGGTTGTTGCCGTAAGGGTCAGACGCCGGCCTTGGCCAGGGCGGCGGAGACAATCTGCTGGGCTTCCTGCTGGATGAGGTCCAGGTGCGCCTCCCCCTTGAAACTCTCCATGTAGATCTTGTAGATGGACTCGGTACCGGAGGGGCGCGCCGCGAACCAGCCATTCTCGGTCACCACTTTCAGGCCGCCGATGGCGGCATCGTTGCCCGGTGCCTTGGTCAGCTTGGCGAGGATGGACTCGCCAGCCAGGGTGGAGGCTTCCACCAGGGCCGGATCCAGCTTGGAGAGCACCGCCTTCTGGGCGCTGTTGGCCGGGGCATCGATGCGGCGGTAGCTGGAGCGGCCGAATCTGGCTTCGAGCGCATCGTAGTGGGCCTGGGGATCCTTGCCGGTCACCGCCAGGATCTCGGCCGCCAACAGCGCCAGGATGAAGCCATCCTTGTCGGTGGTCCAGACAGTACCGTCCTTGCGCAGGAAGGAGGCACCAGCGCTCTCCTCGCCGCCAAAGCCGAACTCGCCGCTGTAGAGACCGTCCACGAACCACTTGAAGCCGACCGGCACCTCTTTGAGGGTGCGACCGATCTCGCCGGCTACCCGGTCGATCATGGAAGAGGAGACCAGCGTCTTGCCGACGGCCGCCCCCTTGGGCCAGCCGGTTCTGTGGGTGAACAGATACTGGATCGCCACCGCCAGATAGTGGTTCGGATTCATCAGGCCCGCCTTGGTGACGATGCCGTGACGGTCGTAGTCAGGGTCATTGCCAAGGGCGATGTCGAACTTGTCTTTCAGGGCAATCAGGCTCGCCATGGCGAACGGGCTGGAACAGTCCATCCGGATCTTGCCGTCTTTGTCCAGGGTCATGAAGGAGAAGGTCGGGTCGACCTTGTAGTTCACCACCTCGATGTCCAGACCGTAGCGCCTGGCGATGACGTCCCAGTAGGCGACGCCGGAGCCACCCAACGGATCCACGCCTATCTTGATGCCAGCCTGCTTGATGGCGGCCAGATCCAGCACGTTCTCGAGATCATCCACATAAGGGGTGACATAGTCGTGTTCCACCACGAACGGGCTCTTGAGAGCCTCGGCAAACGGCATCCGCTTCACACCGGCCAGGCCCGCTTCCAGGATCGCGTTGGCGCGGTCTTCCACCCACTTGGTGATCTCGCCTTCGGCAGGACCGCCGTGGGGCGGATTGTATTTGAAGCCACCATCTTCCGGCGGGTTGTGGGACGGGGTGATCACCACGCCGTCCGCCTGGGCCACGGGTTTGCCTGCGTTGTGGCGCAGGATGGCATGGGAGATGACCGGGGTCGGCGTGAAGCCGAGGCCGGCCTGAATGAGGGTCTCGACACCGTTGGCCGCCAGCACTTCCACCGCGCTGGCAAAGGCGGATTCAGACAGGGCATGGGTATCCATGCCGACGAACAGCGGCCCCGTGATACCGGCCTGCTGGCGGTACTCCACCAGCGCCTGGGTCACCGCCAGAATGTGGGATTCGGTGAAGGCGCTGTGCAGGGCGCTGCCGCGGTGACCGGAGGTGCCGAAGGCGACCCGCTGCTCAGGGCGGCTCATGTCCGGCTTGTTGAGGTAGTAGGCGCTGACCAGACGGGGAATGTTGGTCAGATCGCAAAGACGAGCCGGCTGACCGGCGTGGGAATGCTGTGCCATGGCGTTTTCCTTGAGCTGAGCCTTGCCCGGCAAGGCCTGAAGTCATTGATGGGTTAAACGGCGCCGCACACCCGAGCCGTCAGATCCTCGTCATAACCCATGCTGTTCATGAGCTGGGCCACCATGTTCTGCTTGCGGCTGGTATTGGTATTGGTGATCACCCAGAACGGGGTCTCCGGTACCGGCTTGGGCTTGGTGGTGCTGCCACTGGCACGCAGCGCTTCCGGGTCACGGGAGAAGTAGACGCGCTTGCGCCCTTTTATCTCGGTCGCCTGGGTGAAGCCTTCCGGGTTGTCCCGATAGAGGGTGCTCAATACCAGCATGAAGCGGTTGATGGACTTCTCTTCTTTCTGCAGCTCGCCGGAATCCAGCAACGCCTCCAGCCCCAGGGCATCAGCCACGGGCTGCGGTTGCGTCGCAGGCGTGGCCGCCACGGTTGCCGTGCCGGCCTGGGCGGGTTGCTCCAGCAGGCGACGCAGGATATCGGACGCACTCTCGCCGATGTGCCGGGTCTGGCTCGCGATAAAGAAGTAGAGATCGTCATCAAGCTCGATGGTTTTCATAGGGATGCGCTGGACTCGTCGAAATTCGGATGCGGCGATTATACATAGGCAGACCCGGCAGCCCAAGCAAGGGGCGGACAGATGTGCATGAATCTCCTTGAGAATACGGCATAATGACGGGCCAAGTGTGTGATCCCCCGCACTGATAGCCGATCCCGGGGAGATATTTTTGAAAAAAAACCACAAAAAAATCCCCCATCAGGAATGAAATCCTTTTCTTTCAGTGTGTTAAAAATTATGGCGATAGAGCCCACGACCGATAAGGTGTCATTTTGCAACAATACCCACGATTGAACTTCAAGGATCAGGGCGAAGGCCCGACTGTCGTGCTGATCCATGGCCTCTTTGGCAGCCTGGACAACCTCGGCCTGCTGGCGCGCCCCCTCAGCGAACAATACCGGGTCATCAGCGTCGATCTGCGCAATCACGGCGCCTCCTTTCACTCGGACGAGATGAGCTACCCGGCCCAGGCGGCGGACATCCTGGCCCTGCTGGACCATCTTGGACTTGAACAGGTGGCCCTGGTGGGTCACTCCATGGGGGGCAAGATCGCCATGCAGGTCGCCAAGCAGGCCCCTCAAATGGTCAGCAAGCTGGTAGTGGCGGACATCGCCCCGGTTGCCTATCCCCACGCCCGCCACAAGAACGTGTTTGCCGGGCTCAATGCCACGCTGGCCACGCCCCCCCAGAGCCGCAGCGAGGCGGAAGCCATGCTGGCCGAGCACATCGAGATCGCCGGGGTGCGCCAGTTCCTGCTCAAATCCTTCGCCAAAGGGGAGTCTGGATGGGGGTGGCGTTTCAACGTGCCGGCCCTTGAGCGCAACTACGCCAACATCATGGGCTGGCCTGACGATGAACGCCGCTTCGAAGGCGCGACACTCTTCATCAAGGGGGGCGACTCCGACTATATACTGCCCGAATACACCGGGGCCGCGATGGCCCAGTTCCCGGCCGCCAAGGCCCGCGTCATCGCCGGCACGGGTCACTGGCTGCACGCGGAAAAGCCGGTTTTGTTCAACAAACTGGTTGTGGATTTCCTGTCGACAGGCGGTTAACAGTTTCAAATCCTTTGTGATATAGTGCGCCCGTCTTAAGGAGTGCGCGCAATCCATGCTGAGTGAACACATCGATCTCATCGAGAGTCTGGGCCTGAAACTGTTCTTCGTGGCCATCTTCCTGCTGATTGGTCTGGCCATTCAGGACGTGCTCAAACGGGGCAATGTGCCCCGCTTCGGCCGCTTCATCGTCTGGCTGGTGCTGTTTCTGGGTTGCGCGGGTTTTGTCGCCAAGGGGCTGATCGAAATGGGCTGGGAAGGCTCAGGGATCGGCTAACTACTTTTCATCTGTGATGTATGGCCAAACAGCAAACTGATCGAACAACACTGGATCTGTTCGCAACTGAGAAGCGCCCCGGCAGGCCAAAGACCAATCCACTCCCCCGCGAGACCCAGCTCAAGATCAACAAGCGCAACCAGCTCAAGCGCGATCGTGAGAACGGGCTGAAACGGGTCGAGTTAAAGGTGGAAGCCGAGTTGCTGGAGCGCCTGAACCAACTTGCGCTGCAACAGAACGTCAGCCGAGCCGAGCTGATCCAATCTATCCTGAAGCAACAGATCGAGTCTGCTCATGCAGCAGGCATCGCAATCTGAACCGTCAAGCATCAACACCAGATACGGGTAACGAAACACTATGGCTAGTGTAGGTCTGTTTTTCGGCAGCGATACCGGTAATACCGAAGCTGTCGCCAAGATGATCCAGAAAGAACTGGGCAAACAACTGATTGAAGTCCGTGACATTGCCAAGAGCAGCAAGGCCGATATCGACAGCTTCGATCTGCTGATGTTCGGCATCCCGACTTGGTACTACGGCGAAGCCCAGGCCGATTGGGACGACTTCTTCCCCGAACTCGAAGAGATCGACTTCAACAACAAGCTGGTGGCCATCTTCGGATGCGGCGATCAGGAAGACTATGCCGAGTACTTCCTCGACGCCATGGGCACCCTGCGTGACATCGTCGAAGCCAAGGGCGCCATCATCATCGGCCACTGGCCGACCGCGAGCTACGAGTTCGAAGCCTCCAAGGCACTGGTGGATGACAAGCACTTCGTGGGCCTGGGCATCGACGAAGATCGCCAGCCGGAGCTGACCGCCGAGCGCGTCAAGGGCTGGTGCAAACAGCTGCACGAAGAGATGTGCCTGGGCGAGCTGGAGTGATCTGATCTCCCTCCCTCTTCATGCAACAAGGGCCCCGACGGGGCCCTTGTTGCATCTGCAGCAGGCATTCAGCCCCCCCTGTGCTGGGGCTTGGATCTGACATAGAGGGTGCGCTTCACCTGGGCCACCAGCTCGCCCTGGCCATCCTGCACCTGCACCTCGAACTCGGGAAAGTGCTTCTCTCCCCCCTCGGTCGCCGCCACGATCGATGCCAGCTTGGCGTCGCTCAGGGTGAACTCCGCCACCAGTTTGCCCTTGCCCGGCTTGATGAAATTGATGCTGCCCGCCTTGTCCCACACGTAGTAGCGGTTCTTGAAATAGCCCATCAGCATCAACGGGTAGATGGGATCCGTCATGGCGAACATGCTGCCGCCGAACTGGGTCCGGTTGGCATTCTTGTTCCACCAGCGGGACTTGAGAGTGACCCGGCAGAAGCGGAAATCGGGGCTCAGGGTTTCTATCTTGATGCCTGCGCCCCAGAAGGGGGGCCAGGCGTTGAGGGCGCAGCGCACCCAGGCGGCATTGCCGAAAAGCCAATCCATGGATCTCATCCGACCAGACTATAAAGAAGTCACATAGTATCAACATTCTCTGGTCGAGCAAGCGGACCTGAATATTCCCATGATGGGCTTGATGAGCTAAAGCCCTTGAATTGCTGGGTTTATTTTTAACTTGGCTACGACCTATAATGACAGGCCAAGCGAGTTCGTGGTTGCCATTACAGCGGCAGTCAATCAGAATAACCACACCTTCGAGAATGCGAATAAATAGAAATGGCAGACAACAACCAAGCGTTAAAAAAGGCCGGGCTCAAGATCACCTTGCCCCGTGTCAAGATCCTGGAAATCCTGCAACAGCCGGACTGCCAGCACACCAGTGCGGAAGATCTGTACAAACGGCTGATCGATCAGGGCGAGGAGATTGGTCTCGCTACCGTTTATCGCGTTCTCAACCAGTTTGATGATGCCGGTATCGTCACCCGTCACCATTTCGAAGGGGGCAAGTCGGTGTTCGAGCTCGCCACCCAGGAGCACCACGACCACCTGGTCTGCCTCGACTGCGGCAAGGTGATCGAGTTCTCCGACGAGGTGATCGAACAGCGCCAGCGCGACATCGCCAAGGCGCACAACATCCGCCTGACCAACCACAGCCTTTACCTGTATGGCCACTGCGCCAACGGTGACTGCAAGCACGACGATTGATTCGGCCGGGTCGGCGCAATAAAAAAGCCAGCATGATGCTGGCTTTTTTGTGTCCGCAATCCGGACCAGAAGCGGCAGGGTCTCCCCTGCCCTCTTCTATCAGGCCTCGGCCTTGCCCCAGACGTCACGCAGGGCCACGGTGCGGTTGAACACCAGGTGCTCGGCGCTGGAGAGCTTGTTGTCGGCGCAGAAGTAACCTTCACGCTCGAACTGGTAGGCAAACTCCGGCTTGGCATCCTTCAGGGAAGCCTCCACCCGGGCCCCTTCGATGATCACCAGGGATTCCGGATTCAGGGCCGCTTCGAAGTCATCCTCGGCGCCCGGGTTCGGCACCTTGAATAGACGGTCATAGAGACGCACTTCGGCTGGCAGGGAGTGAGTGGCGCTGACCCAGTGGATCACCCCTTTCACCTTGCGGCCGTCCGCCGGATCCTTGCCCAGGGTCTCGGGGTCGTAAGAGCAGTAGATGCAGGTGACCTTGCCGTCGGCATCCTTCTCGACCCGTTCGGCCTTGATGACGTAGGCGTTGCGCAGGCGCACTTCCTTGCCCAGCACCAGACGCTTGAACTGCTTGTTGGCTTCCTCTTTGAAGTCCGCCTCGTCGATGAAGATTTCGCGGGAGAAATGCAGCTCACGGGTCCCCATCTCCGGCTTGTTCGGGTGCGCAGGCGCCGTCAGCACCTCGTCCGCCGCCAGGTTCTCGATCACCACCTTCACCGGGTGCAGCACGGCCATGGCGCGCGGGGCGTTCTCGTTGAGATCGTCGCGGATGCAGGCTTCCAGCATGCTCATCTCGACGATGTTGTCCTGCTTGGTCACACCGATGCGCTTGCAGAACTCGCGGATGGAGGCCGGGGTGTAACCACGGCGGCGCAGACCGGAGACGGTCAGCATGCGCGGATCGTCCCAGCCGTTCACGTGCCCCTCGGTCACCAGCAGGTTCAGCTTGCGCTTGGACATGACGGTGTATTCGAGGTTCAGACGGGAGAACTCGTACTGACGGGGGTGACAGTCGATGCTGATGTTGTCCAGCACCCAGTCATACAGGCGACGGTTGTCCTGGAACTCCAGGGTACACAGGGAGTGGGTGATCCCCTCCAGGGCGTCCGAGATGCAATGGGTGAAGTCATACATCGGGTAGATGCACCACTCGTCACCGGTCTGGTGGTGGTGGGCAAACTTGATGCGATAGATGACGGGATCGCGCATCACCATGAAGGGGGATGCCATGTCGATCTTGGCGCGCAGGCAGGCGGAGCCTTCGGCCATCTCACCGTTTTTCATCTTGGCGAACAGGGCCAGGTTCTCTTCCACGCTGCGATCGCGGAACGGGCTGTTCTTGCCAGGGGCAGTCAGGGTGCCGCGGTATTCGCGCATCTGCTCCGGGGAGAGCTCGTCCACATAGGCCAGTCCCTTCTCGATGAGCTCGATGGCGTAGCCGTGCAGCTTGTGGAAATAGTCGGAGGAGTAGCAGATCTCGCCGCTCCACTGGAAGCCCAGCCACTGGACGTCCTGCTTGATGGACTCCACGAACTCGATGTCTTCCTTCGCCGGGTTGGTGTCATCGAAACGCAGGTTGCACTGACCCTGATAGTCGCGGGCGATGCCGAAGTTCAGGCAGATGGATTTGGCGTGGCCGATATGGAGATAACCGTTCGGCTCCGGCGGGAAACGGGTATGCACGCTGCTGTGCTTACCGCTGGCCAGATCTTCATCAATGATCTGACGAATAAAGTTAGTTGGGCTGTTCGCCTGACTCATGGCTCACCTCAAAAATGCGTCACTGGCGGACGTTGTGCCGGCTGGCACCCTCATACCCCCGCCGTCAAGCCGGGTATGATCCCTCATTACGCGCCCTGCCTCAACCTGAATTTGGCCAATTCGGGTCATTGGCGCACCAAAAACGGCGAAACGGGAGAAATTGCAGAGATCCTGGTCAAAAAAAGCCCCGCACGGGGCGGGGTCTCAAGTGATGAAAAACAGACAAAACACACACAACAAAGGTTCACACGCAGAGTCAACCTTTCCCAAACCCGATGGCCATCGACCTTGGGAAAGGCGGGTCTTGCGACCCACCTTGCGTTATGGATTGAAGGCTAGCTATCAGTTCAGCTCGGTGACGCGGCTGGTGCGCTTGCCATCGAAGCTGGTGGTACGCAGGTAGACCTTGCCATCCACGGTCGGCTTGGCGGCAGCGTCGTAGGCGCTCCAGCTCTTGCCATCCAGGCTGTACTGGATGGGCAGACCCGGCAGATCCACGTTCGCTTCCAGCACACCGTTCACCACCTTGGCACCCGGTACGGAGAGGCGATATTCCACCCCGGCCTGGTCCAGTTTGGGCAGCACTCGCTGACCCAGCACGTTGGCAAACTGGTTCCACTCCTTGTTCAGGGTGGCCTTGTTGACATGCTTGGTGGTGCCGGAGAACTCGCGACCCTTCACGTAATCGAGCTCGAAGCCGCCCTTGTGCCAGGCGCGCTCGGCCACGGAGAAGATGCGCGGATAGACCATGTATTCGTACTGGGCATCGGTGCGCACGGTTTCACTCCATTGCTGACCGGAGATCCCCTTGAACTTGACCGGATCCTGGTCACCCTTGGCCACGAAGGCGTTGCCATCGCGGTCAACCGAGGTCTCGGCGTTCTGCGGCAGGTTTTCCGGGGCGAAGGCGAACACCTTGCGGGTGTCGTTGAAGCGGGTTGCCCAGTAGTAGCCGCGCTCAGCCGGGTGTACCTCGTTCGGGAAGTCGAAGTAGAGGTAATCCGGGTTGGAGAGCACCACGTCATAGCCCTTGTGCGCCCACTTCATCGCCTCGTTGAAACCACCCCAGTAGAGGGTTTCCCAGAAGTTGACCCGTGTCTTGTCGGTGGCGAATACGCTGGCATCCGTGGCGTACTTCAGGCCATCTTCCCACGCCTGCAGGGTGGAGAAGCCGTGGCCCTTGACCATCTCGCTCACTTCCTTGGCAAAGTAGACCGGCAGCTCGGCCACGTCCTTGATCTTGCCATCGTCGATCATCTTCTGGCACATGGGGGACTTGCCGAACGGCTTGTCCTGCTTGCTGGAGTCGACGTTGCCCTTCCAGGCCACCAGGTCTTCTTTCTTGGTGACGGCCGGATCCTGGTAACCACCGCCCTGCATGATGTTCTTCGCCTCGTCACCACCGTAGTGCCAGGCGGTCAGCGGCTGGCCGGCGGCCTGGTGCATCTGGGCCACTTCGTCCATCACCTTGGCAACGAAGGTGGCGGCACCCGGCTGGCAGGGGTTGATGAAGGACATCTTGTCGTAGAACTGTACCGAGGTGACGTTGGAGGTATCGGCCGGGTCAGTCAGACGGAACTGGTTGGCCTCGGCTTCTTTGCCCTCGCTCATCAGACGCTTGTAGCGTGCCTCCATGGAGACCACGGCGGCACGGGCGTGGGCCGGCATGTTGATCTCGGGGATCACGGTCACACCGCGGGCCTTGGCATAGCGTACCAGGTCGATGTAGTCCGCCTTGCTGTAGAAACCGGAGCCCTGGTTGTCGCTGGTGGGGCCGGAGCCAAGCTGCGGCATCAGGCACTTGGTTTCGGACTCGTCATGGCAACGCTGGCTGCCGACGTCGGTCAGCTCCGGCAGGCCCGGGATCTCCAGACGCCAGCCTTCATCGTTGGTCAGCCCCAGGTGCAGCACGTTGAGCTTCATGGCGGACATCTGGTCAACCAGCTTCTTCATGGTCTCCGGGCTTCGGAAGTGACGGGCCACGTCGGTCTGCATGCCCCGGTATTCAAAGCGCGGCGCATCCTCGACGCTCATCTGGCTCACCAGCTTGTCGTCAACCCCCAGCAGAGAGATCAGAGACTGGGCGCCCCAGAAGGCGCCGTCAACGTCGTGCCCCTGAATGACGGTGCCCTTCTTGCCGATGGTCATGTCGTAGCCTTCGGCCTGCTTGAGCTTGCTGCCGAGCTTGATGGTGACCGGGTAGCCGGTGTCGGAGAGGGTAACACCCAGCTTGGTCAGTTGCGCCTTCAGGGCCTCGGCGCGATCGCTTGGCAGGTCAAGGGCATTGAGCTTGATGGTGGAGAAGTCGACTTGCGGGCCGGCCTTGACCACCTGCTTCATCGGGCTTGGCAGGATGCGGTCGTCAATCTTGCCGGCAGGCAGCAGGGTGCTGGTCTGGTTGGCGGCGAAACGGGTCTCGCTGTTCATCAGGATGTTGTTGTCATCCTTGGTGCGCTTCCAGCCATCTGCCGGCATCGGCTTCTCGTAGGTGCTGGCATCGTCGATGTTGCTCATGCTGGCCAGCACTTTCGGCTCGGCCCCTTCACTGGCGACATACCAGTTCGGCATGATGTCAGATTCGAACAATACCCAGTATTCCACCACCAGGGGCACCTCGACCGTGGCGTCCTTGGCAAAGCCCTGGAACTTCTCGGTCGGCGTCAAACGATAGAGGTCGCCGGTCAGGTGGGTGATGGTGAACTGGTCGTTGTCCACCCGCTGGATGCGGCGGATGGAGGAGACATAGATGCTCCAGTCCTTGGAGGTGACGTCGGCACCGGTGTTGGTCAGGTGCAGCTTGGCAACGCCGCAGCTCGCCCACTCGGAGCCCAGCGCCTGGCAGTCAAGACCGGCGCCGGCACCGTCATTGGTGACGACTTCGTACTTGACGACGAGGTTGCTGGCGAGGGCGTCGACCACCGCTTGCCTGGCAGCATCGGCTGCAAGTGCGGGACCGGCGAAAACGGTAGACATGGCAATGGCTAACAGAGAATGTTTCAAGTTCATAACTGCTGCTCTCATTTGAAGTAAAGGTTGGATTTTCTTGGCTTTTTTTATATGGGGCCCCGAGGCGGGGCCCTTAGTTATGTCAACAATGGACTTAGACTTGAGGTGAGCGAGTCGCTCGATTAACGCAGGGCTTTCATCTCACCGGCGATGATCTCGGCCAATGGGCCCAGAATCACCTGCAGGTTCTGCTCACCGAGCTTGACCACACCGGCCGCGCCCAGAGCTTTGAGCTTGCGCTCATCAACGATGCTGCGGTCTTTCAGGGTCAGACGCAGACGGGTGATGCAGGCATCGATGGTCACCAGGTTCTCCTGACCACCCAGCACTTCCAGATACTGCTTGGCCAGCTCGGTGCGGTCGGTGGTTTGAGCCTGTACCGGCACGGCTTCGTCATCTTCACGACCCGGGGTTTTCAGGTTGAACTTGGCGATCACGGCGCGGAAGACCACGTAGTAGAGGCCGAAGAAGACCAGACCCTGTACCAGCAGCATGTACCACTGGGTCGCCAGCGGGTTGCGGCTGGAGAGCACCATATCCACCAGACCGGCGCTGAAGCCGAAACCGGCGATCCAGTGCATGGAGGCTGCGATGAACACGGAGATACCGGTCAGCAGGGCGTGGATGACGTACAGTACCGGCGCCACGAACATGAAGGAGAACTCGAGCGGCTCGGTCACCCCGGTGAAGAAGGCGGCAAAGGCGGCAGCGATCATGATGGACGCAACCTTCTCTTTGTTCTCTTTCTTCGCGCTGTGGTAGATGGCCAGTGCGGCACCCGGCAGACCGAACATCATGATGGGGAAGAAGCCGGCCTGGTACATGCCTGTCACGCCCACGACAGCCTTGCCGGCGTCGATGGAGGACTGGCCACCCAGGAAGTTCGGGATGTCGTTGATGCCGGCCACGTCGAACCAGAACACGGAGTTCAGGGCGTGGTGCAGACCGACCGGGATCAGCAGACGGTTGAAGAAGGCATAGATGCCGGCACCGGTGGAGCCCATGCTGACGATGGATTCACCGAAGCTCACCAGGCCACCATAGATGACCGGCCAGACGGCCATCAGGATGAAAGAGACGACGATCATCACCACGGAGGTCACGATCGGCACCAGACGACGACCGGAGAAGAAGGCCAGCGCCTTGTGCAGCTCCACGCTGCTGAAGCGGTTGTAGAGCTCGGCGGCGATGACACCACACAGGATGCCGACGAACTGGTTGCTGATCTTGGCAAAGGCTGCCGGCACCTGGTCGGCCGGGATACCCTTGATCTGGGCCACGGCGCCCGGGCTCAGCAGAGTGGTGACCACCAGGAAGCCGACCAGACCGGCCAGCGCGGCGGAACCGTCTTTATCCTTGGACATGCCGTAAGCGACGCCGACGGCGAACAGAATGGGCATACTGTCGATGATGGCGGCGCCCGCCTTGATCAGAAACGCAGCCAGAGGGCTTCCGCCACCCCAACCGTTCGGGTCAATCCAGTAGCCAATCCCCATCAGGATCGCGGCGGCAGGCAATACCGCTACCGGCACCATCAGGGCACGGCCGATCTTTTGCAAATAACCGAGAATGTTCACGGTTCCTCTCCTTAGTTGGTGTTTTTCTAGAAATTAAGTGCTTATCACGTTCGACGCATAAGCCATCAAGGCTTGATTGGCAGTCTATGTGTTTTATTTCGCTGCGCAAATTAATAAACCAGCTTTCGTGATCATTATCACTCAACAGAGATAAAGGTAGCCGATAGATGTGGCTTAGTTCGCAATCTTTATTTACGCTATAAAACAACTTGAATCCGTGTCTGGTCCCTTGCCGTCACTCCCTGTGCGGCAACCGTACTGAGGTATATAGAATGCGCCTGATCCCGTTGAAGTCTGCCAGCCAGGTGGGTCTCTGGTCTGCCCGTTACATCGTTGACCGCATCAATGCGTTCAAACCCACTGCCGAGCGCCCCTTCGTGCTGGGTCTGCCCACTGGCGGCACCCCGCTCAACACCTACAAGCGCCTGATTGAGCTGCATAAAGCCGGCGAGGTGAGCTTCCAGAACGTGGTCACCTTCAACATGGACGAGTACGTGGGGCTGCCCAAGGAACACCCGGAGAGCTACCACAGCTTCATGCACAACAACTTCTTCAATCACGTGGACATTCGCCCGGAAAACATCAACATCCTCAATGGCAACGCCGAGGATCTGGTGGCCGAGTGCCAGCGTTACGAAGACAAGATCAAGTCCTACGGCAAGATCCACCTGTTCATGGGCGGCGTCGGCAATGACGGCCACATCGCCTTCAACGAACCGGCCTCTTCCCTGGCTTCCCGTACCCGGGTCAAGACCCTGACCGAAGACACCCGCATCGCCAACTCCCGCTTCTTTGGCGGCGACATGGAGCAGGTGCCCAAGCTGGCCCTGACCGTGGGTGTCGGCACCCTGATGGACGCCGAAGAGATCCTGATCCTGGTGGTCGGTCACGCCAAGGCCCAGGCCCTGCAGGCCACCGTGGAGGGCAGCGTCAACCACATGTGGACCATCTCCACCCTGCAACTGCATCCGAAAGGGATTGTGGTGTGCGACGAACCTTCCACCATGGAGTTGAAGGTCAAGACGGTGCGCTACTTCCAGCAACTGGAAGCCGACAACATCAAGCACCTCTGAGGAGCTCCCATGTACGCTCTGACTAATTGCACTCTCTACACCGGCAGCTGCGTGCTGACCGGTTATGGCGTGGTCATCGATGGCGACAAGATTGTCGCCATCTCCCGCCAGGCAGAACTGCCCGCTGGCATCGAGCAGATTGACCTCCAGGGCGCCAACCTCAGCGCCGGCTTCATCGACGTCCAGCTCAACGGCTGCGGTGGCGTCATGTTCAACGGTCACATCACCACGGACACCCTGGCCACCATGCAGGCGGCCAACCTGAAATCCGGGACAACCAGCTTCCTGCCGACCCTGATCACCAGCCCGGATGCGGACATGAAGCAGGCCGTCGCCGTCACCCGCGACTACATGGCCGCCCACCCCAACGAGGTGCTTGGCGTCCATCTGGAAGGGCCCTACACCAACCTCAAGCGCAAGGGGATCCACCCGGCCGAACAGATCCGCCAGCCCGCCGACGAGATGATCGACTTCTTCTGCGACAACGCGGACGCCATCGCCAAGATCACCCTGGCGCCGGAGCGCAACAAGCCCGAGCACATCCGCCGTCTGGTGGAGGCCGGCATCCTGGTCTCCGCCGGCCACACCGCCGCCAACTACGACCAGGCCATGGCGGGCTTTGACAACGGCATGCGCTTTGCCACCCACCTCTACAACGCTATGACCCCGACCCTGAATGGTCGCGAGCCCGGCGTGGTCGGTGCCATCTACGATCGCAAGGATGTCTATGCGGGCATCATCGTCGACGGCCACCACGTACACTGGGCCAACGTGCGCCTGGCGCACAGGATGCTGGGGGAGCGGCTGGTGCTGGTCACCGATGCCACCGCGGCGGCAGGCGCACCGGAAGGCTTTGAGAAATTTGATTTTTGCGGCGCAACCGTCTATTTCCGCGATGGTCAGTGCGTCGATGAGAATGGTACACTCGGCGGCTCCGCCCTCACCATGATCGAAGGGGTGGAAAATCTGGTCAAACAGGTCGGATTGCCGCTCGACGAAGCACTGAGAATGGCCACCCTTTACCCCGCTCGCGCCATTGGATGGGACTCGCGTCTCGGTAGTATCCAGGTCGGAAAAATTGCCAACCTCACCGTCTTTGATCAGGCCTTCGCGGTCTGCGGGACCGTGGTTAACGGACACTACACAACACAGTGACACTATGACTGGCGGACAAATAGCAAACGTAGATCTTATCAAGCAGGTAAACAGTGCGGTCGTCTATCGCCTCATTGACCTGCAGGGGCCCATCTCGCGGGTCAAAATTGCCGAGTTGAGTCAGCTGGCCCCGGCCAGCGTGACCAAGATAACCCGGCAACTGATCGAGCACGGCCTCATCAGGGAAACCTCGCCGCAAGCCTCCACTGGCGGGCGCCGCGCCATCTCCCTGACCACCATCAAGCATCGCTTCCAGTTTGTGTCCGCCAAGCTGGGTCGCGGCTACCTGCAGCTCTCCCTGTATGACCTCGACGGCAAGGAGCTCGATCAGCACATCACCCAGGTGACCGAGATCGAGCAGCAACCCGTGGTGGACATGCTGCTGCGGGAGATTGGCGCCTTCATCGACGCCAATCAGGATCGCAGCCGCAACCTCATCAGCATCGCGCTGACCATGCCGGGTCTGGTCAACCCGGAATCCGGCATGGTCATCTACACCCCCACCTACCAGATCCGCAACCTGGGGCTCGCCAAGCTCCTGGAGCACCACTTCAACCTCCCCTGCTACGTGGGCAACGACACCCGTTCGCTGGCGCTGGCCGAGCACTTCTTCGGCGAGTCCCGCGATTGCATGGACTCCATCCTGGTGAGTGTCCACCAGGGGACGGGCTCGGGCATCATCACCAAGGGCAAGGTGTTTCTTGGCCAGAACCGCAACGTCGGCGAAATAGGCCACATCCAGGTCGAACCCCTTGGCAAGCGCTGCCACTGCGGCAACTTCGGCTGCCTCGAGACCATCGCCTCCAACGAGGCCATCGTCGACAAGGTGAAGGAGCTCATCAGCCGCGGTCACCTGAGTTCGCTGCAAGAGAAGCACATCACCATTCAGGAGGTGTGCAAGGCGGCGGTGGCCGGTGACGAGCTGGCCCGCAGCGTGATCGAGAACGTGGGGGAGCACCTGGGGCGCGCCATCGCCATCACGGTCAACCTGTTCAACCCCCAGAAGGTGCTCATCGCCGGTGAAATCACCGCCGCCGAAGAGATCCTGATCCCGGCCATCCGCCGCTGTGTCGAGCACCAGTCTCTGCCAAGTTTCCATCGCGGCCTGCCCATCGTTAAGGCGCGTTTCCAGAACCAGCCCACCATCGGCGGCTTCGCCCTGGTCAAGCGCTCCCTGCTGGAAGGGGATCTGCTGCAGATCATCATGGAGCAAAAGTAAGGCCCACCCCTTCGGGCACGAAAACGGCAGCCAGTGGCTGCCGTTTTTTATGGTCTGTTTTCGCCGGTTCACCCCGCCCGGCACGGTTTGAACAGATCCAGCTTGCCGTCATAGACCTGGGTCTGCACGTCCATGATGCCAAGCATGGAGTGGAACAGGTTGTCGTGGGAGAAGCGCTTGCTGGCTGCCTCCTGTTGCAGGCAATCCAGATTGAGCTGACGGTCCGCCTGCAACTGGGGAGAAAACCAGGTCAGGAGCGGCACCCGGGTCTGATCGTCCGGTGCGAACTTGTAGGGGGTGCCGTGCAGATAGAGCCCCATGGCGCCGAGGGATTCGCCGTGATCCGACAGATAGACCAGCCCCACGTTGTACTGGCTCTCCAGGCTCTTGAGCTTGTCGATGAGCTGGGCAAGCACCTTGTCGGTGTAGCGGATGGTGTTGTCATAGGTGTTCACCAGCTCTTCGTTGCTGCAGTTCTCGATGTCGCTGCGCGGGCAGTCCGGCAGGAAGACGCGATCGGCGGCCGGGTAGCGGCGATAGTAGGTCGGACCGTGGCTGCCCATCAGGTGGAAGGCCACCAGCTTGCTGCCCTGCTTGCCCTGCATGTCGGCGATCTGCTGATCCAGCCCCTGCAACAGCACCTCGTCATGACAGGCATTGCCGGAGCAGTATGCGGGGAATGCCTTGGGCTCAATCTCGATGGTGGGGACGTTTTTGCACACCCCCTTGCAGCCGCCGTCGTTCTCCTTCCAGAGCACCGAGATCCCGGCATGTTGCAGCACGTCCAGCAAGCCATCCTGGGACTGGGCCCTCGCCTCGTCATAGCCGCGCCGGGTCATGTTCGAGAACATGCAGGGCACGGAGAGCGCCGTGGCGGTGCCGCAGGAGCGCACGTTCCTGAACGAGACCACATTGGCCTCCTTCTCGGTGAAGCCGTTGGTCTCCTTCTTGTAGCCGTTGAGGGAGTAGTTCTGGCTGCGGGCCGTCTCCCCCACCACCAGGAACATCAGGGTCGGCTTCTCATGCTGGCCGATCACCCTGGCATCGGTGCCGATCTGCTGGTAGGGAATGGGAGTGGCGAAGACCACATCCCGGGCGTACTTGTAGAGCCCGTGCACATAGTTGGCGGGCACTATCTCCTTGCCGAGGGACTTGTTGTTGCGCCCGACCGAGGCGTAATCCTGGTAATAAAGGGCGGCAGCCCCCACCAGAAACAGCAAGGAGAGGGCGATGGAGCCGAGGCGCAGACCCAGTCCCTTGTACCAGGGACGGGGATACTCAATCTTCACCCACAGCAGGACCAGCACCGGCAACAGGCCGGTCAGCAGGAACCAGAGCACCACGGAACCGTTGAGGTAGGAGCCCGCCTCCCCGCTGTTGGTCTCGATGATGTTCTGCATCATGCCCATGTCGAAGATCACCCCGTACTTGAGCATGGCGTAGCTGACGAGGGAGCCGGTCATGATGAGCAAGGCGAAGAAGGGCTTGAGCAGATAACGGAAGGTAAAGGGCAGGAACACCGCGTTGAGGGCCGCCACCAGCACCAGGGGTATGGAGAGGACAAACCCCGCCTTGACGTGTTCAAGGGCGGTGAGGATGCGATAAAAGTGCAGGAAAATGGGCCAGTTGAAGACCAGTGCAAACAGCAGCACCAGCAACAGATTGACCTTCATCACTCCCAGAGTGAGACGCATAGAGAGACTCCGACAAACCAGTGGAACTAACAACCTGCCAGCAGGCTTCGTGGTGACCACCCCGACACTCGGCCCTGAAAAACAGGACAAGAGCCAGGGAGGTCCAGATACGGGGTCATCCTAGGACGGCAAACTTAAGCGAACATTAAGAGAGGAAATCGAACCACAAGGGGAGGTGCGCGGTCTGGCACATAAAAAAACGGCAGCCCGGGCTGCCGTTTTTGCGAAGGTGAACAAGGTGTCGCACCTGTATGTTCGCGAACCTGAACAGGGTCGCGAGCGGCCGGCGATCTCGCCGGAGCCGGGGAAGAGGACCGTTGTGGTCGCCCTCCCCTTTGCCCTGAGGGATCACAGGGTCGCGGCGATCTCGTCGGAGATGGAGCCGTTGTGGTACACCTCCTGCACGTCGTCCAGATCTTCCAGCATGTCGATGAGGCGCATCAGCTTGGGCGCGGTCTCGGCATCCAGTTCCGCCTCGGTGGAGGGGATCATGGTCACTTCGGCGCTCTCGGGCTTGAAGCCGGCGGCTTCCAGACCGTCCAGCACGGTGCCGAAGTCGTTCGGGGTGGTGTAGACCTCGATGGTGCCATCTTCTTCGGTCACCACGTCGTCGGCACCGGCTTCCAGGGCGGCGTCCATCAGGGCGTCTTCATCGGCGCCCACGAAGGTCAGCACCCCCTTCTTGGTGAACAGATAGGCCACGGAGCCGTCGGTCCCCAGGTTGCCGCCGCACTTGCTGAAGGCGTGACGCACTTCGGCCACGGTACGGTTGCGGTTGTCGGTCAGGCACTCCACCATGACGGCGGAACCGGCCGGGCCGTACCCTTCGTAGACTATGGTCTCGAGCTGCTCGCCGTCACCGCCGCCGGCCCCACGGGCGATGGCGCGGTTGATGGTGTCGCGGGTCATGTTGCTGGTCAGGGCTGCCGCCACCGCCGCACGCAGGCGGGGGTTGTTGGCAGGATCGGCATCACCCAGACGCGCAGAGGTGGTGATTTCGCGGATCAGCTTGGTGAAGATCTTGCCGCGCTTGGCGTCTTGCGCCGCCTTGCGGTGTTTGATGTTGGCCCATTTACTGTGACCTGCCATAGGGACTCTCCGTTATAGTTGGAAATTTCAGTAACACTGGTTGCGCCCAGGGGGAAACGGGAAAGGCCGCATCGCTGCGGCCTTTGTTGCCGATAACGGCTTATTCGTCACCCTTGACGGTGGTCGCAATCGCCAGCTCGCCCAGTTGGGCCGGGTTGGCAAAGCTCGGGGCGTCTGTCATCAGACAGGCGGCCGCCGTGGTTTTCGGGAAGGCGATGACATCCCGGATGTTGTCGGTGCCAGTCAGCAGCATGCTGAGGCGGTCCAGACCGAAGGCCAGGCCGGCGTGGGGCGGGGTGCCGTATTTCAGGGCATCCAGCAGGAAGCCGAACTTCAGGCGCTGCTCGTCCGGGGTGATCCCCAGGATGTCGAACACGGTGGCCTGCATCTCGCTGTTGTGGATACGCACAGAGCCGCCACCCACTTCGTAGCCGTTGATCACCATGTCGTAGGCGTTCGCGTAAGCGCCCACCGGGTTCGCTTTCAGCTCGGCCGGGCCCAGGTTGCTCGGGGCGGTGAAGGGGTGGTGCATGGCCGCCAGGCCGCCTTCGCCATCTTCCTCGAACATGGGGAAGTCGATGACCCAGAGCGGCTTCCAGACGTTCTCCACCAGGCCCAGATCGCGGCCCACCTTCAGGCGCAGGGCGCCCATGGCGTCGCACACTACCTTCTTGCTGTCGGCGCCGAAGAAGATGATGTCGCCATCCATCGCGCCGGTGCGGGCCAGGATCTCGCGCACGATGGCGTCGGAGAGGAACTTGGCCACCGGGGACTGCACCCCTTCGAGGCCGCTCCCGGCGTCGTTGACCTTCATCCAGGCCAGGCCCTTGGCACCGTAGATGCCGACGAACTTGGTGTACTCGTCGATCTGCTTGCGAGACAGCTCCGCGCCGCCCGGTACCTTCAGGGCCGCCACACGGCCTTTCGGATCCTTGGCGGGGCCGGCGAACACGGCGAACTCCACCTCGGTCAAGAGATCTGCCACATCGACCAGCTCCATGGGCAGACGCAGGTCCGGCTTGTCGGAGCCGAAGCGGCGCATGGCTTCGTCGAAGGTCATGATGGGGAAGTCACCCAGGTCCACGTTCAGGATGTGCAGCCAGAGCTTGCGGATCATCTCTTCCATGATTTCACGCACCTGGGGCGCGGTCATGAAGGAGGTCTCCACGTCGATCTGGGTGAATTCCGGCTGGCGGTCGGCACGCAGGTCTTCGTCGCGGAAGCACTTGACGATCTGGTAGTAGCGATCGAAGCCGGACATCATCAGCAGCTGCTTGAACAGCTGGGGGGACTGCGGCAGGGCGTAGAACTTGCCCTTGTGCACGCGGCTCGGCACCAGGTAGTCACGGGCCCCTTCCGGGGTCGCCTTGGTCAGCATCGGGGTCTCGATGTCGAGGAAGCCGTGCTCGTCCATGAAGCGGCGCACGAAGGCACTGGCCTTGGCACGGGTCTTCAGGTACTTGGCCATCTCGGGACGACGCAGATCCAGGTAGCGGTACTTGAGGCTCACCTCTTCGCTGTTGACCTGGTTGAAGTCAAGGGGCAGCGGCTCGGCACGGTTGATGATGGTGAGCTCGTGGGCGAACACCTCGATGGCACCGGTGGCCATGTCGCTGTTGCGCTGGGAGTCGGGGCGGGTACGCACCACGCCAGTCACCTGGATGCAGAACTCGCCGCGCAGCTCGGAGGCCAGGGCAAAGGCGTCCGGCTTGTCCGGATCGAAGAACACCTGCACGATGCCCTCGCGGTCGCGCATGTCGATAAAGATGAGGCCGCCGAGATCACGACGACGATGGACCCAACCGCACAATGTAATGGTCTGCCCGGCATGGGCCTCATTGACCTGTCCGCAATAGATAGAGCGCATGGACTTCTTCCTTCGAAATGGTAGAGAGACGGTTCATCCTGGGTCGCCGGGCACGACTGGCAAGCACCGTCTGTCTCACAGCTGGCCAGATCCTGCTTCTTGCCCGGTTTGAAATCTGTCTCGGGTCATCCGGCTCCCCGAGCCGGATTCTTGCCGCCGCCCCAGGCATGCCCCCGCTCCCGACCGGGATGACGAGTGGGCGCCGGGGTATCGGCTGGCGTCGTTGTCTGGCCACTGCCGGGCCGCGATCATCGTCACCCGGGGGCTCGGTCGCGCGCATTACGACAATGTGGCAAACAAAAGGGTTGGCATTATAGAGGAAAACCTCCATTTGGGTAAAATGGCCCGCAGCCCCCTTTACCCTGTTTTTTGTTGTTCTGGCGCAAAAAGGAGGGCAAAAGTGCGCCAACCTGCCGACAGGAACCATCATGAGCCTCTATTTGGGCCTGCCCCAGTGGTCACACCCGGCCTGGCCCGGCCAGTTGCTGGGGATGAATGCCAGGCCCGCCGAGCACCTCGCCGACTATGCCCGGGTGTTCAACTCCGTGGAGGGCAACACCACCTTCTACGCCTCGCCGACCCCGGAGACGGTGCAGCGCTGGGCTGATGCGGTCCCCGACCACTTTCGCTTCAGCTTCAAGTTTCCCAAGGAGATCAGCCACCAGAGCGATCTGGTGAGCGCGGACAAACAGGTGACGGCCTTCATCCGCCTGCTGGCCCCCCTGCATGACAAGCTGGGGCTGCTCAAGCTGCAACTGCCCGCCCGCTTCGGGCCAGAGGGGCTGGCCCGTCTGGATGCCTTCTTCGCGCGGCTGCCCCAGGATTTCACCTATGCCCTCGAGGTGCGCCACCCCGATTTCTTCGCCAAGGGGGAGGCGGAACGGGCCCTCAACCGGATGCTGATGGCGCGGGGCATCAATCGCATCATGCTCGACAGCCGCCCGCTCTTCTCGGTGCCCGCCACCACGGCCGCCATGATCGATGCCCAGGGCAAGAAACCCAGGTTGCCGGTCCATCTGCTGGCCACGGGGGGTGCCCCGGTGGTGCGCCTGATTGGTTTGCCTCAAATCGAGGACAATCACCCTTTTTTGCCACCATGGTTGCCACATTGGAAACAATGGCTCCAGGAGGGCAAGGATCTCTACCTCTTTGTCCACACCGCAGACAATGCCCTGGCCCCCGAACTCGCACGGCAGATCAGCCGCCTGCTCGGCCAGGAGATGACCCCCTGGCCGGGAGAAAACGATCGCGCCCGCCAGGGGGTGCTGCCCTTTTGAGCGGCCCCCTCCCCGCCCCTTCTCCGTCCCCAAAAAAAGCCGCTTTTTTTGTGGTCCCACCGGGGTTGGCGTCAAGACAAACGCCCGCCTTTCCTCTACACTAGCGCCCCAAGTAAGGTCCCGGGCCTGGGTGCATGGCAATGCGTTGCCCACCCCAGCCCGGCACCCTGAGGGCCCGGACCATGGCCCGTTGCGAACAGGGGCAGCCCGAAAGATCCCGGAGCAAGCCACCCCGTTCGTCAACCGGTGACGACGCCATTTCGATGCCCGTCCACCCAAGATTCAATTGAATAAAACAGCCGCCCACCACACCGGCTGTCAGGTTGCGTCAGCATGCACGATCAGATTTTTGCCGCCCCCATCGCCCGTCTGGGAGACTTCTGCTTTGACGAGCAGGTCGTCGATGTCTTCCCCGACATGATCCAGCGCTCGGTGCCCGGTTACAGCAACATCATCTCCGCCATCGGCATGATGGCCGCCCGCTACGCCCAGCCCCAGAGCCGCCTCTACGATCTCGGCTGCTCCCTCGGCGCCGCGACCCAGGCCATGCGCCGCCACGTCACCCAGCCCGGCTGCCAGATCACGGCGGTGGATCTCTCCCACCCCATGATCGAGCGGGCCCGCGCCCACCTCTCGGGCTTCAAGTCCGAGGTACCGGTGGATCTGGTGGAGGCGGACATCTGCGACATCCCCATCGAGAACGCCTCCGTGGTGGTGCTCAACTTCACCCTGCAGTTCGTCGCCCCCGAGAAGCGGGCCGCCCTCATCGCGCGCATCTTTGACGGCCTGCGCCCCGGCGGCATCCTCATCCTGAGCGAGAAGTTCCGCTTCGATGACGAGCAGGTCAACGAGCTGCTCATCGACTTGCACCTCGACTTCAAGCGGGCCAACGGCTACAGCGAGCTGGAAATCAGCCAGAAGCGCACCGCCCTTGAGAACGTGATGCGCACCGACACCCTGGCGGTCCATCAGGCGCGCCTGCGGGACGCCGGCTTCACCCACCTGGACCTCTGGTTCCAGTGCTTCAACTTCGGCTCCATGATTGCCATCAAAGCCAGCGACACCAACTAAGCCATGATCGATTTCGCCCATTTTTATCAACTGATCGCCAAGAACCGGTTGAGCCACTGGCTGCACACCCTGCCCGCCCAGCTGCACGCCTGGCAGCACGACAACCTGCACGGGGATCTGCCGCGCTGGAACCGCGCCCTCGCCAAGCTGCCCGTCGTGGCCCCCGGCCGGATCGAGCTCAAAGAGCGGGTCGCTATCGGCGGCCCCGATAGCCTGGGAGAGGGTGAGCGCAAGAAGACCGAGAGCCTGCTGCGCCAGCTCATGCCCTGGCGCAAGGGCCCCTTCCATGTGCACGGCATCCACATCGACACCGAGTGGCGCTCCGACTGGAAGTGGGATCGGGTGCTGCCCCACATCAGCCCGCTCCAGGGCCGCTACGTGCTGGACGTGGGCTGCGGCAGCGGCTACCACCTCTGGCGCATGGTGGGGGAAGGGGCGAAACTGGCGGTCGGCATCGACCCGAGCCCGCTGTTCCTCTGCCAGTTCGAAGCCATTCGCCACTTCGCAGGCAACGACCAGCGCGCCCACCTGCTGCCCCTCGGTATCCAGGAGCTGCCGGCGCTGCGCGCCTTTGACACCGTCTTCTCCATGGGGGTGCTCTATCATCGCAAGTCCCCCATCGAGCACATCGAGCAGTTGCGCAACCAGCTCAAAGACGATGGGGAGCTGGTGCTCGAGACCCTGGTGGTGGACGGCGACGAAAACCAGGTGCTGATGCCCTCCGATCGCTACGGCAAGATGCGCAACGTCTGGTTCCTCCCCTCGAGCGCGGCCCTCACACGCTGGGTCGAGCGCTGCGGGTTCACCGAGGTGCGCATCGTCGACGAGAATATGACCAGCACCGACGAACAGCGTCGTACCGACTGGATGATTAACGAGTCCCTGAGTGACTATCTGGATCCACACAATCCTGCACTCACGGTCGAAGGATACCCGGCACCCAAACGTGCCGTACTGATCGCCAGAAAGGCCAAAGACTAGCCGATGGCGGCTGTGGAAGTTACACTGACCCAATTCCAGGAAGCACAGTTAAATGAATGACATGAAAAGCAAATTAAAAGGAATGACCCTGCTCTCCCTGCTCAGTCTCGGCGGGTGTGTCAGTATGGAAAAAGCCCCCCCGGCCCCGACCCTGACGCTGGCCGAGCTGCGCAACGAGATCTCGTTGAGCGAGCAACGTCTGCAAACATCCATGGAACAGCAACAGAAGCAGTATGTGCAGCAACAGCACCTGCTGGTTCAGCTCAACACCGATGTCACCAACATGAAAGAGTCCGTGAAGAAAGTCGACAGCAAGCTGGCTACCCTGCCTCCCGAGCCGCCCAAGGCCATGCCCATTCCCACCGAGAAGTGCCCGGCGCCGAGTCAGGGCCACACCGTCGATGGCAAGCTGCTGGTGGGTGAAGCGGAGTGGATCTGGGTTGACGCCGCCAACGACGCCTTCCAGGCCCGGGTCGACACCGGCGCCACCACCTCCTCCATCAGCGCCCAGGAGATCACCATCTTCGAGCGCAACGGCAAGAACTGGGTGCGCTTCTTCCTGAGCCACCAGGAGATGGACGACAAGATCCAGATTGAAGCGCCCCTGGTGCGTCACGTGCGGGTCCGTCAGGCTTCCGCCGACGATCTCGACCGTCGCCCCGTGGTCCGCCTTGCCGTGCGCATCGGCGACATGACCGAGAAGGCCGAATTTACCCTGAAGGACCGCAGCGACATGACCTTCCCCGTGCTGCTGGGCCGTGAATTCCTCAAAGACATCGCCGTGGTCGACGTGGCCCGCGAATATATCCAACCCAAACCCAAGCTCAAGGATGTGAAATAATCCATGGTTTCCCGTAAGCCGTTCTATCTGCTGGTCGCCCTGCTCTACATCGTCGGCCTGGGGATGACCTTCTATCATCACATCGCGCTGGACGTCCCGCTCACGCCGGGTGAAAAGCGCCAGATCTGGTCCATCGAAGCCAAGCTCGAATTCGAGGCCACCGGCGAGCCGGTGATCGCCTCCCTGGCCATTCCGGGCACCCAGCCCGGCTTCACCCTGATGAACGAGAACGCCGCGAGCCCGGGCTATGGCCTGTCGTTCGTGGAAAAAGACGGGGATGCCCGCGCCGAGTGGTCCATCCGCACCGCCTCCGGCCGTCAGGAGCTCTACTACCGGGTCGACATGATGGCCGATGCCCATGCCAAGCCCGCCGCCAACCCGCAGCCGCCCGCCATCGAGAAGCAGATCGAGAGCGAGCCCTACGCCACGGCCATGAAGCAGATCCTGGAGCGCGCCCAGGAGCGCTCCGCCGACGGCTACACCCTGACCCGCGAGATCATCAAGGAGATCGAGAAGCAGGAACAGAACGCCGAGCTGCTCAAGTCCCACAAGAGCCGCGCCAATCTGATTGCCGAGCTGCTCAACAACGCGGACGTCCCGGCCCGGGTGGTTCACGCCCTCAGCCTGGAAGACGGCCGTCGCCGTCAGGAGCTGGTGGATTACCTGCAGGTCTTCAACAGCCCGACCGACTACAAGCTGTTCAACCCGCAAAGCGGTGAACAGGGTCAACCGGCCAACCTGCTGCTGTGGGAGTACAACTCCGGCGCCCTCCTGGACGTCACCGGCGGTCACAACTCCCGCGTCACCTTCTCGATGATCGAGCAGGAGCAACCGGTCAACGTGGCCCTGGCCCAGAAGTTCGAAAAATCCGAGATGATGAACTTCTCCATCCACAGCCTGCCCCTGGAAGAACAAGCCCTGTTCAAGGGTCTGCTGCTCATCCCCATCGGCGTGCTGATGGTGGTGTTCCTGCGGGTCATCGTGGGGATCAAGACCTCCGGCACCTTCATGCCGGTGCTGATCGCGGTCGCCTTCATCCAGACCTCGCTGGTCACCGGCCTCATCGGCTTCCTGCTGATCGTCGGCACCGGCCTGGTGATCCGCTCCTACCTCTCGAGGCTGAACCTGCTGCTGGTCGCCCGAATATCGGCGATCATCATCATGGTGATCTCGATGATCGGCATCTTCTCGGCGTTCGCCTTCAAGCTGGGGCTGACCGATGGCATGAAGATCACCTTCTTCCCGATGATCATCCTCTCCTGGACCATCGAACGCATGTCCATCCTGTGGGAAGAAGAGGGTCCCAAAGAGGTGTTCCGCCAAGGCGGCGGCTCCCTGCTGGTGGCGGTCATCGCCTACCTGGCCATGGACAACGAGCTCATTCGTCACCTCACCTTCAACTTCCTCGGCCTGCAGCTGGTGCTGATGGCGACCGTGCTGTTGATGGGTAACTACACCGGCTACAAGCTGAGCGAGCTCAAGCGCTTCAAGCCGCTGGTGGACGAGATGAAGTCTGGTGCCACCCCGGGTAAGGACAAGTAACAGATGTGGTTCTGGCAGAAATACACCAGTCCGTGGAGCCTGTCCCAGGCAGGCATCCTCGGCATGAACAAGCGCAACCACTCCTACATCAGCCGCTACAACCCGCGCCGCCTCTATCCGCTGGTGGATGACAAGCTCAAGACCAAGCGCATCGCGCTGGATGCGGGGGTGACGGTGCCTGAACTCATCGGCACCATCCGCGAGCAGCACGACGTGACTCGCATCACCGAGCTGGTGAAGGACTGGCCGGGCTTCTGCATCAAGCCGGCCCGCGGCTCCGGCGGCAAGGGGATCCTGGTGATCCTGCGCCAGGAGGACGGCCTCTTCTACAAGCCCAACGGCAGCGCCGCCAACGGCCAGGATCTGGAGCGCCATGTCTCCAACATCCTGGCGGGGCTCTATTCCCTCGGCGGCAAACCCGACGTGGCGCTGGTCGAAGGCCTCATCAACTTCGACGACGTGTTCGACGGCTACTCCTTCGAAGGGGTCCCCGATGCCCGGGTGATCATCTTCAAGGGGTTCCCGGTGATGGCCATGATGCGCCTCTCGACCTCGGCTTCCGATGGCAAGGCGAACCTGCACCAGGGCGCCGTGGGGGTGGGCCTGTGCCTGCGCACCGGCCGCGCCCTGCGGGCGGTGCAGTTTGGCAACCCGCTGCGCCACCACCCGGACACCGGCCTGGATCTCTATGATCTGAAGGTGCCCCACTGGGACACCCTGCTCAACCTGGCGGCCTCCTGCTACGAGATGTCCGGTCTTGGCTACATCGGGACCGACATGGTGCTGGACAAGTTCCGCGGCCCCATGCTGCTGGAGCTCAACGCCCGTCCGGGCCTTGCCATCCAGATCGCCAACGGTCGCGGCCTGGTGCCCAACCTCAAGACCATCGAGAAGCTGGGTCAGGTCAAGATGAACGTGGAGCAGCGGGTCAACTTCGCCAAGGATCACTTCGGTATCTTCGACGAATAGTCCGCTCCCCTTCTGCAAAAACGCGCCCACCGGCGCGTTTTTTTATGGCCGCTCCTGCGCGCAGGGCGCCCCGCCCGAAGGCCGATCCCCGTCACATCCCATGGCGGCGCCCCTTCAATGGCGCGGCACAAGGGGATAAGCTCCCGACCAATGAGGGGTCGCCAGCCCATCGGCGCAGGCCACCCCATGTGCGTGAGGCAGTGCGCCTGCCAGGGGGCACCGATTTGTCGGCGACAACGGGGCTTCTCGATGGTAGATTAATCAAATCAAATAGATAGCATCGATCGGGTTTCTCCTATGCAACGTTGGCCCAGCCTGAAGCAGCTCCAGTATCTGGTCGCTCTGGACGAGCACAAGAATTTCAACCGCGCCGCCAAGGCCTGCCATGTCAGCCAGTCGACCCTGAGTACCGGGATCCAGACCCTGGAGGACATGATGAACCTGCAACTGGTGGAGCGGGATCACAAGAGCTTCATCATGACGCCGGTCGGCATGGAGATCGTGGCGCGGGCGCGCAACCTGCTCTCCGACGCCCGGGATCTGATGGAGCTGGGGCAGCAGCAGGGGGGCGTCATGCACGGCACGGTGCGCCTGGGCTGCATCCCCACCATCGCCCCCTTCCTGCTGAGCAAGCTGCTGCAGGTGTGCGGCAAGGCCTATCCGGATCTGGAGCTGCTGCTGCGGGAAGACACCACCACCAATCTGCTCAAGCAGCTGGAGCAGGGGCAGCTCGATCTGCTGATCCTGGCGCTGCCGGTGGAGATCGGCGGCTTCCACAGCAAGACCGTCGGCCAGGATCCCTTCCACATGGTGATGCCCTCCCACATGGCTGCGGGCCTGCACATGCCGTTCGACTACAAGGAGCTGCCCAACCAGAGCATCTTCCTGCTGGAGCGGGAGCACTGCCTGACGGAGCACGCGGTGAGCGCCTGCCGGCTGCGGGACAAGAGCAAGATCAACCCGTTCGCCGCCACCAGTCTGCACACCCTGGTGCAGATGGTGGGGGCCGGTCTTGGCACCACCTTCCTGCCCCAGATGGCCATAGATGCGGGCATCCTCGACAACACGGACCTGGTGGCCATTCCCCTGCCCGGGGAGAAACCCTATCGGGAGATAGGCCTGGTGTGGCGCCCCAGCACCACCCGGGTGCAGACCTTCTACAAGATTGCCGAGCTGCTGACGCCGCTCATTACCCCCAAACCGGCGGGGTGATCCAGTGGCTGCCCCCACAGGCGGCCACTCGTCAATGCCGTTGTCATTCAGGTTCCAGGCAGGATCATCGTCTATGATGAACCCCGTGCCCTATCAAGGAGTTGAGATGTTTCGCACCTTGCTGCTGCCCCTGCTGGCCCTGCTTCTCGCCGCCTGCTCCAGCACGCCGGAGCCTCCCCCTCCCGTGCGCCAGAGCGGCGCATTCGACAACTTCTATCAGCAGTGGCGCGGCGTGCCCTATCGCATGGGCGGTACCAGCCGCGCCGGTCTCGACTGCTCCGCCTTCACCCAGCTCGCCTACAGCCAGGTGCTGGGCTTCACCCTGCCCCGCACCACGGAATCCCAGGCGAGCCTCGGCCGCCCGGTGGACAGATACCGTCTCCAGCATGGGGACCTGGTCTTCTTCAAGACCGGCTGGCAGCAGTACCACGTCGGGGTCTACACCGGGGCTGGTGAGTTCATCCACGCCTCCACCAGCAAGGGCGTGATCCGCTCGCGCCTCGACAACGTCTACTGGAACAGCCGCTACTGGCAGGCCCGCAGGCTGGTCCAGTAGGTGCGACCCCAAACATGAAAAGGCCCCGAGGGGCCTTTTCATGTTGTTGTCGGGTCAGTGCTTGCGGTGCCAGCGGGGCGAGGTGGCACGCTCCCCCCAGGGGGTCATGCAGGGCAGCAGGGCCCCTTCGATGACGTCCTCATGGCTCGCCAGCGCCAGGGCAATCTTCTCGTGGAGCAGGCGCAGCAGGTTCTTCTCCTGGCCCGCCAGGGAGTGGCCCGCGGCGAAATACTCCTGCTGATGTTGCAGCGCCAGCTTCTGGGCAAACTCATAGGTGTTGAAACTGTCCGGCATGCGCGCGATCACGTCATCCAGCCGGGCCAGCAAGCTATGCAATTCCCTGGTCATGTGCGGTTCTCCCTCCGAGTTGGCAACTCACAATTACCCCTTATTGGATAGAAGACCAATCCGAATGCCTCAAAAATGGGAGCCCGGACACAGTTCCGGGCAACGCTGCCCACTGGCAGCCACCCTCTGCCCTCGCCCGGTTTACAAGTCGGCAACGAATCGCTAGATTTGGACCGACTAATCAGTCGGTCACTTTTCGTGCGGAGCATGCCATGGACACCACCGTCACCCCCGCCTCACCGGACAAGTTTTCCCTCCCCGAGCAGCTGCATCGGCTCAGGCAGGCCAGCCAGGCCACCCCCATGCCGGATCTGGCGTCCCGCCTCGCCAGACTTGACGCCCTCAAGCAGGGGCTGCTGCGCCACAAGCAGGCACTGTGTCAGGCCCTGGCCCGGGACTACGGCCAGCGCAGCGATTACGACAGCCTGATCGCCGATGTGCTCCCCTGCGTCATGCAGATCAACTACACCCTGAAACGGCTCAAGGGGTGGATGAAACCGGAGCGCCGTCATTCCGGCCTGCTGCTGGCCCCCGCCAGGGTCGAGGTGCACTATCAGCCCCTCGGCGTGGTCGGCATCATGGTGCCCTGGAATTTCCCGGTGATGCTGAGCCTCGGGCCCCTCATCGGCGCCCTCGCCGCCGGCAACCGCGCCATGATCAAGCTCTCCGAGTTCACCCCTCACACCAACGCCGTGCTGCGCTCCCTGCTCGATGAGGCCCTCGGCGGTGACGAGGTGGTGGTCATCGAGGGGGATGCGGGGATCGCGGCCGCCTTCAGCGCCCTCCCCTTCGACCATCTCATCTTCACCGGCTCCACAGCGGTGGGTCGGCTGGTGATGGCCGCGGCCGCCCCCCAGCTCACCCCCCTCACCCTGGAGCTCGGCGGCAAGAGCCCCTGTCTCATCGCCCCCGACATGCCCCTGGCCCTGGCGGTGGAGCGGATGATCTTCGGCAAGAGCCTCAACGCCGGCCAGATCTGCGTGGCCCCCGACTACGTGCTGCTGCCGAGGGGGCAGGAGCAGGCCTTCATCGAGGCCTATCAGGCCCATTTTCGCCGCCTCTACCCTCAGGGGCTCGAGAGCCCGGATTATGGCGCCATCATCAACGCTCCCCAGTACGAGCGGCTCACCGCCTGGCTGGAAGAGGCGAGGCAGGCCGGCGCCCAGACCCACCCCTGCGTCACGCCCGCCCGGGATGACGCCACCCGCAAGCTGGTGCCCCACCTGCTGACCGAGGTGCCCGGCCACTGCCAGGTGATGCAGCAGGAGATCTTCGGCCCCCTGCTGCCCCTGGTGCCCTATGACGACATCGAGGAGGCCCTGGCCTATGTGGCGGCCCGGCCCCGCCCCCTGGCGCTCTATCTGATGAGCCTGGACGAGACGCTGCAACGCCGCCTCATCCGGGAGACCCACGCCGGGGGCATGGCCATCAACGAGAGCCTGTTCCAGGTGGCGGCGGACGATGCCCCCTTCGGCGGCATCGGTCCCTCCGGCATGGGCCACTATCACGGCCGCGAGGGGTTTCTCACCTTCTCCAAGGCGAAAACCGTGCTGCGCCGCGGACGCTTCAGCACAGGCTCCCTCATTCACCCCCCCTATCGGCGCTGGTACCAGCGGCTGATGATGGCCCTGTTCCTGCGCTAGGAGGCGAGATGCGAGAAACCATGACCGACAAACGCCGCCAGATCCTGGATGCCGCCCTGGCCCTGTGCGCGGAGGATGGCCTGCAGGGCGCCGCCACCGCCCGCATCGCCAAGGCGGCCGGGGTGGCCAATGGCACCCTGTTTCATCACTTTCCCAGCAAGGAGGTGCTGATCCAGAGCCTCTACCAGGACATCAAGCTGCGCCTTGGCGCCGCCATCACCGAGGCCGATGCCGCCCTGCCGCTCCAGGAGCAGGCCCGCCACTACTGGCACCAGGCCATGGGCTGGATGCAGGCTCACCCCCGTGAGCTCAGGTTCGTGCTGGGCTTTTTCCACTCCCCCCTGCTGGCCCGCCCCCTGCGCAGCCAGATCCTGGCGGAGACCCTGCATTTTCTGCCGAGCCTGCTCGCCCGGGGCCAGACCAGCGGCGAGCTGATGTCGGCCCCGCCTGCCTTGATGCTGGAGGTGTGCCAGGGCCAGTTTCTGGCCTGCGCCTCCCTCTTTGTCGATCAGCCTGAACTGGGAGAAGACCCCCACTGGCAGGAGAGCGCCTTCACCCTCTTCTGGTCCGCCATCAGCGGAGGTTCTCATGCGCCCTGACGCCCTGCTTGCCACCGGCAGGCGCCTCTGGATTGGCAGCCTGCTCTGGATCATCGGCCGCACCCTGTGCCGCGCCGCCCGGGTCGACGAGGCGGTGCGCCGCGAGCTTGCCCCCCTGCCGGACGGCCTCACCATCAGGCTCGAGGTAAACGGCATGACCCGGGGGCTGAGTCTCTACAAGTTCGCGGGGCGCTGGCACTGCGGTGAGGAGGCTGGCAGGGCGCATTCGACCTGTGCCCATGACGGCCCCCACCCCCTGCGGGTGCGCTTCAAGCACCCCGCCGTCGCCTTTCGCGCCCTCAGTTTTCGCCTCGGCATCAACCAGGCCTTTTGCGAAAACCGGCTGCTGGTGGAGGGGGATCTCGACGCGGCCATGCACCTGGTGCGAGCGCTTGAGCAGTTGCAGAGCCTCATCCTGCCCGCCTTCATCGCGCGGCCCCTGCTTCGCCACTACCCGGACCCGCATCGCAAGCTCGCGCGGGCCTGCCACATCTATCTGGGTCTGCTGACCGGTTGAACACGAGGAGAACGGGATGAGCCGTTATTACGATTTTTTCTGCCCGGTCAAGCTGATGGCGGGGGAGCAGGCACTGGAACAGTTGCCGGATGCCTTGAGGGGATTGGGAGCTGGCCGCCCGCTGCTGCTCACCGACAAGGGGGTCAGCGGCAGCGGGCTCGCCACCCTGCTGGCCCATGTGATGGCCGAAGGGGCCTTGCCGGTCGCCGCCATCTGGGACGAGATCCCGGCGGACTCCTCCACCGCCGTGGTGGAGCGGATCGCACGCCACTACCGGGAGCTGGGCTGTGACAGCCTGCTGGCCCTTGGCGGCGGCTCCGTCATCGACACCGCCAAGGCGGTGAACATACTGGCGACCCTGGGGGGCGAGCGGCTGCTCGATTATGCAGGAGCGGATTGCCTGACCCGTCCCCTCAACCCCCTGGCGGTGGTCCCCACCACGGCGGGGACCGGCTCCGAAGTGACCCTGGTGGCGGTGATCAAGGATGAAGGGAGCGGGCGCAAGGTGCCCTTCACCTCCCCCTTCCTGCTGCCCCGGCTGGCGGTGCTGGATCCCCGCTTCACCCTGGGGCTGCCGCTGCCCATCACCGCCGCCACCGCCATGGATGCCATGACCCACGCCATCGAGGCCTTCATCGGCAACGGCAAGAACCCGGTCAGTGACGCCCTGGCCCTGATGGCGGTGGAGAAGATTGCCACCGCCCTGCCCAGGGTGCTGGCCCACCCGACGGACAAGGGCCTGCGGCTGCAACTGGCGGAGGGCTCCACCCTGGCGGGCATGGCGTTTTCCAACTCCATGGTGGGGCTGGTGCACGCCCTCGGCCACAGTCTGGGGGCGCGCTGCCACCTGCCCCATGGCCTCTGTATGAACCTCTTCCTGCCCACCGTGCTCGACTACAACCGGCCCGGCATCGACCCCGAGCTGGCCCGCCTGCTGCTGCCGCTGGTGGGGGCCGAGCGCTTTGCCGCAACCCCGGCCGCCGCGCGGGCCCAGGCCGCCATTGAGGCGCTGCAGGCGCTGCGCGATACCTTGTGGCAGGCGGTCAAGCTGCCCCGCACCCTGCGGGAGGCGGGCCTCACCGACAAGGCGCTGCTGCCCGGGATCCGGGATCTCGCCATCAACGACGGCGCCCTGCTCTACAACCGCAAGGATGCGGACAGGGAACAGTTGCTGGCCCTGCTGGAGCGGGCCTGGGAGTAGCAGGCCCCTTGCCCGTCAGACATCGGGGGTGAAGACCCCGGTGGAGAGATAGCGATCCCCCCGATCGCAGATGATCGCCACCACCACCCCCTGCCCGATCTCCGCCGCCACCCGCAAGGCCCCGGCCACGGCGCCACCCGAGCTGACACCACAGCAGATCCCCTCCTCCCGTGCCAGGCGGCGCATCATGACGAGGGACTCGTCGAGCGTCACATCCAGCACCCCATCGACCCGCGCAGGCTCGAAGATGGCGGGCCGGTAGGCCTCGGGCCAGCGGCGAATGCCGGGGATCTGGCTCCCCTCGGCCGGTTGCAGGCCGATCACAGCCACCGCCGGGTTCTGCTCCTTGAGGTAGCGGGAGACCCCCATGATGGTGCCCGTGGTGCCCATGGCCGAGACGAAGTGAGTGACCGCCCCGCCGCTCTGGCGCCAGATCTCGGGGCCGGTGGAGCGGTAGTGGGCATCCGGGTTGGCGGGGTTGTTGAACTGATCGAGCACCAGCCCCTCCCCCCGCGCCTGCATGGCCAGGGCGAGGTCTCGCGCCGCTTCCATGCCCTCTTCCACCAGCACCAGCTCGGCGCCGTAGGCCTGCATGGCGTCGCGCCGCTCCTGGCTCATGTTGCTCGGCATGATGAGTCGCATCCGGTAACCCCGGGACGCCGCCACCATGGCCAGCGCGATGCCGGTATTGCCGGAGGTGGCCTCGATGAGCCGGGCTCCTGGCGCTAAGTGACCACTCGCCTCTGCCTGCCTGATGAGGTTCAGCGCCGCCCTGTCCTTGACGGAGCCGGCGGGGTTGTTGCCCTCCAGCTTCGCCAGCAGGGTGACGCCGGGGTGCGGATTGATGCGGCGCAGCGCCAGCAGCGGGGTGTTGCCTATCAGATCGTCCAGGGTGGCGAAGGCCATGACGGATCCATCCTCTCTCAATGTTCTATACCTTGCCTTGCGACCATTCGCAGGCCGGCCAGTGTAAGCGAGCCCGCCATGGGCGCAAAGAATGGCGTTGGCAAACCCTGTCCGCCATGTTCTGATCTTCCCATTCACCCAGAGAGGACTCCCGATGAGCGACATCCTTCACCAGGCCGATCAGCAGCAGTTTGTCTGCACCGTGGACGGCAAGATCTCCCGCCTTGCCTATCGCCGGCTGGACGCCACCACGGTGGACGCCTACAGCACCCAGGTTCCCCCCGAGCTGCGCGGACAGGGAATCGCCGACAAGCTGGCCCGCCGCTTCTACGACTGGACCCTCTCTGAGGGGCTCACCATAGTGCCGAGCTGCAGCTACATCGACGTCTGGTTGCGCCGCAATGCCGGTTGAAGCCGGGCCGCTGCGGGAGGCGCACCTGCGGGCCTGCACCGAGGCCCTGCTGCGGGCTGATCACCCGCGCATGGATTGCCTCCGGGCTGCGCGGGAGCTGGCTCTGCCCGACTGGGCCCTGGGGGCGGGGTTTGTGCGCAACCTCATCTGGGATCACCTCCATCACAAGGCCGAGCCCACCCCGCTCAACGACATCGATCTTATCTATCTGGACAGCGCTGATCCGACTGGATTGAAGGAGGCCGATCACGAAGCCTGGCTCGCCGCCAGGATGCCGGGCCAGCAGTGGGAGGTGCGCAACCAGGCACGCATGCATCTGCGCCAGCAGGTGCCTCCTTTTGCCAGCTCGCTGTCGGCCCTCAGCCACTGGGTGGAGATACCCACCTGCATCGGGGTCCGCCTGTTGGCAGATGACGGGTTCGAGTGGCTGGCCCCCTACGGCTTTGCCCCCAACTGGTCCCTGGTGGTGAGCCCCAATCCGCGCTGCCGCCAGGAGAGCCGTATCTTTAGCGAACGGGTCAGGGCCAAGGAGTGGCAACGCATCTGGCCTGACCTTGTGGTGAACTGGCCATGAGCGGATTGCAAAGGGCCGACGACCTTGGGCACACTAAGAAAAAGATGTTTGTAACTCAATGGGTTAAATAATGCGCGACTTCTTCTCTCTCGAGCGCTGGCTGCCGGGGCTCGCCGCCTTGCTGCAATACCAGCGGGCCTGGCTGATGCCGGATCTTCGCGCTGGCCTCTCGGTCGCGGCCGTGGCCCTGCCCGTGGCCATCGCCTATTCGGAGCTCGCCGGGGTGGGCGCCATCGTCGGCCTCTACTCCTGCATCCTGCCCATGGTGGTGTATGCCCTCTTTGGCACCTCCCGTCAGCTCATCGTCGGTCCGGATGCCGCCACCTGCGCGGTGATCGCCGCCGTGGTAACGCCGCTCGCCGCCGGGGATCCCACCCGTCACTGGCAACTGGTGATGACCATGACCGCCATGACCGGCTTCTGGTGCCTCATCGCCAGCCGCTTCAAGCTGGGGGTGCTGGCAGACTTTCTCTCCCGCCCCATCCTGATGGGGCTGCTCAACGGGGTGGCCATCACCATCATGGTGGGCCAGCTCTCCAAGATCTTCGGCTTCACCTTCAGCGAGCGCTACCTGATAGAGCGGATCCTGAACGGCACCAGCTACATTACCCAGACCCATCTGCCCACCCTGGCCATGAGCCTGACGGCCCTGCTCACCCTGCTGCTGGCCAAGCGCTACAGACCGGCCTGGCCCTCCTCCATGGTGGCCATGGTGGTGACGGCGGCCCTGGTGTGGCTGTTCAATCTCGGCCGCGTCGACATCGCCACCCTGGGGACCATCGGCTCGGGGCTGCCCGCCTTCCAGATGCCGGACTTTCCCCCCGGGCTTATCCGTGAGCTGGTGCTGCCCGCCCTCAACCTCGCCATGGTGAGCTTCGTCTCCATGATGCTCACCGCCCGCAGCTTCGCCGCCAAGAATGGCTACGAGATTGATGCGGACAAGGAGTTTAGGGCGCTGGGCATGGCGAACCTGGCCGCCGCCGCCTCCCAGGGGTTTGCCATCAGCGGGGCGGATTCGCGCACCGCGGTGAACGACGCCAACGGCGGCAAGAGCCAGCTGGTCTCCATCATCGCCGCCGCCGTCATCGCCCTGGTCACCTTCTACCTGACGGCGCCGCTGCAATACATTCCCACCGCCGCCCTCGGCGTGGTGCTGGTGATGGCCTCCCTGTCGCTCACGGATTTTCGCGGCCTCTGGGCCCTGCGCGACTCGGATCGCGCCGCCTTCTGGCTCGCCCTGGTGACCTTTGTCAGCGTGCTCACCATGGGGGTCATTCCGGGCATCACCCTCGCTGTCCTGCTGGGGCTGTTCCAGTTCCTGCGCAACGTGATGCGCCCCACCGACCAGCTGCTCGGCATGGACGACGAGGGCGTGGTGCGCACCCTGGGGGACAACGAGCAGGCCAAGGCGATTCCCGGCATCCTGGTCTACCGCTTCAACTCCCCGCTCACCTACTTCAACGCCCCCTACTTCAAGCGGCGGGTACTGGCACTGCTGGTGCAGGATCCCCACAATCCCAGGTGTCTGGTGGTGGATGCGGTGGCCTGTTTCACCCATCAGGACATCAGCGTGATGAGCATGGTGGGAGAGCTGCACAAGGAGCTCAAGCGGCGCGGCATCCACATGGTGATGGCCGGTCGTCACGGCCAGATGAGCCAGT
Organism: Aeromonas sp. 25-248; assembly: GCF_053005425.1. Lineage (NCBI taxonomy): Bacteria > Pseudomonadati > Pseudomonadota > Gammaproteobacteria > Aeromonadales > Aeromonadaceae > Aeromonas > Aeromonas sp. 25-248. The sequence continues at coordinate 208,501 of NZ_JBRKTB010000004.1, read as the reverse complement.
GGTTCAAGCAGGCGGGGATCCGGGTCGGCGAGGATGGCATCATCCTCTGCCCCGACATGTACCAGGCCCTGCGCATGACCCGCTGCTACCGGGAGCCGGTGTTCCGGGACGACGAGGGGGTGGAGAGCACCACGGATGCCCTGCTCACCCGCTGGCCGCACGATGACGACCTGCCCGACTCGGCGCGCCTCACCCGCCCCAGCGAGCAGGAGGCCGGCGCCACGCCGGTCTGAGACACATCCCCTGGTCACAGGCCCCCTCCTCCTGCGACCAGGATTGCACCCCGCCCCCGCTTGGTGTTAAATGCCCCTCCAGTTGGCCCTGACGAGGGCCATCGCCAGCACCTGGATATCCCATGCAGACTCAATCCCACGCGGGCCCGGGCTCCCTCTTCGCCCTGACCTGGCCACTGTTCATCGATCTGGCCCTTCACTTTCTGACCGGGGCCCTCAACACCTTCATGGTGGGCCACGTCTCCTATCAGGGGGTGGCGGCCCTCGCGGTGGGCAACCAGGTCTTCGATCTCGCCATCACCCTGTTCAGCTTCGTCAGCATCGGCACCAGCGTGGTGATCACCCAGTATCTGGGGGCGGGAGACAAGGAAAAAGCCCGCGTCGTCATCCACACCGCCATCGGCTTCAACCTGCTGGTGGGACTGGTGGCCGCGGTCGGCGTCATGGCGGGGGCCAGCACCATGCTGGCGCTGATGAACCTGCCTGCCCACCTGATGAGCGATGGCAGCCTCTACCTGCAGATCATCGGGCTTTGCCTGCTGCCGGAGGCGGCGGCCCTCTGTCTGGCCGCCACCCTGCGTGCCCACGGCCACACCCGCCAGGCCATGTACGTGACCCTCATCGTCAACCTCATCACCTTCGTCGGCAACCTGCTGCTGCTCTATGGCTGGTTCGGCCTGCCCCAGCTCGGGGTCGCCGGGGTCGCCATCAGCACGGTGGCCGGGCGCATCGTCGGGGTGGTGCTGCTGGTATGGCTGGTGGCGCGCAAGACCGGCATCCGGCTGCGTCTGCCCGAGATCGTCCGCCCAAGCCGCGCCATACTGGACAAGGTGCTGCACATCGGGCTGCCAGCGGCGGGGGAGAACCTCTCCTGGATGCTGCAGTTCATGGTGGTGACCGCCTTCGTCGGCCTGCTCGGCGACAAGGCGCTGGCGACCCAGTCCTACTTCTTCCAGATCTGCCTGTTCATCCTGCTGTTCGGCCTCTCCATCGGCCTTGGCAACGAGATCATCATCGGCCACCTGGCGGGGGCCCGACGCTTCGATCAAGCCTATCGCCAACTGATGAAGAGCCTGAAACTCGGCCTCATCGTCACCGCCGCCATCGCCATCGCCGCCGCCCTCAACGGCCGCGCCATCATCAGCCTGTTCACCGACGACGCCGACATCATCACCCAGGTGGCGCAGCTCTTCCTCATCAGCCTCATCCTCGAACCCGGTCGCACCTTCAATCTGGTGGTGATCAACGCCCTGCGCGCCACCGGGGATGCCCGTTTCCCGCTCTACATGGCGCTCGTCTCCATGTGGGGCATTGCCGTTCCCCTGGCCTATTTCCTTGGTATCATGCAGGGCTATGGCCTGGTAGGCATCTGGCTGGCCCTCGCCTGCGACGAGTGGGTGCGCGGTCTGGCCATGTTCTGGCGCTGGCGCAGTCGTCGCTGGCAAAACAAAATTCTTGTCGAAACATAAGCGGAATCACCATGAAGAAAATCGGACTCTTGTTGACGGCCATCCTGCTCAGCCCGCTCGCCATGGCGCAAACCGCCCCGGCGACCCCCAAGGCGCAGGCTCCCCAGACCTGGTATGTGGCCCCCATCGTCATCGACGAGACCAGCGAAGCCCAGAAGGCCCTGACCAAGGAGTTCACGGCCCAGATGATCAAGACCATCAAGATCAACGAGTACCAGACCGGCAAGGCGGTGGGCAAGACCAAATCGCCCAAGTGGCTGATCCGCACCAAGCTGATGCCCGCAAGCCAAGAGCCCCTGGTCGGCAAGAAGCACCCGCAGGGCCTCACCTACGGCAAGGGCATCCCCACCCAGGAGATCGTCGGCGAGCTCATCATGAACGGCACCCTGGTGGCCCACATCGGTCAGGGCTGGCGCGAACCCATCGTGCCGGGCACACCGGTGGCGGAGAAGATCTCCATCGCCAACTACCAGTACGCCATCGGCAACGAGGCCAAGGCGCCGGATCTGGAAGAGCTGGCGGCGCAGATCGGTTTCGAGGCAGGCAAGGTGATTGCCAGAGACGGCAAGCCCCTGCCCGAGAAGAAAAAGAAAAAAGAGTAAACGGCTCACCCGTTTCCAGTCAGGGGCCTCGCGCCCCTTTCTGTTGCCCGCCCCGTTGCAGACCCCCTCTCCCGAATGTGAAGCGGATCCCGCTTCTTTCCTCTGCTGCCCCAGGGTCAGCAGGCAATCATCTTGTAATTCAAACAGTTAAAAATCGCCCTTCCCATGCAGCAAATCCGTGGCCCCGAATTGGATCGGGATCACGTTTCTCCCCGGCAGTAAGGGGTACTTTGGTCTTGCAGGCACAATCAAACGACAACAAGGAGGCTTCATTACATGTTTCCGGAGTACAGAGATCTCATCTCGAAACTGAAGAGCAGTGATGTCCATTTCCAGAAGAAGTTTGACTTGCACAACGACCTGGATGCGGAGATCAGAAAGCTGGAGAAACACCACGCCAGCGACTACAGCTCCGAGGTGAAGGATCTGAAAAAACAGAAACTTAAACTGAAAGAGGAGATATACGACATCCTCAAACAACATCCACACTAGACGCCTCGACGAATACCTGGATAAGCAACTTATCCTGCCAGCCCGGCCCGACGCCGGGCTTTTTGTTGGCTGCTCACGAGGCGCGGCAACGGCCACTTCCCTTGGCACCGGAAAACGAAGCGGGCCAATGGCCCGCTTTGTCTTACCTGTTTCATCCCATGATCACACCGGCGGATGGAACTGGCTGGCTTCGCGGGTGGCCATCTCCTCGTAGGTGGCCCACTTCTGCCACGCCACTTGTTGCGCTACCTGCATCAGCCGCTGTGCCTCTTCCGGGTGGCTCTGGGCCAGCACCCGATAACGGGTCTCCTCCTGCCGATATTCGGCAAGGGGGATGGAGGGGCGCAGGCTGTCGAGGCTGAAGGGGTTCTGCCCGGCGCTGCGCAGTACCGGGTTGTAGCGCATCAGCGGCCAGTGGCCCGAATCGACCGCACGCTTCTGTTGGGCCAATCCCTGCTCCATGTCGATGCCGTGGGCGATGCAGTGGCTGTAGGCGATGATAAGGGACGGGCCCGGATAGGCTTCGGCCTCACGCAACGCTTGTAGCGCCTGCTGCGGGTTGGCACCAAAGGCGATGCGGGCCACATAGACGTTGCCGTAGGAGATGGCCTGCAGCGCCACATCCTTCTTGGCCAGCGTCTTGCCCCCCGCCGCGAACTTGGCGACGGCGCCGAGCGGCGTCGATTTCGACATCTGACCGCCGGTGTTGGAGTAGACCTCGGTATCCATCACCAGCACGTTCACGTCGCGCCCGGAGGCGAGCACATGGTCGAGCCCCGCCGAGCCGATGTCATAGGCCCAGCCATCGCCGCCCACTATCCAGACCGAGCGGCGCACCAGCTGATCAATCAAGGAGAGCAGCTCGCGGGCCTTGCCGGATTTCACCTCTTCCAGCCGCTCCCGCACTTGCGCGACCCGGGTACGCTGGGCGCGGATCTCCGATTCCAGCCGCTGGGGGGCGCTGATCAGCGACTCGACTAGCTCTGGGCCCAGCTCCCCCTTCATCGCCTGCAAAGCCGCCACCGCCTGACCGTGATGCTGATCGGCAGTGAGACGAAAACCAAAGCCAAACTCGGCGTTGTCCTCAAACAGGGAGTTCGACCAGGCCGGCCCCTTCCCTTCGCCGTTTTTGGCCCAGGGGGTGGTCGGCAGGTTGCCGCCGTAGATGGAGGAGCAGCCGGTGGCGTTGGCCACCAGCATGCGATCGCCAAACAACTGGGTCAGCAGCTTGAGGTAGGGGGTCTCGCCACAACCGGCGCAGGCGCCGGAGAACTCGAACAGGGGTTCGAGGAACTGGGTACCGCGCACGGTGGAAAAATCCACCCGCTCGCGAGCAGGCCAGGGCAGACTCTCGAACCAGCGCAGCGCCTGTTTCTGACCAGCCAGATGGGGGGCCTTGTCCATCATGGCGATGGCGCGCTCGCCCTCGTGTTCCTCATCAGCCCCGGCCCGCACCGGACAAGCCTGCACGCACTGGCCACAACCGGTGCAATCCTCCGGATAGAGTTGCAATGTGTAGCGGCTGTCGGGGAAACCCCTGGCGGTGACGGGCACCGACTGCGCTGCCTCGGGGGCCGTTGCCAGCCAGTCCTGATGGTAGAACTTGGCCCGCAGCGCCCCATGGGGGCAAACAAAGACGCAGTTGCCACACTGGATGCAGATATCGGAGTGCCAGATGGGGATCTCGCGGGCGATATCCCGCTTCTCGAAGCGGCTGGTGGCGGTGGGGTAAGTGCCATCCACCGGCAGCATGGAGACCGGGATGCGATCGCCGCGCCCCGCCAGCATCGGGCCTGTGACCCGCTGGACAAATTCGCTGCCACCCGGTGCCAGTGGCAGCGGATAGTCGCTGATCTGCTCCTCACCGGCCGGGATGGCCACCTGATGGAGATGAGCCAGAGTGTCGTCCACCGCCGCGAAGTTGCGCTCGACCACCTCGGGCCCCTTGCGGGCATAGCTCTTCTCAATGCTCTCCTTGATCAGCGCAATCGCCTCATCCCGCGGCAAGATGCCAGCCAGGGCGAAGAAGCAGGTCTGCATGATGGTGTTGATACGATTGCCCATGCCGTTGCGCTCGGCCACCCGATCGCCGTCGATGCAATAGAGCCGGATATCGAGGGCGCGGATGCGGGCGCGCAGCCGCTCGGGCAGCTCGCCCCAGACCCGCTCAGGCTCATAGGGAGCATTGAGCAGCAGGGTCGCCCCTTCGGCGGCATGCTCCAGCAGATCCACTGACTCGACAAAGTCCCACTGGTGGCAGCCGATAAAGCTCGCCTGCTCGACAAGCCAGGGGGCATCGATGGGCTCGGGGCCAAAGCGCAGGTGGGAGACGGTGCGCGAGCCCGACTTCTTGGAGTCGTAGACGAAGTAGCCCTGAGCGTGGAAGCCCTCCAGCTCGCCGATGATCTTGATGCTGTTCTTGTTGGCGCCCACAGTGCCATCGGCACCGAGGCCGAAGAAGAGCGCCCGCACCCGGCTAGGGGGTTCGAGATCGCCGATGGGGTGCCAGGCCAGACTGAGGCCCGACACATCATCCACAATCCCCACCGTAAAGCGGGGGCGCGGCGCATCGGAGGCCAGCTCCTCAAACACGGCCGCGCACATGGCGGGGGTGAACTCCTTGGAAGAGAGGCCGTAGCGACCGCCGCTCAGCCAGGGCAGCCGCTTGATAAGGCCGCGCTGCAAACCGTCGATGAGGGCGCTCTGCACATCCAGCAGCAGCGGCTCGCCGCCCGCCCCCGGCTCCTTGGTGCGATCCAGCACCGCCATGCGCCGCACGCTCGCGGGCAGCGCATCGAGCAGCGCCTGTACCGGGAAGGGGCGATAGAGGCGAATGACCAGCACCCCGGTTTTGCGATCCTGCTGGTTGAGCCAATCTACAGTGGTACGGGCAGTGGCCGCCCCCGAGCCCATCAGCACAATGACGTCGGTGGCATCGAGCGCGCCGTGGTACTCCACCAGCCGGTAGTGACGGCCGGTCAGCTCGCCGAGGCTGTCCATGCACTGCTGCACCCGCGCCGGCACCGCTTCGTAGAAGGGGTTGACGCTTTCGCGGGACTGGAAATAGGTATCCGGGTTCTGGGCGGTGCCGCGCATCACCGGATGATCCGGGTTGAGCGCCCGGGCACGGTGGGCCCGTACCCAGTCGTTGTTGATAAGGGCGCGAATTTCATCTCGATGCAGCGCGACTATCTTGTTCACCTCGTGGGAGGTACGGAATCCGTCGAAGAAGTGGATAAAGGGCACCCGGCATTGCAAGGTGACGCTGTGGGCGACCAAGGCCAGGTCCTGCGCCTCCTGCACCGAGCCGGAGGCGAGCATGGCAAAGCCGGTGCTGCGGGCCGCCATCACATCCTGATGGTCGCCAAAGATCGACAGCCCCTGCGCCGCCAAGGATCGGGCCGCCACATGGAATACCGCCGAGGTCAATTCGCCTGCGATCTTGTACATGTTGGGCAGCATCAGCATCAGCCCCTGACTGGCGGTGAAGGTGGTGGCCAGCGCCCCTGCCTGCAGGGCGCCGTGTACCGTGCCAGCCGCCCCCCCTTCGCTCTGCATCTCTACCACGGTGGGGATGTTACCCCACAGGTTGGTCTGCCCTTCTGCCGCCCAGGCATCGGCCAGTTCGGCCATGGTCGAGCTCGGGGTGATGGGGTAGATGGCACACACTTCGCTCAGCTGATACGCCACCCGGGCCGCGGCTTCGTTGCCGTCGACCATGATCAATTCATGTTTCATTGGGACTCCTCCGGTTGGCGAAGCTCGATGGCGTGACAAGGGCACTGGTCGTGGCAGGCACCGCAGCCGGTGCAGCGCTCGGCATCCACCTGATACCCCAGACCCGGCCCCAGCTTGGCGATGGCCTGCTCGGGGCAGCTGCCGTAGCAGCCGTCACACTCGAAGCAGTTGCCGCAGGAGTAGCAGCGCGCCGCCTCGTAGCGGGCTGCCGTCTCCTCCAGCCCGCCGATGATCTCGCCAAAGTCGTCCCGCGCCGAGGGCGGTTTGACCGGCTGGCTGCTGGCCGGCGCATGGGTCTGGAACCAGAGCTGCAACTGCTCGGGCCCCACCAATGAATAGGAGAGCGGTTTGTGGTAGAGGCGACCGCGCAGCCAGGCATCCATATGGCGCGCCGCCTTCTTGCCGTGGCCGGTGGCGATGGTGACGGTGCGCTCGGAGGGCACCATGTCGCCACCGGCAAAGAGGCCCGGCACATCCGTCATCAGGTTCTCGCCAACCTGTACTACTCCCTCCTTGTTGACCCGCACGCCGGGGATGCTCTCCAGCACAGAGAGGTCGACCTCCTGACCCAGCGCCAGAATGAGGGAGTCCGCTTCGAGGGTTTCAAACTTGCCGGTGGGCACCGGCTTGCCCTCAGCATCCAGCGCCATCACCTCCACCTCGATGTTGGTACTGTCGAGCTGGCGGATAGTGCGCAGCCAGTTGATCTTGATCCCCTCCTCCTCGGCCTCATCGGCTTCAAAAGCGTGGGCTGGCATATGGTCCCGGTCGCGGCGGTAGATGATCATCGCCTCCTCGACCCCGAGGCGACGAGCGGTACGGGCCGCATCCATGGCGGTGTTGCCGCCGCCGTAGATGGCCACCCGCCGTCCCAGTTTTGGCGGTGGCAGTCCTTTCTCTTCGGCCAGACTCGCCTGTTCTAGGAAGCTCACCGCATCGAGGATCTTGCCCGCCTCCCGGGCCGGAATATCGACCCGCTTTGCCAGATGGGCACCGATGGCCATGAAGACGGCGTCAAAGCCCCCCTCGTCACGCGCCTTGAGCACATCCTCCACCTTGTGGTTGAGGGTAAGGGTGACACCGGCCGCGACGATGCGGGCCACCTCCCGATCCAGCACATCGCGAGGCAGGCGGTAGGCGGGAATGCCGAAACGCAGCATGCCGCCCGCCAGCGGCCCTGCCTCGCGGATCTCCACCTGATGGCCGAGCCGATTGAGGTGCCAGGCGCAGGAGAGGCCGGAGGGACCGGCGCCAATGACCAGCACCTTCTTGCCGCTGGCGGGCGCGGGGGGCGCAGGCTGCCAGCCACGGGCCAGCGCCTCGTCGCCAAGGAAGCGCTCGATGGCGTGGATGGAGACGGCATCATCCACCTGGGCACGGTTGCAGGCCGTTTCGCAGGGGTGATAGCAGACCCGCCCGTGGACCGCAGGCAGGGGATTTTCTTCGATGAGAGTCTGCCAGGCCGCCTCAAAGCGGCCTGCTTCGGCCAGGGCGAGCCAGGCCTGGATGTTCTCGCCAGCCGGGCAGGCGTGGTTGCAAGGTGGCAGGGCCGGCCGCCAGACGGGCAGCCGGGTGCGGACCGGGCCTGTTCCCGTTTTCTGGGAGAGATCCGGCTGTGGGGTCATATCCAGTTGTTTGCTCATACATTGCTTTCTTCTTTTTGTGTGACAGGCCCCATCCGAATGCGCTTGATACCGTTTTGCCTGGGCAGACGGTGGCCGGAGAGGGAAGAAGCGAAAGCGTCAGAAACTGGAAGCTGGCCCGATGATGGGCCGTTTTTTGTACGACATGGTGGATCAGGATCAATAAATGTTGCGCTTTATGGGTCGCCCCCTTCACAACCGGATCCCCGTCACACCCCGCAGCCATTCGGGCCTGTCGCCCGAGCCCCCTCGCCGCCCTCGACATGGGCAGCAGGAGAAGATTGCCGCCCGGGGCAGGAATCGTTATCTTCCCCTCTTCACAGGAATCGCCACAGCACAAGGACCAGGACATGCCGACCCTCGCCAGCATACATCTCTACCCCATCAAATCGACGGCAGGCATGCCGCTGGAGCGCGCCCAGGTGACCCAGGAGGGACTTGCCGGGGATCGCCGCTACATGGTGGTCAAACCGGATGGCACCTTTATCACCGCCCGCACCCATCCCCAGTTGCAGCAGGTGGTGGCCACCCCCGTCCAGGGGGGGCTGCAACTGCGCTATCCGGGTCTGCCCCCCCTTGCCCTCATGGAGGCGGCATTCAGTCGCGCCCCTCAGCACACCGGTGTCTGGGGGGATCGCTTTACCGCCCTGCACACCGGGCCCGACGCCGATGAGTGGCTGAGCCGGGTGGCGAGGGAGCCGGTGCGCCTGCTCTGGCTCGGGGAGGCATCCGATCGTTTTCGGGAGAAGACCGGCACCCGGGTGAGCTTTGCGGACGGCTACCCCTTGCTGCTCATCAGCCAGGCTTCCCTTGAGGATCTCAACCTGAGATCCGATGCCTTGCACCAGATGAGCCAGTTTCGTACCAACCTGGTGGCGAGCGGCACCCGCCCCTTCGAAGAGGATGGCTGGAAGCGGATCCGCATCGGCGAGGTGGAGTTTCGGGTGGACAAGCCGTGCAGCCGCTGCATCATGACCACGGTGGAGGCAGGCACGGAGCGCTTCAATGCCCTGAAAGAGCCGCTGGCCACCCTCACCCGCTACCGCCGTGGCGAAGATGGTGAGGTCTATTTCGGCCAGAATCTGGTGGCCCTGAACGAGGGGTGGATTGAGGCGGGCAGCGAGATCGAGGTGCTGGAGCGGGCCCGGGCGCCGGTCTACCCCAACGCGGCCCCGAAAAAGCGGGAGCTGGTGTGCGTCGCCCGGGAACCCCTGGCCCGGGATCTGGAAACCTTCTGGTTCGAGGCCGCCGACGGCGAGCCCCTGCCCGACTACCTGCCTGGCCAGCACCTGCCCATCAGCCTCGATATCAAAAACACACGGGTTCAACGCCGCTACACCCTGAGCTCCACGCCGGAGCGGCCCGAGCGTTACAGCATCAGCGTCAAGAAGCTGGCCGATGGCCGCCTCTCCCCCTGGCTGCACCATGAGCTGCGCGTGGGCGATCACCTGCTGGCCGCCCCCCCGGCCGGCGAGTTTCACTTAGGGTCCGAGCGCAGGCTGCTGCTGCTCTCGGCGGGATCCGGTGTCACCCCCATGCTCTCCATTGCCCGCACTCTGGCACTACGGGGGGAGCTCGGTGACGTCCACTTCATGCACCTGTGTCGCAGCGAGGCGGATATTCCTGCCGCCAGCGAGCTGCACGCCATGGCGCAGCAGGGAATGACCCTCACCCTGATCCTGAGCCAGCCTGACAAACACTGGCAGGGACTCAGCGGCCGTCTGAATGACGATCATCTGGGCCGGATCCGGGATTTGCAGAAGCGGGAGGTGTTCATCTGCGGCCCCCACGGCTTCATGGCCGATGCAGCCAACCGGCTGACCGCCCTCGGCGTACCGGCCGGGCGCATCCGCCAGGAGAGCTTTGGCGGGGCCCTGCTCTCGGTGGCCCGCCCCCATCAGGCGGTGCAACTGCGTATCGGCGAGCGGGAGTTTGCGGGCAACAACCAGGGCACCGTGCTGGATCAGGCCAACAAGCAGGGGGTAGAGCTGCCCTGGAGCTGCCGTGCCGGCATCTGCGGCAGTTGCAAGCAGACCCTGGTCTCGGGCGAGGTGGATCACCCCGATGCCCCCGCCATCAGCGCCGCCGAGCGTGCCGAGGGCAAGATCCTCACCTGCTGCGCCGTGCCCCTGACGGATCTGGTGATCAAATAGGGTGATCGGGGGGCAAAACCCCGTCCCCGGAATGCAAAACGGCTGCCCGAGGGCAGCCGTTTTCTTTAGATGACTGGCTATCAGCCACGCAGGGCGGCGATGCGCTGCTCGATGGGCGGGTGGCTCATGAACAGCTCGCTCATGGAGCGCTTGCCGTTGATGCCGAACGCCATCATGGAACCCTCCATCTGCGGCTCGGCACCGCGGGCGAGACGCTGGAGCGCGGCAATCATCTTGTCGCGGCCGGCCAGCTTGGCAGCACCGGCGTCGGCACGGAACTCGCGCTGACGGCTGAACCACATGACGATGATGGAGGCGAGCACGCCGAACACCATCTCCAGCACGAACACGGTGATCATGTAGGCGAAACCGCCGGTGCTGCTGCTCTCTTCCTCGTTGTTGGAGCTGAAGAAGTTGCTGATAACGCCGGCCACGATGCGAGCGAAGAACATCACGAAGGTGTTCACCACCCCCTGGATCAGGGTCAGGGTCACCATGTCGCCGTTGGCCACGTGGCTCACCTCGTGGGCCAGCACGGCTTCCGCCTCGTCGCGGCTCATGCTGTAGAGCAGACCGGAGGAGACGGCGACGAGGGAGTCGTCACGGCGGGCACCGGTGGCAAAGGCGTTCATCTCGGGGGAGTCGTAGATCCCCACTTCCGGCATCTTGATGCCAGCCTCACGGGCCTGACGGGCAACAGTGCTCACCAGCCAGTGCTCGGTCTCGTTGCGGGGCTGCTCGATGACCTGGACGCCATAGCTGCGCTTGGCCATCCACTTGGACATCAGCAAGGAGATAAAGGAACCCCCAAAACCGAACACGGCACAGAACACCAACAGACCGGAAATGCTGGACTTGTTGATCCCCAGAACCGAGAACAGGATATTGAGTACCACCCCCAGCACCAGCATGACGGCCAGGTTGGTCACCAGGAATAGCATAATTCGCTTCATATTGACTCCTTGTGAGATATGGATGCATGGTTCGGGGCGCCCCAGGGGCGACCGATGCCACACTTGCCCCAGATAATAGACAGACTCGATGAATGTTTGCTGAATGTCTGGCCTCAGAGCAAGGGCGACACATCGAGACAGTGGTGCAAATCCACCTCATTCACCGCGTCCACGAAGGGGAGCTCCCCCAGAAATGGGGCCGGCAACATGGCTTTCAAGGTGTCCAGGTTCTCCTCGTAGCGGCTCATGTGCGGATCCACCCGGTTGATGACCCAGCCCGCCAGGGTCAACCCCTGCTGGCGAATGGCGCTGACGGTGAGCAGGGCATGGTTGAGGCAGCCCAGCCTGGCCCCCACCACCAGGATCACCGGCAGCCGCTCCTGGGCGACCCACTCCGAGAGCAGACGCTGATGATCCAGCGGCAGGAACCAGCCCCCCGCCCCCTCGACAATGACGAGATCGGCCCCAGCTCCCTCAATCTCCCGCAAGCCGGCGGAGAGATCCTCGAAGGGGATGCTCACCCCCCGCTCACGGGCGGCGATATGGGGGGCGATGGGCGGCTCGAAGGCATAGGGATTGACCTGCTCGTAGGGCAGCGCAACCGTGGCCGCCTGCTGCAACAGCAAGGCATCCAGATTGCGCAGCCCCTCCGGGGTGCGGGTGCAGCCCGCCGACACCGGTTTGTACCCGGCGCAGCGAATGCCTCTGGCGGCAAGCGCCAGCAACAGGGTGCGGGCCACCAGGGTCTTGCCCACGTCGGTGTCCGTGCCCGTGATGAAATAGGATGTCCCCATGATGATTCCTCGATGCAGTGCAGGGGCGCAGAGGCGCCCCGATATCCATGGTGAAAGGCAGGCGCGCGTCCTGCCGCTGAAGGGGTGGGTGCGCCGGGTCTTTTTGTGTCAGCGCCGCACCAGGCGCCCGAGGCAGACCTCGTAGCTGGCGGCCAGCAGGCCGTCCGGTTGACGGTGGCGCTCGTAGGCCTCCCCCAGTCGCACCAGGCGCTGGCGATGACCCAGGCCCGCAGACCGCTCGTCGTTGACCTGGCTCGCGCCTATCCCCTTGAGGTCGCGCAGCAGTCCGCTGAGCGCCGGGTAGGCGAGGGACCAGGTCAGCGGGCAGAGTGCCGGGGCCTCGAAGCCCCCGTCACGGGCCGCCTGCTGCAACTGAGGCAACGTCAGGAAGCGATTGACATGGTCACGACCATCCACGGCCCGCCAGGCCTCCCGCAATTGCCACAGTGACCCCGAAAGAAGGGTCGAGAAGAAGACCTGGCCACCGGGTTTGAGCACCCGGTTGAGCTCGGCAAAGGCCTGGGCCGGCCGCTCGCACCACTGCAGGGCCAGGCTGGAGAAGACCCAGTCCAGACTCTGGTCGGCAAAGGGCAGCCCCTCCGCATCGCCGCACACCAGGCGGGCTCCGCTGCCGCGAAGGGCCGCCTGGGCCAGCATGCCGGGAGCGAGATCCAGCCCGGTCAGCGTCTCGCAGCGAGGCGCCAGGGCAGGCAGGAAGAAACCGGTACCGCAGCCCAGATCCAGCCCGGCCCCTGAGCGCACCTCTTTCACGCCCCCCTCGTCCATGCGCGCCAGCAGCGACTGCCCCACCTCCTGCTGGAAGCGGGCGTGGGCGTCGTAGTGGCGGGCCGCCGCCCCGAAGCGGCGGGCGAGCTGTGCCTTGTCCACCGACTGGAAACGCTCATGCACCATGGGCGCCCCCTCTCTCGTCGGTGGATGGGCGGGGTCCCAGAGCCTCGAGCAGGCGATCCACGTCATCTTCGCCATGGGCGGCGCACAGGGTGATGCGAAGGCGCGCCGTGCCGAGCGGCACCGTGGGTGGGCGGATGGCGCCGGCCCAGACACCGCACTCCCGCAGGCGCTCGGCCAGTTGCAGGGCAGCGACGCTCTCCCCCACCAGCAGCGGCTGGATGGGGGTATCGCTTGCCCCAAGCCGCCAGCCGAGCGCCTGCGCCCCCTGCCGGAACCGGGCGACAAGGCGAGCCAGATGGGCACGGGCCTCGTCGGCTACGCGTACCAGCTCGATGCTCTGGCGCACGGCGCACGCCTGGGCGGGGGGCATATGGGTGCTGTAGACATAGTGGCGGGCAAAATTGACCAGGTACTCCACCAGCTCGCGACTGCCCCCCACAAAGGCGCCGGCCACCCCGAGCGCCTTGCCGAAGGTCCCCATCTGGATGTGCACGCTGGCAGGAGCAACCCCCTGGGCCGCCAGGGTGCCGCGCCCCTCGGCACCCAGCACGCCGAGGCCGTGGGCATCGTCAATCATCAGCCAGTTGCCGCTTCGGGATGCGAGTGTGGCCAGCTCAGCCCAGGGGGCCTGATCCCCGTCCATGCTGAAGACCCCTTCCGAGACGATCAGGCCCCGGTTTGGCTCAAGCAGCCGCTCAAGGGCCGCCATGTCGTTGTGGCAAAAGCGCTTCATCTTGCAGGGGAGCTGGCTCCCCATCTCCTGCAAGGAGGCGTGGTTGAGCTTGTCCTGCCACAGCAGGTGATCCTTGCCGAGCAGGGCCTTGAGCACCGCCTGATTGGCGGAGAAGCCGCAGTTGAACAGCAGTACCGCCTCCACCCCGAGCCAGTCGGCAAGCGTCTCTTCCAGCTGCTGGTGAGCGCGGCTGTAACCAGTCACCAGGGGCGAGGCACCTGCCCCTGCGCCATATTGCGCCACCCCCGCCGTGAAGGCGGCCTTGATGGCGGGGTGACCCGCAAGGCCCAGGTAGTCGTTGCCAGAGACGTTGAGGTAATCACGCCCCCCGACCCGGATCCGCCCGCCGCTCGCCACATCCACCGGGGTGCGTCGGCGCAGCAGGGTGGCCTGTTCACGCTCGGCCAGCGCCTCCCCCAGGGCAAAGGGGCCGGTAACAACGGGCGTCATCATGGACGGAGGACATCTGCGCGGGAACGGGTGGCATCGTAGAAGAGTTCGCTCGGCTCGCTCTGGCGGTTCACCTCGGCCAGCAGCTCCTCCTCTTGAACCTGATCCGGCTTCTGGGCCCGCTGGGCGGGGCGAATGCCAAGGCGCTTGAAGAGCTGCATGTCGCTGTTCTCGTCCGGATTGGGGGTGGTCAGCAGCTTGCAGCCGTAGAAGATGGAGTTGGCCCCGGCCATAAAACACATGGCCTGCATCTGCTCGTTCATCTTCTCCCGCCCGGCGGAGAGGCGCACGTGGGAGGCCGGCATCATGATGCGCGCCACGGCGATGGTGCGGATAAATTCGAACGGGTCCAGGTTCTCCTGGTTCTCCAGGGGCGTCCCCTTCACCTTGACCAGCATGTTGATGGGCACGCTCTCCGGGTGGCGCGGCAGATTGGCGAGCGCCATCAGGAGGCCCGCACGGTCTTTCGCCTGCTCCCCCATGCCGACGATGCCGCCGGAGCAGACCTTCATGCCGGCACCGCGCACATGCTCCAGGGTGTCGAGCCTGTCCTGATAGGTGCGGGTGGTGATGATGTCGCCGTAGAACTCCGGCGAGGTGTCGAGGTTGTGGTTGTAGTAATCGAGCCCCGCAGCCCCGAGACGCGCCGCCTGATCGGCGGTCAGCATCCCGAGCGTCATGCAGGTCTCCATGCCGAGCCCGCGCACCTCTTCAATCATGCGCAGGATGTAGGGCATGTCCTTCTCTTTCGGGTTGCGCCAGGCCGCCCCCATACAGAAGCGGGACGAGCCGTTGGCCTTGGCCTCCCGGGCCCGCTCCAGCACTTTTTCCACCTCCATCAGCCGCTCGGTCTCGAGCCCGGTGTGGTAGCGAGCGCTCTGGGGACAATATTTGCAATCTTCCGGGCAGGCCCCGGTCTTGATGGAGAGCAGGGTGCTTACCTGCACCTCGTTCGGGTCGAAATGGGCGCGGTGCACCGTCTGGGCCTGGAACAGCAGATCGTTGAATGGCAGGGCAAAGAGATCCTGAACCTCGGACAGGGTCCAGTCGTGACGAAGGGCGTGGGCACCCGTGGTGAGAGCATTCATACATGGCTTCCGGTTGTTATTGGTGGGATCCTGCGCCGCGCTCAAGAGAGCGTTCGCCGCAAGACCCGCCAGCTGGACAGCGCGACGCCAGGGCGTGTGCGAAGCCAAGTGGCTGAAATTGTTGGCTAGTGTAGAGAGCACGCGTAGACTGTCAACACCGACCAGATCAAATCAATTGACAACAGAACATAAAATGACCAATCAAGAATTCGACCTGCACCACGTCTGGCACCCCTATACCTCCCTCACCCATCCCCTGCCCTGCTATGAAGTGGCCAGCGCCAAAGGGGTGACCCTCACCCTGACGGACGGGCGCGAGCTGGTGGATGGCATGAGCTCCTGGTGGGCCTGCGTTCACGGCTATCAGGTGCCGGAACTGGACGCGGCCGCCACCGCCCAGCTCGGCAAGATGTCCCACGTGATGTTTGGCGGCCTGACCCATGCCCCGGCGGTCGAGCTCTGCCGCAAACTGGTGGAAATCACCCCGAAGGGGCTGGATCGGGTCTTTCTGGCGGATTCCGGCTCGGTGGCGGTGGAGGTGGCCCTCAAGATGGCCCAGCAGTACTGGCATGCCAAAGGGACGCCCCGCGCCAAATTCGTTGCCCTTCGGGGCGGCTATCACGGCGACACCTTCGGCGCCATGAGCGTGTGCGACCCGGATGGCGGCATGCACGAGCTCTACCAGGGCTTCCTGCCCGAACACCATTTCGTCGAAGCGCCAAGCTGCCGCTTCCACGCCCAGTGGGACGAGCAGAGCGTGGTGGAGCTGGCCACCCTGGTGGCGGATCATCACGAGGAAATTGCCGCCATCGTGCTCGAACCCATCGTCCAGGGGGCGGGCGGCATGCGCTTCTACCACCCCCGCTACCTGCAGTGGGTGCGCGCCCTGTGCGACGAGTTCGGCGTGCTGCTCATAGCAGATGAAATCGCCACCGGCTTTGGCCGCACAGGCCAGCTCTTTGCCTGCGACTGGGCGGGGATCAGCCCCGACATCATGTGTCTGGGCAAGGCGCTCACCGGTGGCTATCTGACGCTGTCGGCCACGCTCACGACCGAGCATGTGGCTCGTACTGTGTGTGACGGCAAGGCGGGCGTCTTCATGCACGGCCCTACCTTCATGGGCAACCCGCTCGCCTGCGCGGTG
Source organism: Aeromonas sp. 25-248 (assembly GCF_053005425.1). Lineage (NCBI taxonomy): Bacteria > Pseudomonadati > Pseudomonadota > Gammaproteobacteria > Aeromonadales > Aeromonadaceae > Aeromonas > Aeromonas sp. 25-248. The sequence goes on along the minus strand of NZ_JBRKTB010000004.1, from coordinate 192,097 downwards.
GCCAACGCCTCCATCGAGTTGCTGCTCGCCTCCCCGTGGCAGGCGCGGGTGCAAGCCATCGAACACCAACTCAAAACCGAACTGGTGGAGCTGACCCTGCACCCGGCGGTGGCGGATGTGCGGGTGCTCGGCGCCATCGGGGTGGTGGAGATGAAGGAGCGGGTGGACGTGGCGCGCATCCAGCGCAAGTTCGTGGAGCTGGGCGCCTGGATCCGTCCCTTTGGCAAGCTCATCTACCTGATGCCTCCCTTCGTCATCACCCCTGAAGAGCTGCGGGTATTGACCGGCGCCATCCACGAGGCCATCACCATCGGCGAATATTGAGTCCGGATGAACGGGCCCTGCATGAGAACGCAGGGCCTTTTGGCGCTTTTTCATCAGAATGTGAGCAAGACACCAAAACCCGTCCGGCGAGGAGAGTAGACTGCGCGGGTTTTACCCAACAGATGTACCAGTCCCATGCGCCTCTCCATTGCTGCCAAGATCAACTTCTTCCTGCTCTTCATCTTCTCCATGGTGTTGGTGTTTTCCGCGGCCTATCAGGCGGTGCGCGAGCGTGACCTCATCCTGACCCTCATCAAGGAACAGAGCCGCGAGCAGACCGAGGCCTACTTCGACGGCCTCAACATGCTGATGCTGACTGGCAAGATGGACGCCCGCGACACCCTGCGCGCCAAGTTTCTCGATCACGCCCACGTGGAAGATGCCCGCATCGTGCGCGGGGCGGCGGTCAACAAGCAGTACGGGCCGGGCCGTGACGACGAGGCCCCGAAGGACAGGTTTGATGCCCTGGCGCTGGCGGGCAAGGGGAGCCTGGAGGTAGAGCATGAGGGCATGCACAGCCGGCTGGTGGTGACCCGCCCGCTGCTGGCCAGAAAGGATTTTCGCGGTACCGACTGCACCAGCTGCCACCAGGTGCCGGAAAACACCGTGCTGGGGGCGGTGCGTTTTGACTACTCCCTCGACACCCTGTTTACCCGGGTGGAGCAGAACATCCTCACCTCGGCCCTGAGTCTCACCCTCATCTTCGGGCTGGGACTCCTGCTCACCCTCTGGGTCATCCGCACCTGGATAGTCCGCCCCCTCAACCAGCTGACCCGCTCCATGGAGGAGGCCACCGATCGCAACGACTTCGGCCACAGGCTGGAGGGGGATGAAGGGGACGAGATTGGCCGGGTGGCGCTCGCCTACAACCAGATGCTCGACAGCGTGGAGCGCCAGATAGGCAAACGCCCCGCCTCTCAGGGGAAGGATGACGGCGACGGCCCTCAGCCCCGGTAGTAAAGCAGCAGGCAGGCCACCAGGATCAGCAGCAGGATGAAGAGATTGACGTGGCGGGCATCTTCCTGCCGACGGCTGCGGCCACGGGCCAGCACCAGCACCACCAGGGTCAGCAGGCAGCAACCCCAGAGCCCGCGCTCCAGCCAGGGGGTGAGCAGGGGGTCCCAGCTCTGGCGCACCTTGACGCCCCCATAGACCAGAAAGCCGTAAGCCACCTCTGGCCGGGCGAAGTGATAGAGGGAGAGCAGGGCGACAAAGCCGCCCCAGCAGAGGATCACCAGCCCCTGCAACACCCGTATCCAGCCATCCGGCCCCCGCCTGCGCTCCTTCACCCTCACCCCCGTCCAGCCGCCATGATCCATGCACGATGCATGGGGAAATCCCCGCAAGGGTCCGACATTTTTGCTTGTTTATCAAACCTGCGCGGGTAAGATGAACGGCTTAGTCTGCCATGGTGGGCCAACTGCGCCCGGGCCAGACCCCTAGTGTTGCAAATAGCGCTGCAAGAACAAGCTGGAGACAATATTTCGATGACGCACGCATCCGTAGTTGATGTGCTGGCCGGTAAGTATTCGGTCGGCACCACCCTGACTGTGAAAGGGTGGATCCGGACCCGCCGCGATTCCAAGGCGGGGATCTCATTTTTGGCCGTTTCCGATGGCTCCTGCTTCCATCCGGTGCAGGCCGTCGCCCCCAATACCCTGGCCAATTACGAGAATGAAGTGCAACGTCTGACCACAGCTTGCTCCGTCGAAGTGACCGGCACCGTGGTCGAGTCCCAGGGCAGCGGCCAGGCGTTCGAACTGCAGGCCACCGAGGTCAAGGTGGTGGGCTGGGTCGAAGATCCGGACACCTACCCCATGTCTGCCAAGCGCCACAGCATCGAGTACCTGCGCGAGCAGGGCCACCTGCGTGCCCGCACCAACATCGTCGGTGCCGTGACCCGGGTGCGCAACTGCCTCTCCCAGGCCATTCACCGCTTCTTCCACGAACAGGGCTACCTCTGGATCGCGGCGCCCCTCATCACCGCCTCCGACACCGAAGGGGCCGGCGAGATGTTCCGCGTCTCCACCCTGGACATGGAAAACCTGCCGCGCACCCCCGAAGGCAAGGTGGACTACGACAAAGACTTCTTCGGCAAGGAGACCTTCCTGACCGTGTCCGGCCAGCTGAACGTCGAAACCTACGCCTGCGCCCTGTCCAAGGTCTACACCTTCGGCCCGACCTTCCGCGCCGAAAACTCCAACACCAGCCGCCACCTGGCCGAGTTCTGGATGGTGGAGCCGGAAGTGGCCTTCGCCGATCTGGAAGACAACGCCGCCCTGGCCGAAGCCATGCTGAAGTACGTCTTCAACGCCGTGCTGACCGAGCGCCGCGACGATCTGGAGTTCTTCGCCCAGCACGTGGACAAGGACGCCATCGGCCGTCTGGAGCGCTTCGTCGCCTCCGACTTCGCCCAGATTGACTACACCGACGCCATCGACGTGCTGCAAAACTGCGGCAAGAGCTTCGAGTTCCCGGTCTCCTGGGGCATCGATCTCTCCTCCGAGCACGAGCGCTACCTGGCCGAGGAGCATTTCAAGTCCCCGGTGGTGGTGAAGAACTACCCGAAGGACATCAAGGCCTTCTACATGCGCCTCAACGACGACGGCAAGACCGTTGCCGCCATGGACGTACTGGCCCCGGGGATCGGCGAGATCATCGGCGGCTCCCAGCGTGAAGAGCGTCTCGAGGTGCTGGATGCCCGTCTGGCCGAGATGGGTCTGAACAAGGAAGACTACTGGTGGTACCGCGATCTGCGTCGCTACGGCACCGTGCCCCACTCCGGCTTCGGTCTGGGCTTCGAGCGCCTGGTGGTCTACGTGACCGGCATGGGCAACGTGCGCGACGTGATCCCCTTCCCCCGTACTCCCCGCACTGCCGAGTTCTAAGGCGACCCGCCCACTCGCACCGTGCAAAAGCCGACCCCCGGGGTCGGCTTTTTTTATGCCTGCCTCGCTCTTCCCGCCCCCGTTATTCCCGCCTTTTGCATTCCCAACCCTGTGCGCTCCCCCACCTTTCCCGTCATTTATCTGGTGTGGGCCAGGACGCGGCCCCCTGTTCAAGGGCTGAGCCGTAGTTTTTATGCACTTAAATCGGAAAAAAGCCGGTTGTTGAAGCAACGCAATTTTTTACCCCTTTAGGGGTGACAAAATATCCATTAACCCTTCAGGGGTAATTGATGACAGCGGATCCCGGGCAGCTGGCCGATGGGGACATGGATAAAACACACGAGGTAATGGAATGATCTTGATGGAATTTTTGGTGGTACTCGGCTGCTTGCTGCTGGGTACCCGCTTCGGGGGCATGGGGCTGGGTCTTATCAGCGGTATCGGTCTGTTCCTGCTGACCTTCGTCTTCGGCCTGGTGCCGGGCGAGCCGCCGGTGCAAGTGATGCTGACCATACTGGCGGTCATTGGCTGCGCCGCCACCCTGCAGACCGCCGGCGGTCTCAACCTGATGATGCAGGTGGCCGAGCGTCTGCTGCGCCGCCACCCCCAGTACATCACCCTGCTGGCGCCGCTCACTACCTGGACCCTCACCTTCCTGTGCGGCACCGGCCACGTGGTCTACACCATGTTCCCCATCATCGCCGACATCGCGCTGCAGAAGAACATCCGCCCGGAGCGCCCCATGGCAGTGGCGTCCGTTGCCTCCCAGATGGCCATCTGCGCCTCGCCGGTCTCGGTGGCCGTGGTCTCCATGGTCTCCATCCTGGCGGCGGCTCACGGCGTGGGTCAGGCCTACGGTCTGCTCGACATCCTGATGGTCGCCATCCCCTCCTCTCTCATGGGTGTCATGATGGCGGCCCTGTGGAGCCTGCGCCGCGGCAAGGATCTGGACAAGGACGAGGAGTTCCAGGCCAAGATCAAGGACCCTGCCCAGCGGGACTTCATCTACGGCGGTGGTGAAACCCTGCTCAACACCAAGTTCCCGAAAGAGGCCTACTGGTCCACCTGGATCTTCTTCGCCGCCATCGCTGCCGTGGTGCTGCTGGGGGCCGATGAGGCGCTGCGCCCCGTCTTCACCATCAAGGAGAAGACGGGCCCTCTCTCCATGAACCTGGTGATCCAGATGATGATGCTGATCGCCGGCGCCATCATCCTGATGCGCTGCAAGGTCAAGCCGGGGGAGATCGCCAACGGCGCCGTCTTCAAGGCGGGCATGGTCGCCATCTTCTCAGTGTTCGGGGTCGCCTGGATGAGCGAAACCTTCTTCCAGGCCCACATGCCGCTGCTCAAGGAGACCCTGGCCCACGTGGTACAGGCCCAGCCCTGGACCTACGCCCTGGTGCTCTTCCTCATCTCCAAGCTGGTGAACAGCCAGGCCGCGGCGCTCACCGCCATCGCCCCCATGGGGCTGGCGCTGGGGGTCGAACCCAAACTGCTCATCGCCTTCCTGCCGGCGAGCTACGGCTACTTCGTGCTGCCGACCTACCCGAGCGATCTCGCCTGCATCGGCTTCGACCGCTCCGGCACCACCCGCATCGGCAAGTTCATCATCAACCACAGCTTCATCATTCCGGGCCTCATCGGGGTGGTGACCTCCTGTACCCTGGGCTTCATCCTGACCAGCATCCTGCTGTAACAGGCACCCAGTGCGAGCGGCTCCCCCGTGGGAGCCGCTTTTTTATCCCCGCATCTCCGACCCGCGCTTTGCCATCGCCCCCCACTCTGGGTAGCATGACCCCTCTTTTCTTTGCGGAAATCCCCCATGTCTCGCGTCATCCTGCTCTGGAGCGGCGGCAAGGATGCCATGCAGGCCCTCTGCCACGCCCGGGAAGCGGGCCATCAGGTGGTGGCCCTGATCACCTTTGCCCCGCCAGCGCCCCGCTTTCTCGCCCATCCCCTGTCACAGGTTCGCCGTCAGGCGGCGGCCCTCGCACTGCCCCATCGGCTGGTCACCATCGAAGCGCCCTTCGATCTCGGTTATGAGCGGGCCCTGGCGGCATTGAAACAGGAGTGGCAACTCGATGGGGTCGTCACCGGCGACATCGACAGCGTGGGGGGCGCGCCGAACTGGATCCGCGAGCGCTGTCGCCCCCTGGGGCTCACCGTTCACACCCCGCTCTGGCAACAACCCCGCGAGGCGTTGCTGGCGGACATGCTGGCCCGCGGCATCGTCGCCCACCTCTCCTGCGTCGATACCCGGGTACTGGCCCCCGAGTGGGTGGGGCGCAGGCTCGATGCTGGCACCCTCAGCGATCTGCAGCAACTGGCGGATCGGGATGGCTTCGATGCCTGCGGCGAGCAGGGGGAGTACCACACCATGGTGACCGACGGCCCCGGGTTTGCGGCGCCGCTGACGCTCGGCCACTGGCAGGTGGCGCGCCAGGAGCACCTTGCCTATCTGCTGGAGGACGAGGAATGACCTCTCACGAGGGCGACACATAAAAAACGGGAGGCGCTGGCCTCCCGTTTTGCTTGTCCTTAACGTTGACCTATTTGGCCAGCTTGCCCAGCACCCGCTTCAGCAGGCGGATGCGCGGCTCGATGCTCTCCAGCAGCAGGAACTCCGCCTCCGAGTGGAAGCCGCCCCCCATGGGGCCGAAGCCATCCAGCGACGGCACGCCCGCCGCCGCGGTGAAGTTGGCATCGGAGCCGCCACCGGCCTCCAGCCAGGTGAAGGGGACTCCCTCCTCCCTGCCTGCCGCCTCCACCAGTGCCATCAGGGCCTCGGTGTCGCCGCTCGGGCGCATCGCGGGCTTGAAGCTCTGGCGCGCCACCTCGACCCGGCAACCGGCGAGGAAGGGGTTGTTGGCCATGAAGGTGAGCCGGTCGTGCACCGCCTGCGCCTCTTCGTTGCGCCAGAAGCGCAAATCCACGATCGCCTCGGCAAAGTCGGGCACCACGTTGACGCCGGTGCCCCCCTGCACCACCCCCACGTTCATGGTGGTGCCGGTCTCCATGTTGACCTGTTCGTTGATGGCAAGCACCCAGTGGGCCAGCTCCGTGATGGCGGAGATCCCTTGTGCCAGGGCCGAGCCCGCATGGGAGGCCTTGCCGTGGAAGGTGATGCGGTACTTGGCATTGCCCTTGCGGGCGCTGATGAGATCCCCGCTCGGGCGGGCCGCCTCGGCCACCAGCACACAGCTGCTCTGTCTAGCCTTCTCCACCAGCCAGTCCTTGGACCAGGGAGAGCCTATCTCCTCGTCGCAGTTGCAGCAGACCAGCACCTTGAGCCTGGCCAGCACGGCCGGGTCCAGCTCTTTCAAGGCATACCAGGTGGAGAGCAGGCCGCTCTTCATGTCCGACACGCCGGGGCCAAAGGCCTGATTGCCTTCGACTTTCAGCGGGCGTTTGGCCGCCGTCCCCTCGGGGAAGACGGTGTCCATGTGGCCCACCAGCATGACATCGTAGTGATCCGCCCCCGGGGCATTGGTTGCCTCCAGGCAAGGGCCGCACTCGGCGGCGAACTGGTGGCGGGTCACCTGCCAGCCGATGGCCTCATATTTCTCCGTCATGATGTCGGCGACCCGGGCCACCCCGGCCGGGGTGCGGGTGCCGCAGTCGAGGTTGATGAGCGGGGCCAGATCCGCCAGATAGGTATCGAGGGAAAACGGGCGCTTGAGGTCGTTCATTGTCTTCTCCATGGAACAATCTGCGTAAAACACAGACTGTTTTTGCAACGATAAGAGTGGGCGGGCACTCGGCGCCGCCTCGTCAACGGCGGTCGGCCAGCGTGGATCAACTGGCCGCCACCTCTACACCAGAGCCTTTACATGAACAGCAGATAGTTGAGGAGCAGCGCCGTCACCAGGGCCCCCGCCATGGGCACGCTGGTGCGCTTGACCACCACGAAGGGAGAGACCTTGGCGATGCCCGCACAGGCGATGAGCACCGCCGCGATGGGGGAGACGGTGCGACCGATACTGGAAGCGAGCTGCATCGGCAGCAGCATGGTCACCGCCGGCACGCCAAACTTGGCCGCCACGGCGGGGGCCAGGGAGGAGAAACTGAGGAAGGCCGCGTTGCCCGAGCCCATGATGACCGCCGCCACCATGATGAGCCCCACCATCACCAGGGTCATCAGACCGCTGCCGATGCCGGCATTGCTGGCAGAGTGCAGCAGGGTGTCGATGGCGCCGATGGCCTTGAGGGATTCGGCGAAGAGCTCGGCACAGACGATCAGCGCCACCACGGGGCCGAACACCTTGCCCATGCCGTCGAGGAAGCTGGACAGCCCCGCGAAGGCGGTGCGCACCGAGCGGGTGCGCAGCAGCTCGCACAGCATGCCGATAAAGACCGACAGCAGCATGGCCACCTCCACGCTGACGCTGATGCTGGTCACCAGGAGCTTGGAGAAGGTCATCATCAGCACGAAGGGGATGATGGGCAGCAGGCCGTACCAGGTTGGCGCGGCCACCTCATCTGCCCCTTTTTCGTCAAGCTCCGCGTGTTCGCCGCGATGCAGGGCCGGATCCCAGCCCTCCTGGCGGTCACAGTGCCGCTGCCAGAAGAAGTGCAGCACCATGGTCACCAGCAACATGGGAGCCACCAGCCAGATCTGGTAGTCAACGAAATAGCTGGTGGGATCCATGCCGGATTGACCGGCGGAGAAGATGGCGTTGGTCTGGGTCGGGCCGATTTCGAACGCCTGGGAGGTGGCGATGACGCCGCAGGCGGAAGCCGGGCTGATGCCGAGGTTGCGCATCACAGGGTACATGGTGACCATCAACAGCAGGCCGAGGCCGGTGGCAGAGGTGACGAACAGGGAGACGAAGACCGCCACCAGGTAGCAGATGGCCAGCATCAGGTAGCTGGACTGGATGCCCGCCACCGGCTTGACCGCCACCCGCACCAGGGCCTGGGAGGCGCCGATGTGGGACATGTAGGTGGCAAAGCCGGCCACCGCCATGATGGTGAGGCCGAGCCCGGCCGCCCGGTAGGAGAAGATCCCCTTGAACACCTCGAACAGGTCGAACAGGGCGAAGCCGGTGCTCTTGTCGGCGGGCAGAATGGGGTGCAATCCCAGCCAGTAGGCCACCGCAAAGAGGGCCATGCCCGCCAGCGCCAGCACCGCCTGCGGGTTGTAATCCTTGATGATGCCGTAGACCACGGCGATCAGCACGAGCAAGACGAAGACGAGTTCCAAGGTGCACTCCTGACAAGATTATCGAGAAGCGCAATCTAGTGGGGGATCTCCCCTTTCCTCTTGATCACCATCAATAAAGATGGAAAAAGCAAACGGTTGCAGATTTTTACTCCAAAAATAAAACTAAAAACGACATTTAACATCACGAAACTGGATCTAGAATGCTCCCCAGGGTATCCCTGACCGACAACCGCCACTTTGTTTGCGTTGGATCAACATCCCGCCGGGGTGAACTGGCCAAGATGCCCGTCGACACAGAGCGACCATTTCGCACCGGAGAGAGTTATGACAAACCAAGCCACCGCAGGCACCCCGACCTGCGACTGCAAGCTGTGGGACATCCTCGTCGAGTCTGCAAAGGAACGCACCACCATTCGTTACTCCAAACTGGCCAGGCAGGCCGGGCTGGAGCAGTGCCAGGATGAACTGCGCACCCTGCTGCAACGCATCCGCATGTATTGCACCGAAAATCACCTGCCCATTCTCTCCGCCATCGTGATGGATGACGTGGGCAAATACGCCGGCCTCTCCTCCAGCCTGCCGGATGCCCCCTGGGAGCGGGCACGGGTCTTCGATCACGAGTGGACCACCCTGCACTGAGTGCCGCCCCCTGAATCCGGAACGCGCCCATACCAGCAGGCGCGTTCTGGTTTTTGGCCCCCACCGTTTCTTCCCCGGCCCCAGGCCAGGTGTGTGTCCCTGTGAGGCGCCCTGCCCCCTGTCGTCCTATCCGGCCAGGCGTGCAGCATAAGGGCCTCCTGCCCCCGGTCTCCCCCTTTGATACCGCAGCGCATCCCGTCACAGACCAGCGTGTGCTGGCGCGCGGCTCCCTCCCTTCTCCATTCGGCCTGACTGGTAAAACCAGCCCATCCGGCCATGAGCGTTGCCATGGGGGGGCCACAATGCCAGAATCGGGCCCTTGCACGATTTCAGGGCCGCCGGCCCGCAGACAAAGGATCCCCCATGGCCACCACCCTCTATGGCATCAAGAACTGCGACACCATCAAGAAGGCCCGCAAGTGGCTGGAGGAGGCGGGTATCGATTACCGCTTTCACGATCACCGCGCCGACGGTCTGAGCCCGGAGCAGCTCGATCTCTGGCTCGCCAAGCTGGGCTGGGAAGCCCTGCTCAACACCCGTGGCACCACCTTCCGCGCCCTGCCGGAAGCAGAAAAACAGGGGCTCGACACCGCCAAGGCCCGTGACCTGCTGCTGGCCCACCCGGCCATGATCAAGCGCCCGCTGCTGGACCAGGACGGTACCCTGACCCTGGGCTTCAAGGCAGATCTCTATCAATCCCTCTTCTCCCGTTAACTTTTTCTGTTAAGGAACACCGATGTCGGACGTCATCACACTGGCCAAGGATCTGATCAGCCGCCCCTCCGTGACCCCCCTGGATGAAGGGTGCCAGACCCTGATGGCGGAGCGCCTCGCGCGCCTGGGGTTCGTCATCGAACCCATGGTCTTTGAGGACACCACCAACCTCTGGGCACGCCGTGGCAACGAGGGTCCCCTCTTCTGCTTCGCCGGCCACACCGACGTGGTACCCGCCGGCCCCCTGGAGAAGTGGGACACCCCGCCATTCGAGCCGACCATCAAGGACGGCATGCTCCATGGCCGGGGCGCCGCCGACATGAAGGGGTCTCTGGCCGCCATGGTGGTGGCGACCGAGCGCTTCGTGGCCGAGCACCCGGACCACAAGGGCTCCATCGCGTTTCTCATCACCTCGGATGAAGAGGGGCCCTTCATCAACGGCACGGTGCGCGTCATCGACACCCTGGAGGCACGCAACGAGAAGATCCGCTGGTGCATCGTCGGCGAACCCTCCTCCACCGCCCAGGTCGGGGACGTGGTGAAGAACGGCCGTCGCGGCTCCATCACCGGCGATCTGCTGGTGCGCGGGGTGCAGGGCCACGTCGCCTACCCCCATCTGGCGGACAACCCCATCCACAAGGCGGCCCCGGCGCTGGCGGAGCTCGCCGCCATCGAGTGGGACAAGGGCAACGCCTACTTCCCCCCCACCAGCTTCCAGATCGCCAACATCCAGGGCGGCACCGGCGCCTCCAACGTCATTCCGGGGGAGTTGCAGGTCCAGTTCAACTTCCGCTTCAGCACCGAGCTCACCGATGCGGCTATCCGCGAGCGGGTCGAGGCGCTGCTGACCCGTCACGGCCTGGACTTCGAGCTGAAGTGGACCCTCTCCGGCCAGCCCTTCCTGACGGACACCGGCGCCCTGCTGGACGCCACCGTCGCCGCCGTGGCGGCAGTGAACGGCCAGCAGCCGGCCCTGCTCACCACGGGGGGCACGTCCGATGGGCGCTTCATCGCTCCCACCGGGGCGGAAGTCATCGAGCTCGGCCCGGTCAACGCCACCATCCACAAGGTGAACGAGTGCGTGAAGGCGGACGATCTGGATCTGCTGGCGGACATGTACCAAGGGGTGCTGGCACGACTGCTGGCATGAGCAGCGCTCCGGACAAGAGAGACCAGACCATGAATCAGGATCAACTGCTTGGGCTGGATGAGAGCCACCTCATCCTGGTGGGGCGCGGCCCCCATCGTCTGACCGCCGCCACCGCGGCGGCCTTCAACGACATGCAGGTGGCTGCCGCCCATGCCGGTTTCAACCTGCAGGCGGCCTCCAGCTGGCGCGGCTTCGAGCGCCAGCTCGCCATCTGGAACGGCAAATGGCGCGGGGAGCGCCCTCTGCTGGATGCGCACAACCAGCCCCTCGATGCCCTGCAACTGGGCGAGACCGAGCGACTGCACGCCATCCTGCACTGGAGCGCCCTGCCCGGCACCAGCCGCCATCACTGGGGCACGGATCTCGACATCTACGATCCGGACTGCCTCCCCGCCGGCACCCGGCTCGCGCTGGAACCCTGGGAGTACGAGGCGGGCGGCTGGTTTGCCGATTTGCGCGAATGGCTGGACGATCACATGAACGACTTCGGCTTCTTCCTGCCCTATGCAAAAGGGGAGCAACCGGATCAGGGGGTGGCCTACGAGCCCTGGCACCTGAGCTTCGCGCCCGAATCCGACGGGCTGGCACTGGATCCGGCGGCGCTGGCGCTTTGTCTGGAACGGGCGGATATTGAAGGCAAGGAGTGCATCCTGGCTCATCTCGACGAGATCCTGGCCCGCTATGTCACCCCGGCACACCACGAAAGGAGATTCTGATGAGCTTGTGGTTATGGATAGGCTTGCCGCTGCTGTTTCTGCTCGGCCTGTTTCTCAACGCCATCAAGGACATGAAGCAGCTCGAGAAACAGCTGCCCAAGTACAAGGACAAGATCCGGGAGGTCAAGGACGACGAGGACGACTGACCCTCCTCGCAGGAGCCCGTCGGCGCTCCTGCCCCCTTCCCGTCCACGGCATTTTTCCGCCCTCTGCCGCCCCCTGAGCCGGCCCTGAAAGCCCCATCCATTGCCCCCTTTCCCTTCGCTTTCCCGCGCGGTCACTTCGCCCTCGCCCTGATTGAAAACTGCGCAACAAACGTAAAAAACTGCAAAACAATGCACAATTAAGCCACACAAAGGGGGTCAATCTGCATATAATGTGCCTGTTTTGCAGCCCGCCATAAGGAGTTCGCCATTGGATGCCACCACCGTCAACAGTTTCTTCTTCATCGGTGCCCTGTTGGTGGGCGCCAGTGTCCTGTTGAGCGCACTCTCCTCCAGAGTCGGCATCCCCATCCTGGTCATCTTCCTCGCCGTTGGCATGCTGGCGGGTGAGGATGGTCCCGGCGGCATCCACTTCGCCGACTACTCGGTCGCCTACCTGGTGGGCAACCTGGCACTGGCCATCATTCTGCTGGACGGCGGCATGCGCACCCGGGTCTCCTCCTTTCGGGTCGCACTCTGGCCCGCGCTCTCGCTGGCCACGGTCGGGGTGGCCATCACCACCGGCCTCACGGGCCTCGCCGCCGCCTGGCTGTTCGACCTCAACCTGATGCAGGGGATGCTCATCGGTGCCATCGTCGGCTCCACCGATGCGGCGGCGGTCTTCTCCCTGCTCGGCGGGCGCAGCCTCAACGAGCGGGTCAGCGCCACCCTGGAGATTGAATCGGGCAGCAACGATCCCATGGCGGTCTTTCTCACCGTCACCCTGATCGAAGTGCTGGCTACCGCCCAGCAGGGGCTGGATGCCGGCTTCCTGCTGCTGCAACTCGTCAAGCAGTTTGGTCTGGGCGCTGGCATCGGCCTTGCGGGGGGCTGGCTGCTGTGGAAGCTCATCAACAGTGCCAAGCTCGCCCCCGGTCTCTACCCCCTGCTCACGGTGAGCGGCGGCCTGCTCATCTTCGCCCTCACCACGGCGGTGGGGGGCAGCGGCATCCTGGCCATCTACCTCACCGGCCTGCTGCTTGGCAACCTCTCCCTGCGCAGCCGCAGTACCACCCTCTCCGTGCTGGATGGCCTGACCTGGCTCAGCCAAATCGGCATGTTCCTGGTGCTGGGGCTGCTCGCCTCGCCCCACAAGCTGCTGCCCATCGCCCTGCCAGCGCTGGCTCTGGCCATGTGGATGATCCTGTTTGCCCGTCCGGTGTCGGTCTGGATTGGACTGCTACCGTTCAAGAACTTCGCGCCCCGCGAGCGCTGGTTCATCTCCTGGGTGGGGCTGCGCGGCGCCGTGCCCATCATCCTGGCGGTCTTCCCCATGATGGCGGGGCTGCCCAATGCCCAGCTCTACTTCAATGTCGCCTTCTTCGTGGTGCTGGTTTCGCTGATCCTGCAGGGCAGCTCGCTGCCGCTGGCATCAAAGCTGGCGCGAGTGGAGGTGCCCGCACCGCCCTCTCCCATCAACCGCTCTGGGCTGGAAATCGATCTCGACAGCCAGTGGGAGACCTTCGTCTATCGCCTGAGCGCCGAGAAGTGGTGCATCGGCTCTCCCTTGCGGGAGCTGCGCATGCCCCAGGGCACCCGCATCTGCGCCCTGTTCCGCGGCCAGGAGCTGCTCCACCCCTCGGGCAGTACCTGCCTGCAATCCGATGACATCCTGTGCGTCATCGGCCACGAGCACGACCTGCCCGCCCTCGGTCAGCTCTTCAGCCAGGCGCCGGAGCAGGATCTGGGCCCGCGCTTCTTCGGTGACTTCCTGCTGGAGGCCAACGCCAGGCTGGTGGATCTCGCCCCGCTCTACGGGCTGGATGTGAGCGAGATGGCGGATCAGAGCCTCGGCGATTTTATTGCCCACCAGTTGGGCGATAATCTGGTGGTCGGTGACCATGTCGCCTGGCAGGGACTGCTCTGGACGGTGGCGGAAATGGAAGAGGGTGAACCCCGCAAGATAGGGGTGCGCTTCCTGGAAGAAGACCCCGTCTAGGCGCCGGCCATCGTAGCCCGCATTTGTGTGAGAAGGGAGTGAACCATGCCTTATCAAACCCTGTTGTCCGGTCTGTATCCTCCCTCGCCCAAGCTGGGCCTCATCGAGGGTTTCTTTGGCAAGGGCTGGAGCTGGGAAGCCCGTGCCCGCTACGCCCAGTGGCTGCCCCGCCACGGCTATGGCTTCTACCTCTACGCCCCCAAGGAAGACGGCTACCTACGCAAGCACTGGGCCACGCACTGGCCCGCCGACCAGCTTGAAGCCCTGTGCCAGCTCGCCCGCCAGTGCCGGGAGAACGGTCTGGCCTTCGGGGTGGGCCTGAGCCCCATGGGGGCCCATCACGACTATGCCCGCCAGCGACCCGCCCTGCTGGAGAAGGTGAGGCTCATCGAGGAGGCGCTCAAGCCCGATATCCTGGCGATCCTGTTTGACGACATGAAGGGGGACACCCCGGACCTCGCCCACTGGCAGCTCACCATCGCCCACGACATCGCGGCCCACACCGACGCAGGCCGCCTGCTGTTCTGCCCCAGCTACTACAGCACGGATCCGGTGCTGGAGAAGGTGTTCGGTGCCATGCCCCCCCACTATCTGCAGGATCTGGGTCAGGGGCTCGACAGGCGCATCGATGTCTTCTGGACCGGCCCCAAAGTCTGCTCCACCGAGTATCCGGCTGCCCACCTCAAACAGGCCGCCGACTGGCTCCATCGCAAGCCCTTCCTGTGGGACAACTATCCGGTCAACGACGGCAGCAAGGCGAGCAGCTTCCTGCACCTGCGCGCCTTCGAAAACCGTCCGGCAGAGCTGGCGGATCTCGTGAGCGGCCATGCGGTCAATCCCATGAAGCAGGCGGCCCTCTCGGCCCTGCCGCTCGCCACCCTGCCCATGAGCTACAAGCTCGGCAAGCAGTACGATCCTGACAAGGCGCTGCACGCCTCCCTCAACGCCACCTGCGGGCCGCAGATCTCTGCCATGATCCAGGCCGACCTGCCGCTCTTCCAGGACATCGGTCTGGCCCAGCTCACCCCCGAGCAGGTCATCCACCTCAAGAGCCGCTACCTGCCGTTCCAGGATCAGGCCTGCGTGAACGAGATCCTGCGCTGGCTGGCCGGGGAATACGTGTTCGATCCGGACTGCCTGACCGACTGACCCCATGAGTCCATGAAAAACGGGCCCATGTAAAAGGCCACCTCCCGGGCAGGGAGGTGGCCTTTTTGCATGATCTCTCTTCAGGTGCCCCATGGCGTCACATAGGGCGGCAGATTGAGCGGGTGTTTAGCCGAATGCCAGCCAGACCCCGACAAACAGCATGAGAGAGCCCGCTATCCGGTTCATCAGGGTGACATTGCCGCTCTTGGCGAGGAAATGGCGCAAGGTGCGGCCACCGCTGGCATAGAGCATCAGGCAGGAGAACTCGATGACCAGGATGAGCGCGACCAGGGCCCCTATCTGGGGTGCCATCGGCTTGGCCGCATTGATGAAGGGGGGCAGCAGGGAGACCATGAAGGCCCACCCCTTGGGGTTGGCGATGGCGGTCACGAAACCCTGCACGGCCAGTCCCATTGGGCTGGTCTGCTGACCCGCCGAGAGATCCGCTGGGATGGCCATCTTGCCCTTGGCCTGCCACATCTGGATGCCGAGCCAGACCAGGTAGGCGCCACCTACATATTTGAATGCGGAGAACAGGGCCGGGTAGTTGAGCATGACTGCCGCCACCCCGACCACCGACAGCACGGAGACCAGGCCGACGCCGACAAGCTCCCCCCACATCATGTGCAGGGTACGGCGCACCCCCAGACTCATGCCCAGGGTCATCGCCAGGGTCATGCACATACCGGGGGTTACTGAGACAAAAAAGAACGTGGGAATAAAGAGCGCCAAGATGGCGGGATCAATCCAGTCGGACACACTACACCTCCAGGGTAACAAGCAGACGATCTTGCCTATCACACTCTTTTAACACAAGAAAAACCTTTTCATTCAGCAAGAATTCAGCATTAAAAACCCTGTGACAAGGATTGTCGCGCCTGTGTAAGATGCCGCCTCACTCCTCTTTCGGGTTAGGATCTTTCATGTCATTGAATAATCTGTCCATTCGTCTTCAAGTGCTTATCCCTCTCCTGCTCGCCAGCCTGTTGATGCTGCTGATGGCCGTGATCAGCAAACAGGAAATCGACGGTGCCATTCAGGACATGAATGAAACCACCGCCAGCGTCACCCGCCACAAGGACGACATCGCGGCCCTGATCCACGCCACCTACCGACTGCGCACCAACGCCATCTACGGCCTGTACGATGAGGCCCTCTTCGCCCAGTTGCCGGCTCAGCTCTCCGCCGCCGAACAGGAGATTGGCGCCATCCTGACCAGACTGGTTGTCACCGGTGCCGAGCAGGACAACCGTCAGGTCGCGGCCGCCCTGCAGGCCTACCTCGGCCATACCCGCAGCAGCATGCTGCCCCTGCTGACCGCCAAGTACCAAGGCAGTGGCGATCCCGCCGCCTATGAGCAGGCCCGCCTGCACTTTCGCGATCTGGGGGAGGCGCTCATCAAGCAGATCGATGCCATGTCCGTCCACATCAATCAGCTGACCCAGACTGAGATTGCCGAGGAGCAGGCCCACTACCGCGCGACCCTGCTGCACACCCTGCTGCTGATGGGGGGCACCCTGATCGCGGCCCTGCTGGGTGGCTGGTGGATCTCCGGGCGCATCGTGCAGCCCATCGGCCAGTTGCAGGAGGTGATGCACGCCGTCGCCCTCGGCCGCTTCAACGTGCGTGCCAATGCCGAAGGCAACAACGAACTGGGCCAGCTCGCCAGGGATATCAACCGGACCCTGAGCCAGCTTGCCAACACCATCCAGACCCTGACCGGCATCAGCGGCAATGTGGCCTCCGCCGCCACCGAGCTTGCCGCTGTGATGACCCAGGCAGAGGTCAACGCCCAGCAGCAGCGCGGTGAGACCGAACAGGTGGCCTCCGCCGTCACCGAGCTGGCCAGCACCGCCGACAACGTCAACCACAACGCCGCCCTGGCCGACGAGCTGGCCCGGGATGCCAACAGTCGGGTCGAGCAGGGGCTGGCCCTGTTTGCCGAAAGCATCGAGGCCAACGGCCGCATGGCGGGCAGTCTGGAGAACGCCGCGACTGTGGTGGCCAGGCTCAAGTCCCAGTCCGAGCAGATCGGCAAGGTGATCGAAGTCATTCAGAGCATTTCGGAGCAGACCAACCTGCTGGCCCTCAACGCCGCCATCGAGGCGGCCCGCGCCGGTGAAAGCGGCCGCGGCTTTGCGGTGGTGGCCGACGAAGTGCGCCTGCTGGCTGCCCGTACCCAGGACTCCACCAAGGAGATCCAGGCCATCATCGAGCAGTTGCAGAGCCAGTCCCTCTCCGCCAACAGCGGCGTGCAGCAGACCCTGGAGATCCTCGGCCACAACCAGCAGCTCTCCGCCGAGGTACAGGCCTTGCTGGGGGGCATCACGGACGCGGTCAACCAGATCAACGGTGCCAACGCCCAGGTGGCGACCGCGGCAGAACAACAATCCTGCGTCACCGCCGACATCAGCCGCAACCTCACCAACATCCACGAGATCGTGAACCAGAACGCCGCCGGCATCAGCCAGAGTGCCGCCGCCAGTCACGAACTGTCACAGCTCGCCGAGCAGCAGCGCAGGCAGCTCGCCCAGTTCCAGCTCTGATCCCGAGAGGGTCTCTTCGATACCGCGGGGCCCGGCGCAGGCCCCGCACTTGCCCCTCCCCCTTCACGCCTCCTGTTTAAAACGGGTTTTTGCCATCAAGGTGTCATTGGGGGCTGGGCTGCATTCGCAAATGTGGGTATGGTAGAGGCACGTCACTCCCCCTCATCGAGAGATCATCATGAGCCTGAAGTTCAAGAAACCCGCTTTTATCACGCTCGGCCTCATCGCCCTGCTCTCCGCACTCTGGCTCGATTTCTATCTGCCGGAACACACCATCGCCACCATCACCGGGGTGGAGGTGAAGCGCACCGACAAGGATGGCCCCATCAGCCAGAAGAACCCGGCTGACGGCCCCACCACCGACGTCTATTACATCTACACCGAGCGCCCCGGTGAGAAGATCCGGGTGTTTCGCAATGAAGACACCGAATGGGGCTGGCCCTTCTACTTCAAGTTCAACGCCGCCGACGTCCAGGCCAAGGCCAAGTCCATGGAGTTCGAAAAACGCCTGGCCATCATCACCTCCTACGGCTGGCGCGTGAACATGTTCTCCATGTTCCCCAACGTCACCAAGATCGCGAGCACCGAGCCCGATGCCTCCACCTGGAGCTTCTTCCGCTGGTTCTGGTTCGGTGTCTGGGCCCTGGTGATGGGCAAGGTGGCCATCGCCACCTGGCGCTACTTCGATCGCCTCGAGGACGAGATATGAGCGAGCCGAGCAAGACCCGCACCAGCTTCTATCGCCGGCTCTACGTGGCTCACCTCATCAGTCAGGGCACGGACACCGTGCCCGCCATCATGGAGGCAACCGGCATGCCGCGCCGCACCGCCCAGGACACCCTCAGCGCCCTGGCTGAGCTCGACATCCAGTGCGCCTTCGAGCAGACCGAGGGGGCTCGCCATCTGCAGGGGCACTACCGCATCAGTGACTGGGGGCCCATCAATCCGGCCTGGATTGCCGCGCAGCTTCCCGTTATCAGGCAGACCCTGGGGTATCCCTGACACCCCGGGCCCTGCTCTGCCTCCCATAGAGAAGGGGCCAGCCTTGCGGCTGTCCCCTTTCTTGTCTGGCCTGATATCCCGTTGCCCTCCCCCGGACTCACTCCCCTTCGTCGAAAGACGCTTCCGGCAGCGGCTCCGCCGACTCACCCCGGGTACAGTCGATGATGGAGCGCTTGGGATTGTTGGGGTCGCGCAGCAACAGGGGGGCCATCCCCTCGTCATGCAGCCTCTCGTCGGAAAATTCGCTGCCATAGGCGTTGTGGGTCAGCCTGCGGGCATTGGCGATGGGGGTATCCACGAAGAGGGCATGTACCTCGAAGGTGGAGGCCGGCACCAGGAAGCCGACGATGGGCAGGCCGTGCAACTCCTGATGGACCTTGTACCAGGCAAAGCCCTCGCTCACCTTGTCAGGGGTATACATGGCGAGCTGCGGATTGGCCGGGCGCCCGGTCTCGATGTCGAGATGAAGGGTGTCCAGCTCGCAGGTCGCCAGCCCCTGCCACATCTTCTCGAACGGGGTCGCGCAACCCGTCAGTTGCATGCATGTCAGCAGCGCCAACGTCCCTTTCCACATTCCCAACCCCTTATCCGATGTCCAGGATGTCAACCAAATGAGCGCAGTCGCTGCACCAGCAACTCGATGAAACCGACCCTGTCGAGCCCCAGCAGCACCAGGGCATTGGCCGGTTTGCCGGTCAGGTCGTAGCGATCCACCACCGTCATGCCCAGGGTATGGGTCCCGCCGGTTTCGATATCGACCCGGCACTCCACCCCGTGAAACAGGGAGGGCGCCAGCAGCCAGGCGATGGTACAGGGGTCATGGAGCGGCGCGCCAGCAAATCCCCACTTGGGATCCCGATGATAGATCATGAAAAAGTCGAGCAGCTGTGCCACGCACTGCGCCACCGGGTTGGGAATGGCGCGTACCCGCTCGATATCCTCGTCCATCACCTGGGCCTCGTGGGTCACGTCCAGCCCGCACATGGTGATGGGCAGCCCCGACTTGAAGACCATATCGGCCGCTTCGGGATCCACATAAATATTGAATTCCGCCGCGGGGGTCCAGTTGCCTGCACCGGCGGCGCCCCCCATCAGCACAATGCGGGCGATCTTCTGCTTGAGCTCGGGGTGGGCCGCCAGCAAGAGGGCAATGTTGGTGAGCGGCCCGGTCGGCACCAGGGTGACCGGCTCCGGGCTCTCGCGCAGACACCTTGCCATCAGTTCAAGGGCGCTCATCGCCCGGGGAGCAAAGGCGGGATCCGGCAGCTCTGGGCCGTCCAGCCCCGATTCGCCGTGGACGTTGTCGGCGATGATGAGCTCACGGGCCAGGGGCTTGGCAGCCCCCGCCGCCACCGGGATGTCGTCGCGGCCGAGCAGGGTCAGGATGCGCAGGGCATTGTTGAGGGTCTTGTCCGGGGTCTGGTTGCCCGCGCTGGTGGTGACCGCCAGCACCTTCAGCTCGGGGCTCGCCAGCGCCAGAATGAGGGCGATGGCATCATCGTGGCCGGGATCGCAATCGAGAATAACGGGCAACGCCATGGACAGACTCCTTACAACATGACAGGGAGCCATACCTTAGCAAGAGATGGCCAGATGAACTCAGGAGGGAGTCACAAAACGCCTCAACCAACGAGATCAAGTACTTGGCGACAGGCCTTGGGAGCGGACACCCAGATTCGCCGCGCCGCCATCGTTCGGGTATGATCCCTCCCCCTTCATCGTCCGGTTGCCCCATGTCCGCCATCATCGACACCTTTGTTGCTCCGCCCTGCGCCGCCACCATCGAGATCCTGTTTGAGGATGCGCATCTGCTGCTCATCAACAAGCCGAGCGGCCTGCTGAGCCTCTCGGGCAAGAACCCGCAGAACCTCGATTCGGTCCATTACCGACTGGTACAGGATTACCCCGGCTGCACCCTGGTGCACCGCCTCGACTTTGGCACCTCGGGCGTCATGGTGGTGGCCAGAAACAAGAGCATCAACGCCCTGCTCTGCCACCAGTTCAGCCAGCGCACCGTGAGCAAGGCTTACGAGGCACTGCTCTGCGGCCATCTGGCGGCGGATGAGGGCGTCATCGACGCATCCATCGCCAAGGATCCGGCGCTGTTCCCGCTGATGAGCATCTGCGCCGCCAGCGGCAAACCCGCCCGCTCACGCTATCGGGTAATGGAGCGGCTCACCCTGGAGGGGGCAGGCCAGCCGGTGCCATTGACCCGGGTCAGGCTGGTACCGGAAACCGGGCGCACCCACCAGCTGCGCATCCACAGCCAGTGGCTGGGCCATCCCATCCTGGGATGCGATCTCTATGGCGGCCAGCTCCCGCCCGGCTGCGAACGGGCCCCCAGACTGATGCTGCACGCCAGTGAACTCGGTTTTGTGCACCCGGTGAGCGGCGAAGCGGTACAGATCCGCTGTGAAGCGCCCTTTGCGCAGGCACTGGCGGCCATGATGGGGCAACAGGGGTAACGAAGAAGGGGGAAAGCAGGGCCAGGAAGGTAAAAGGGGCAAACGGCGAATAAAGATAGGGGCCGCGCTTTCGCAACGGCCCCCACCCCCCACTCGGTGTGGTGCTATCAGATCAGCTTGCGGGCGGCGCCCAGCACGATCTTGATAGCATCAGATTCGGTTTTCGCCATGGTTTCGGCGTTCGGGATTTCCTGCTGGGTACGGTTCACGATGACACCGGCCACCATGCCCGCACGCAGGCCCTGGCTGGTACACATGGTCAGCAGGGTAGCGGACTCCATCTCGTAGTTCAGCACGCCCATGGCTTGCCACTCTTTCATGGAACCCTGGAAACGTTGTACCACGCGGCCGGATACGGTGTCGTAACGCTCCTGACCCGGGTAGAAGGTGTCGGAAGAAGCAGTGACGCCCACATGCAGCTTGGAGCCCAGCTCCTTGGCGGTGTTCACCAGGGCGGTGGTGCAGTCGAAGTCGGCCACGGCCGGGAACTCCATCGGCGCGAAGTGCAGGCTGGCACCGTCGAGGCGCACGGAGCCGGTGGTGACGATCACGTCGCCCACGTTCAGGTGCGGCTGGATGGCGCCGGTGGTGCCGATGCGCAGGAAGGTACGGATACCCAGCTGGGCCAGCTCTTCCACCGCGATGGAGGTGGACGGGCCACCGATACCGGTGGAGCAGATGATCACGGCCTTGCCGTCCATCTCGCCGCGCCAGGTGGTGAATTCACGATGGCTGGCCAGGTGCACCGGGTTGTCCAACAGCTCTGCGATGCGCTTCACGCGCTCGGGGTCACCGGGGACGATCGCCAGGGTGGCGCCTTGCAGATCCGCTTTTTTCAAACCCAAGTGAAATACATCAGACATAGTGGACTCCTGGTTGCGCCCCGCCGCATGGCAGCCGAGTGCAGTTAAGGTGATTCTTTACGGTACTTTCAAGCCGGTGTCCCCTCATCCGGGGAGGCGCCAACTATGGTCGAAAGCGCTTTCCAATTCCTTGATGCGCCTCACACTTCTGCGCTTCAAAGCTGACAAAAATGGCGCAAAACGTTTGCTAAGATGATGAATTTCTTGAAAAACGTTTTTACGTTCCTTTTGCACTCCCATCCCTTGTCAAGCCTTGATCGACCGTCCATTTAAAGAGCGCGATCGAGTCCACAAAGTTGCAAACGAGATACCATTGACCCCTTCTCATCCCCTCCGACGCTGTTATGTTGGCGCCCGCATACCACTTAATGGCTAATCATACGGAGTCCATCATGGCGACATTCAAGTTCTACATTCCCGCAATCAACCTGATGGGGGCGGGCTGCCTGCAGGAAGCGGCAGCAGATATCCAGGGACATGGCTATCGCAAGGCGCTCATCGTCATGTAGCCCGCCGCGAAAAATGAGAAATTCTTACGGGGAAAATGACTATCGACTGGAGCATGGTATTTATCATTCTCGGCGATGCAGATTCCGCCGAGAATGAAAGATGCTATTGGCAGATGAATGCTTGAGTTTCTTGACGGGTTCGGCCACTTGGCAGCGTCACAAGATTGACCTGTGCATTACCTGAGATACAGAGGCTGATGACATGTTCATCTTCATCATCGATATCCCGAGTACCATCCGGGCTGAAAGTGCTAGAGGTGATGCTGTTAGTTGCTGTCAGTGAGCTGGGGAAATCTGCACTTCTTACCAAAACCTGCTCTCCATTGTTCAGGACGTCATTTGCATTGTCGTCAATGAACACCAAGAAATGCGAGGGGTCTGCCGTTACGCAATTGTCGTTGGCATCAGCCAAACACGCAGTCACTACCGTCTGATTGTCAATTGCTTGGCTACGAGCGAATCTCATGTTTTTCAGTATGTTACGGGACTCGAAATGCAGAGCGTTTCCGCTGAGCAAGCTGGATAAAGCCGGGGCCCCAATACCGAGTAAAATGAGGCCCAAACTGACCGCTATCATCAGTTCAAGCAATGTGAATCCTTTCACATTCTTCATAGCGATATCCTCCTTGAACAAATAAAGCCTAACCACTGATTGCCATATCGCCAGAAAAAGCCAACGTTTAACAGGGGTTTAAACCTCGATTTCATATGTTGGTAAATCAGGCGCGGGCCCAATGATGGCGCCTCCCTGGTAAAACGCCTTCTGGCCGATGGCCACCCCTCCCCCACGCACGATCACCACGCCCCCGCCCGGGGTCTCCAGCGTGGTGCCAGTGCCCGTCGTTGCGGTGACGGTACCGACCAGTAACGGGTCGGCACCGGGTATCAGCTCCCTGAACTGCTTGAACAGGTTCATACAAATCGCTCCACACTCAGTTGCTGGCGCACCGTCATGGCCTTGTTCTGTAGCTCAGCAGAGACCCTGACGCCCCGGTTGTATCCCTTCCAGCCATCCACCGCGAGCAACGCCCCGGGCAGAATAAGCCCCGTATCGGCAGACAACGGCAGCTGGATGGTCTGGGTGCGCTTCGGCATGGTCTTGGCCAAGCCCACCACACCCTGGGCGCGGGCCGCCACCACATCACACACCAGCGGGTGGGTGATGGCCAAAGCCTGCCGCTCCCCTGCTGTGCCTTGACGCAGCACCCGCGCGTTGATGCCCTGATGGCCACCGCTGACATAGATGCCGTTCGCCGGCTGCCCCGGCTGGAAGTCGCTGCCCAGCGTCGTGATGATGGCGCGGGGGATGGCCACGTCGGCCAGCGCTCCATCGATCTGCCAGGGCACGGTCGGATAGCGCGGCTTGATGACCAGGTGCCGATCGCGCTGGTGCGGCAACACGAACCCACCTGCCGCCTCGGCCAGGTACTTGATCGCCTCGATGGGTGTCTGACTGTCCAGGCTGAAAAATCCGCCTGGTACCAGCCAATCCGGCGCCTGCCAGTCCAGGGTCCACCCGAACGGTAGCAGCGCCTCTGCGAGCTGGGCCATGGTCGCTGCACCGATCTCGCTCACTGCCTGGGGTAAGACATGGGTCGGTGACAAATAGGCGGTGCGAGATCGCCCGGTGAGGGTCGCCGACTCACGGGCAAAGCTCTGACTTGACTGCCAACCATCGCACACGCAATCCCACTGCTGGCCGTTGACGAAGATGCTTACCTCCTCCTCGTCCGTCATCTCGGCTGCCGCGATGCGGGGGATCTGGGCCGTGAACTGCCAGGCCCAGGAGTCGGTGTCGAGCTCGATGCTCAGCGAGGTGGCAGGAATGTCGAGCCCGTCCCTGACCCGCACAATGCTTGCTGCGTTGCTCACCAGGTAAACCCTCCGGGTTGGAATAACGATGTGGGCTTGCCCGAACCAGACAAACTCAAGAGAGGCATCCCCCCGGGGGCGGCCGAACGCCAGCTTGCGGCTGCGCTTGTCCGGGCGCTCCGGGGTGATGGGGGGCTTGGGGGGCGGCGTGATGCCCCAGGGGGGCTGTATCGCCTCGTCCCACCCATCCCGCCAGCTTTTGCGAAGGGGCAGACCCCACTGCCAGCGCTGGCCGGTCAGGGTGAACCCCAGCCCGATACCCTGGGACCAGCCGCCCTGCCACTCGTTGTCCAGGCGCGGCAGGTCACGATAACCGCTCACCTGCCAGCACCCCGCCCTGGTGGCCTCACGCCACAGCGAGCGCGGAGTGACATCGCAGCGCGGCAGGCTGGTAAAGCCGGTGCCGTGGGTCGTGCCCAGTGCCGGGCCTTCTTCAAAGCGATCCTGCACCAGGTTATCGCAGCGCGGCATCTGGGCCGCGACACCTACCAGAGTGCTCTCCAGCGCCGTGCCCTCTTGCCAGGACTGCTGATGGTGCGCCTGGGCCACCCCGGGGCGCTCCCAGTGGCTGGTGACGCTGGCCACTACATCCTGGGCTTGCTGCCATTGCCCCTGGCTGGTGTGGCTCGGCCCCCGAAACACGTTGATGTCATAGCCCGCCTCAATCTGGTAGAGCGCGGCCCGCGCCGTCACGGCCAACGTCGCATCGATCACCACGCTGGCGGTGATGTCCGTGACCGTGGCAGGGGCCGTGCTGGCCAGGGTAGCCGGATGGATGGGCGTGATCGTGACATCTGTCAGCGGTGCCTGCCCCTGCCCCTGCAAGACAGCAGGCAGCACCAGCCCGGGGGAGCTGGCGAAGGTGGGCGGCAGACAGGTGCCCTGCAGCACGGCCACATAGCGCACCACCATGGCCGGGTTCAGCTCCAGGGCAGCGGACGACTTGCGGGCCTTCTGCAGCTCTAGGCGGGCGTCGGTTCTGGCCATGCTGACCTCTTGGCTCACGCAGAGCGGTTAGGGTTCGGTGAAGGTGGCATTGTTGATGCGCACCATGGCGCCCGCATACAGCTCGTTCGCCGGGATCTCAATGTCGGCCCCGCTGCCCGGTGGCCCCACATCCAGATCTGCGATAAAGACCCCATCGCGGTTGGCCAACCGCCCCCACGCCTGGACCCCGTTGCCGGTGACCATCTTCTCGGCAAGCGGCTTGAGGGTCAGCACCCCGCCCGTCACGCTCTGGGCGCAGGGGTGGGTAAACTGCATGGCGACCAGCAGCACCTGACTGGTGACGGCGGCCCCCGGGGCGGGCCGTGGCCCGGTGTAAATGGTGAGGGTCGCCGGCCCCGCACTGCCTGAGTCGATGGCCGTGGCCAGCAGATCGGCGCGAGCGGTGCGCAACGTATCGGAGTAGGTGAACATATCAACCTCCTGACAGGCCGACCCCCTCCCCGGGGGCGTAGGGGGTGGGGAGCTGGTAGTCGGCCGCCACGGCGTTGTAATCGGCCGGGCCGAACGCCGGATCGTCCTGGGCGACCAGCATGTAACGTTGGGCCAGCCAAAGACTGTCGAACCGATATTTGCCATCTCCTTCCCGGCTCATGGTTTCGGCGATCAGAACCCCCGACTGGGTGAAGCAGAGCACACGGCGAGCGACCCCCTCACCGTTGATGGTGACGGTGCTCTCGATGTAGCCCATGGCGCGGGATCGGCCTTCTGGCGTCACCATCATCAAGCCATCGTAGGCCCCCAGACCGGGTTGGCACGCCAGCGGGCGAGGCCGGGTTTCAAGCAGAGGGAGTACGGCTTCGGCTGGAGTCTCCTGATTTCCCCACACCAGCCCAGAACCGATGACGGCAAACGGGTAAAGCGGATCCATCGCTACCTCCAGGGGCCGGTGATGTCAAAACCTACTAGCGATACCGACACGCCTGTGTATGCGCTAACAGCATATGTCGCTCTGAGGAAACGCACCGAGCGCCCCCCCATAAGTGGAAGATTGCTAAACGTCTTACCGTCGTAGGCTGAGATATCGCCATAGGGATTGATTAACCCTGGCAAGGAACCGCGCATGGTGTCTCCTCCTTCTAGTACCATGGTTGGCTCTTTGGCCAGATAAAAACCGTTGTCTGCAGGATTTGGGACAGCGAGGCCCGCTCCCATTCTTGCGAACAGCCCAACCGTCACCCAGGATATGGCCCCGAATAACTGGCTATGAGCACGCGCCAGCACACGGCTGTTAGTTGAGGAGTGAATGATGAAATCGTTGTGGATATTACTGGGTGAGTAACTTTGGGGGGCAGCCCAACTGTACCCATTCGTTGCACCGATATTGTTTGGGATACCCCCCAACACCGCATGATAGCGGTCCCCGGCCCTGACCGAGTTGATGTACCCAACTGGAATACATGAGCGAGCATTGCGAGCAGCATACGCCGGGATGAAATAGAAAAGCAGCTTATCCCCAATCAGATCCCAGCGGCCATCGGAGTACCGTTTGGTGGCAGGCCACGCCTGCGTACTAATCAAGGTGTAGGTGGTCAGATCCTGCACATCCTCCACCATGCTGACTTTGGCAAAATAGTAGTTGAGGGTGCCATTTGTCCACCCGCTGAATGCCGTGTTGTCGATGTGGTAGCACACCGGGTACTGCTCCACCGACTCCGGGCTGCGGATGATCATGGTCTGTCCATCAGCGCTTTCCGCCAGCAGCGTCCATCCCAACCCCGGGATCTTGATGCTGATGGGGCCGGTGGCGCTGCTGCCCGGGTTGCCGCCGTCCAGCTCAAACCACACCTTGGTCGCATTCACCTGTTTGACCCGATGCTCGCCGTTGTAGGCGGCCGGGCTGGCGCCACTGATAGCGATCACCGATTCAGGCAGGTAGCTGTGACCGTTGTCGATGGTGGCCACTGCGCACCCCATGGCGGCATCCCATGCCAGGCTGCTGACCGTCAGGTTGCCAAACCCCGTGATCAAACACGCCTTGAGCAGAGCGGCCAAGGCGCCGGGAGCGGTATCCCCCAGACTCGGGGCACCCTGCATTGCATTGCTGTACCATTTCACCGGAAACGCCATGATGATCTCCTATGGGGTGGGGCAGATTGCCCCACCTGGTTGGTCCCTTATGGGGTGTTGATGTTGCCGCGCAGGGCCAGCTCGAACTTGTCGGTATCCTGTGACGCCACCGACTGCAACACGGTACGGATCGGCCAGAAGGGGGCGCCGGCTGCCTCGGTGGTGAAACGCAGCACGTTGCCACTCGCCCATCCTGCCCCCCAGCCCCTCGCGTCCAACCGGAAATAGGGCTGGCCGTTGTTGGGGTTGATGGGCGCCAGGTCGGTGTTCACGTCCCCCACCGCGATCTGGCCCACATGCTCCCCAACCAGCACAAAGTTGGTGCTGGAGGTGAAGATCACCGCCCAGCGCTCCTGCAGGGCGCCCCGGTTGGTGACCTGAAGCGGGTAAACCGTGTCGTTGTATTGCGCCGTGGACTGGTCGCCGATGAGGTAATCAGACCAGACATTGGTCCACGCCTTCTGATCGAACAGGTTGGTATACCTAGCCCACAGGTCGCCGATGATGAGGGCGCTGGAGACATAGGTGTCTGCCGGGTCATAGGCATGGGACAGCGCCTTGGTCAGCAGCAGGCGGCCCGAGATCTCCACGTCGCTGACCAGGCTCATGTCCTCGATGCGATGCACGGCATAGAGGGGTTCGACATAGCCGGTCAGGTCTAATGGGGAGCCGAGCGTCACCACGCCGCTATCCAGGTTGACGCTGTAGAGGGTGGTCGCCAGCGCCTTGCCGTTCTTGTCCTCCACATGGGCATGCGCCAGGCGGGTGCGGCCGGTGCTGAGCTGCTGCCCGGCACTGACCCCCAGCGGGAACGCCGACTTGCGGGTGCTGTGAACCACCACAGTGGTCCCCTTGCGGATGAAGGGCACCCTGCCATCGGACGGCAACCGCACCGGGTCCAGCCCGATGATATCGGCATCCAGCGGCAGATAGCTGAACACCACACAGTTGAACAGGATGGTGTCGGCCACCACGCTGATGGGCCGCCAGATCTTGCCGTCCAGCCCCACCTGGTCAACGTCATACCAGGGCTGGCTTTCGTTGCCCGCAGCGGTGACGAACCGACCAAATCGCACCGTCACCACCCCGGTCTGGTAGTTCACCCGGCCATCCATGTCGGTGGTGGTGAAATAGCCGTCCCCGTCCGCCGTGGCCTCAATGCGCCGCCCGCTCGCAGTGTTGGCACTGATGTAGAGGCTACCCGGCGCCACCGGGGCGCCCGGGGTGCGGAAGGTCACCTCATCCACCGACTGGGCGCTGAACGAGGTGGCCAGGGACTGCAGCGACGGCTGCGCCGTCTGCCCGGCCGCCCAGTCAGACAGCACCGCCAAGCCGTTCGAGTAGTCGATGGTGCCTGCCTGGATACCGGATCCCGTTTCCGGGTCCGGGTTGCGGTAGAGCAGGCCCTGCCGATCCACGTAGGTGCTCCCCCCCAGGGTGAAGCGCAGCGACCCTTCCAGAATGGCCTCCGCAAACCCGGGGGTGACATCAATGCGCAGCGCCTGGGCGGTCAGGGTGGCGTTTTGCGCCAGGGCACTGTTGTTGTTGCGGTAGGTCACTTCGACCCAGCCCCCCTCGCCATCGGGGAAGGTGTACGCCGTGTTGTGGTACTCGATGCCGGTCATGGTCCAGCGCTGCACCGCCACCTGGTTGTTGCCCACCCATTTGGTGCCCACGGTCACCCAGGCATAAGTCGGCTTGGGCAAGGGGGCACTGCCATCCGGCATGAAATGCAGGGTGCCGGCGGCGTAGTTGATGGCCCCCAGGGTGTTGCCGCTGGCGTCCTTGAGGTTGCCCTGGCCGTCATCCAGCAGGGTGATCACCGGGTCGCGGGTCTGGATCACCAGCTCCTGATCGTCCACATCGAACTTGTGATAGAGCGCGTTGAATTTGACATGCACCGACCCGGGGGTCAGGTTGGTGGCCCCGCCGCCTGCGCCGTCCAGGGTGATGGAGAGGTGCCCCACCTGGCCGGGGGTACTCAGGCGCCCCGGTTCAACGTGGCGCTCGGTCACCGGCTCACCGTACTGGTACTGGGCGATGTACTCCTGGCCCAGCGCCGGCAGGGTGATGTGATCGAGAATGATCACCCCCTCGGCATAGTTGATGGTGCCGGTGATGTTACCGCGCAGGCGCCCATCCCCCACCGCATCGTTGGCCGTTTGGCCGCTGCCCCAGGTCAGGATCACGCTCTTGGGGGTGATCCCGGTGTGGGGCAGTTGCCATGCCGACTTGCTGATGCTGATGGGCTGGTTGCTGCGGTTGGTGTAGTTGACCGGGGTCGCCCAGCTGAACAGGATCGCGGTGTCCACGTCCGGCAGGGCCCCCAGGGTCAGCATGACCGACCCGGTGGCCAGGTTGACGATCCCGGTGCCGAACGAGCGATCCGCGCCGAACAGCTCGCCGCGCCCGTTGTCCTTCAAGTCGTACCATTTCCCCTGCGCCATAAACGACACCGTGAGGGTGCCCGGTGCCGGGGTCGGCAGCAGGGTGATGGTGTAGGCATAGCCCCGATTGTTGGCCTTGATGTCGATCCTGGCCGTGTCAGCGATACGGGACGGGCGAGACGCTGGCCAGAAGCTGATGGTTTTGCTGGCGGCCCCGTAGTTCGGGCACTGGGCATTGAACTCCAGCTGACCCCGGCCATAGTCGATGGCACCCACCACGGACCCGGCGACAACCAGCTCGCCCCCCTTGTCGGTGATGACGGCTGCACCGATGGTGATGGTCAGGGTGCCGGGTTTCACGCCTGTGCCGAGGAACAGGCCCCGGCTGGGGGCAATGCTGACCACGGTCGAGAAGCTGACCAGGCCCTTGCCCGAATCCACCAGGCTGGCCATTTCGCCAGCCGCTGTCAGATCCACCGCTGGGGTCTCGGTGCGGGCAGACGGCACGATCTGGGTAAAGATCGTCTTGGCCCGCACCTGCATGGCGCCCAGGTTCACCGCCTCCGCCAGCTTGGTGGTGGCGAAGTAGTTGGCGGCATCGGCCACCACGGTTTCCCGCAGGGCGGTTTTGACGTTGGTCACCACATCATAGGGGGTCGGCTGCTCCCCCTCGAAGGTGTAACGTAGCGGGTCCGCCAGCTTGCAGGTCACAACGTTGCGCGTGAACTCGGGCACGTTGGGCACCTGGAACTTGGCCAGCTGCTGGGTGACTTCCAGCACCCGCACGTACTGCTCGAACTCCCCCGCCTTGCCCTCGTTGCCGACCAGCACCAGAGTCTCCCCCACTTCCGGCAGGCGCACTTCGACGCGCTGGAAGAAGCGGATCGCCCGCTGGCCTTCGAGCTGGGTGTCGTACAGGAAGCCGCGCCACTTGGGACCACGGGCCAGATAGCGCTCCAGCACGTCGCGGGCATTGGCGCGGGTGTCGTGATGATCCCGGGTGTTGATGAGGCATAGCCCCACGTTCGGGTCAGCCGGGGGCACCTGCACGATGATATGGGCACCCCGATAGGTGTCCGTGTCATCCGTCTGCACCGCCAGAAACGCCTTGCGCATGCTGACCACCCCGTAAGTGCGGTCGAGATCGCTGATGTCCTGAAACAGGCCATTGTGCTCGCCGCTCACGATCTCCTGACCGGTGATGCGGCCGCCGCCGTCCGTGGTGTCAGTCAACCGCTGACTGGCCATCAGTTTGATGTCGCCGGAATGAATGGTCATCGGATCACCTCGGTGAAGTTAAGAGTCAGGGCATAGGGCTCACCCGCTTCGGGGTCGGCCATCTCGATCACGGGGGTGGCCACGACACCGGGCCGCCGCCAGACCACCTCCCGCTGCTGCCCATCGAGCAAAGTGAGGGTCATCAGCTGGGCCACCTGCGCCTCCAGCGCTTTAAGCAAGAGCACCGTGGCGCGGGGGGCATGGCCCACCAGGGTGATGGGGCGTCCCTCCGGCGTGGCCGTTTCCTCGACCAGGAGAGCGCCAGAGAGCGTCGGTGTGACAACCTGCTCGACGGGCGCCCAATCGAACTCGTCGCGCCAAACGAGATCATCGGGCAGGAGCAGCCCGTTTAAGGTGACGTTCATGAGCGCAATCCTTGCTGTTTAAGGAGGTTGATAAGGGCGGCAGCATTGGCCTCATCGGCCTGAACTTCGGCCCGGGCGGAGCCTGATCTCAGCTCGATGATGATCCGCTGGGGCTGCCCCTGGGTGAACGAGGTTTGGGAAGATGGCCCGGCTTGACTGGTGGCCGAGGTGGTGGTCTGCGCCTTCTCTGCTTCCTTGGCCTGGGCTTTGCTCAGTTCCTGCTGGAGCTTGGTGCGCATGGCCTCCATCTCCTTCTGGAACTTCTCTGCGTACCACTTGCTCCACTCGCTATAGGCAGGGATGTCCCTGACCTTCTGGCTGTAGCGGGCCAGCTCCTCTTCCACGCCTGCGAGGGTGTTGGCCAGGGCATCGGCATTGCCACGCAGGTTGTTGATGTCCACGGTCTTGTAGAAGAACGAGCCGGCGCCTACGGTACGGGTGACGTCCCCCCGGCCCCCACCGGCACCGCCCCCACCACCAGCCGAGGCCACGGCATTACCGGTCTGCTCTGCCTCTTTCTGCACGCCGCGAAGGCCGGAGCGCATGGCATCGGTGGCACTCTTGGCCTTGGCGGCTGCCGTGTCGAAGCCATCGCCGATCGCCGCCACCGCCTGTTTGGCATCGCCGCTGCCGCCCTTGACCTTGCTCATGGCGTCGGCAGCGATGGCCATCGAGCGGGTGATGCCATCCCCGGTGAGCTGGCCCTGCTTGGCCATCGCCTGCATACGCTCGATCACCGCATCGATCTCGGCCTTGTTCTTCGCCTGGTTGAATGCGGCCGCCAGGTACTCCTCACAGGCCGCCGAACTGGAGCCACTGTGCTGCACCAGGGTATCCAGGGCGCCGAGGGTCTCCTTGAAGCTCTCGCCGATGCGGCCATTGGCCCGCTCGAAGTCCAGCCCCAGGGTCTGGGCTGCCTTGCCCAGCGTGGCGGGGAGCTCTGCCGCCGTTTTCCTGGCGACGGCGTTGATCTCATCCAGGTAGTCGCGGGTCTGCTTGGCCTCGGTACCGAGCGCCTGGACGGCGGCGGCCCCCGCTCGCCAACTGCCGGTCGCCTCGTCGTAATGCACCTTGCCCTCGGCGACCAGGCGATCGAGGTCTGCCATGCTGGTGATGGCCAACCCCAGCTCGGCAGAGAGGGCCGCCAACTGGCCATTGAGCTGGGCCTGGGTTTGCGAGCGCTGGGCCTGCGCCTCTCGCAGCGCCAGCTCGGCCTGCACCAGCTGGCGCAATGCGTTGGCGAACTGGGTAATCTGGATGATGGATTCCACCGTCACGGCAGCCAGCACAGCCCTGATGGCCATGCCCAGCGCCCGCACACCGATGGCAGCACCAGCGGCTACCGTCCCTGCCGTGGTCATGCCGCCGGCGGCGGTCGCCGTAGCCACTGGCAGCGCGACAAACTGGCCATAAAGGCCGCGCAGATCGGCAATCCAGCCCGCGATTTTCAGGCCATACCAGGCCTGTGCCATCACCAGCAGAGCATCCCGCCAGGCATAGACGGTCTGGATGAAACTCTTGATGGACTCCCCAAGCCCGACGATGCCGTCGGAGAGACGCTGGGCCCACGCCTGCAGACGGCCATCCTGAGCCATCTGGTCGAATTCACGGTTGAGGCTGGCCAGCTGGTTCTTGAGCCAGGTCAGCGCCCCGTTCTCTGCCACCATGCGGTAGAACTTGGCCAGGTTGTCCTGGGCGTTGGAGATAAGCCCCGAGAGCAGGCTCATGTTGTTGGCCGCTGCCCCGCTCGACTGGGCTGCGATCTCGTTCATCAGGGCCTGGATGGTGTCCCGGCCGAGTTTTCCCGCTTCCGAGAGCTTCTGCAGTTCGGCGGTATTCTTGCCGGTGACCTGCTCCAGCAGTTGCCACACCGGCACCCCACGCTCGATAAGCTGCAGGATCTCCTCCCCCTGCAGCTTCTGCTTGGCCCAGGCTTGGCCCAGCGCCAGGGAGATACCCTGCACCTCCTCAAAGCCGCCGCCGAGCTTGTAGGCCTGATCGACGATGCCCTGCATGGCGCCGTTCATGGGGTCGATGCCAAAGGCTTTGAGGCGCACGAAGACCTGGGTCACCTCGTCGAGCTGCAGCGGGGTGTTCTTGGCGAAGTCCTGGATCCAGGCAGACGCCTCTTTGCCGCCGGCAATCGACCCCATCACCGCCTTGAGCTGCACACTGAGCCGCTCGGCCTGATCGCCGGTTTGGAACATGGCCATCAGTTGGGTGGTGAGGGTCTGGATACCGAACCAGGTACCGGCCATGGCCACCAGGCGGCCGGTCAGGCTACCGATGGCTCCCTGGAAGCCGCCAGCGCCTTGCGCTCCCTGCACCAGGGAACGCCCCAGCCGTTCGGTCTGGGCCGCGCTGCCCCGCAGCTCCCGCTGCAGTCTGTTTTGTTCTTGGGCAAGGTTGCGGGTATCGAGCCCGGCTTGGGAGAGACCGGCATGCAGGCGGCTATGGCTGGCAGCCTGGGCGACAAGTTGGCGCTCCAGTTGCTTGACCTCGGAGGCCAGCAGCCGTTCCTGGTCGGTGAGCTGGCGAGCGCTACCTGCCGCCCCCTGCTGCTCGCGGCGCAGTTCGGCCAAGCGGTCCCGGGAGAGCACGGTGGCCAGTTCGAGCTGGGTCAGGGCGCGGCCGCTGGCCTCGAACTGATTGATCAGCTCCTGCTGCTGAGTCAGGGTTTCCAGGGTTTGCGCCAGCCGTTCGGTCTCGGCGGCGGTCTCGTCAGATATAGGCCCCAGCTCCTGCACCTCTCCTGCCAACGCGGCCAGGTCATCGCGGCCGGTGACCTTGGCCGCCAGCTCCAGGGCGAGTTTCAGGGTGGAAGAGGTAGACATAGGGCATTCCGATCAGATTCAGATATGCCCGATGATAAAGGGGTGGCAAAATAGGTGGGTTTATGGCGAGTTACTGAGAATTACCATGAAGACAATAATTAAAACTTTTGTAATAATATGCGTTGTTATCATTAGCAGCTTCCCACTATTCCTTTATTTAATTAAATTCGGTATAAATCCTGATTCCAGCCTGAACTTTACCTTCACCGATAAGATAGATGAATGGGGAGCTTTCGGTGGTTTTATTGGCGGAACAATTGGACCGATAATTTCCTGCATAGCTTTTCTTGGTATTTGGAAAACATATCAGCTGCAAAGCAAACAATTACAGCAGGCTAACAATCAGAGAAAATCAGAGGATGTTCAACGCCTAATATTTATAGTCGCGGAACGAATAGATCTCAGACTAAAAAAACAAGTAGATATACTTTCAGTCATGAATGGCTCCAACCACACAGAAAGTAAATTTGACTTGGAAACGGCGATCGCATTCATTCGTGGCGTTAAAACACAACCAGAGCATAACCTTGAAAATTCTGCACCCAAACTAGTTCAACATATTTCTCTAGAGCTAACACAACTTAAAATTGATGTTGAAAATCTCTCTTGGCTATTACAGCACCAAGAATCTATTTTCAATGAAACGACTATTATCGAGTTCTACTCTTACCGTTACAGACCAATATTGAAAACAATGTGCCTAATAGGAATAAATTTGCTTCCAATTACATTAGACGTTTTTGAGTTGAACGAAAGAATGATGGCAGAATAAATCTGCCATCATTCTTTGAGTCACATTATCTCCGGCCGGTCCACATAGAAAGGCGCATCCTCGCCATCCAGGGCCAGCAGCTCCCCTTCCAGTTCGATCTCGATGGGCTTGTCGCTCAGGAAGTCCACCGCCTTCTTGGGGGCCAGGCTGGCGCGGGGTACCGTAAGCAGGATAGCCTCCCCACTGATGACACTGCGCCCATCCAGGGTCAGCTTCGCCTTCACCTCCGGCTGCACGTTGCCGGCGATGCGGGTGCCGGTGATGGCGTTATAGCTGGCGCTGACGGTCACCGGGCCGCCATCTGCCACCGCCCCCGCCTTGGTGGCCCGCAGCAGCCCCAGGGCATAGTTGATCTCAAAATCGGTACCGAGCACCAAGGCGGTGGCCCCCTCCTTCACCACCAGGCCGGTGGCCGAGAGATTGGTCTTGCCCAGGCTTACCCACTTGGGGTGCGCCGGCAGAGTCACCGGCAGTTCAGTGAGCGTCCCTGCTCCCTGGTTGATCGGGCTCTCCAGCCCCATAAAGGCGGCAGCCAGCAGCACCGGCGGGATCTCGCTGGTCTTGATATTGACCGTGGCGGGCTTGGGCACGAAGTAGCTTTCCCGCGCCTGGCCCAGCTTGTGCTTGCGCTTGCTCGGGATGCTGATCTTCTCGCTGTCCGGTTTGACTTCCAGGCTGTTGACGTCCACCGGGCCAATCACCCCATTCGAGACGTTGTTGGTAAAGGTCTCGATATAGAGATCCCCTTCCAGGTGCAGTGTTTCGCTCATGACCGTTCTCCCTTGAATTTCACTGTCGTCTTGAAGGCAAGGGGCAGATAGACCACCCCACCCTTGTAACTCGGCTTGACCGGTGCGCTTTCACGCCGAAAGGTACTGTCACCGCAGGCCCGACCGGCCACGGCCTGCAACATGCGCCCCAACCACACCCCGGCGCTGACCTCCTTGGGGGTGGCTCTATGCACCAATACCAGCAGCCAAACCTGATCGAACGCGCTTTGCCGCCCGCTTTGGCTGCTCTCGCTCTCTCGCTCTCCCTGGTAAATCACATGGATGGCCGGGGTGTGCTGCCCCAGGTTGGCCACCGCCTCCAGGTCGGTGGCCACAAACACCTCCTTGAGCCCTTGCCCTTTCAAGGGCAGCAGCAGCTCGCGCAGCCGCTCCCCCGCCGCCAGGTAATCGAGCTCAGAGGTGGTCGAGGCGGGGCCGCTCATAGGAAGCCCCCAGTTCCCCGGCCAAAGACCCGACCATCGGACTGCAGCTGGGCCAGATTCTGGCTCTCCACCTGCTCGCCGTCTGCCGCGAGGCCCAGCGCCAGCTCCCCCTTGCCCACCGACTTGAGGAAGGCCAGGGCCGCCTCATTGCGCTTGGCTATCTGCTCCGGCGCCTGCTCGCCATAGAGGCGGTGGCGGGCAATGTCGGCGCAGATGGGCACCAGGGCGCTCGGGACATGGGCCAGCGGCAGCGGGTAACGTCCCGCCAGGTAGCCGTCGATCAAGGCGCCGGCGTCCTGCAAAGCGATGGTGATGGCCGCGCTATCCAGCTCGCCGGCCGGGGTCATGGCCAGGCGCAACAGCTCCGCCTCGCCAAAGCGGGTCACCATGTCATTGACGCTGGCGTACATATCAGGCGCCCTCGGCCACGGGGTCGGCAGGCGGCTCAGTGGTGGCGCCAGCCTCGTCCTTGACCGGGTATTGCACCTCGGTCGCCGCAATGGCAGCCACCAGCTCGGCCTTCTTCATGCCGGCGGCCCCCGGGATCGCCATCTCCACGGCCAGTTCGCGCAGCTCATCGACCTTCATCTCGGCCAACGGGGTGACCTTGCCATCCAGCGTGGCGACGCCCGCCAGATAGCCCGAGCCGGTCAGGCCGCCCACTGCTGCGTCCAGCTCCCGGCCCGTCTGCGGTGCATCAGCCGTCGCAGGGGCGACGTCTTGACCCAGGCGGGTGACCACCAGGCGCGGATCGGCCTCCAGGGTCTCGCACTGCACAGGCGACACAGCCAGCTCAGACTTGCCAGGTGCAATCGCCAGGCCCGCGCGAAAATAGATCTGACGAACCGTTGATGTGATGCCAACGCGAATAGCCTGTTCCATCTCGTGTTCCATCTCATGTTTCCCTCTGTCTCGTTCAATCCAGGATCCGGTTTAAACGGGGGTTAAACGCCCACACTGCGCTCGCTTCACCCCGCCGTTAAACAGCTCGGTGTCGCTTACAGGTAGTCAGCCACCACCAGTTCCAGCTTGCCCTTGAGCTCGTTGCTGGAGCTGCTTTCCAGCTCGCGCTCCAGCATCTTGGTCGCCAACTTCTCCAGGGCGGGCGGCACCACCAGCAGGGTCGGCTTGATGCCGAGCTTGCGGCCACCGTCCGCCTGGAACTCCCGCATCCGGCTGTAGGCATCCCACAGGTTGTCGGGGGTCAGCGCCCGCTTGTTGGCGAACGCCAGCTGCCAGAAGCCAAAGCCGGCGGCGTCGCGGCAGTCCACCCCGTAGCGGAACTCCTTGCGAGTGAACACCGCCTCGTCGTCGATCTTGGTCATGGCGATGAGCTCGGGGGACTTGCGATCCTGGAAGATGATCGGCTTGAGGGCGCGGCTGGTATCAAGCAGATACCAGGGCTCGCCGGTATAGGCGCCATCCACCACCAGGTTGGCCACCAGCGCCGGGGTGCCGGTGCCATCGACCTTGGGATAGACCGGGTGATCGGTATCGAAGAAATACTGGGCGTCGTAGCAGGGTGTGGTGAAACCGGCGCCCAGGAGGCCGAAGCAGAGCTCGTCGGGATGTACCCCGGCCGAGCGCCCCATCTCGGCGAACAGCGGGGCATAGATGCCCAGCTCGTCGTCCGCGATATCGTTGCGATCGACGGCCACGGTGGCTTCGAAGTCTTCGTTGACGATCTGGTAACCGTGGGTCTTCATCGACTCGATCACCCGCTCCCCAACCCACTTGCGCAAGCTCGGGAACTTGCCGAGCCAGCCATAGGTGTTGGACTTGGTGGTCGATTTGATCACGGTGGCGATCTTGGTGTACTGGGTCGGCGCCTCGCTCTTGGCGTCTTCAAAGTTCTTCTTGAAGCCGGTGAAGAGGGACTGCAGCAGCGCGGGTGTAATCATGGCCATGGTCTATTCCTTCTCTGGTTAAACGGAACTGCCTTCGCGTGAAACGGGGCTTGCTCAGGCCTTGGCCTTGGCAAAGTCCTCGTGACTGATGCCGAGCTGGTCGGCGGCGTACTTGTCCTCGGCCGAGAGCACGGCCTCGCCTGATCGAGCCGGCAGGGTGACGGCAGCAGTCTGGCTCGCCGTGAGCGCGGCGATGGCCGGGCGCGGCTCCAGCAGCGCCTTGAGGGCGGCCACCCCCTTCTGGGCGGCGTAGGCGGTCAGGTACTCCTCTTCGGCCGCCACCACCTTGCCTTCGGTGCGGGCCTCCTTGATGAGGGTCGCGGCGTCGGTGGTGTCCACCTGGGCGGTCAATGCCGCCACCTGGGTGACCAGGGCGTTATAGGTCGCCACCGGCACGAATTGCGCCAGGTCAACCTGGCCACCCGGCTGCGCCTTGAGCGCGGCCAGAGCGGTCTTCTCGGCCGAGAGCGCGGCCTCCAGCTCCGGCGCCTTCTTGGCGCTGGCCTGCAGGGTATCGAGGGCCGCCAGCGCAGCTGTGCCCTGCTCAGTAGTCATCTGACCGTCGGCCCCCAGTTGGATACCGAGTTTGCCGAGCAGCGCGATCAAGTGTTCGTTCATGGGTCTCTCCTTTTGTGCCACAGGGGCGGGGGTGGCCGGCAGGCCGGGTTGAACAGGTAGGGCGCTCAAGGCCGCCAGCGCCTGCATGCCCACCACCCCGGGATCGTTGGTGATGGCGGTCATGCGCAGCTCCAGGGGGCGGCCCTGGGCGTCATAGGGGAATACTGCGGACAGGAAGCGATACTCTTTGGCGGCGACCAGGGCGGCGGCCCGCTCGGTCCAGCGAGGCTTGATAAAGAGGCCCTGTCCCTCGCGCCACTCGATTTCGTCACCGTTGTACCAACCGGCCGCCGGAGCTGGCTGGCCGTTCTGATCCACCTTGAGGGTCTGGTGGTCATAGTCGATGAGGATGTCTTGACCAAGCGCCTTGGCCCGGTTGATCAGGGTGGTGGCAATGGTCTTGTCGAGCAGCCAATGGCCACCAGGCACATCGAAGGGGCGGCCATCCCTGGCCTTGAACGGACCCACCGGCAGCAGCTGGTGCCAGCCATCGCCTTGGGGAGTGAGTTGCGCATCGAGTACCGCCAACCGCTCCCCGCTGAGGGGGTTGGCATGGAGGATGGCCACGAGGGGCGCTGAGTATGGGGTCTTGAATATGTTCATGCCGCCATAGTGCGGTGGCATGAAAAAGAGCGGGGTTTATGGTGGATTAGAGATATGAATGGATGACGATCAGAGAAGATGGGTATTTGTGCATGATTCTTCCTTCATAGCACTGCTTGAATAGTAAAGTCAGTTCCAGTACCCAACGAGCAAAAACAAAAGACCCAAATAAAGCCTTGTCAGATTGAATAAAAAGGGGCCTTATGGCCCCATTTTATGATTAGCAACATTTACCACAGATGCAGCAAGTTACGCCCAGCCAGCGCTCCCCATGCCACCAGATTTATCATCAAGGTGATGAAGACGGCAGCCGAGCCGAGATCCTTGGCCCGGCCGGAAAGTTCATGATGTTCGTGGCCTATTCGATCCACCACTGCCTCGATGGCAGAATTGAGGATCTCTATCACCACCACGAGCCAGGCCAGTACAAGCAAAAACAGCGTCTGTAGCAGCTCTTTGCCCACGATAAAGGCCAGCGGCGTCAGCACGATGATCAGCAGCAACTCTTGACGAAATGCGGCCTCATGCCGCCAAGCTGAGTTCAACCCTTTCATGCTGTAGCCCGTAGCGTGGATCACCCGGATTAATCCGGTTGCTCCTGGTTTAGCCATTCACGACCCCCTATCAACCTATATGTTATTGTGTTGCCCTGCACGGTTGGAACATGTCCAACTGCGGGTTATAAACTTGACTGTTCACCCCCCATAACCCCAAAACAGAAGAGAAAAGGTTATCGTGGGAATAACGCTTGCTCTCCGCATTGGCACGCAAGCAAGCGATGTCCATCCCCTTCTCTTGTATAAAGCCGGGAGACATCCAGACCTGCATAGGAACGCGGGTCTGGTCATCCGGGGCGAACTTGTAGGGGGTCCCATGCAGATACAGCCCCATCGCACCGAGTGACTCGCCATGATCCGACAGGTAGATCAGAGCCGTGTTGTACCGCGACTCGTACTGCTTGAGACGTTCGATCAATTGGGCAATCACATGATCCGTGTAACGAATGGTGTTGTCATAGGTGTTTTCGAGCTCCTGATCGGTACAGTTTTCAATGTCACTGCGCGGGCAATCAGGCATGAAATGGCGGAAATTCTCAGGATAACGTTTGTAGTATGTAGGGCCATGGCTACCAATAAGGTGAAAAGCGACCAACTTATCGCCCTGCATACTGGCGACTTCCTCTTTCAGATTCTCCAGCACCACTTCGTCATGACAAGTTTCTTTGTCACACAAACTGGGGTAATCACTTGGGTTGATTTCAATGGTGGACACCCGGGAACAAACGTCCTTGCAACCCCCATCGTTTTCCTTCCATAGCACACTCACCTGAGTGTGTTGGAGCACATCCAGAAGATTTTCACTGTTACGCGCTTTGTTACCATCGAACTCATTACGCCCCATGTTAGAAAACATGCAAGGTACCGATACCGCAGTTGCGGTCCCGCAGGAACGTATGTCCTGGAACGATACCAACCCTTCTTCTTTTGCCGTGAAGGGATTGGTGTCCTTGTGGTAGCCGTTGAGGGAAAAGTTCTTGCCGCGGGCGGTTTCGCCGACCACTAAAAACATCAGTGTCGGCTTCCCCTGATGCGGTGCGCGTGTTGCATCAGCACCAAGTTGCTCAAAAGGGATCGGCGCTTGCAAATAGCGTTTGTACACGAATCTGGCGGTGGCATAGACGAAATTGGCCGGAACCACT
Organism: Aeromonas sp. 25-248; assembly: GCF_053005425.1. Classification (NCBI taxonomy): domain Bacteria; kingdom Pseudomonadati; phylum Pseudomonadota; class Gammaproteobacteria; order Aeromonadales; family Aeromonadaceae; genus Aeromonas; species Aeromonas sp. 25-248. The sequence continues at coordinate 151,203 of NZ_JBRKTB010000004.1, read as the reverse complement.
TCTTTGTTTAGCGTAGGGTTGTTCCGACCCACCGAAGCGTAATCCTGATAGTAGAAAACAAGCACCAACCCGACGATAGCCAGAGAGGCCAACATCGAGGCAGCACGACCTAACAATCCCTTGTACCAACGCACGGGATATTCGATCTTGATAAAAAAGATCAGCACGGCGGGTAGAATTCCAAGCAGAATTACCCAGAGAATAGATGACGTGTTCAGATAAGAGCCTGCTTCGCCGCTATTGGTTTCCAGCACGTTCTGCACCATGTCGCGGTCGAAGATCACCCGATATTTCATCATGGCGTAACTCGCCATTGAGCCCACAATGAATAGGAAGGCGAAGAAGGGTTTGACGAAATAACGAATTGAGAACGGCATCAACACAAAATTCAGTGCAGCTACCAGCACAATGGGGATTGAGATTGCGAAACCAATTTTGAAGTGATCAAGCCCAAGCAAAATATTGGCAAAATGCAGTAACACCGGCCAGTTATGCAATATGGCAAAGCCAAACGCCATTAAAAAAACAAAGGGAACTATTCTTATTTTCATCTTTAAGATTACCCATTTATCCGTTAAAAAACATGACGCTATGGATGGATGAATAATATTCACAACCATAAATAACAAAACTGTCATTTTTACAGTTGTACTTCCCATCCTTCCGTTGTAGCCATGCTAGTAAGGTTTTCTTAAGGCAAACTTAAGACCAATGTCTGGTTATGCTGGTCAGCCTTGGAGGTTCAAGTGACGGACCACCACACCTAGCTGTAATGATGCAGCCAGAACCACTGTTAGTTGGGCCAGATTAGGAGCTGGGATGCTGTTTAATGGTGTTTAAACACCGTTTTGCTGGGCGAAGAACGGACGGGCCATGCCATCGCACCGGCCCTGTCCCCGCAAATGCACTCAGACGCTTAGGGCGCGTCCGCCGTCAGATAGCCTTCCAGCGTCTCCAGCACGCTCTGCTGATCTGCTTCCGACAGCCCCAGATAGGGGCGCTCGGGCAGGTTGATCTCGGGACGGCCGAACTGGTGAGCGGCGCCATATTCCAGCGGGGTGCCGAAGTAGAGGGCTTGGGGATCGGCCTGATAGTTGAGGGTGTCGCGCAGATCGTCGTTGAGGCGCAGCACCTCGTCGGCATGGCGTGGCTTGCGGGCGCGGTACTTGTCCGAGAGGGGGGTCCAGGGCTCCCCTTCCGGGGTCTCCTGCGCATCCCAGCGATCCCGGTGGGAGAGCGCCAGTCCTTCGCCGATATCCGCTAGGGGCTCGCTTAAGTCGCCGGTGCGTTGATAGAGCCGGGCCAGCAACTCATGGGCATCGGCCACCCCGTGGTGACTGATGGCGATAAAGCTGCCCGCCATCAGATCTCATCCTCGAAGGTGGTCATAAAGTGCAGGGCCTCCTCATCGGCCGACAACATAGCGGCCTCCCAGAGATCCCCCAACATATCCGCTTCTTCGCCCCGGGCTTGCTCGCACAAGGCATCCAGCGCCTTGGCCTGTGCCAGGGTAAAGGGGCCATCTTCTGCCAGCAGGGCGCTGGCTTGCTCCAACAGGGTCATCCTTTCTCTCCTTTGCGGCTGGCGGTCGTGGCCTGGGCCAGCATGGCCTCCACCCGTTTGGCCAGTTCGGGGAAATGCGCCACCATGGCATCCCTCGCCAAGATCCAGGCGGCAAACGCCTCGGCGGCGGCTTCCATCCTGGTCTTGCCGGCATACTCCGTCAGCAACCCCACTCCCGTCAGGTCAGGCTCCCCGGCCCAGAAGTGAACCTGGTGACCGAGTTCGTGCAACCAGGTTGAGAGCCGCTGGGCTGATTCTCCCTGCTTGCCGCCGACGTTGGCGGAGATGCTCCAGTGACGGCGCAAGGTCTCGCCGCTGGTATCCCTTGGGTGCCACTGACGGGGCCCGGTGTTGGCATGGGCATCGGTCACCACTTCGGCCGCCGCCGCTTGCACCGCCTGCATGTCCACTGCTTTGAGTGTATCACCCGCCTTCACTTTGATAACCAGATGGCCCCAGCTTTTGGCCGTAAAGCCGTTGGTCGCGCTGGCCCGGCGCGTGTAATAGAGGGAGCGAACCAGGTAAGGGTCTGTGCTCAGGTACTCGGCAATAGCCGGCGCAACCTTGAGCCCTGCCGCTCCCTTGCCCATCTCGGTCTGCTTGATAAACAGGGTCTTGATTGGGTGCGCCTTGAGGAAGGCCGCCAAGGGCTCACGCTGGGGTGCGGGTAGCTGGGCCAGCAGCTCGCTGACCCCCTGCGCCGTTACCCCCTTGGCCGTCGAAAAGGCGCTCTCCACCAACCGCTGCGGCAAGCGCTCGGCCAGCGCGGGTTTCGCCGCCTCCCGCTTGGCCATCGCCTCGGTCAGGGCGGCGGGCGTCTTTGGCCGGTAATCAAAACCCGGATCGATGCCACGAGGGATCCGGTGTATCTCCCCGGTGGCCTTGTCCACCCACTCATAATTGCCGTCATCCGGTGCCTGACCCACCGTCAACCCCCGACGCTTGAGATCCGCCTCGGAGAGCAGGAACTTCTTGCACTTGCAGCCATAGCCGTTGCTGGGGCTGTGAGTATCCCACCAGGGATGGTCCACCGGCAGCACCAGGTTGTTCCACTTGAGGTGCAGTTCCCTGGGGTGCTCGGAGTCGCCGTGGCGATAGAGCGCATAGGGGCGCTTGTGCTTGATGCGCTCAATCTGGTCATCACGCCCGGCGTTATAGCTCTGGCGCAGGTTGGTCTCGAAGATGACGCGAGAGCGCCAGGACGCCGGACCGGTATGCTCCCAACCGTGGAGAGCCACGATTTCCTTGAACGCTTTCTGGAACGAACCGAGGGATTGCCCTTCGCTTATCGCCTTGTCCACCGCCCCGCGCAGGTCCGCCAGCAAGTCCGTCTTGGTCGCCCCCGCCACCATAAAGGCGCGGTTATGGGCATCCCGCCACACATCGGCCCAACGCTCGCTCGGCATATTCAGCTTCTGGCGGAAGAAAGCGATCGCCTCGGCAAAAGGAAGAGAACCATATCGCACTGCCATTATATTGCTGCCTCATCGGAGCTTTTCATAAGTGCGAGAATGATTGGCAGATATTCATCACCACCCTGCTCTATGATGAGTATGTTCTCAGTGCTGGTCGGCTTTCTCTTTTCATGATTCCAGTTTTCTGGGTGATATGGGGTCACCCACGGTGACTGGCCGAACCAGCCGCAGCTCTGAAAAGGGGAATTAGCGCTATGGCTAAAACCAAAGAAGGCAAAAAGAAAGTTCACGTACCCGAACACACCAAAATTGTGAACGGTAAGAAGCAAAAAGTACGTGAGCACTATCGTTCCACTCCGAATTAATCGGACCTTCTCCAGCACTGAGAACATCATTATTTCCCCTCCTCCATCTCCAGCATGCCGAGCAGTTCGCTGGCGGCGATGGCCTGGGCCAGCAGGGCCCCCAGTTCGTCATGACTGAGGTTGGGCTCCAGCGCCAGCAAGCCATCCCGGATCTCCTCCAGGGTGGTGGCCTGCATCACCAGTGCCTGGACGGCGTCGGTCATGCCGGCGAGCAAAGGGGCCACCTCGGCTTGCAGGCGGGCAAGCTGGGCGTCATTGTTATCACCCTGAGCAGGATTCTTTGCCGCCAAGGCCGCCAACCCTTGCGCCCTGAGAGCCGCCTCCCCGGCCCCTGCCTGCTTATCGACGATGACCAGCACCTCTTCCCCTTCCTTGGGCGCCGGGATCTGCAGTTTGTCGCGCACCCACTGCGCCGGGATCTGCATCCCCATGCCCACCAGGGCCCGCAGTGGATTGGCCAGATCGCGCATGTCCTCCGGCTCGGTCACGTCGAATTCCAGGCGCGGGCAGCGGCGCGGCCCCTGGAAGCTCTTGCCGTTCAGGGCAAACAGCGGATAGACCAGATCCCGGGTCAGGGTGGCGGCGAGTTGGCGAAGGTCTGCATCCCGCACCTCCTGGCGCACCTCGTTGTGGACGTTGCCGAGCGCATTGGTCGAGCTCTTGCCGTCTGCCTGACTGGTCAAGGTGCCCCCCAGGATGGCCTTGCTCATGGAGCGTTCGCACCAGTCCATCATCACCCCGAAGGGATCGGCCTGACCGCTCGCCGCATTCTGGAACTCGATCTCCATCCCCCGGGGGATGATGCCGCCAGCGTTATGGCCGATGGAGAGCACCGCCTGCAGCAAGGTGGATTTCTCCTTCTCGGTGGCCCCTTCCGGGTATTTGCCCAGGCGCACCGGCAGGCCGTAGATCTCCAGAAACTCGGCGAGATCCCGCACGCTGTAGTTCTTGAACAGGAAGGGCCAGACCAGGGTGCGGATAAGGCCGGTGCGGGCGAGATACCCCGACTTCGACTTGGCCTTGTGCATGATCCAGCCGAACGGGTTGAGGGCCGCCCCCTCCTTGCTGCCGTCCCGCAGCCGCAACTGGTTCCAGTCATCCGGGTGGGTCTGGAACCAGGCGGGATCGCGCCAGACGATGCCCTTGGGGAGCTGCAACCCCTCCACGAGCTCCCAGCCGCTGAACTCCTGGGCACTAAACCCCTTGAGCACCGCATCGGTAGCATCGAAGATGGCATCATCCAACCAGGTGAAGTCCTCCAGCAGCTCGCGGATCATCTCGCAGTCGCGCTGCTCGGCGGGGGTGGCATTGCGGGGCGGCTCTATGGTCCAGCTCACCCCGAGCAGGGACCGGCGCCGTTTGCCGAGCTCGCTCTGCAGGTGGGCGTCCTTCTCCTCCATGTCTTCGGCCAGCTCGCACTGGGCGATGAGGCTCCCCTCCTCCGCCTCTTTCAGCGCTGCTGCAGCCTTGCCCGGGGTGAGCCCCACCGTGGGGTGTTCGCTGTAGTGACGGCGCAGCTGTGCCAGCTTGGCATCGTTCTCGGTTTGCGGCTCCTTCTGCAGGCGCAGCGAGTTGCCATGAATGTCGATGAGTCCGGCCATTACCAACCCCCTCTCTCATATCGGTGATAATCGTCGTTGCGCTCTGAATCGCGTTTACCTGGTAAGGGGGTGAACTCGATGGCGCCCCCCTCCATCCAGCTGGCTCGCACGGCCATGGCCAGCGCCACCGCAAAGTCGCCGTGGCGCTGCTGGCCGCCCTGGCCGGTGTTCTTGCCCTTGTCGATCTTGGGAATACCGTTGATGACCTGGATTTTGCCGAGGTCGTCCTGCACGTCTGCATGGCGCGGGATGATGAGGTTGCCATCCTCGAATTCCGCCTTGAGCTTGGGCATCCACTCCCGGTACCAGGGGTCATTGAGCATCACGCACTCGATCATGCTGGCGCCCCAGCGCAGCCGAGCAGCTTCTGCCAGATAACCGCCGTTACCGGTGGCATCGAAGGCGGCTGCCGTGAAGCGGTGTAGCCCCTGCAGCAGGTAGAACAGGATCTGGCGCTGGGTCTCATAGGGAGCTTTGACCAGTTCCACCACGAAGGGCACGGTCTTGCGCAGGCTGGTCGCGATGGATAGCGGAACAAACACCGAGAGATCCCCCTTGCGGGCGAAGTCCTCCCCCAGTACATGACGGCAATTGCGATCGAGCGCTTCCAGGCAGGGCTTGAGGTTCTCCTCACACCAGATCTCCGCCACCGCCTTGCGGGTCTCCTCGCTCTGCAGCTCGAAGTCCGCAGGGGAAGTGAAGCGCAGGATGGGGATATCCGGCTGCATGGCCCGCTCGATCAGGGTGCGCTTGATATAGACGCCGCTACTCTGCTTGGGCACGCAGAAATACTCCTCAAGGGCATCCTCTTCGGTGGCGGTAGCCTTGAGCAGCCCTGCCTTCCAGCTCTCCTCGGCCTCCGGTGTCCAAGGCGTGCCCTTGACCTGGCAGATGCGACGATAGAGCCCCTGACGGCAGGCGTCGTCCAGGCTGATGGTGTGAATGGAATAGTCTTTACGACCCGCCCGGCTGTCATTTATCAGCTGGTTGAACAGGTTATCGACGCCGTTGTGGGTGCTGATCAGCCGCACCTTGGCGCCCCACATGGTCAGCGCCATGGCAGCCTTGAGCACCTCGGCCAACCGGTCGTGGAAGGCGGCCTCGTCGATGGTCACATTGCCCTGCATCCCCCGCAGGTTGGAGGGGTTGCTGGAGAGCGCCTGCACCTTGAAGCCCGAGGCGAAATAGACCACGAAGGTGAGGATCGCTTTGTCCTCGTCGTCGGTGAACACCTCCTCCTGGATCTCACCGGCCGCTTTGTTGTACGCCTTAGCCCACATGGCCACGGCGTCGATAAACTCGCGGGCCATCTCCTTGTTGCTGCCCACATAGAAGTGATGGCAGCCGCCGGCCACCTTGGCTTTGGAAGCCGTCAGGGCCGCGTCGGCCGCCTCCGCCCAAGTGATACCGGTGCGGCGGCTCTTCTCGGCGATCTTGAGCGGGCTCTCGTCGGCAATCCAGATGCGCTGGTAGGGCAGCAGCACCTCATCGGGGTTGTATTCGGTACCGAGGATCAGGGCCAACTGCTGGGCGATAGGGGTCTGAGCAATGGTGGTCATCAGGCAATCCCCAGGATTTCGCGACGAATGGCGGCGGCGGCTTCACCGCTCAGACCCGCCTGGGTGACGATGGCCTCGGTCTTGGCTGCCACCTCCTCGGCAAAGGCCTGGCGGATCTCTTTCTCACGCTTGTGGCTCTGCATGGCGGTGGATTCGAGGCGCTGAGCCGCCAACATGGCGTTTTTCAGCATGTCAATATCCACCGCCTCCTCCGGGTTCTGCACCTGGGCCAGCATCGCCTTGAACAGCTGGGAACGGCCGAGCTCCAGGATGAGCTTGGTGGTCTCCCCCATCGGCTTGTCACCGAGCTGGGAGGTCAGTGCCGCCGTGGTCTCCCGCAAGTCGCGCAGGTGCTGGCCTACCTGCTCCACCTGGCTGGCGTGGCGGCTGAGCCCTGAGCGGGAGAGCTTGAGATCATCGGGCAGCCCAGCATCCTCGATAAGGCCATTGATCTCGTCCAAGATGGCGGCCTGGCTGTTGGCCTTGTCGCGCAACATCTCGTTGAGGGCGTTGCGGATAGCTTCGGGCAGCAGCCACACCTTGCTGGCCCTGCCCCGGGTCGGTTTCTCGGCCATGGTCATCCTCCCTCAATCTTCGGCACGGGGCTTCTTGACGCCAGGCACGCTGGATCGCCCTTCGGCCACGTCCTGGCCCCGGCCGGTCAGGTGGGCCACCTGCACCTGGGCCAATTTCTCGATGCGCACCAGCCCCTGCTCATCCAGCCAGGCCAGCAGGGTCTTGACCCGATCCCGGGACACCCGGCCGGTACCCAGCTGGTCGAGGCAATCGTTCAAGATCGACTCGTTGGCCGCCCCGCCGATATCGAGCAAGGATCGCAAGATCACCAGGCGTTGCTGGGCGTCCAATATTCCTTGAATGCTCATGGTCTCTCCTTGAGTTCATTTTCCAGCAGCAGGTCTGCCAGGCGGCGAGCCTGGCGCAGTTCCGGCGCCAGTGCCCGCAGCTCGCCACGCAATTCGCTTATCTCCAGTTGCAGGGTGTGCAACTCCTTCTCGGTCGGCAGATCCGAGAGTTGCTGCTCGACCCTGGCCACTCTGGCGGCCAGGCCGGTGACATCCTCTCGCTTGGCGTAGGTCTTGGAGAGCAGGATGATGACGATCAACCCCACCAGACTGGCCAGGGCGTACAGGGGCCCCCAGTTCTTAACGATGAAATCCCACACGGATTGCCTCCTTGCGCTCGAATAGGGTCTGGCACTCGATGCAGCGCGGCGCATCGGGTTCGGCATGCAGCCGCGCAATTGGGATGGGCTCATCACAATCGCAACAGATGCCATCGCCACGGGGTTTGGGCCTTGCCCGGTGGGCGTCAATAAGTCGCCCGGTTCGCTCGGCGTCGAGCTGCTGGGCGCGGTCTATGGGGTCGCTCAAGGGTGTCTCCTGCCCTGCTTGATGGCTAATTTGATGACGTGGGTCGCCTTAAGGCGCCCCCAGATGGCCAGCAGGCCGCCGATGGCACTGGCCAGATCCACGGCGGTGGAGACTAGGCTGGCTTGGGTACCGGCATCGACCGGTACGCCGAACAGGCCGGCGATACCGGCCCCCACGGCGATGACGCCCCCGATGACGGCGCGGCTCCTGAGCGCAGGCTTTGCTTGGGGTAACAGGGAATCAGGCATGATGGGCATCCTTATGTTCGGTTTGGGTAAGACGGGCACGGGCCCGCAGGCGATCCAGCTCACCCACCGACCGCCAGCCCTGGGCAAACAGGGACTGTCGAGTGGGGTGATGGCTGTAGAGCGGGATCGTCTCCAGGTCCGTGGGGGCGGGTGCGGCCAGATAGGCCTTCAGATGGGCGCGGCGCCCATCCTTGAAGCAGGCGAGGTAACGGGGGTTCTTGAGTTCGGGGATGCCGAAATAGCCAGCGGCCTGGATCCCCTGCAACGCCTTGCGGCGCTTGTTGATGAGGCTGGGTTTGCTCATGCCGCCCCCTCCCCGAACCGGGTAGAAAGCAGGTAGCTCTGAAGGCGCAGCAGGCGGTTGATCCAGCCATGGGCATTGGCCCACTGGCTCGGGTCTTTGCGCACGATGCCGAGCATGAAGCCGGCGCGGATCTCAAGCAGCGCGAGCAGCAGGGCCCGACCACCGTCCCGCCCCGTCTTGGCGGCCAGCACCCGCAAGGTTTGCGAGCCCAGCATCCCATCGACCATGACACCGAGCGCCTGCTGCAACTGGCGTATTGAGCGGGGTGGGCCGTGATGCACGGCGCCGTCGAACAGGGCGATGGCAATCAGCGGGCAGACGCTATCAACCCGATCGCAACGGGCGGGCAGCCAGTAGTTCGCTCGGTAAAACAACTCTGCATGGGCAGGGGTCGCATCCCCGACGGCAATATCCGGCCGACCATCCCGATCGAGATCGAGCATGCCGTCTTTCTTGCCGTCGGCGGCATCGGCCATGCCGAACTTGGTGTGGCCGCCACGGTCGGCCGGGTGGTTGACCTCGCCCCCTTCCACATCGGGACGGAGCAACCAAGCAAGCGCTATGGGATAGGTATCAGGCAACATAAAAGGCCCCTCGATTAACTGCGTTATCGCAGCGTACCGAGGGGCCTTAATGGGGCGGGTTTATGGTGGGTTACTTGAATGCAGCTATCTCAAAACTACCCTTTCGATCTGTGATGTTCTGACGTTGTACCAACATTGGTAATACATCTCCTTCCAGGCACCGAATCCATTTTGGGCCTTCAAAGCCGAACCGTAGTACACGACAACGTTAGGAGGGATCCCCCACATGTAGTCAAATTCAAAAAGCGGTTTGCCAAATAGGCTGTCCGTCCATTCATAATCGTACCGAGCCCTGCTTTCAATACTATGTTTGCAAGGAATCAGAGCATCAGACCTAGCTTTGTCAGCAAAGCACTTTACATCCTCACTACCACAACCAGACACGGGGGACAATGTGTTGGCAGGCGCATTCATAACCGGCTCAGGTTCAGAGGCTCTAGCTGAGTATTCATCCTTCATTGCTTGAATGGCGTTGCTATGCTCGACCTGCTCTTTGTCACATGGCCAATAGTCCACCCATTCCCCATCACATTTATACTTTATGGCTCCCTCCGCAAGACCAGCCACAAATATTGACGACATAGCCAACGCCAACAACTTCACTTGAACCTCCTTGTATAAAAACAATACTCAGCGGTTAATCAAAGCCCAGCATCATTCTGAGCCTTAATTTCCTGCTCACATTCCGTCTCGTTAGAAAAACTATACTCAATCGCCAAATAACCTGAATTTGTATCTTTTGCTGTAGCAAGAAGAGCTACTGAAGAAATATCATTCGGTAAGGGTTTTTCTGCCCCCTTCCAAGAGGTAAATAAATAACGTTCTTTTTTATGCAAAGCCCTCATCCAATCCTCTGGCTCCTTCCAGATGGAACCAACCGTTAAAAAATCTGTTCGTTTATGCTTCCCATAGCGCTGATCCAATTTTTCTTCAAAATCATCAAACTCTGTTTGCAACTGATGACCATGGGGATTGGTTGTTATATCCTTCCCTATCGCTTTAATCCAACAAAGACCAGATTTATCAGATATTTGCACCGCGTACCTCACAAAGTCTGGATGTGGTTTAGGTGGATTATCAAAGAGGTACGTGCCATTGCCGATCGGTGTAATATGGCCTTTAAACATCTCTTTGGTCATCCCCATCGCAACACCAAATGGGCCATCAGCAGCCAACATAACATGTGGTTCTTCAATAGGTGTTGGTGCTTCCTTGGTTTCATTGGGTGCAGTCGCTTTAACATTGCTTTCTGTTTTAGGTGTGGACAATGCTGATGAGCTGAGTGTTAATGGCAAGCCATATTTTGAGACTAGATACTGCTGCTCCAGCATTGCAAGTGTCTGCTCTTGAGTTGCTACGGTTGATTGGCTAACGACGGCAATTAGACCACCACTATATTGAGCCGCTTTAGCTTTAGCCTCAACTAAGTGCTGCTTTGCTATTTCGATATCATTCTGCAAAGCTTGAGCTCGTTCAGGATCCGGCTGGCTAGTTGGCACGACAATAGTCACCTTGGCACCTGTTTCGATTGCTTGGATGCGCTGAGTTAATATATCTCGACTTAGTTTCAACGTTTCTTCGCGAACTTGTTTAATGGCTTTTATCAACCCACCATTATATTGAGCAATCTCAGCAGAGACAGTATCTATATCCTGACCAAGTTTATCGCGCTCTTGCTTGAGCTGTCCCACCAGCTCTTGTTCCTGTGGTGTCAGTGTCCTTTGCTCATTACACGCTGAAAGAACAAAAATAGAACAAACCAAAAATGCAATCTGTGTTTTTTTAAACATCACGATCGACCTCCTATCCTCAGTCAAAAAACTCAATCCAGAATCGCTATCTCGCTCAACAACTCCCGCATGATGAGCTGCAACCCCAACAATTCGGACTTGCAATACCGAATAGTCAGCCATAAAAAGAAACCCCATTACATGGGGTTCTTTTGTATCTGTGAAGATGTACGCATTTTGATGCATTTTTTCTCAATTACTTGAAAAGGTCATGCTGCATGCGACATTTCATCAACTGTCGCTGCTCCGCCACCACAGCATAGGTTTGGGGCACCGAGAGCCCATGCTTGCGGGCAAGCTGGTCGATATTGCGGCCATTGAACTCATCCCAGATCGCGCGGTCCCGCAACGCAGCCTTGAGATGATCGCCGGTTGGGATGTAGTAGGCGCGGCCCCCCATATAGTGGGCCTGCACCAATGCCAGCTTGCGGGCCTGGGCCAAGGCCTTATCCGCCGCCATTCCGCCGCGCCCCAGCTCACAGGCTAGCACATCGACCAGCTCGGCCAGTGCCTTGGGCCACTTGGCGGTCAGCTCGGCCGCCGGGATCTGATCCAGCCGGTCCACCAACTGCCCCAGGGATTCATGGTCATCGGCGAACAGGTCCAGATTCTCTTGGCTGCTATCCATGTTGCACCTCCGCCTGCATCTGCTCGAAGGCCGCCACAACGGCCTGGTAGCCCGCTACCCGTCCGGTTATCTCATTGATGGGGATAGTTTTATTAGCCGCCAGCAATGCCTTGACCATCTCCCGCTTATGCCAGTGCTTGAGGGATTCCAGCACCGAGTAAGCCAACTCACCATCAAGCCAAGCCACCCTGGTCACCCCGACCCCCTTGTTGAGCCATACCGTCTGGCGCTCCACATAGTGATCAAGTGCCGTCTCGCTGCCATCTCGCAGCAGGCCATGTTTGGCCATGGTGATCCAGATAGCCCGGATCACCCCTATCTCAGCCGTCCGAACCGGGGAACCGCTGACCGGGCTTAAACGCTTCTGCTTGCCTCCTTTTACGCCACGTTTAACAGTCGGTTTAAACCCTGCCCCCTTCATGGCCAGCAGCACCTTGCCCAACTCCTGGAGCGTCAGTTCTGCCGCCGAGCGCTTGCCACTCTGCTGGGCCAGCAGCTCTCGATAGGTTTCCTCATCCAGCCCCAGGGAGCGGCGGCCCACCTGTACCAACCGGATCAAGCGGGTACGCTCATTGTTTGCTGTCATGATTTCTCCCCCACTTTTGCCACCCAGATCTGGCCGACGGCCACGTCGCACCCACTGCGCCATTGCGGACAATGACGATCAAGCCACTGCTCGGCACCTTGCTGGTTCAAGGGGCCAAACTTCAGCACGTAGGCCAGCAGAGCCTGCCAATTAGACGCCGCCATGACTAACCTCTGCTGCTCTGGCTTGCTGCAGTTCCGCTACCAGTTGCCAGCGCATCTGGCTGGCCTCCCCTGCCAGGGCAAACAGCCCTTGGGCACGAGCCTCTCTATCAAACTGCTTGAGCTGTCTGCACACAGCCCGTTTATCAGGGGTCGCCTGTGCAATGGCGGCCGCGCTGAATATCTTGGTAAGCCGAATATCCATCTCTGTTTTGGTCATCGCCGTGCTCCTTGTTCGAGGCGGTGAAGACCTGGGCCCAGGTCGGCTGCTCATCAGTGCCTGGCCACCACGCCAGGCAGACAGGGCGGCATGGCCACCCTGTTTCGCACTGTCACTGCTCAAACTGCAGCGGCATCAGCCCCTGATATTCCTCTGCATTGAGGGGGGCCGGGCCCAGCCCCAGCACCCATAACAACGCGGCCTTGATACCATCCTCATAGGTGTCGTCGGGGTAGCAGGTGCCCTCGGTTTCGCCTATCTGCTCGCACAACCGCAGTTGCTCTTCGGCCTGTTCTACGTTGATTTCCATCGCGCACGCCTCCCTTACAGCTTTGCCAGATCCAGGCTCATCTGGACGTAACGCCCCTGGGCGTCACGCTCGTAGAGCCGCAGATATTGGCTGGTGCCGGTCACCTGGATGGCATCGGCGATCGCCTGCATGGCCTGCTCCCAGTCGGCGTCGTCGATGTTGAGCTGACGCAGCGAGAGCACCTGGTTGACGTCGATATGACCGGCTTTGGAGACCCGAAAGGCATGGTCCACCAGGGCCCGCAGCTTAGGACTGGCGCCGTCGCTCCAGCGCTCGATGCAACCATCGATCAGCACCTTGGCCGCCTGGATCCGTTCATCAAATTTGCGGTGTTCCCCCACGGCCCGGATCAGCTTGTAGCGACCGTCGAAACTGAGCATGGTCACATTGCCCTTGGTGCCCCCCCAGGCCACCCCGTATCGCTCGGCCGAGAGGTCCACAAAATCGGCGATCTGCTGCATGGCGCCGATCTTGAAGGCCGCCAGTTGTGACCTCTGTTCACGGGCCGCTGCGATGATGGCCATCACCACCTCATCACGCAGCTTGTCGGCCGGGGCGATCAGATTCTCCGGTACCCAGTGCCCCTGGGCGTTCTGCCGCATCGGGGTCGTCTCTTTGGTCTGTGCTTCTTGCATAAGGCTCTCCTTGATTTATCCCGTTGTTGTTCGGCGGTCGCTTACTGGCGCCAGTGCAAGACACAGCCGCCAAAGCGCACCATGGCCACCTCACTGACCACGCCAGCCAGGTACTCGCGCCCTCACACCGCCCGCCGGGTCATCTCCGGCGGCAAGGGGCCGGTCACCATCAGCATCGGGGTATCGCGCACCTGGCTGGTGCGCACCTTGCAACCGTTCGCCGTCAACCAGAGGCGCAGCTGGTCGGCTGTGTTTTGCAGATTTCTGTTCATCCCGTTCTCCTTGTGATGTCTCACTGGGCCCACCGCACACCCCGAGCCCGCTGGTTTACTGGCCGTGCTTCTCAACCTTGTCGAGCAGCCGGTTGTATTTGATGCCCAGGATCTTGAGCTCTTCGGCCAGCAGCTCTGCCAGAATGCGCAGGCTGCTGCTGGCGTTCTCACCGTCGCTTTTTGCCTGGCGGCGCAACCGAGAAAGGGTGGCATCAGCGTCATAACGGACGCTTTTGTCCCCTCCTCTGCTGCCCTGCTCGACGGCAAGGCGCATTGGCCGGCGCAGTTGCTGATCCTCGCTGAGCTGGCTATGGGGGCAGCCGCTGTGACAGGCCTTCCAGAGCTTGATGTCCATCGGTCTGGTCCCGACCTCATCCGCCCGTCGGCGCTGATGGGCCAGGCACTGATGCACCGGGATCTCCCCCAGAATGGGGCAGGTCACCTTGTGGCCCATCAGGTTGCCCTCCACCAGCTTCTGCACCCGTGCCAGATCTCCCGGGTACTTCTGGTTACAGACCTGGCTGATCGTGGTGCGGGACAGACCCAGTTTTTCAGCCACCACGGACAACGAACTGGCCCCGACCTCGGCTTGCAGAACCTCAAGCCACGTGTCCATGTTTCTCCTCCTCAACCAGGAACGGATAGAGCCGCTGTTGGTTTTGATCCCAGCAGCCGTTTTTGCGAACAATGGGGGCAAAGCGACCTGTATCTCTCAGCAACTGGTACTTGGCGACCTCTCCACGATGTGGCATGGCTTTGGCCTGGACTTTTACGTAACCAGCCTTGGCCAACGCCTTTGCATAAACGCCTGCATGGTTACTGGTTGAATTCGAGGTCATCGCCAATTCCGTCAACGTGAACACCCGACTGATTTTCATGGTGTTCCACATCTTTTGTTGGCTGGTCTTGCGCCTGCTTTTCCGCTTTTTCCGAGAGATGCAATTTCCTTGATTGGTGCCAAATTTGGGTGGTTCATTCACATTCGAAACTTGATACCGGTTACAGCCAAACACCTCTCTCTGACGCAATGCACCTTCAACAACGCAACAGAGGTGGCCGCTCGCTAACCAACGACGCATCAGCGCATATAAATTTGCTTGCTTAACGTCTGTCGCTGCGAGCAACTCACTCATATCGAACGAGTCCTGTTTGCACATCCACAGCCAAGCCTCTTCCGTCTTGGACTTATCGTTGATATCAACCACTGGTATCCCTCCCGTGCTTTGTTGTTATTTGCTGGGCTACCGGCTGCGGCGCACGTCATGCAGCAATTCGCTGGCGTCCACGTCCTCCAGCCGGATAATCCGGGCATCAGAGGCCATGGCCATCTTCTCGATCTTGTCCAGGGCCGAGACGATGGTGCGCACCACCCCGTTGGAGCGTTTACGAATGAGGTCCAGCAGGGCATCGTCGATCTCCACGTCCACCTCCAGCATTTCGCTGGCAATGAGGGAGACGTCTTCCAGGTCGGCGGGTTTGAACTCGATCCACTGAGAGATGCGGTTGAACAGCTGCTTGCGCTGACTGATGCGACGGGCAATCTCCTCCATCCCCACCAGGATCAGCGGCTGTTCGGTGGCGTCATAGATATCGCGCAGGGTCTCCATGATGCGGGCATTCCCGACCACGTAATCCGCCTCGTCCACGAAGATGGCCAGCTCCTCGGCCCGCACCGCTTCGACGATGCTATCGACCTGGGCCCGCAGGTTGTGGCGCTGGGGAATGCCGATCTCCTTGGCGATCTGCTCCAGCAAGCTGGTCACGGTGTCGGCTTTGTAGCAGCGCACATAGATGCCGTTCACCTCGTCCTGGTTGAACAGCCACTCCACGGCGGTGGTCTTGCCAAAGCCCGAGGGACCATGGATCAGGCCGATGCCCGGCACAATGCTGGAACGGTTGAGCAGGTTGTCGAGCAACTGCTCGGTCTTGATCATGTTTTTGACTTCGACGATCTTGTGTTTCATAGTCTTTTTGTCCTTATGAGGTTGTTTTACAGGGCCGCTTGCTAACCTTTTGCATGGGCGTTGCGAGTGGCCCTGATACTTTCCAGATGGCGGATAATCCGTTTCGCCATCAGCTTGTGGCTGTAGAGGTACTTGGTCAGCCACTCCTTCTCCCGCTCGCCGAGCGGGGTATCCAACTCCTTCTCGGCCAGATACATGGCCTGTTCGTACTCGGTCTTGAGCGCCCTGGATTCCTGCCCGGCCGTCGCCTGGGCACGGGCCGTTTTTTCTTCGCGGCGTGCTTCTATCGCAGCCAGCTCTGCCGCGCTGAATTGGGCCGGTTCACTGGGTGAGGCAATGCCTGAGAGCGCCGCCAATGCCGGGTTATCGAGCCCGAGATCACCGCGCTGGAACTGGGCCACATCACGGGCCTGGTCAACGAAGTGACGCACCACATCCTGATGCAGCTCGTTGACGCCGAAGGTCTTGGCGAGACTGCGCATCTCACGGCGAAAGCTGGCCAGCGCCTTGGCATCTGCACGCTTGGCCGCACGGAAGGCATCCGGGCTGACGCCATTGCCCAGCAGGTCGAGGTTCACGGCCTCGATCCGCTCGTTCCAGTCGCCAGTGCGGTACAAGATGGCGCGACCCACGTCGCTCGGGTCGAGGAACACGCTGACCCGCTGGCTCTTCCAACTGTTCTCCAGTAACTCCGGGGCGCTGTACTTGAGGCCACCGGCCTTGATAAAGCCCTTGGAAACGGTGGCCTCACCGATATGGTTGAGCAGCAGATCCAGCGCCGACTCATCGACAATGGCGCGGCGTTGGTAGCGGGCGCTTTGGTACTTCTCGTTGGGAGTCATCCCGAGTGAGCTGTGTTTGCGGTTGTGGTAACGGGCATCGAGCCAGTCATCGAGCAAGATCTGCAGCTCGGCCGCCGTCATGGCCAGCTCGTAGATCTCCTTCTCTGCATTGGGCTTGCGCTTCTCCTCCAGCCGTTCGGCAAAGCTCTTGCGAGCTTCGATCACCTGACGGTCGGCCACGCAGTGCCCGACAAAGGCAGGCAGCAACTCGATCAGGCCGTGAGAGAGAGTGCGGAAGAAGCGTTCGATATGCGGCTTCTCCCATCCTGAATAGGCGTTGGATCGGCTGACGTTCATACCGAGCAGGGTGCAGATGGACATGACTCGCTGGCTCACGTAATCGGAGCCGTTGTCGGTACGCATCACCCCGTTGTCGTTGAGGGTGCCCCAGGCCAGCAGGGTCTTACGCAGCAGCAGGCAGATCCCCTCGCTCGACGAGGTTTTGGCCACCAACAACCGCACCCGACGGGTGAACACATCGATCACCGCGATGATGCTGTGGCGGCCATCCACCAACATGGCATCGACAGGGGTACTGTCGAACTCCCAGACGTCGTTGGGCTGGCCCATCCAGGGGTACATCTCTTCGATGGCAGTGCGGTACTTGTTGTTGTAAGCGTCGGGGTTGGTGGCATAGGTAAAGGCCACCTTGTTCTCTGCCAACCACTTGACCAACCAGCGACGCAAAGAGGACTGGCTGGGGATCTGCCAGCCAAGCTGGTTCATCTCGCTGTACTGGGTCGCCAACTCATGCAGCGCCCCCCACTTGTTGGCCAAGTGCGGTTTGGCGGTGATCAATGCCGTGAGGAATCGGGCCAGATCCGGGCTTTGCTCAACGCTGGATGGCCGCTCCCGCTGGTAATTGCCCGCCAGCGCAGCTGGACCGGCATCCGCCAGGGTGCCTTGCCAGCGCCGCAAGGTGATCAGGCTGAACGGCTTTTGCTGCTCATAGACGCTCGCAGGGAGTGACAGGCTGCGGGTGCGGTATGCCTCGATAAAGGCGCGGCGCCCCACCTCCCCTTGCTGACATGCTTGATAAGGAGCCAGGAAGAGATCGGCGGCCTGCAGGATCAACAGCCGGGCATCTACCTTCTTGCGGGCGGCGGCGCCCAGGGTCAGCAATCTGCGGCCCGCATCCGGCTTCACTGGCACTTCACGAGCAAGCAGCTTGGCCATTGCCTTGCCGCCGGCCGCATGATCGGTCACCGTTTGTCCCTGCAGGGCAACAGCCTGCTCTGCCAGGTAGCGCCGGGTTTCTGCGGGTAATGAGCTGATGTGGTATTCAACGCCCTTGCCTTTCTCGCGCTTGCGACTTTGCCACTCTTCACGCTCCGCCTTTTTGCGCACACCATCGGGATAGGCTGGCATGCCAATCAATCCGGCCAACCCTTGGGCGGTGAACCAGGTACTCATTGGCTACCTCCCAGCAAGTCGATGCCCAGCGAGTCGGAAAGCTGCGCCATGATGGAACGACTTTCCCTGCGCTTGGGGCTGACGCCCATGGAGGGGGCATATTGTTTGATGCAGCGCTGCACTGCTCTGGGATGCAACCCTTTGGCGCGGGCCCAAGCAGCCTGGGAATATCCGCGTTTTATGAGCTCAGCCCTGATCCACTCTGGTGTTTTCCCTGACATACTCACCCCGTTTCGGTATCATCAAGTGTCGCGATGCGTATCTTTATCATTCATAAAAGAATGATTTTATGTCGCAATGCGTCACATATGAATGATTGATCACCCCAAAAAGATTGACAAGCCTTTTTGTGCGGAATTTTTTGTCTATCGACTCACCAGCAATAGCCACTAGCCGAGAATTCCTTGTATGTCAGAGCGTTATGAAGAAAAACCACAATCAGCACAAAAAGACGGTGAGGTATCTTTTCTGACGGTTGGAATGGATACTCTGAGTGACCGCCTGGACGAGCTACGTGGGAGTCTGAGCTACAAGGCATTTGCCGAATTGGTGGGGATGAGTGAGTCGGGGATGCGCAAATACTTCCCCCCGTTCAATTCGCTGCCCACCATCGACAAGGCGCTGCGCATTGCGCGAACGTGCAATGTGAATCTGGAGTGGCTGGCCACGGGTCAGGGCCCGAAACATCCCGATGGAGTTGCCGAGCAAGCGGTGCGTCGTGATGAGTTTGATGAGGAGTACGCGCTGATCGATGGCTACCATGTCACCGTCAGTACCGGCCATGGCGCGTTTAATGATGATCATGAGGTTAAACGCAAGCTGGCATTTCGCCGCAAGTGGCTTACGTTTCGCAAGTTGAGCCCGGATAACCTGGTGGTGGTCTTCGCCAAAGGCGACAGCATGGAACCCACCATTCACTCTGGCGACTCCATCCTGGTCGATATCAGCAAGAATCAGATCGAAGACGGATCCATCTTCGTGTTGCGGCTTGGAGAGGAACTCTATGCCAAGCGCTTGCAGAAGAACTTCGATGGCGGGATCACCATCATCAGCGATAACCGTGTTGATTACCCCCTGCAGGTCGTTCCAGCCAACCAGTTGGAGAGCTTGGCCGTGATCGGCAAGGTAGTCTGGGCCGGGCACGACTTTTTTTAGTTTCGTGAGTCCGAAAATCGGACTTAAATAGCAATTTAAACTTGGAACACCATCTTAATCGGCCCTCATCTAGGTTTTCATTTTTGCCGCATTCACCCCAAGTGTCGTGCGCCGTCTTTCATTTTGGCGGCGCCCGCGACTAGAACCTCCCGCTCCCCCTCTAAGCCTTATCAGCCTTGAGTTTGTCCCACGAGATCCCACTTGTTTTCGGCTGCTCCCGGTTTTCTCACTCTTGGTGACTGGTTACACGTCACCGACAAGATCCTGGGCCAGATTGGCGTGGTGGGCCGGCTTGCCGCCCTCTTGGCCGAGCACGGCATCGACGCAGTGGTGTTCGACGAGACCAGACCCAATCCCACCGTGGCCAACGTCGAGGCGGGTCTTGCGATGATCCGGGCCCACGGCTGCGACTGCGTCATTTCGCTCGGCGGCGGCTCACCCCACGACTGCGCCAAGGGCATCGCCCTGGTGGCCGCCAATGGGGGCAGCATCAAGGATTACGAGGGGGTGGATCGCTCCGCCAAGCCGCAGTTGCCGCTCATCGCCATCAATACCACGGCCGGCACCGCCTCCGAGATGACCCGTTTTTGCATCATTACCGACGAATCCCGTCAGGTGAAAATGGCCATCATCGACAAGCACGTCACGCCGCTGATGTCGGTCAACGACCCGGAACTGATGCTGGCCAAGCCCGCCGGCCTCACCGCCGCCACCGGCATGGATGCCCTGACCCACGCCATCGAGGCCTATGTCTCCACCGCCGCCACCCCGGTCACCGATGCCAGCGCCGTGATGGCCATCGCACTGATTGCCGAACACCTTCGCACCGCCGTGCATCAGGGGGAGGATCTCCATGCCCGTGGGCAGATGGCCTATGCCCAGTTCCTGGCCGGCATGGCCTTCAACAACGCAAGCCTGGGCTATGTGCACGCCATGGCTCACCAGCTCGGCGGCTTCTACGACCTGCCCCACGGGGTGTGCAATGCGGTGCTGCTGCCCCATGTCCAGGCCTACAACGCCCGGGTGTGCGCCGGTCGGCTCAAGGATGTGGCCCGTCATATGAGGGTGGATGTGAGCGCCATGAGCGATGAGCAGGGTGCGGCGGCAGCCATTGATGCCATCCGGCAACTGGCTCGCGACGTCAAGATCCCCACCGGTCTGGAGCAGCTCGGGGTCAGGGCCGACGACCTCGACGTGCTGGCCACCAATGCGCTCAAGGATGCCTGTGGTCTCACCAACCCCAGGCAGGCGACTCACGCGGAGATCGTCGCCATCTTCCGCGCCGCCATGTAAGGGGGCAAGATCAGCCAGGGCCGCCACGCGGCCCTTTTTATTGGCTGATGGATCAATGGCTTTTTACTTCCGCACGGGGAGTGGGTATGATTTGCCGAGCTAAAAAGACTGTATGGATGATCTGAACCCGATATGCGGATGAAACACCTGATTGCCGCGGCCCTGACCGCCCTCACCCTGTCCGGTTGCAGCCTGGTCTATCGCATCGATATTCCCCAGGGCAACTATGTGGAACAAAAGCAGGTCGACAAGCTGCGCCAGGGCATGACCCGCGAACAGGTCGAGTTCGTGCTGGGTTCTCCCATGTTGCGCGACAGCTTTGACCCCAACACCTGGTACTACCTCTATGAGTTCCAGCCCGGTCGGGGCGACAAGGAGCGCAAGGAGCTGACCCTCAACTTCGTGGGTGACAGACTGGCCACCGTGACCGGTGATTTCCCTCTCCCTGCCGCCTTCACCACACCGCTCTAGATGACATCACAAAACCGGCTTCTGCCGGTTTTGTTCTCTCTGGCCCCGGTGATGTCGCCGGGCCACACTCTGGATGCCTCATTGCCCCGAGGAGATCATCATGAGTCGATTCCTGATTGCCGGCGCCACCGGTCTGATTGGCAAAGCCTTGCTGCACGAGCTGGGGACGGAGCACGACCTCCTCCTGCTCTGCCGCAAACCGGGCGACCCCGCTCCGGGACGCACCTGGCTGCCCACCTCGTTCGACGCGCTGGACAGATTGACGCTGCCCTCCCCTGTGGACATTGCCTTCTGCTGCCTTGGCACCACCCGCAAGGATGCCGGCTCGGCCGAGGCCTTTCGCCGGGTCGATCTCGACTATGTGCTGGCCTTTGCCGCGCTCGCCCGTCGCCACGGCTGCCGCCGCCTGCTGGTGGTCTCCAGTCTGGGCGCCAACCCGGGTTCCCCTGCCCTCTATCCCCGCACCAAAGGCGAGATGGAGCAGGCCCTGCTGGCCCAGGAGTGGCAGCGGCTCGTCATCCTGCGCCCGGCCATGCTGCTCGGCCATCGCGAACCTGCGCGCCGTTCGGAGCAGATCATCCAGGCCATCTATCCGCTGGTAAAGCCCCTGCTGCGCGGGTCGCTGCGCCGCTGGCGTGCCATCGAGGCCAGTCAGGTGGCGCACGCCATGGCGCGCCTTGCCATCCAGGAGAGCGGGATAGAGACGGTGGAAAACGAGCGCCTGCTCACCCTGTGATGCCCCGTGCCGGGCGAGACGATCACAAAGGGGCGCCACGGCGCCCCTTGTCACAGCACATCACCCGTCAGGTGCCGGCATCGTCTCGCTTGCGGTGCACATCGGGTCGCCCGCCGGTGACCACATCGGCGCGCCCCTCTTCCTTGGCTTTCTCCGCCCGCTTCTTGCGCATCTCCTTGGGGTCGGCGATGAGAGGGCGGTAGATCTCGATGCGATCCCCCTCCTGCACCGACTCTGTGCCCTTGACCGGACGGCTGTAGATACCGAACTTGTTGACCGACAGGTCGATCTCCGGGTGCTTTTGCAGGATGCCGGACTGTTCGATGGCCGCCAGCACGCTGGTCTCGGGCGCGACCCGGATGCACAGCACCGTCTGCCGCTCGGGCAGGGCATAGGCCACTTCGATATTGAGGAGCTCAGACACCGTAAACCACCTTGGCACGATTGGAGAAGGCAAGCACCATGGAGCTCACCAGCTCGCGGAAGATCTGGCCAAAGGCCAGCTCAATGAGCTTGGAGGTGAACTCGAAGTCGAGATCGAACTCCACCTTGCAGGCATCCACGTCCAGGGGTGTGAAGGTCCACCAACCCGCCAGCTTGCTGAAAGGCCCCTCCACCAGCTCCATCTTGATGGTGCGATTGGCATCAAGCTGGTTGCGCGTGGTAAAGGTCTTGGCGATACCTGCCTTGGCCACATCGACCGAGGCCATCATGTAGTCTTCACCTGACTCATGAACACGGCTGCCGACACAGCCGGGCAGGAACTCAGGATAGGCATCAACATCATTGACCAGCCGGAACATCTGTTCCGCGCTGAACATCACCAGGGCACTGCGAGTAATACGGGGCATGGGTTTTCCTCATCCAATCGGCCCGATTTTATCACCTTGTCAGCCAAAATCACCGCCGAAACTGTTCGCGGGTCACCAAGCACGGCAATCGCACACTTTCCGGCCAGTGTGGCCTGCTCTCGCCCCGCCCTTCCCTCAAAATCGTCATCGAACTGCTCACAAAGCCGCCACTCGGAGCGCTGTGCGTTTTACAGCCGCCGCCACCCACGTATAATGCGCCTTCCTAAACATTGCCTAAGGCCCCCGTCATGAGCAAAAAGAACAGTAAAAACAAAGCCGGGTCCAGCACCATTGCACTCAACAGAACCGCCCGTCACGAGTACTTCATCGAAGAACGCGTGGAAGCAGGTCTGTCCCTGCAAGGGTGGGAAGTGAAGTCCCTGCGGGCGGGCAAGGCCAACATCAGCGAAGCCTATGTCATCTTCATGCAGGGGGAAGCCTTCCTGTTCGGCTCCAGCTTCCTGCCGCTGAACGCCGCCTCCAGCCACGTGGTATGCGATCCGACCCGCACCCGCAAATTGCTGCTCAGTCGCCGTGAACTCGACAAGCTCGAGAGCCTGACCGCTCGTCAGGGCTACACCATAGTGCCGCTGGCCCTCTACTGGAAAGCATGCTGGGTCAAGGTCGAGATCGGCCTGGTGAAAGGCAAGAAAGAGCACGACAAGCGGGAAGACACCAAGGCACGGGAATGGGACCGTGAGAAGGCCCGCATCATGAAGAACAAGCACCGCGGTTGATCGTGCGCCGCCGGCCCCCATGCGGCGACCAATAAACCAGCAATCGACCGGCCAAGGCCGGTCGATTGCCATCAACGCCTTGCCATGACAGGATTTTTGCGTACAATCCCTTTTGACAACTTGGGGCTGATTCTGGATTCGACAAGATTCACGAAACCCAAGGTGCATGCCGAGGTGCGGTAGGCCTCGTTAATAAACCGCAAAAAAATAGTCGCAAACGACGAAAACTACGCACTCGCAGCTTAATAACCTGCGCTGAGCCCTTCTCCCCTAGCTTGCCTGTGTCCTAGGGAAATGGAAGGTCATCCTTCACAGGATCGTGTGGAAGTCCTGCTCGGGGCGGAAGCATTAAAACCAATCGAGCTAGTCAATGCGTGGCGTGTCTCTCCGCAGCGTGTTGGCGAATGTAAAGAGTGACTAAGCATGTAGTACCGAGGATGTAGTAATTTTGGACGGGGGTTCAAATCCCCCCAGCTCCACCAAACGTTTGGAAAGGGCCACTTCGCAAGAAGTGGCCCTTTTTGTATCCTTTTTCTCACCTTGAGAGGATGTATCCGCCCCACGAGCGCAGCACATCTCCAGATCAGGCCAAAGGCTCTGCGAGGGGTGGCTGCATTTGACATGGGCCAGCTCCAGGTGGCGTCGCCAGCAAAAACCGGCGAGTGGAGCAGCAATTTGCCCGGGAGCTGTGGGCCACGCCATCAGCCCAGCGCCTCCATGGGGTTGAAACAACCTCGAGGGTTCGCCCCCGAGAATCTTCCACTAGCCGTTGGCAGTGGAAGGCTGGGTCAGATGAACGACGGGATTTTCGGAGAAGAGGTAGCGGTCATCCTCCATTTCGTCATCGAAGATGGTGGCCTGGAAGAGCATCTGCTTGGTGTTCTCCAGGTGCTGCCACATGGCCAGCTTGGCCGCCTGCGGATCCTTGCGCATCAGGGCCTTGAGGATCTGGTCGTGATCGTCGCACCAGCTGGAGATGGCCTTGTCGTCGATATGCTCGTGGAGCTTGCGCCAGTAGGGGTTGCGCTCGCAATGCAGCCAGGGAGCCAGGGCTTCGGGGTGGGCGAGATCGTCGTCAAGCGCGGCTCTGAGGTTGCCTGGTGGTCACGGCAACGCAGCGGATCGAAATCGCCGCCCTGCGGTTGTCCGCCAAACAGGTGATCGACACCACGGCGGCGGGCAACTCCTTCAGCGCCGGTTATCTCGCCGCACGCCTGCAAGGGGCCGACGTCACCCCCGCCGCCGCAGAGGCCATCCGCCAGATGCGCGCGGCCTACCCGGATCTGCTGATCGGGGCCGGCACCGTGCTCAACCGCGAGCAGGTGGATGCGGCCGTTGCGGCGGGTGCCGACTTCATCGTCAGCCCCGGCTTCAACCCGACCACGGTGCAGTACTGCCTGGACAAGGACGTCACCATCATCCCCGGGGTCAACAACCCCAGCCTGGTGGAGCAAGCCATGAAGATGGGGCTTCGCCACCTCAAGTTCTTCCCGGCAGAGCAGTCAGGCGGCACCGCCATGCTCAAGGCCCTGGGCGCCGTCTATCCGGTGCGCTTCATGCCCACCGGCGGCGTGACGCCGGCCAATCTGAAGGAGTATCTGGGGCTGAATGCCGTGATCGCCTGCGGCGGCACCTGGATGGTGCCGGCCAAGCTCATCGACGAGGGCATGTGGGAAGAGCTGGCCGCCCTGGTAAGAGAGGCCGTGGCGGCCCTGTGATCATCGGTTGAGCGAGGGAAGGTCTGCCCTCCCCCGGATGTGTTGAAGAGCCACTTCCCGCGAAGTGGCTTTTTTATGCCCTGCCAGGGCTGGAGATCAATGTGCGGTGCGGTTGCCGCAGTCTGCCAGCGGCTTATTCCCCTGCGGCATCGGGCGTCAACACCAGCCTGCGCCAGGGGCCCGTGATGTCGCAATGACCCGTCTCTTCGGTGTTCTCCCAGCCCAGGCGATGATAGAAAGCCATCGCCGTGGTGTTGCGCATGGCCACCTTGAGGGAGGCCGGGGAAGGGTATCCGGCCAAGCCGGCGGCAAGCAAGGCCCGCCCCATGCCCTGCCCGTGCCAGTCCGCCACCACGTAGAGATGATGCACGAAGCTCTCGGCCCCCCAGATGGAGACGAATCCGCACGGGCTGCCCCCTTTCTCCGCCACCCAGATCTCCTCGCCCCGGGTCTGCTCGGCAAAATCCTCGAGCCGGAACAGGGCGGGATCAACCCAATGGAAGGCCTGGCGCCTTCCCTTGAGGAAGAGCTGCGCCAGCATGGGCTCGTCAGCTTCCGTCATCATTCTGATCATGACACCATCCTTGCGTTGCGTGCTTGTCGCTTCCCACTCTCGATGGATCCCGCCGCGCTGTCAAATCGGCAATGTGGACCCTCTTGAATACGTAACCGTGTGACACAGGGCTGCCTATTTTATCGCCTCAGGGGCTATACTGCCGAGGTCCCGTCCATGACTGGTTTGAGGTTCACTGATTTATGGATAACAAGCAAATTGAAGGCAGTATTCTGGTACCCGCCCACATTGACGATGTCTGGCGGGCCTGGACCACGGAGAGCGGGCTGCGCAGTTTTCTGGCGCCGGAGTGCCTCATGGTCCCGGAACCCAACGGACCGTTCGAGATCTATTTCAGACCCGATGCTCCCCTCGGCGAGCGTGGCAGCGAAGGGTGCCGGGTGATGGCGGTCATGCCCCATGATCTGCTCAGCTTCAGCTGGAATTTCCCTCCCCAGTTTCCCCACATTCGTCAGCAGAAGACCCAGGTCAGCCTGCGCTTCGTGCCGGAGGGCCAGGGCACCCGGCTCCACTTCCTGCAGACCGGCTGGGCGCAGGATCCGGACTGGGACCAGGGCTATGCCTACTTTCGGGAGGAGTGGCTGGAACTGAGTCTGCCGAGGCTTCAGTACCGTTTCACCCACGGCCCCATCGACTGGAACAACCCGCCGGGCAAGCAGCAGCTGAAATCCCTGGCCCAGTGACGTCCATTCAAGCGATAGGCATGGCATGAAAAAGGACCCGCTCAGGGTCCTTCTTCATGGATGGGCAGGCGGTCACTCCACCGGCTCTTCATCGAACAGGGGGTGATAGAGCACCTCGCCCCTTACCCCGTCGAGCCCGCCGGGTTGCAACTCCATCGCCATGAAACACTCCGTCGGCACCTCGTAGATGCAGTGCAGGCCGAAGTCGCTGGCAGGCCGAAAGCCGAAACGGGCGTAGTAGGCGGGATCCCCTAGCACCACCACCGCCTTCCAGTCCATCTCCAGTGCCGTGTCCAGCCCTTCCCGCACCAGATCCGAGCCAATGCCCTGCCCCTGCCAGTCGGGATGCACGGCCACGGGTGCCAGTCCCAGCCAGGGCCCTTCCTGTCCCTCAATGGTGATCGGGCTCAGCATCAGGTGCCCCATGAACTCGTACTCTTCCTCCTCGACCATGGTGACCACGGCGGCCCCACATTCTCGCAGGCGGTTGACCAGTTCGGCCTCGTCGGGACGACCAAAGGCGGCACTCACCAGCTCATAGACTGGCAGCATGTCGCCGGGACGCTCGGTTCTCAACATACAGCGTTACTCCTCGTACAGCAGGGCGGCCATTATTCCACATAAGTGGGGCGCCTCTTCACTGCCTTTGTCTGAAAATGGGAGGGCGGACTCAGGAAAACACCTGACAGACCCCGCACCAGGCTTCGCGATGAGCTCCCTTGCGCAAGCCATCAGCGTCCGTCGTCAGGCTGTCGCAATCGCCGCAGATAGGCGAGGCCCAGATCCCCGCACTCCTTGAGGAGGGCGCCACCACCATGGGCCTGCACCCCGGGAGCCTCTGGCGCCAGCATGGCCTGGGGATAGCGCCGCACCGTCAGCCCGCTGAGTGTCTGCTCGCCCCCTGTCGCCTCCCCCGCCATGAAGAGCGCCACCCCCTCACCGTGCAGTATGGCCACGACCACCTCCTCGTCATCCAGCCAGGGGGCCAGCGCCTCTTTGCGTGCATCCGTCAGGCGCGCCGGGCGATCCAGCCGCCAGTGATCGAGCATGAGGGCGCCATCGGCCGGATCTGACCGATGCCCGTCATGGTGCATGCCAATCTTTTCCATCACCCGGCCTGAGGCGAGGTTGCCCGGCATGTGGCGGGCGGTGAGGGCAGGCAGGTGCCACTGCTCGAAGGCAAACACCCTGACCAGGCTCGCGGCCCGGGTGGCCAGCCCTCTGTTCTGCCAGGGCACGCCGACCCACCATGCCAGCTCCCCGTGCCAGTGCAGGGAGAGGGTACCGACCAGGGGAGCGGGCTCGTCTTCACGCCCCTGGGGCAGAGTCAGGGCCCAGGTGCATCCCAGCCCGAGAGCAGCCTTGCGCCCGCTCAGGGCAAGCCAGTCCCGCGCCGCCTCCGGCGAATAGGGGTGGGGGATGTTGAGGGTATAGCGGGCGAGCGCCGCATCCGAACAATAACGCAGGATGGCGCTCTCATCGCCGGGCAGCAGGGGGCGCAGCACCAGCGCGTCCTGCCCGCCAGGCTCGCGCAGCACCGGGGTCATCAGGCGGCGGGCAAGCAGGCGTTGCAGGGCAACCCCGAGGTCGTCATCGGCACCGAGGCGATGATCCGCCCCCGCGGGCCCCAGGGTGAGCAGGCCGCTCTCTCTGGCCAGGGTCAGCAGGGAGCCGGAGGCAGCGATCAGGATCTGCCGGTCCGGCTGTGTCGCCATCAGCGGGGAGGCGGCCTCCCCCAGCCAGGCGGCAAGCAGGTCGCGGGCAAGGAGAATGCCATCTGGCGGGCTGACCGACCAGGGTGCCATCTCCCTCGTCTCCCCTTTGCCAAGCAGCAGCCACCAGCGGTTTCCCTGGTGCTGCCAGGCCTGCAACGCCGCTTGCCAGGAGGGGCGCCAGAGCGCCCCCTCGATCAACAGATCCATTCCTTCCCCCACATCCCCCCCCGGATCAGGCACCGGGTGCCCGGGCGGCACCACACTCCTGTCTGAGGCAGCATAAGCAGCTACCAATGAGTTGTTAAACCATATGTTTACCATGGTTAAACGGCATACCCCATGAAAAAATGCCATATGGCTGACTTGATGGCGGTCACATTCCTTCCCCTCCTCGCTTCCTATCATGCCCCCATCATGGCGTGACCAAAGACGCCCATGAAGGACAACGGATAACAAGAGACACACTATGCAGCCAACCAGCCCACTCAAAACGGTAGTAGTCAGTACCCTGGCGACCGCCCTGCTGATCTTCGTGGCCCAATCCCTCATCGGGAAGCAGGAGATCAGACTCGGCATCGCCATCATCCCCATCCTGCCCATGCTCTTTGCCGTCATCATCGGCATGATCGTCTCCGCCAAGCCCGTCAAGGATCGCATTCCCGGCTGGAAGAGGCTCTTCACCGAGCGAGAAGAGGGCTTCTGCGGCAAGATGGTGGGTTTCAGCCTGCTGATCCTCGGGACCCAGTATGCGGGGATGATCATCCCCAACCTCAAGATGATCCTGAGCGTCGGCGTACCGCTCTTCCTGCAAGAGATAGGCAACCTCCTGCCCATCCTCATCGCCATTCCGCTGGCGGTGAAGTTCGGCTTTGGCCGCCGCGCCATCGGGGCCTGCTCCTCCATCAGCCGTGAACCCTCGGTCGCGGTGATCCAGGGCAAGTTCGGCACCGGCTCCCAGGAGTACATCGGCGTGCTCGCCATCTACCTGTGCGGCTCCGTCATCGGCACCCTCTGGTTCAGCGTGCTCGGCAGCATCGCCCCCCTCACGGGGCTGCACCCCCTGGCCCTGGCCGCCGGTTCCGGCGTGGGATCCGGCTCCATGCTGAGCGCCGCCTCCGGTGCCCTCATCAACGGCCTGGACGAGGCGATGGCCCAGCAGGTGCTCAGCATCGCCGCCGCGTCGAACCTGCTCTCGTCGGCCCTGGGGGCGCTCTCCCTCACCTATCTGGGTCTGCCGCTCGCTGAAAAAATCTATGCCCTGACCGCCAAAGGAGAGAAAGCATGAAAAGCATCGTGATGGATATGCGCTTCGTCTTCCTGGCGATCCTGCTGGCCATGTTCACCCAGACCCTGACCTCGGGCCTGCCGCTGTGGCAGATGGGGGACAGCTTCATCGCCATGTCCCTGGTGGTGTTCGCCTCCCTGGTGGCCAAGCGCTACCTGCCCTCCTCCCTGCCGGCCTTTGCCTATGCCACCATCATCGGCATTCTCATCTGCCTGCCCGAGACCCCGGTGCGCGGCATCTTCATCGATGCCGTGGCCAAGATCTCCTTCCTCTCCTGCTGCGTGCCGCTCCTGGCCTTCGCCGGCCTCTCGGTGGGCGGTCAGCTGGAGGAGCTCAAGAAGATGTCGTGGAAGGTGATCCTCATCTTCATGATCGTCTCCACCTGCTGCTTCTTTGGCGCCTCCCTGGTTGCCCAGCTCGGTTTCTCCATTCAAGGGATCATCTGATGAACCACTACCATATCGAACCTGACCTGTTGGCCCTGCGCGACTTCAGCTACGAAGTGCGCCACCACCTGCACCGCATCCCGGAATACTCCGGGGCCGAGTTCAAGACCTCTGCCTACTGCCGTGGGTTGATGGAAGAGTTCGGCTACAGGATCACCCTGTATCCCGGCTTCACCGGTTTTCACGGGGATCTGCACATAGACCCCAGCCTGCCCACCATTGCCTTTCGTGCCGACATGGATGGCCTGGAGATGCACGACATGAGCGAGGTGGCGTTCAAATCCACCCATGAGGGGATGGCCCACAACTGCGGCCACGACTCCCACATGGCGATCGCTCTGACCGCCGCCAGGTTTCTGGCCGCCAACCGCGATCGCCTGCGGTACAACGTCCGCTTCATCTTCCAGATGGCGGAAGAGGACATGCGCGTCCCCGGTGCCGAAAAGATGGTGGAGCTTGGCTGCATGAAGGGGGTGGACGAGGTCTATGCACTGCACAACGACGGCGCCATGGAGACGGGCACCATCAAGTTCAACCAGGGGGTCATGTCCTCCTGGGGGTCTGCCTGGACGCTCGATGTGCACGGCATCTCCGCCCACGGCTCCACCCCCCACAAGGGGCTGGATGCCATCCGGGAGGCGGTGCGGATCATCGAGGACATGGACTACATCGTCGCCAAGCGCACCAGCCCGTTCAGCCCGGCGGTCTTTGGTTGCGGCATGATCAACGGCGGCACCATTCCCAACGCCATCGCCGATCATGTGCAGGCCCGTGGCACCATCCGCGCCATGGATGCCGAAACCGACCAGATCCTGAAAAACAGCTTCAGGGACATCATCGCCCAGAGCGAGCTGCGCGGCTTCAAAACCACCATGGTCCATGCCGGCTACCCGGCAGTGGAGAACCACCCCCAGGCCTGCGAGCGCCTGCAACAAGCCGCCTCGGATGTGTTGTCCAGCGACGGGATCAACGCAAAGGGCCAGCCCATGACCGGCAGCGAGGACTTCAGCTACATGATCAACGCCACGCCAAGCCGCATGGGGGCCATGTTCTTCCTCGGCAGCGGCAATCAGGCCAAGGGGATCTGCAACTACCTGCACGCGAACCCCTATTACCTGGACGACGACTGCCTGCTGGTGGGAGCCCAGATCTTCGTCAATCTGGCGACCCGAGCCGCCTGAGGGGTCAGTACAAGGGGATAGCAATGCAAAGAGAGGCCGACGACCTCTCTTTTTTATGTCTCGGCGTCAGAGCCAGGGCAGGGTCGCAGACGGAGCGGGCGTTCCCTGGTTGAGCAGCGCCAGCTGCACCGTCTCCCGGCTCACATGGGGGGCATAGAGGTGGATGAAGTCGTACATGTAGTCCCGCAGGTGGGCGTGCCTGCGCAGGCACACATGGGCCACGCTCGAGGCGATCAGATGATCGATGTTGAGGCAGACCAGGCTCTCCCTGTCCCCTTCGTCGAACGCCGAGGTGGCGATCACCCCGACTCCCATCCCCAGGCGCACATAGTGCTTGATGATGTCGCTGTCGGTGGCCGTCAGCACGATGCGGGGGCTGAGACCATGGCGACCGAACGCCTTGTCCATCTTGGAGCGGCCGGTGAAACCGAACACATAGGTGATGAGGGGATACCGGGCCAGATCCGCCATGGCCAGCGGCTGGCAGTCCAGCAGCGGATGGCCGTGGGGCACCACCACGCTGCGCCCCCAGCGATAGCAGGGCACGGTCGCCAGCTCGTCGAACAGGTGCATGGACTCGGTGGCGATGGCCATCTCCACATCCCCGTTTTGCGCCATCTGCGCCAGTTGGGCAGGGGCTCCCTGATGCAGCTGGATGCTCACCTCGGGGTAGCGGCGGGAGAATTCGGTAATGACCGCCGGCAGCTTGTAGCGGGCCATGGTGTGGGTAGTGGCGATGCGCAGCACCCCGCTGGTGGCCAGCTGATCCCCGAGGGAAAGCTGACCAATCTGCTCCACCTGGGCCACCACTCCCCTGGCCAGCTCCATTACCTGCTCCCCCATGGGGGTCAGGCCCGCCAGGTTCTTGCCCTTGCGGGTAAACAGCGCCAGCCCCAGCTCCTCTTCCAGCATCTTCATCTGCTTGCTGAGGGTCGGCTGGGAGGTATAGAGCTTCTCCGCCGTCGCCGAGATGTTGAAGTTGTTCTTCACTATCTCGGTGAAGTTCTTGAGCCTGGCGATGTTCATCAGGGCGCCAGGCGCTCGATGTGCCAGCCGTCCCCCTCGCGGGTGTAATAGAAGCGATCGTGCAGACGATGCTCCCCGCCCTGCCAGAACTCGACGGTGTCGATGCGCACCCGGAAACCACCCCAGAAGCTCGGCAGCGGCACTTCGCCATTGGCAAACTTCTGCTTGAGTTCGAGGAACTTGGCCTCCAGCACGCCACGGGCCGAGATGCGGGTCGACTGTTTGGAGACCCAGGCGGCGATCTGGCTGTCCTTGGGTCGGCTGTGGAAATACTTCATCACCTCGAAGGTGCTCATCTTCTCCACCCGGCCGGTCACGTGCACCTGTCTGTCCAGGGTGTGCCAGGGGAAGAGCAGGCTGATACGGGGGTTGCCCTCCAGCTGATGCGCCTTGCGGCTGCCCATGTTGGTGTAGAACACCATGCCTTCGGCATCGTAGTGCTTGAGCAGCACGGTGCGCTGCCAGGGCTGGCCATCAGCATCCACGGTGCCCACCACCATGGCGGTGGGATCGGTCAGTCTGGCCTCGCACGCCTGGGCCAGCCACTTCTCGAACAGGGCGAGGGGCTCGGCCGGCAGATCGGCCCGGTGCAGTCCACCTCTGGTGTATTCGCGACGCAGATCAGCCACATCCATCATCTTGATTTTCCTTCTCTCTTTCTCTGCCGCCCGTGCGGCGATGGGTGCAGGCATTGTGCGACGAGCGCGCCATGGGTACAAGCCTCGGGGCGGCCAAATGGCGGAGCAAAAAGAGAGGGAGGCTCATGCCTCCCTCTTTATGCCGATGACCGTCAGCCTACTGCTTGCCGTCAACCGGCGGGCAATGGGCCAGCATGCGCCGGTTGTAGTCCGCCGCATAGGCGCTCAGCCTGGCATGGGCCTCCTTCTGATCCGGCTTGATGACATCCCCGAATCCGTCGAGATAGCGCACGCCGCAGCGCGCCTTGGCCGCCGCCTGCTGATCCGCCGCGATCCCGGGCGCCACCTCGCCGCGCCCGGCCCGCACGATCAGCCGGTAATCCTGCCTGGCGAGGCTGGCGCTGACCGCCTGATCCAGGGTGTCTGCATCGGCCTGACAACCGCCGAGCAGGGTGAGCAGCAGCACCCCTGCCAGTCTCATGCCCGCCTCCGCTGCCAGCCCAGCAACGCCAGGGCCAGGGTCCAGAAGCCGAGGGCACCACCGCCACCGCTTCCCCCCTCTTCACCGCGCTGGGTGACCGAGAGCTTGAGGGGACTGATGGCGAAGAAGATGTTGTCGCTGCACGCCACCTTCAAGCGGGCAGTGCCGTCCTGGCCCGCCGGGATGGTGACGCTCGCCGAGCCCGAGTTGGGTTTGCCGCTGGCAAGGGGAGTCCAGTTTGCCCCCTCGTCCCGGGTCATGAAGAGATCCACCTTGCTGCAGTTGATGGGGGCGGCATTGGTGCCGGCCACTTCCCAACTGATGGTCTGCGTCTTGCCCGCCCCCAGGGGGGTCACCACCGGGCTGGTCAGGGCGAAGGCCTTGCCGGTGTTGACCACCTGGATCTTCATGTCATCGCTGGCGACACCGCCCTTGCCGTCCCGCGCCGTGAGGCGGAAGTTCAGGTCCCGGTTGGTGGCAGGCCAGGCCTCCCCTATCGCCAGGGTGTTGGTGAGCAGGGAGGTGAGACTCGGCAGGGTGCGCTCCGGCAAGCTGGTCGGCGCCACGAAACGGAACAGCGGGCGGCTGCCGTCGTCCACCATGGTGGCCGGGCTGCTCGACTCCGTCCCCAGATCGATCTGCTCCCAGGTGTAATTCAGCGGATCGCCGTCAAGATCGGCCCCCGCCCCCTTGAGCACGAAGGGGGTGTTGGCGGGGATGACGTAGTCATTGCCTGCCGCCACCTGGGGCGCATTGTTGACCAGCGCCAACGGGGTGCCGCAATTTGGCACCGTGGCCATGTGGGCCCGCATCTGCTCGATGGACTTGCTGTGGAAATAGGGCTCGCTGTGGGGCTGCAGATCTTCGTCTCCGCAGATCCCCGCATAGGCCATGATGGAGCTGCCGCTGCCCGGCTCCCAGGCCTGGCTTGGTTCCCGGTTGCCGCCGCCACAACTGCCTGTGGTGCCGTTGAAGGTGTGGTCTGCCCCGAACTGGTGACCAATCTCATGGGCCACGTAGTCGATGAAGAAGGCATCCCCCACCGGCTCGGAGGAGCCCGTCATCCCCGCCGATTTTTCGTCGGTACAGAGTACGCCCAGTCCCGCCAGGCCACCGCCACCGGTATTGACCACATGGCCGATGTCGAAGGCCCCCAGCCCCTTGGTCAGGGCATCGGCCTGCACCTGCATGTTGGCATCGATATCGCCGTCATCATTGTTGAAGGGATCGTTCGCCACGTCGGTGAAGATGATGGTGTCGTTGCCGCTGGCGAGCTGGAATTCGGCCGCCACGTCACGCTGGTAGACCTCGTTGACCCGGTTGAGCAGGGTGGTGATGGCGCCAAGACCCGCCTCCACGGTGCCGCCGTGATACTGGGTGTACTCCCCCGCCGCCGAGATGGCGATGACATAGCGCTTGCGCTCGTTGCCATCCACCAGCACCTGGCGGGCCAGCTTTTTGGCCTCGCCCCCGATCACCTTGTCCGCCTCCTCTTCCAGCCGGCTGTGGGCATCCTGCTGGTAATAGACGGCATAGCCTTCCCCATTGCGAAGGGGATCGACAAACACCATTTTCCCTTCATGGCTGAACATGGCGTGGAATCCCTGGGGACCGAGATCGAAGCGCCCGGTCTCGCCCAGCGCCGCTTCGTTATGCCCCTTGAAGGCCAGGATATCGGGATATTTGGCGGCCAGATCCGCTGGCAGCAGATCATAGGGTTGCAGGCTGAAGGTCACCTCCTTGCCATCCGGCAGAGGCAGGGTCAGGCGGCGCTCGCCCCCCTTCAGGGCAGCCAGGTAATCGGTGGAGACGGTGACGATGCGATACTGGCTGGCCCTCACCTCGTACCCATCGGCGGCGGTGGCCCGCGCCGTGACCGTATGCCACTCGCCGGCCATCAGGTTGCCGGACGTCATCAGACCCGCCACCAGCACCGCCAGCGGAGAATATTTCATCAACTGCATCTTTTTAATTCCTTTTTAAACGGATTCACCTGAACTGCCACGGCATCATTTGCCCGCTGGTCCGATTAGTCCAGCAACATCCTCTGTACATTCCCCGAATGGGGAAGGTTGCACCAATGCAGACTAGCCCCTATCATGGCGCGGATTTGTCCGTTCCAGAACCCCTCTTCGACGGGGCCGGTTCACTCTTTCTTTGGCCAAGGTTAATCTCATGCTCAAGTCCCCACTGTTGCCCCGTTTCGGGGATCTGGTCGTTGCCATCGTTGACGATGTGCTGGGTCAGGGTCTTACCCTCGACCGCGCCTATGCCCGTCACTTCTCCGGCATCGAACTCAAACCGCAAGAACAGGCAAGGATTGCCCTGGTCACCGGCGATCTGCTGCGCCGCCTCAGCCTCTACTGCTTCCTCACCGGCATCCAGGTCCGTCAAGCGGAGAAGAATGTCTGGCCGCTGCTGCACAGCTGGCACGCCTTCCACAAGATAGATCAGCCCAACCACCCGACCCTGGATCGCTTCAACGAGGAGGCGTTCCGCCGCCGCCTGACCGAGGCCAAGAAGAACCCGGTGCTGATGGACGGCTGCCCTGCCTGGCTGGAAAAACTCGGCAGCGAGCAACTGGGCGACGCCTGGCCGGCCGAGCGTGCCGCCCTGGCCTGGATGCCCAAGCGTTACCTGCGGGTCAACACCCTCAAGTGCACCCGGGACGAGCTGCAAGCCATGCTGGCCAAAGAGCATGTCACCACAGTGCCCGTCGACGGAGTGGAGACCGCCTTGCAAGTGACCTCGGACGCCGCCCTATTCCGTACCCAGGCCTTTGCCGATGGCTGCTTCGAGCAGCAGGATGCCGGCTCCCAGCTGGTGGCCGCGGCCCTCGACGTCAAGCCCGGCATGCGGGTCATCGACGCCTGTGCCGGTGCCGGCGGCAAGACCCTGCACCTGGCCGCCATGATGCAGGGCAAGGGCCGTCTGCTGGCCATGGACGTGGAAGAGTGGAAACTGGAGAACCTCAAGCAGCGCGCCCGCCGCGCCGGTGCCCACAACGTGGAGACCCGGGTCATCACCAGCAGCAAGACCGTCAAGCGCCTTAAAGAAAGCGCCGATCGCGTGCTGCTGGACGTCCCCTGCTCCGGCCTTGGCGTGCTCAAGCGCAACCCGGATGCCAAGTGGCGCGACACCGCCGAGCGCCTGCCGGTGCTGGTCGCCCTGCAAGAGGAGATCCTGCAGCGCTACAGCCAGATGGTGAAGGTGGGCGGCCTGCTGGTCTACGCCACCTGCTCCATCCTGCCCGAGGAGAACCGCCAGCAGGTGGACAAGTTCCTCGCCGCCAACGAGCACTTCCGCCTG
This sequence comes from Aeromonas sp. 25-248, assembly GCF_053005425.1. Lineage (NCBI taxonomy): Bacteria > Pseudomonadati > Pseudomonadota > Gammaproteobacteria > Aeromonadales > Aeromonadaceae > Aeromonas > Aeromonas sp. 25-248. The sequence continues at coordinate 115,053 of NZ_JBRKTB010000004.1, read as the reverse complement.
ATCGGCGATCACAACGTCAGCCCGGCAGAGACCGGCTTCGACGGCTTCTACATGGCGCGCCTCGAACGCATCGCCTGATGTCTGTCGTGGGCACAAAGAAAAGGGGAGCCACTGGCTCCCCTTTTTGCATGGTATGGATGCGGCCTTATTCGGCGGCAGCGTCATCCTGCTTGTGCTTGGCGGCAGTTTCCTTGATCAGGGTCTGCAGCTCGCCGGCCTGGAACATCTCGATCATGATGTCGCAACCACCGACCAGCTCACCCTCGACCCACAGTTGCGGGAAGGTGGGCCAGTTGGCGAATTTCGGCAGCTCGGCGCGGATGTCCGGGTTCTGCAGGATGTCGACATAGGCGAAAGGCTCGCCGCAGGACATCAGGGCCTGGGAGGCCTGAGCAGAGAAACCGCAGCTGGGCAGCTTGGGGGATCCCTTCATGTAGAGGATGATGGGATTCTCAGCCAACTGCTGTTTGATCTTTTCAATAGTTTCCATAAATGCCTCACTGGAGCGATTTCAGCGGCCATTCTACTGCAATCCGGGCAGACCACAAACTGGCAAACCGTTGCGAATGAAAGAAGTCATGCATCAATACGCCGCAGCTTGATCCGGATCATGGCAAGAATCAAGGGTTGTTCGCCCATCTTTGATACTGCTACAATCGACGGGCTTTGGGCCGTCTGGCCCCCTCATTTCAAGAACAATTCTTTTCAAGATAGAAAAGAGTACGCAATGTCTTGCAACCGTCGCCTTCGCACGGACCAGCCAATGGAGAGTAGAAAATGGCTTTCGAACTTCCCGCTCTGCCCTATGCAATCAATGCTCTGGAACCGCACATCTCCCAGGAAACCCTGGAATACCACCATGGCAAGCACCACAACACCTACGTGGTCAACCTGAACAACCTGGTGCCGGGTACCGAGTTTGAAGGCAAGTCTCTGGAAGAGATCATCAAGACCTCCACTGGTGGCGTCTTCAACAACGCTGCCCAGATCTGGAACCACACCTTCTACTGGCACTGCCTCTCCCCGAACGGCGGTGGCGAGCCCACTGGCGCTCTGGCCGATGCCATCACCAAGGCCTTCGGCTCCTTCGCCGAGTTCAAGGATGCGTTCACCAAGTCTGCCATCGGCAACTTCGGCTCCAGCTGGACCTGGCTGGTGAAAAAGGCTGACGGCTCCCTGGCCATCGTCAACACCTCCAACGCCGGTTGCCCGCTGACCGAAGCCGGTACCACCCCGCTGCTGACCGTCGACCTGTGGGAACACGCCTACTACATCGATTTCCGCAACCTGCGTCCGAAGTACATGGAAACCTTCTGGGCCCTGGTCAACTGGGAATTCGTGGCCAAGAACCTGGCTGCCTGATAAGCCTTTCTTGCCAAAACGCCCCGCACTTGCGGGGCGTTTTTTTATGGTCGAATACCTGCCATCGACAACAAAGGCGCCCGCAGGCGCCTTGTGGAAGATGACCGTGCTTACTGGTCTATCTCGTCCATGTAATCGTCGAGGTTGCCATCATCCGCCGCCTCTGGCTTCTGCTCCTGGAGCTCGGGTTTGCGGCCCGTCACCTTGCCATCGTTGTACTGCAAGTAGAAGTCCTTGGTCAGGGCGTAAGGATCCAGCGCGTTGTCGATGATGCGCTCCTGATCGATCAGCTTGGAGCGTGTACCGAGGCCATCCAGCGCCCAGTGCACTACCTTCAGCGGGAAGGTCAGCAGGGCATAGGGGAAGTAGATGGTATCGATGGTATCCCCTACCAGTTGCCGGGTGGTGGTGGGACCGTAGACCGGCACCATCAGATAGGCGCCATCCCCGATGTCGGCCTTGCCGAGCACGGTGTCCATCTCCAGCGTGTTGCGAGCCAGGCCCGCATGCTTGGCCACGTCGAACAGACCGAGCAGGCCCACAGTGGTGTTGAGGGTGAAGCGGCCCAGGTTGGTACCGGCCCCTTTCAGATCACCCACCAGCAGGTGGTTTACCATGCTGCTCGGCTCGTCGAAGTTGTCCACGAAATTCTCGATGCTGTCCCTCACTCCTTGCGGGACATAGCGGGCATAGCCGTGTACCACGGGGCGCGCTACATAGGGCTCCAGCACGTCATAGTTGACGGCCCACATGGCACGGTTGGGCCCCTGGAAGGGGTCGCGAGGATCGCTGGCCGTGCTGGATGCCCCGGGGCGGCTCGGGGTCTCGCCGAGATCCAGGCTCTCCGGGCCCGGCTTGGGAGGGCCGCCCGCACAGCCCGCGAGCAGCAATGCCACCGCCAATGCTCCTGAACGCAGATACATATGAAAGTCCTAAGATTTTTTTGGGTATTGATATGAATTATACAGGGGGCCCACCCCATGGGGTGGGCCAAAAGCGTATTAGAGGGCGTGATCGATGCGGATGTCAATCGGCGCTGTGGGGATGGTGCTGGTCGGCACGGTGACCGAAACCCCTTCAACGGCGCCTTCCTTGTTCATGACGTTGCCGCCCCGGGAGAGGCGCGCCTTGAACTGCAGCTCGGCATGGGCCGCCAGCTTGCTCCCCTCCATCATGGCATCCCCGTCCCCCAGGGAGAGGGTGAGCGGGAGATGCGGGCCTGCAATGCGCTTGACCGCGATGGGCATGGGCGGACCGTTGGGGATCACCGCAAAGACGAACAGATGGGCATCTTCCGGCATCTTGATGCCCGGCGCCAGGGTGATGTGTAGAGGGAACTCCCCCTCTTTCACCGCCAGCACCTCGGCTTGTGCCTGGCCTTCGGCAGACGGGGTAGTCACGGCGATGCCACGCTGGCCAAGCTGCTGCCTGGCGTACTCCATGGAGCGCTCCACCATGGTGTAGCGGGCCGAGCCCGGCTCCAGCAGCGGCAACATCCCCTGCCAGCGGTCGAGGGCGGTCTGGAAATCCTCTTTTTGCAGGGCCATGAAGGCGTGGACGGAGCGAGCCTCGATGTTGGCCGGGTCCTCGGCAATGACCGCCTGCAACAGCTGATCCGCACGGGCTTCCTCCCCCGTCATCATCAGGGCCTGGGCATAGGGCACCGCTACCATGGCCTTCTGGGGCGCGAGGGCGTAGGCACGCTCCAGCGCCTCGCGGGCCATCTCGGGATCATTGCCATCCAGGGTCAGGCGCCCCAGCAGCAGCCAGCCACGGTAGTCGTTCGGTTCTTCTTTCAGCCGGGTTCGCAGGGCCAGGGTGAAGTCCAGCAGATCCTGCTCGGTCACCCGGGCGTCGCGCTCCACCAGGATGCGGTTGCTGAGCTCCCCCAACCGGCTGCTGGCATCCTGCCAGCGGCTCACCTCCTGCCAGGCGCCGAGCTTGGCGTAGAGGCCGATGCTCACCACCGCCAGCACCAGCACACCGGGGATCCAGATCAGGCTCTTGCCGCCACGGGCGGTCTGCTCCACGTCGGGAATGTCGTCCAGGAGGCTGCGCTGCAGCTCCACCAGGGATTCCGGCTCCTCCGCCAGTATCCCCTGCTCCCGCTCCTCCCCTATCTCCAGCAGGCGCTGGCGATAGAGCTGCTTGTTGAGGGCCGAGCGACTGATGCTCTGCCTGCCCTCGCCACGCCAGAGCGGCACGATCAGCGCCAGGCTCGCCAGCACCAGCAGGGCCGCACCCAGTATCCAGAATGGGGTCATGGTTTCTCTTCCTCTTTGAGCAGGGCGGACAGCCTGGCCTGCTCTTCTGCACTCAGGGTGCCTTCAGGCTGTTGCAAGGGAGCAGGGGCATGGCGGCGGCTTCGCACCACCACGGTGACGACGCCAATCACGATGACCAGCAAGGGGCCAAGCCAGAGGATCAGGGTCGAGGCCATCAGGGGGGGATCATAGAGAATGAAGTTGCCGTAGCGGGCCACCATGTAGTCCACCACTTCCTGCTTCTCCTTGCCCTCGCGCACCATCTGGTAGGTCTTGTCCCGCAGATCCTTGGCAAGCCCGGCGTTGGAATCCGCGATGTCCTGGTTCTGGCACTTGGGGCAGCGCAGCTCCTTAGTCAACTCGCGAAAAGTCTGCTCCTGAGCGTCGCTCTCGAAGGTGTAGACATCGATGGCGGCGCGGGCCTGTCCGGCACAGACGAGACCGGCCAGCAGCAACAGGGATGCAATCAGTGTTTTCATCGGGGAAGCCTCACTTCATGGCATCGAAGATGGGTTTGAGGGTCGACGCCCAGACTTCCGGGTTGATGTCCCCCACGTGGCGATAGCGGATGATGCCCTGGCTGTCGATGAAGAAGGTCTCGGGCGCGCCATAGACACCGAGATCCAGCCCCAGCATGCCGTCCGGATCATAGAGGTTGACCTGGTAGGGATTGCCAAGCTCCGCCAGCCACTTGATGGCCTTGTCACGCTCGTCCTTGTAGTTCATGCCGACGATGTAGATCCCCTGCCCCGCCAGCTCCTTGAGGTAGGTATGTTCTCCGTAACAGGTCGGGCACCAGGTGGCCCAGACGTTGAGCAGCATGGGGCGCCCCTTGAGGATGCTCCTGTCGTGCTGCTTGCCCAGGTCATAGATGTCCTGCAGGGTGAACACGGGCACCTCCTTGTCCACCATCACGGATTCGAGCTTGGTGGGATCGGAGTAGAGCCCCTTGAACAGAAACACGGCCCCCATCAGGAAGATGATGAAGGGCAGCAGATAGAGCCAGGTCTTCTTGCTCATGCCTTGGCCTCCTCGTCACGACGTCCGAAGCGGTAGCGCTTGTCCAGCATGGCCAGCACGCCGCCGAGGGCCATGAAGACGCCGCCAAACCAGATCCAGCGCACGAAGGGCTTGTAGTAGATCCGTACCGCCCAGGCGCCGTTGTCGAGCTGCTCGCCGAGCGCCGCATAGAGATCCCGGGTAACCCCCGCATCGATGGCCGCCTCGGTCATCGGCATGCGGCTCACGGTGTACATCCGCTTCTCGGGTTTGAGCAGGGCAACCTGCTTGCCATCCCGGTGCACTTCCAGCACGCCCTTGAAACCGTCGTAGTTGGGGCCGTTCTTCTCCTTGATGCCGGTGAAGACGAACTCGTAATCGGCGAACTGGACGCGATCGCCGGCCTGCATCCGCAGGTCCTTCTCGATGCTGTAGTTCTGGGTGCAGGCGATGCCGATGATGCTGACCGCGAGCCCCACGTGCCCCAGGATCATGGCCCAGTGGCTGTTGCCAAGCTTGCGCACGCCGGTGGCAAAACCGTGTTTGTGGGTGGCCCGCGCCCAGGTCTCCTGCACACTGGTGACGATGATCCAGACGCCAAGCCCAATACCGAGCGCAGCCCAGGGTTTGAACGCCTCGGCAAAGAGTTTGGGCAACAGCAGAGCCGCGGCCAGGCTCAGCACCAGGGCGAGCATCACCTTGCCCTTGAGCTCACCGAGATCCTGGCGGCGCCAGCGGAACAGGGGGCCCACCCCCAGCAGCAGGGCGAAGGGGATGATGAGCCAGCTGTAGATGTGGTTGAAGAAGGGGGTGCCGATGGAGATGCTGCCAAGCCCCAGCTCCTTGTGCACCAGGGGCAACAGGGTGCCGAGCAGCACGGTGAGCAGGCCCGCCACCAGCAGGATGTTGTTGCCAAGGAGCAGGGTCTCCCGGCTCCACAGCTCATGCTTGCCGTGGCTCTTCACCTGGGAGCCCTTGAAGGCGAACAGCAATAGGGAGCTGCCTATCACCGCCAGCAGGAAGCCCAGGATGAACAGACCCCGAGTCGGGTCCGAGGCAAACGCATGGACCGACACCAGCACGCCGGAACGCACCAGGAAGGTGCCGAGCAGGCTCAGGGAGAAGGCCGAGAGCGCCAGCAGCACGGTCCAGGCCTTGAAGGTGGCGCGCTTCTCGCTCACCGCGAGGGAGTGGAGCAGGGCCGTGCCCGCCAGCCAGGGCATGAAGGAGGCGTTTTCCACCGGGTCCCAGAACCACCAGCCGCCCCAGCCGAGTTCGTAATAGGCCCACCAGGAACCGAGCACGATGCCCAGCGTCAGGAAGACCCAGGCCGCCATGGTCCAGGGACGGGACCAGCGCGCCCAGGTGGCGTCCAGACGCCCCGTCATCAGGGAGGCGATGGCGAAGGCGAAGGCCACCGAGAAGCCCACATACCCCATGTAGAGCATGGGGGGATGGAAGATGAGACCGGGGTCCTGCAGCAGCGGATTGAGATCCCGCCCGTCCACCGGGAAATACGGCAGGGTGCGGGTGAAAGGATCCGAGGTGAACAGCACAAAGGCGGTGAAGCCCACCGAGATAAGGCCGAGCACCCCGAGTACCCGCGCCACTGCATCGAGCGGCAGGCGGCGGCTGAAGAGGGCCACCGCCGCCGTCCAGCCTCCCAGGGTCAGCACCCAAAGCAGCAGCGAGCCTTCATGGGCTCCCCACACCGCCGAGATGCGGTATTGCAGGGGCAGCAGGCTGTTGGAGTTGGTGGCCACGTACTGCACGGTGAAGTCGTTGTCGATAAAGGCCCAGGTGAGGCAGAGAAACGACAGCAGCAGCAGCAGGAACTGGCTGTAGGCGAGCGGGCGGGCCGCCGACATCATGCCAAGACGACCGAGATGGGCCCCGATCAGCGGGTAACTGCCCAGCAGCAGGGCGGTGGCGAAGGCCAGGATCAGTGAGAACTGCCCTAATTCCGGGATCATTGACTATTCCCTCTCGATTGCACGGAGAAACCTGCCGATTTGGCGGCATAAAGAAGTGAATTCTTGGCACATACCGGCATCATTGCTTGGCTCCCTGCAACTGTGCCTCTGTGTATTCGGGCTTGAAGTGCATGCCGTTGGTGGCGTCGGCCACTTCCGGCGGCATGTAGTTCTCGTCGTGCTTGGCCAGCACCTCGAAGGCGGCGACCGTGGTGGCATCCTTGAGGGTGCCCTGAGCGACGATCCCCTGCCCCTCGCGGAACAGGTCCGGCAGAATGCCGTCAAACTCCACCGTCACCAGATGGCCGCCGTTGTCCACCAGCTTGAAGGCTACCTTGAGGCTCTGGGGATCCCGCACCACAGACCCCGGCACCACCAGGCCACCGATGCGCAGGCGCTGCCCCTCCTCGGGCCTGATCTTCTCCGGCCCCTTCCCTTCCACCAGCTCGCTCGGGGTGTAGAAGAGGTCGATGTTCTGACTCAGGGCATAGAGCACCAGGCCAGTCACGCTGGCAAGGCCCAGGCTGATGGCCAGGATGATGGTGAGGCGTTTCTTGCGGCGCGGGTTCATAGGGTATTCTCCATCTGCTGGGCTGCCTTGCGGCGTGCCTCCCGAGCCTGCTTGTTGCGCAGTTCGCCGAGCAGGCTGCGGGTCTTCAACCGGGTGGAAATGACGATGCCGACCAGGCAGAGCAGGGTCAGACCGAAGGAGAGCCAGACGTAGAAGGCGTAGCCCCCCATGGCCATGAAATCACTGAACGAGGCAAAGTGCATGCTTACTTCTCCTGCCTGGCGATGTCGGCAACCCAGGGGCGGTGCCACTCCCGCATCAGCAGCTCATTGCGAAAACGCATCAGGGTCAGTGCACCGAGAAACGCGGCGAACGCCAGGATCATGATGAGCAGCGGCCACAGCATCTCGGGGGAGATGGAGGGTTTGTCAAACTTGGTGATGGTGGCCCCCTGGTGCAGGGTGTTCCACCACTCCACCGAGTAGTGGATGATGGGCAGGTTGATCACCCCGACCAGCGCCAGGATGCCGGCGGCGCGGCCCGCCACCACCTTGTCGCTGAAGGCGTTGTAGAGGGCGATGACACCCAGATAGAGGAACAGCAGGATGAGCTCGGAGGTGAGCCGGGCATCCCACACCCACCAGGTGCCCCACATGGGTTTGCCCCAGGCGGCGCCGGTAAAGAGGGCAATGAAGGTGAAGACGGCCCCCACCGGGGCGATGGCCGCCACCGTCATGTCTGCCATGCGCAGTTGCCACACCAGGCCAATGAAGGCGGCCACCGCCATGGTGGAGTAGGCGCCCATGGAGAGGATGGCGGAGGGCACATGGATATAGATGATCCTGAAAGAGTCGCCCTGCTGGTAATCGGCGGGAGCGAAAGCCAGCCCCCAGACGGTGCCGATGATGAAGGCAAGCAGGCTTGTCACGGCAAACCAGGGCAGCAGGGTGCCGGCCAGCCCATAGGCGCGCTCGGGTTTGGCATAAGGGTGCAACCATTTCCACATAGCTCACGAAACCTTTCAGTTATTAATTTTTAAGTGGCGAGGGCTACCATACCCATGGGGGAAAAACATCATATCCCCCGAAAGCAATAAGCAGCCATCCCCTTGATCTATCTCAACTATCTCGCCCCTAACAAGGCTTCAAACGAAAATCTTTTCACCAAATCAATCAGTTGACACTCACCCGAAGCGCCGCCGAGATAGCCAGGGGCGTCAGGGTCAATGCCCCCACCAGCATGGCCCCCAGGATGGCGAGCTGACCGGCATAGGGCAGTCCCATGCTCGCCGCGTCGATGGCGGACGTGGCGAAGATAAGCACCGGAATATAGAGCGGCAGCAACAACAGGCTGAGCAGCACGCCCCCCTTGCGCAGCCCTGCGGTCAGCGCTACTCCGACCGCCCCGAGCAGGCTCAGCACCGGCGTACCGAGCGCCAGGGTGGCCACCACGGCCAGATAGGTCTTCAGCTCCAGGGAGAGCAGGATGGCGAGCAAGGGGGAGACCAGCAACAGCGGCAGACCGGTCAGCAACCAGTGAGCGATCACTTTGGCCAGGGCCAGCAACCCCAGGGGATGGGGCATCAGCATCATCTGCTCCAGGGCGCCGTCACTGAAGTCGTCACGAAACAGCCGCTCCAGGGAGAGCATGGCCGCCAGCAGGGCCGCCACCCAGATGATGCCGGGAGCGATGCGGGCCAGCAACTGGGGCTCGGGCCCGATCCCCAATGGAAACAGGGTGATGACGATGAGGAAGAACCAGAGCGGGTTGAAGATGTCGGCGCGCTGGCGCAGGGCCATCAGCAACTCGCGGTGAATAAGGTGTATGACGGCGCGCAGCATGGGCTACTCCTGCAACAGCGAGGTCAGGGAGAGGGTCTTGAGCCGTCCCTGCATCAGGGTCAGATCCTGGTGGGTCGTAAGGACCACCATGCCCCCCCTGTCCGCGTGGGCGAGGAACAACTGCTCCAGCACCCTGACCCCCTGCTTGTCGATGGCGGTGAAGGGCTCGTCCAGGATCCAGAGCGCCGGTCGCTCGCTCAGCCACAGCCTGGCCAGCGCCACCCGTCGCTGCTGCCCGGCGGAGAGCTGTCCCGCGGGATAGTCTTCGAAACCGGCGAGGCCGACCTGGGCCAGCACCCGCCAGAGATCCACGCCGTCCCCGGCAGGGCCATGAAGCTTCTGGTAGAAGGAGAGATTCTCAAGGGGGGTCAGGGTCGCCTTGACGCCGGGCTGATGGCCCAGGTAAAGCAGGCTGGCGTGGTATTCATCCCGGCAATGGCGGATATTCTCCCCATTCCAGCACACCTCGCCAGCAAAGGGCTGGGAGAGGCCGGTGAGCAGGCGCAACAGGCTGGTCTTGCCCACCCCGTTGGGACCCTCAATCTGCATCAAATCCCCGGCACGCACCGCGAAGGAGAGATGTTCAAACAGGGTGCGATCTTCACGCACGCAGCTCAGATTGTTCGCTTGAAGCAGCATGGGGATGTAATCGTTGAAAATGAGGCGGCCTGCATCTTAACACAGGATCCGGAGGCGTCTTTTCAAAGATGCCAATAATCAACAGGATTTGTGGGGAAGATCGCGCCCCCACCAAAGAGATTGATGCCAAAGGATTATCCACTGTCCCGGCATCGAGAAAGAGGTGGCCACGGGTCGAACAGAAAGCGGGGAGGCACCGGCCTCCCCGCGACACATCCGTCAGCTGCGTCCCTTTCGCAAGGAAATAAGCAGCTCCGCTTCCGCCTGGGGCAACTCGCACTCGCTCATCACCTCGTCCAGATCGGCACCAAGCTCCACCATCTTGGCGGCGCGGCTGTAGAGGCGGCGCTCCGGATCCTGCAACGTCAGCTCCTGCTGGCTGTCGTGGATCTTCTGCATGGCCCCTTCTGCGGCTTGCAGACGCTGACCCATACCGATGGCGCCCGTGTGCAACTCCATCATCTGCTTGCGCAGACTCTCGAGCTGCCCCTGCAGCGCTTCCACCCTGGCCTCGGACTCTCGCTGGCGACGACGGTGCCCCAGGATCCCGTAAAGGGCCAGCACCAGTGCGAGCAAGGACAACCCCAAGGCTGCAAATTCAATCATCAAACCATCACCTTACCGTCACAGGGAGGCGGACAGGTGCCATCGCCCCCGTCCGCACGTTCCCGTCCCTGTTACAGGGAACCAATGTCTTCCCACTCTTCGTCGGAGAGCAGCTTGTTGAGATCCACTAGGATCAGCAGTTGGCCGTCACGGTTGCTGACGCCCTGGATGAACTTGGCGCTCTCCTCGGTGCCCACCGCCGGGGCGGCATCGATCTCGGAGGAGCGCAGATAGACCACCTCGGCCACGCTGTCCACCATGATGCCGATCACCTGCTTCTCCGCCTCGATGATGACGATGCGGGAGTTCTCGCTCACGTCCCCGGCCGGCAGGCCGAAACGGGAGCGGGTATCGATGACGGTCACCACGTTGCCACGCAGGTTGATGATACCCAGCACGTAGTCAGGTGCACCCGGGACCGGAGCGATCTCGGTGTAGCGCAACACTTCCTGAACCTGCATCACGTTGATGCCATAGGTCTCATTTTCCAACTGGAAGGTCACCCACTGCAGCACTTCGTCTTCGGCCAGATTCTGTGCAATATTGCGCTTCTCTGTCATCTTCTTGATCCTTGTATGAACCCGTCAACGGGTAAAATTAGCAATAAAACCATGGCGATGCCGACGTTGTCAGCGGCCTTCGATGTTCACGCCCCGTCCTAGCAGCAGCAAGAGCTCCCTGACGTGCAGCAGGGCACACATCTTCTCCTTGACCATGCCGGCCAACCAGGGGCGCTTGCCCTCCTGATGGCGCCACTTCACCTGGTCCCGGTGCAGCAGTTCTGTGCCCTTCAACTGGTGACAGGCCAATCCCCAGGGTGATTCTCCCAGCATAATCAGATATTTGTAATCGTCCATCTCCAGATGCTGGCCCGGCATGACCCACTGGGCCGTGTCCACCACGTTCATCTTCTGCTCGCGGGAGGTCATGATCCCCTTGTACCAGCCCGGCTGGCCGAAGAGAGAGGTCACCTCCCCCAGTTGATGGATGCCCCCCAACTCGGTCAGAGGCACCGCAAACGTCACCCCGGCCACGTCGAAGAAGAGCGCCTGAAACTCGTTGCCGGTATCCAGGTTCTCCCAGGTCGACGGTGCGGGCGCCGCTTCGAGGGCGGGCGCGGGTTCCGCCACCGCGAGGGCGACGGGCTCGACCTCCTCCACCACGGCTTCCACCACCGGCTCTGCCAGGGCGACCAGAGGCTCACTGTCAACCACCTCCGCCTCGAGCTGGAATGGCTCGACATGCACCTCTTCGTGGCTCAGGGCATCCATCTCGAACTGGACCTGTCCCACCTGGGCAAGCAGCTCGCTCAGCTGGGCCAGTCGGGTATCGGCTTCAAGATAGGGGGTGGCAGCCACCTCCGGCACGGCGACGGTCTGACGTTGCAACGCAGGGGCCGGTGCTTCGTCTTCGGGATCTTCCCGCAGCAGGGCATCGTCCAGCAGCAGGGAGTGGAAATAGTCGTCCATGGCCCGAACCTGGGTGGTCTCTCTCACGGCATCACCTCCTGGGTCCGTTGACGCTCCAGCGCGTCGAGATGGTTGAGCAGGGTCTCATAGGCATAGGTGCCCCGGCTGCCCGGTGCATAGATGGAGGGAGGAATGTGCACCAGACTGGCATCCCTGAATTTGGTGTCGATGGGAATGACCGCATTCCACACCGCCTCCCCATACTGCTCCTTGATGGACTGCAATGTCATCAGGGAGGCGCGGGTACGCTTGTCAAACATGGTCGGAATGATGGTGTAGCGGAACTTCTCCCGCTTGGAGCGCTGCATGATCTCGAAGGTCTTCATCATCCGCTCCAGCCCCTTGAGGGCCAGGAATTCGGTCTGCACCGGCACCAGGATGCGATCGCAGGCCGCCAGCGCGTTCACCATCATGACCCCCAGCACCGGCGGGCAGTCGATGAGCACGTAGTCGAACTGATCCTGCACCCGCAGCAGGGCGCGCTTGAGCACCAGCCCCATCCCTTCCCTGTTGCCCATCACCCGATCCAGCGTGGCCAGGGTAATCGAGGCGGGCAGCAGGCTGATGTTCTCGAATCGGGTCTTGAGGGTCATCCGGTTGACCAGCTCTGCGCTGGGTTTGGCCGCCTGGAACAACTCGTACAGGGTGCCTTCCAGCCTGTCCGAGTCGAAATCGAGATAGGAGGTCAGGGAGGCGTGTGGGTCGGTGTCGATCAGCAGTACCCGCTGGCCACGCTGGGCCAGAATGCCCGCCAGGGAGACGACCGTGGTGGTTTTACCGACTCCACCTTTCTGATTGGCAACCGTCCAAACAATCACTGTATCAATCCTGCCTTGTTGTTATGCGTATGCCCCCACCGGGCAGCGCGATCACCCTGATCTTTTCACTGTCGACACTCTGCGGTGCGTCCTGCACCGGTGCCACCGTCAGCGGTTTGACGGGGGCTGGCGGCACCCAGGCGAACCTGGATATGGCGACCACCACCTTGCGATTCTGTAATCGTCCCTGCTCGGTGCCATTGTCGACGAAGGGGGAAAACTCTCCGTACGCCTCGTAGGCTAGCCGACCGGGAGCCACCCCCTTACCCACCAGGGCATTGAGCACTGCCTCGGCGCGGGCCGCTGACAATGTCCAGTTGGAGCGGAAAATTTCGTTGTTTATCGGTTGGTTATCCGTGTAGCCCCGCACCCTGACATAGTTATCGACCGGTTTGAGAATACCTGAAAGCGTATCGAGCACGGGTGCGGCATTGTTCCCCAGAAAAGCGCTGCCACTGTTGAACAGGAGACCTGAACTCAGCTCCACCGTCAGCCAGTTGTCATCCTGCGCAAGCTTCACCACCCCCGCATCGACCAGGGCGCCCATGGACTCCTGGATCTGCATGTCGATCTGCGCAAGAGCCGTGCCATCTTGCGAGACGGGCGTACCCGTGATGGGGGCCTGCGAAGGGGACGCAGAGGCCTGGCTCTCCAGCAGGCTGGGGGCGGCCGAGACCGGGTTGTCCAGCAAGGAATTGCCCCGCCCTTCCAGCAGGCCATCGCTGCGCGGCGCCTGGTTGAAGGCCTGGGTCATGCCCTCGATGACGGCGCGGTACTCCTCCTTGTTGACGATGGCAACGGAGTAGAGCACCACGAAAAGGGCGAAGATGAGCGTCATGTAATCGGCATAGGAGACCAGCCAACGATCGAGATGCTCTCGCCCTTGCAGGTGCAAACGATAGCGCTTGCGCATGGCTACTCCCCTTTCAGATAAGCCCGTAACCGCCTTTCAACCTGCGGGCCGTTCTCCCCGTGGGCGATGGCCAGAAGCCCCTCCAGGGTCATCTCCTGATAGAGGCCGTAATGGTAGTGGAAGGCGCGCAGCCGATTCGCAATCGGCAGATAGAGCAAGTTGGCAAAGCCCACCCCGTAGATGGTGGCGACGAAGGCCACGGCAATGCCCGCCCCCAGGGTGCCTGGCTCCTCCAGATGAAACATGGCCTGGATGAGGCCAATCACGGCCCCGATGATGCCGATGGTGGGGCTGTACCCCCCCATGGACTCGAACACCCTGGCCGAGTGCTCATTGCGCTCCTGCTCGATGTCGATATCCGCCTCCAGCAGGCTGCGGATATCCTCGATGGAGACGCCATCCACAATCATGGAAAGCCCCTGGCGGGTGAAGGGATCGGGCTCGGCCTCGGCCTGGTTTTCCAGCGCCAGCAAGCCTTGCTGGCGGGCGAACTGGGCCCACGCCTTCAGGCGCTCGGCCTGCTCCGCAAGATCCAGCTGCGGCGGAAACAGCATCCAGGTTGCCTGCCTCAGGGCACTGAGCAGGTACTTGCGGGGAGTCTGCAAGATCACCGCCCCCCAGGTTCCCCCGACGACGATGACAAAGGCCGGGCCATCCAGCAGGGTCAGCAGGCTCCCGCCATGCCACCACTGGGCGATGGCGACGGCCCCCAGCGCCAGCACCAGGCCGAGCATGCCCATGGTCAGCGACCCAACTCGACCAGAATGCGCTGGGCCACCCGATCCAGCGGCAGGGATTCGCTTGCTATGCCCGCCTTGGCAACGGCCTGGGGCATGCCATAGACCACGCAGGAGGCTTCATCCTGCGCCCAGATGGTCGCCCCCTGCTCCTTGAGCAGACGGGCACCGTCGCGGCCATCCGCGCCCATGCCGGTCAGGACGATGGCCAGCACCTTGTCGCCATAGGTCTTGGCGGCGGAGGCGAAGGTGATGTCCACGCAGGGTTTGTAGTTGACCTTGTCATTGCCATCGATGATGCGAAGACGGGCACCGGGTCCGCGCCCTTCCAGCAGCATCTGCTTGCCACCGGGGGCAAGATAGGCCTGACCCGGCTTGAGCACGTCGCCATCCTGCGCCTCCTTGACCCCTATCTGGCACAGCCCGTTGAGGCGGGCGGCAAAGGCAGCGGTGAAGGTGGCCGGCATGTGCTGGATCAGCAGAATGGGATGAGGGAAATCTCCCGGCAGCTTGGTCAGCACGTTCTGCAGTGCCACCGGCCCGCCGGTGGAGGTACCGATGGCAACCAGCTGGTAACTCTTGCCACTGCGCTTGAACGCGGCGGGAGCCGCCGCTGCCCGCACAGGCTCGGGCTGGCGTTCGGCCAAGGGGCGATTCAGGCCCCCCGTGACGGCGGGCCGGGCGGCAGGCTCGGGGGCACGGGGCCGGGTCGCCATCAGGAAGCGTTTGCGAGCGATCTCCTTGACCCGTTGCTGCAGCAGGTTGACGGCTTCGTCCTTGTCCCGGGCGATGTCTTCAAACTTCTTGGGCAGAAAATCGAGGGCGCCCGCATCCAGCGCATCCAGGGTTGCCTTGGCTCCCTCGTGGGTCAGGGAGGAGAACATCAGGATGGGGGTCGGACACTTGGCCATGATCTCGCGTACGGCGCTGATGCCGTCGAGTACCGGCATTTCAATGTCCATGGTAATGACGTCTGGCCGCAACTGCTGCGCCTTGTCTACCGCCTCCCGCCCGTTCTGGGCCGTGTCGATCACCGTCATCAGGGGATCCTGATTGATGATTTCGCTGACCCGACGGCGGAAGAAACTCGAATCGTCGACCACTAATACCTTGACTGCCATTGTTATTCTTTTAACTCCTTGAGCCTGGCGCTCAGTGGCGACGGGCATAGGCCTTGAGCAGGCTGGGCACATCCAGAATGAGGGCGATGCCGCCGTCGCTGGTAATGGTGGCGCCAGCCATGCCGGGGGTACCTTGCAGCAGGTTGTCCAGGGGCTTTATCACCACCTCTTCCTGACCGATGAGGTTGTCTACCACGAAGCCCACCTGCTGGGTGCCGATCTGGACGATGACCACGTGGCCCTGGTCCTGGCGGGCCGTCTTGCCGGCACCGCGTACCAGCCACTTGTGCAGGTAGAACAGCGGAATCGCCTTGTCACGGACGATGATGGTGAGCTGGCCATCCACCACGTTGGCCTTTTTCAGATCCAGGTGGAAAATCTCATTCACGCAACCGAGGGGCAGGGCGAAGGTCTGTTGACCCACCTCCACCATCAGGGTCGGCAGAATGGCCAGAGTCAGGGGAACCTTGATCTCGAGACGGGTGCCCTTGCCCCAGGTGGAATCGATGTGCACCGAGCCATTGAGGCTGACGATGCTGGTCTTCACTACGTCCATGCCCACTCCACGGCCGGAGATGTCGGAGATCTCCGACTTGGTGGAGAAGCCGGGGGCGAAGATCAGGTTGTAGGCATCGTTGTCGCTCATGCGCGCCGCGCTGTCAGCATCGAGCACGCCACGGCTGATGGCGATGGACTTGAGCTTCTCCGGGTCCATCCCTGCGCCGTCATCCTCGATGCAGAGCAGAATGTGGTCCCCTTGCTGGGAGGCGCTCAGGGTGATGGTGCCCTGACGGGGTTTGCCCGCCTTCTCGCGCACGTCCGGCATCTCGACGCCATGGTCGCAGGAGTTGCGCACCAGGTGAACCAGGGGGTCGGCCAGGGCCTCCACCAGGTTCTTGTCCAGATCCGTGTCCTCACCCACCATCACCAGCTCGATCTCCTTCTTGAGGGTACGAGCCAGGTCGCGCACCACACGCGGGAAGCGGCCGAATACTTTCTTGATAGGCTGCATGCGGGTCTTCATGACCGCGCCCTGCAGATCGGCGGTCACGACGTCGAGGTTCGCGACAGCCTTGGACATCTCTTCGTCATTGCTGGCGATGCCGAGGCTCACCAGGCGGTTTCTCACCAGCACCAGTTCGCCCACCATGTTCATGATGACGTCCAGGGTCTTGGTATCCACCCGCACCGTGGTATCGCTCTGTACCGCACTGCTCTCGGCGGGAGCGGCCTGCTTGGCAGGGGCGGCCTTGGCTGGCGCTGGGGGCTCTGCCGGCGCGGGTTTGGCGGCCACTGGCGCCTTGGGCGGCGTCACCGGGGCGGCGGGGGCAGCGGGTGCCGGGGCCTTGGGTTCGGGAGCGGGCGCAGGAGCAGGTGCCAGACTGTGCTGGGGCCCCTGCCCACGGCCGTGCAGTTCATCCAGCAGGCGCTCGAACTCATCGTCGTCGATGAGCTCGTCCACCTCTTTCTGGACCGACTGCAGGGGGGCCAGATCGGGGGCACCACCGTGCTGGCCCTGACCATGGAGCTGGTCGAGCAGGGCTTCGAATTCGTCGTCTGTGATGTCACCTGAACCGCTCAGCACGGGGGCGGCAGAGACCGTCGGCGCTTTACCGACACCGTGCAGCTCATCGAGCAGGCGTTCAAATTCGTCGGCGGAGATCTCGTCGATGGAGCCACCGCCATTGACGGCGACAGGCGCCACCTCGGCGATGACCTCGGGTTCTGGTGCGGGTTCCGGCTCAGGCTCCGGCTCTGGCTGGGCCGCCACGCTGGCGGTACGCAGCTGCTCCTGCCCTTCCGGCTTGCACAGCTCGTGCAGATCGTGCAGCAGATCGGGAGAGGCGGGGCTTATCTCTTCGCGGTTCTGGACCTGGGCAAACATGACGTTGATGGCATCCAGCGCCTGCAAGATGACATCCATCAGCTCGGCACTGAGGGTCCGCTTGCCGTTGCGCAGCATGTCGAACAGGTTCTCGGCACCGTGACAGACATCCACCAGTTCGGTGAGAGAGAGGAAACCCGCTCCCCCCTTGACGGTGTGGAAGCCGCGGAAGATGGCGTTCAACAGGTTCTTGTCATCGGGCCGCTTTTCCAAGTCGACCAGTTGTTCAGACAACTGTTCCAATATTTCTGATGCTTCGACCAAAAAGTCTTGCAGTATGTCTTCATCAACTTCGAAGGCCATGCGTCACTCCATTAGAATCCCAGGCTAGACAGCAGATCGTCCACATCATCTTGACCATTGACCACATCTGAGCGGGTCTGCGGGTTCATGATGGGCCCTTCCGCCTCGATGCCGCTCGCTGGCAGGCTACGTGCCGAATTGTCGCTAACGCCCTCACCGAACATGGTCAGCATCTCTATCAACTTCGTTTCAACTTCCTGCACCAGTTTGATCACCTTGCGGATCATCTGACCGGTCAGGTCCTGGAAATCCTGAGCCATCAGAATTTCCGTCAGCAGTTGTCGTAACTTATCGGCATCCGTCTCAGAAGCCTTAATAAAATCATTCAGTTGATGGCACAGCGCCTTGAATTGACCCAGCTCGAGATCCCGGCTCATCAGGGCATTCCAGTTGGGCATGACCAGCTGAATGTTGTCGTTGAGTCGATCGGCGATGGGAAGGCTTGCCTCGACCGCATCCATGGTGCGATTGGCCGCCTTGTCCGTCATGTCGATGACATAGCTCAGACGCTCCCGGGCATCCGGGATCTCATGGGTGGCCAGGTCGGGGATCCTGGGATCCAGGCGAAAATCCTGCAATGAGTTGTGCAATTGGCGGGTCAGCTGCCCCACCTTGTCAAACAGGGCCGCCGCGTTGGGGGCGCACACATCGGCGAGGATGGTATCGGCCTGTTCAAACTCTTCCCGCTCCAGGTGGGCAACCAGCATCCTTGCCTGGTCAAGCGAGATCATGGCACTCGTTTTGGCCTTCATCCCTGCCGCTCCTTAGCCGATACGTTCAAAGATTTTGTCGAGCTTCTCTTTGAGGGTGGCAGCGGTGAACGGCTTGACGATATAGCCATTGACCCCGGCCTGGGCGGCTTCGATGATCTGCTCGCGTTTGGCTTCGGCAGTCACCATCAGAACCGGCAGGTGCTTGAGCTTGTCGTCGAGGCGAATCGCCTTGAGCAGGTCGATGCCCTGCATGCCAGGCATGTTCCAGTCGGTGACCACGAACTGGAAGTCGCCATTTTTCAGCATCGGCAACGCCGTGTTGCCATCGTCTGCTTCATGGGTATTGTTGTATCCCAGGTCACGCAGCAAGTTCTTGATAATCCGGCGCATCGTTGAAAAGTCATCGACGATGAGGATTTTCATGTTCTTGTCCAAAGTTCCTCCTAAATAGCCGCCAAGACGGCTCACTTACATGATGCAGATCGCAGGTTTTATGGTGCGGATTATGCCTTAGAGTTGTGCTCCAGTGTAGCCAGTACAACCACTTATAAATTCCAATCTCGCAAACGGGCGCGCAGCCTGTGCATGGCCTGACTATGAATCTGGCTCACCCGAGACTCACTCACACTCAATACTTCACCGATCTCGCGCAGATTCAGCTCTTCATCGTAATAAAGGGAGAGCACCAGCGCCTCCCGCTCCGGCAGACGGGCGATGTGCTCCGCCAGGGCCCCCTGGAAGCGCTCGGCCGCCAGATCGTCGAATCCTCCCTGACCGTTGCCGTCATCGGGATGACCGATGACATCTTCACTGACGCCCAGATCCTCGATGCCGATGATCTTGCCGCAGGAGACATCCTGCAGCATGGCATGGTACTCCCCGAGGGACACCCCCATATTGGCGGCCACCTCGGTGTCTCTGGCATCCCGGCCATGGGCCTGCTCCACGTTCTCGATCGCTTCTGCGATGGCACGGCTGTTGCGGTGCACCGAGCGGGGCACCCAGTCTCCACGGCGGATCTCGTCGAGCATGGCACCACGGATGCGGATGCCGGCATAGGTTTCAAAGCTGGCGCCCTTGCTGCCGTCAAAGTTGCGGGAAGCTTCGAGCAGCCCAATCATACCTGCCTGGATCAGGTCATCCAGCAAGACACTGCTTGGCAGGCGAGCCAATAAATGCTGGGCAATCCGCTTGACCAGCGGAGCGTGTCGCTCAACCAGCACGTAGGAATCCTGATGACGCAAGTATGCTTGGGCTTTATTCACGGGAGTCTTCCTGTGTTATGACCGGCTTTTGCAACAAGTTTTCCAGGAAAAATTCGAGGTGGCCGCCCGGCTGATTCGGGATGGGCCAGCTCGCCGCCTTGTTCGCCAGGGCACGAAATGCCAGGGCAGCAGGGGATTTTGGAAACGCCTCAACTATCAGTTTCTGCTTGCGCACCGCGGCCCGCAGGTTGGTGTCGTAAGGCACGCAGGCCACCAGCTCCAGGGAGGTATCCAGGAAGCGGTCGGTGACCCGGGTCAGCTTGGCGAACAGCTCCTGCCCCTCGCGCAGGGAGCGGACCATGTTGGCCACCACCTTGAAGCGGAACACACCGTGATCCTTGGAGAGGATCTTGATGAGCGCGTAGGCATCCGTGATGGAGGTGGGTTCATCGCACACCACCACCATGATGTCCTGGGCGGCACGGGTGAAGCTCAGCACCATGTCGGAAATCCCCGCCGCCGTGTCCACCAGCAACACGTCCACCTGGGTCTTCATCTCGCTGAAGGCGCGGATGAGCTCGGCATGTTGTACCGGAGAGAGCTCCACCATGGACTGAGTGCCCGAGGTGGCTGGCACTATCATCATGCCGTAGGGCCCCTCGACGATGATGTCATCCAGGGTGCATTCCCCCGCCAGCACGTGGGAGAGGTTGCGATGCACCCTCAGCCCCAGCATGACGTCGACGTTGGCCAGGCCAAGGTCGGCGTCCAGCACCAACACCCGCTTGCCCTGGGCGGCCATGGCTCCCGCCACGTTCAGGGTCACGTTGGTCTTGCCGACGCCCCCCTTGCCTCCGGACACGGCGATCACTTTCACTCGATTGTTTTGACGCATTTTGCGCAGACCACTCGCCTGATCCATATACATGTTACTCATAAAACTCCGAATCTTCGGATTCGCCAAAACCCGATCCCCAGAAATAGGGATCTTCTGCTTCCCGTTCCAGCGACCCCATGGCGGCACCGACCAGCAGCGCCGCGTTGGCAACTTGAATATCTTCCGGCACCCGTTGCCCGTCGGTGATGTAACTGATGGGCAGGGCGTTTTGAATGCACACGTTGATCACTTCACCCAGATTCAGGCTCTCGTCGAGCTTGGTCAGAATGCAGCCGGAGAGCGGAATGCGCCGGAAGTGATCCACCGCCTCCTGCATCACACGTCGCTGGGAGGTGGCCGACATGACCAGATAACTGCGGATGCGCACCTTGGCATTCTTTACCAGGGTGTCGAGCTGTTCGGTCAGGCGGATATCCCGCTGACCCACCCCGGCGGTGTCGATGAGCACCAGCCGGCGATGGCGGAACTGATAGAGGGCACTGGCCAGCTCTTCGGCGTCCCGCACCTGCCGCACCGGGCAACCCATGATGCGACCATAGGTCTGCAGCTGTTCGTGGGCCCCGATCCGGTAGTTGTCCGTGGTAATGAGCGCCACCTGCTCGGCGCCATACTTCATGGCAAAGCGGGCCGCCAGCTTGGCGATGGTGGTGGTCTTGCCCACCCCGGTCGGTCCGAGCAGGGCCACCGCCCCTCCCTGACGCAGGATCTCGTCCTCGCTGATCTTGAGCTGGGCCGTCAGCACCTCGGCCAGCTGGGCCATGGCCTGATGGATCGGCATGTCTTCGGGGATGAGGCCCGCCAGCTGATCGGCAAAGGCGTCGTCGAACCCCATCTTCTTGAGTTCCTTGATGAGCAGGGCGCGCATGGGTTCGCGGCGCTCCACCTCCTGCCACATCAGGCCGGAGATCTGGTGCTCCAGCAGCTTGCGGATGCTGGCCATCTCCTTGCGCATCCCCTCCATCTCCTGATCCCGCTGGGCGGACTGGGTCTGGCGCGGGGCGGCGGCAGGACGGGCCTTGGGCTTGGCGGGCTCGGGAGCGGCGCCCCACTGGCCCTGTTCGGCCAGGGTTCTGGGAGCACTGGCCGCGCCCGCCAGTCCGGCGGACTGGGTGCCGGCAGCGCCATTGGCGGGCCAGGAGGCCGAAGCTGGCTGACCGTTACCTCCGTTGCCAGACCATGATCCCGGGGCGCCATTGCCACCCGCCGGGTTGGCCGGATTGAGCTTCTGCTGGCGTGCCAGCAGGGCCGCCAGGGTATCGGCGTAGTATTCGTTCTGTTCCTTGGGTGGCGCCGACCTCGTCATCTGCTTGCCCGCAGACGAGATATTGACGCTCTCTTCATTCAACTGACGGCGAACCGGCGCGTCTTTAGGCCCCGGTACCTGGGATTGATAATCGACGGCCGCGACTATCTCCACCCCACCGGTGACCTTTTTGTTGGACATGATGACGGCATCGGGTCCGAGAGTCTCCTTGACCTCGGCCAGCGCCGTGCGCATGTCTTTGGCAAAAAACCGCTTAATCTTCACCCGTCATCTCCGCTAACTAGCCCTGTCCCACCGCACTGACGATGCGGATCTGCTTGTCGTCAGGCACTTCCTGATAGGACAGCACGCGTAATCCAGGAATGGCATTCTTGACAAATTTCGCCAGGGTATTGCGCAATATCCCCGATGTCAGAAGCACGGCCGGCTGGCCTTCCAGTTCTTGTCGTTGAGTGGCTTCCACCAGGGAGCGTTGCATCCGCTCCGCCAGTCCCGGTTCGATACCGGCGCCATCTCCCCCACCTGCTTGCAGGGATTGATGCAATATACGTTCCAGTTCTGGTGACAAGGTGATCACCGGCAGCTCGGGTTCGGGGCCGGCAATCTCCTGCACAATCAATCTGCGCAGGGCGATCCGGCAGGCTGCGGTCAGCACTTCCGGGTCCGGGCTGCGGGGCGCATATTCCACGAGGGTCTGCAGGATAGTGCGCATATCGCGAATTGGCACGCCTTCATTGAGCAAATTCTGCAATACCTTCACCAGGTTGCCCATGCTGATCACCTCGGGAACCAGTCCTTCCACCAGCTTGCTCTGATGCTTCCCTATCATGTCGAGCAGTTGTTGCACCTCGTCATGACCCAGCAGCAGCGCCGCATGGTTGGAGAGGATCTGGCTCAGGTGGGTAGCCACCACGGTGGCCGCATCGACCACGGTATAGCCAAGGGTCTGGGCCTGGGAGACCTGCTCCTTGGCAACCCAGACCGCCTCCAGCCCGAACGCCGGGTCCTGGGTAGCGATACCGTGGATCTGGCCGAACACCTGCCCCGGGTTGATGGCCATCTCCTTGTCGTGATAGACGGTGGCTTCCCCCGTGCTCACGCCCATCAGGGTGATGCGGTACTGGTTGGGGGCAAGATCCAGGTTGTCGCGAATGTGGACGGCAGGCACCAGAAAGCCCAGCTCCTGGGAGAGCTTCTTGCGCACCCCCTTGATCCGGTTGAGCAGCTCGCCCCCCTGGTTCTTGTCCACCAGAGGTATCAGCTGATAACCCACCTCCAGGCCGATGATGTCCACCGGCATGACGTCGTCCCAGCTGAGATCCTTCTGCTCCACCGGGGCATCCCCCTGGGTCGGCATGAGTTCGCCGCTCGCCGCCTTCGCCTTGTTCTGCTTCTCGCGGCGCAGCAGCCACCAGGCGCCCGCCGCCGCCACCGCCCCCAGGCTCAGGAAAGCCAGGTGCGGCATGCCGGGTACGCTGCCCATCATCAGCAGGATGCCGGCGGAGATCACCAGCGCCTTGGGATTTTCGAACAGTTGGCCGAGTACCGCAGTCCCCATGTCCTGGTCGGTATTCTGACGGGTGACGATGATGGCCGCGGCAATGGAGAGCAGGAGCGAGGGGATCTGGGCGACCAGACCGTCACCGATGGCGAGCAGGGTATAGACCTGGGCCGCTTCGCCGAAGGTGAGCTGGTGCTGCATCATGCCGATGATGAAGCCGCCGATGATGTTGATGAAGAGGATCATGATGCCGGCGATGGCATCCCCCTTCACGAATTTGGAGGCACCGTCCATGGAGCCGTAGAAGTCCGCTTCCTGAGTCACGTCCTGACGGCGCTTCTTGGCCTCTTCCTGGTTGATGAGACCGGCGTTCAGGTCCGCATCGATGGCCATCTGCTTGCCGGGCATGGCGTCAAGGGTGAAGCGGGCGCTCACCTCGGAGATCCGGCCCGCCCCCTTGGTGACCACCACGAAGTTGATGATCACCAGGATCATGAAGACGATGATGCCCACGGCATAGTTGCCGCCGATCACCACGTTGCCGAACGCCTCGATCACATGGCCTGCCGCCGCGCTGCCGTTGTGGCCTTCCAGCAACACCACCCGGGTGGAGGCGACGTTGAGGGCGAGCCGCAGCAGGGTGGCGATCAGCAAGACGGTGGGAAAGGCGGCAAATTCCAGGGGGCGGCGGGTATAGACCGCTACCAGCAGCACCACGATGGAGAGGGCGATGTTGAAGGAGAAGAGGATATCCAGCATCAGGGGCGGAATGGGGAGTACCACCATCCCCAGAGAGGCCAATACCAGCAGCGGCGTCCCTACCCCTCTGCTGAGCAGCCACTTGTACTCTTTGAAACGGCCCAGTCCCGCTTTGAATCCCATCGTGCTTCTCAATGATAAACTGCCAATGACGGATTAAAGCAAATATCAAGCCAAGGATTCAATGCATTGATCTATATGGTTTTTATTTTAACGCTGTCAGAAGTCCGTCGTTGGCGTCACGGGGAATGGCGACAAGGGGAAGCGGCCTTCACCAAGCAGGCCAAAGGCCAGCCCAGGCCATGGGGTGAGGCGCCGCGCCTCGACAGGGAGATTGCGGCCTTGTTTGCGACACAAGGGAGAGATCGGATGGTAGGGCCATCCCACCGCTTTATTTGCGAAACGCGGGGGGCACAAGGGAGAGCACACGGGATCAGGCTGCCACCACTGCGTTATTTGCGAAACTCGGGTGGAATGGGCAGATCCTTGGCGATGGGGGTCGGGCGCCGGCCGCGGCCACGGCGGAACTTCTTGAGCTGATAGACATAGGCCAGGACCTGGGCGACGGCAGCGAAGAGCCCCTCCGGGATCTCCTGGCCAATCTCGGTGGCGTGGTAAAGGGCCCGGGTGAGCGGCGGGGAGGACATGACGGGGATGTCGTATTCGCGCCCGATCTCCCGGATCTTCATCGCCACCTCGTCGACCCCCTTGGCCAGTACCTTGGGCGCCGCCCCCGGCTTGCCCGCATCGTATTTGAGCGCCACCGAGTAGTGGGTCGGGTTGGTGATGATCACATCGGCCTTGGGGACATCCCCCATCATGCGGCGCATGGCCATCTGCATCTGCAACTGGCGTATCCGCCCCTTGACCTCGGGCTTGCCTTCGCTGTCCTTGAACTCGTCCTTGATCTCCTGCTTGGTCATCTTGAGCTGGCGATTGTGGTTCCAGCTCTGGAACGGCACGTCGATGGCGACAATGGGGATCAGGGCGCAGCAGAGGATGATCAGCATCCAGAGCAGCAGGTCCAGGGCATCGACGATGCCGCCGGGAAAGCCCTCGAGAGAGAGATTCAGCAGATGGTTGAACTGGCTCGACAGCATCCACCAGGCGAACAGACTGATAAACACCACTTTTGCGATGGATTTGACAAGTTCCACCAGGGATTGCACCCCGAACATCCTTTTGATGCCGCTCAGGGGGCTCAGCTTGCTCCACTTGGGCAGCATGGCCTCGGAGGAGAAGTTCATCCCGCCGAGCAGGGTGTTGCCGACGAAGGCAGCGATGATCACCAGCATGAACAGCAGCCCCAGCGGCTGGATAAGCTCCCCCAGCAGGGCGGGCACCATGGCCCCCATGGCATTGGGGTCGAACGCCTGATCCCGGTCCAGGGTAAAGCCCATGGTGAGCACCTTGATCATGGCCCCTGCCAGACTCTCCTTGATCATCAGGAGGCCGAACACGGTCGCCAGCAGGACGCTGGCGGTACCCAGCTCCTTGGAACGTGCAATCTGCCCTTTTTCCCGGGCTTGTTGCAGTCGTTTGCCCGTGGGTTGTTCTGTGCGTTCCTGATCGGTATCAGCCATGCTGACCTCCTGCCGGCATCAGCCGACTGGCGGCCCGCCAGAGTGGCGGCAAAAGGGCCGCAACCGGGAGGGCCTCAGTCATGCTGGCCCCCGAAGCACTGGACGTTGATGAGCTCGCAGCTGGTCTCCTGCACCCGCTCCCAGAGCGCGTCGAAGTGTCCCATGAAGCCACCGATGGTGAGCCAGAGGATGAAGAGCCCCGACATCATGCTGACCGCAAAGCCGATGCTGAAGATGTTGAGCTGGGGGGCCGCACGGGTCATCACCCCGAACGCGAAGTTGATCAGCAGCAGGGCGATGATGGCCGAGAGCGCCATCACCAGAGAAGCCTGATACATGACCCCGAGAAAGCTCACCAGGCTGCGGATGGCAGGCAGGGTGAGCCCGCTGTCAGATACCGGCAGGGTTTCGAAACTCAGCACCACCATGCGCAGCATCAGCAGGTGGCCGTCCACCGCGAGAAACACCAGGGTCGCCAGCATCAGGTAGAACTGGCCCACCACGGGAGCCGACTGGCCGTTCATGGGATCCACCAGGGTGGCAAAGCCAAGGCTGGTCTGCATGGCGATGACCTGACCCGCCATCACGAAGGTCTCCAGCAGGAACTGGGTCATGAGGCCGAGCGCGATGCCGATGAGCAGTTGCTGCCCCAGCACCAGGAAGCTGCCGAGGGAGAAGAGCTCGATCTTCGGCATGGGGGGCAGCAGGGGGGCGATGATGAGGGTGATCGCCAGCGCCAGGCCGATGCGGATATGGGCAGGGGCGAGCCGGCTGCCGAAGACCGCCATCACCATCAGGAGACTGCTCACCCGGGCCAGGGGCCAGAGGATGGAGGAGAGCCACTCCATGATGAGCGCCGTGGTGTAGGTCATGACAGCGGCACTCCCGGCAGGAACAGGCCAACGGGAGGACGCAGGCCCCGGTCTGCCAGAGCGAAAGGGTGGTCCTTGGCTGGCATCAGCCCACCACCTCGGGGATCTGGCTCACCATCAGCTGGAAGAAGTCCATCAGACTCTGCAATCCCCAGTGAGCCCCCGCCCCCAGGGCCAGCAGGGTGACCACCAGACGGGGCAGGAAGCTCAAGGTCTGTTCGTTGATGGAGGTGGCGGCCTGGAAGATGGCGACCACCAACCCCACCATCAGGCTCGGCAGGATCACGGCGCACACCATGATGGTCACCAGCCAAAGCGCCTCGCGAAAGACGTCGACGAAGGTTTCAGGACTCATTGCTCGCTCCTTGTGATGGGTTTGCAGGCCTCTTCGCTTCCTCCCCGAGTGAAGGGGAGAGCCGGGGGAGGGTCTGCCCTCCCCTAACCACCCGAGCCCAGCCCGAAGCTGGTGGCCAGGGAGCCCAGAATGAGGTTCCAGCCATCCACCATGACGAACAGCATCAGCTTGAACGGCAGGGAGACCAGCATGGGGGAGAGCATCATCATCCCCATGGCCATCAGGATACTGGCGACCACCAGATCGATGACCAGGAAGGGCAGAAACAGCATGAAGCCTATCTGGAAAGCGGTCTTGAGCTCGCTGGTGACGAAGGCCGGGATCAGCACCCGCAGCGGCACGTCAGCAGGCTCGGCCACCTGCACGTTCGCTATCTCCATGAAAGTATTGAGATCCTTGACCCGGGTCTGGGCCAGCATGAACTGGTGAATGGGCAGCTCCGCCTTCTCCAGGGCCTCCTTGGCCCCGATGGTCTCGGCCAGATAGGGCTGCAACGCCTCGTTGTTGATGCGATCCAGCACCGGCGACATGATGAAAAACGACATGAAGAGGGCGATGCCGATCAGCACCTGGTTGGAGGGGCTCTGCTGCAGACCGATGGCCTGGCGCAGGATGCCGAGCACCACGATGATCCGGGTGAAGGAGGTCATCATGATCACCATGGCCGGCAGGAAGGAGAGCGCGGTCATCAGCGCCAGCACCTGCAGGGTCAGGCTGTACTCCTGACTGCCATCCGCCATGGTCTTGACGGTGAGTGCAGACATGCCGTCCTGGGCCATCGCCAGGGGCGAGAGCACCAGGGAGAGCAGTGCCAGCCACCGGGTCCAGTTAACGTTTTTCATGCTTGCCCATCAGTTTGCCCAGTTGCTCGGAGAACGCCTGAGGCTGGCTCTCGTCCAGCGGCTCCTCCAGGCGATAGAGGAAGTTGACCTGCTGCGGCGTCACCCCGACCAGCAGCTGCTGGCCGCCCACCTTGACCACCATCAGCTTCTCCTTGTAGCCAAGGGGCAGGGTGGCGATGACCTTCATCTGGCCCCCTCCCATCACCTGGGAAAGCTTGCTCTTCTTGAGCAGGAAGCCCAGCACCAGAATGAGGCCGATCACCATCAGGCTGGAGAGCAGCCAGGAGGTGAGGCTGGGGGGATTGGCCCCTACCCCCGGGTTGGCCAAGGCAGGCAGGGAAAACAGCCACAACGGGAGCACACGGATCATTTGAGCTTCTTGATCCTTTCAATCTGGCTGATGACGTCGGTAAGGCGGATACCGAACTTGTCGTTCACCACCACCACCTCGCCGTGGGCGATCAGGGTGCCGTTGACCAGCACGTCCAGGGGCTCACCCGCCACCCGATCCAGCTCCACCACCGAGCCCTGGTTCAGTTGCAGCAGGTTGCGAATGCTGATCTGGCTGCGGCCCACTTCCATGGCGATGGTCACCGGGATGTCCAGAATGGTGTCCAGCTTGCGCCGCTCTTCGGCGCTGATGGGGGCTTCGTCCTTCAACTCCTCCAGGGGGGCAGGCTTGGCTTCGGCCGTGACCTGCTCCTCCAGTGCGGCCGCCCAGGCGTCAGCCATCAAATCCTGCTCGTCATCGGTTCCGCTCATCTTCAATTCCTCAGTGTTGCAACACCTCCCCGGGGGGAGGATCAATCAGGGTGTTTGTCAGAGATGCTTCGCTCGAGCTCTTCCAGCTCGGCTTCGCCATCAATGCGCACGCCCCCGCGAGTCACCAGATGCATCTCTGTCTTGACCCCGTCAGGGCGCTTGATTTTGTCGGTGATCTTGAGCGCCACGTTCTCCTTGGTGCGCCCCATCTTGGCGTGGAAGGTGGGCAAGTCCTCCACAAAGACCAGCAGGTTCTCCGGCATCTCCACCGGGATGATGTCCCCGGGTCTGAGCTCCATCAGCTCACGCAAGGAGAGCTCGGTCTCCAGCAGCTTGGCCTTGAGCTCCACCTTGACGTCCATGATCTCGTCGCGCAGGGCCTTGCTCCAGCGCACGTCGGTATCCCCCTTGTCGCTCTGCACCCCCGCATCCAGCAGTTCGCGGATGGGTTCCAGCATGGAGTAGGGCATGGCCACGTGGAAGTCGCCGCCACCGCCGTCCAGCTCGATGTGGAAGGAACTCACCACGATCACCTCGGTGGGGCTGACGATGTTCGCCATGGCCGGGTTCACTTCGGAGTCGAGGTATTCAAAGCCCACGTCCATCACCGGCGCCCAGGCGTCCTTGTAGTCCTCGAACACCAGCTTGAGCAGCATCTGGATGATGCGCCGCTCGGTGGGGGTGAATTCCCGCCCCTCGATCTTGGCGTGGTAGCGGCCATCACCGCCAAAGAAGTTCTCCACCAGGATGAAGACGAGCCGCGCCTCCATGGTGATGAGCGCCGTCCCCTTGAGGGGGCGGAAACGCACCATGTTCAGGCTGGTGGGCACGAACAGGGTGTGGACATATTCGCCGAACTTGAGCATCTGCACGCCGTTGATGGAGACCTCGGCGGTGCGCCGCATCATGTTGAACAGGCTGATGCGCATGTGGCGGGCAAACCGTTCGTTCACCAGCTCCAGGGTCGGCATGCGGCCGCGGACGATGCGGTCCTGGGAGGAGAAGTCGAACTGGGCGATACCGGGATCTCCGGCTGATCCCAGCTCCTCCTCCTCGACATCGTCGACGCCATGCAGCAGGGCATCAATCTCGTCCTGACTTAACAGATCGCTCACGCTTCACCTTTCATTGCATGACAAAGCCGGTAAACAGCACTTGTTCGATTACGGGAGAAGAGACCAGGTCGTTCAGCACCCGGCGGCACTCTTCCAGCGAATCCTGACGCAGCTTCTCCTTGCCCTCGAAGGTCATCAGCTGTTCGGCGGTCGCCGAGCTGAAGACCCGCAGCAAGGTGCCTTCGATCAGGGGAATGTTCTGTTTGGCCAGGGTTTCGTCGGCGGTGCCACGCACCATCAGCTGGATCTTGATCTGCACCAGCCGATCCCGCTGGCCTCCCGCCACGTTGAACACGAAGGGACGGGGCATGCCCACATAGAGCGAGGGCTGGGGCGTGTTCGCCTCCGGCTTGGCCTCGCTTTTTTCGGCGGCGGGCTCATCCCCACCGGCGAGCATGAACCAGGCGCCGGCGCCACCCCCACCAAGGAGCACGACGGCCAGGGCGACTATCATGATCAGCTTCTTTTTCTTGCCTGCCGCCGGATCCTTCAGCGTCAGTTCGTTATCGTCTGCCATCCCTTGTCCACCCTAGTCTCAAACTTGTTCGGTATCATAAACTTACTTAAGAATGCATCAAGCATAGAAATCGATTCCGGCATCGTTTGCCGATTCCACCAGCAGCGTGAGGTTGCGAGCGCTCCCCTCGGCCTCTCTGCCATCGCTGCCGCCACCATTTCCCCCCTGTCGCCCCTGGTCACCGAAACCGGACTGACCCTGGGAGGATGACTGCCCCTGCTGCTGGAAGGCTTGCTGCTGCGCCTGTTGCTGCACCACGGTCTGGCCGAGCTGGATCCCCTGCCCTGCCAGCATGTCGCGCAGGCGCGGCATGGCCTGCTCCAGCATCTCACGGGTCTGGCCATGCTGCACCACGAAGTGCACGCTGGCCTGGCTGGAGGCATCCATCTGGATTTGGATCTTCATCTTGCCAAGCCCCAGGGGGTCTAGCTGGATCTCCGCCTGTTGCAGCTTGTCCGCCAGCATCAGGTTCACCTTGTGGTGAAGCTGCTCGGGGGCCTCAGGGGTCGCCAGCTTGAGGTGGGGCAGGCTCTGAGGCTCTCGTCTGACGGTCGCCTCGGCCAGCGGTCGGTTCTCGCCGACCTGGCTCTGTGCCTGATGCAAAGGCTGGCTCCCCTCGGCGGGTTCACTGCCCTTGACCTCCATCCCCGACTGTTTTCCCAGCTCATCGAGCCGCGACTTGTCCACCGCGGGCTTCACCGACACGGCAGCGCCGGCGGCCACCACGGGGGCGCTCTCCATCTGGTCCAGGCCCGCCGAGAGGGCCGTCAGGGGGGCTTGTGCCCCCTGGGATTCATGACGAGCCAGGATCTGCGGCGCCGCCTGGACTGGGGCCGGGTCCTCCGTCGTCACGGGCTGGCTGCTCCCTGCATTCGCTACAGGCTCGGCCCCTGCACGGGCTCCCCGCCCGCTCGCGGCCTCGGCCTGTCTGGCCTCACCGGCGACAGGGGCCTCCTTCTCTGCCCCTGCCGCCGTCGCGGGCGGGGCGGACTCCGGTGCGGCCACAGGGGCCGGCCCCTGCGCCACCGTCCGGATCACGCCATCGCCATAGGCGCTGGCGGCACGGGAAGTGGTTGTCCCCTGTCCGGCCGACGCCAGGGGATCGGTCACCTGTGCCTCTTGCGATGAGTCAGCCCGGGTGACAGTGGGAGCCTGGGCGTTTTCTCCTGCCACTACTTTGGCGAGCAGGGCGGCACGCTCCTGACCCGAGAGAGGGGGCTCACCCCCCTTGGCATCCGGCTCCGCTCCCTGCCCTGCCATGGGCTGGCGGGTCGCTCCGCCCTGGTCAGCCACGGCAGTGTCATCGGCCAAGGGGGGCTCTTCGGCCCCCAGCGGCAGAGCCCCCTGACCGCTCGGCACGGCGCTGGCGCCTTGGGCCGCACCGGGGATGGCTTTCGTTTTGTTCCCTTCATGCTGACGCTCTGGCGCCATCTGCGGCAGAGAGGCGCTCCCCTCTGCCGCCTCCACGCCCTCTGCCATCCCCACGTCCTTCGCCATTCCCACCCCCTCTGCCATCCCAGGCGCAGCGGCGCTAGGCGGCAAGGGGTTGCCGTCCACAGGCGCCGCCGCCTCACCGGCCATGGCGGGCGATGTCGGGGGCACCACCAGGCTCACATCCTGGCGCAGGGAGGCTTGCAACTGTTGCAGGAAGTCGTCGGGAGGCAGCTCGCCCTCGTCGTCCGCCCCCTTCGAGGAAGACACGGACTCGGTGGCGGGCTCGTCAGACGCCAAAGATTTGGCAGCCGGGGCAAGCCCCTCCCGGGCGCCCTCGGCGGGGCCCTGGAGCGGTGGGTTGCCCTGACTGGCTGGCGCCTTGCCCATCAGCTGGGCCATGGCCATGGCTTGCGAGAAGGCGGCCTTGCCCTCGCCTGACGGCTGCACGCCCCCTTCGCCCCCAATGGTGGGAGCCAGCAGGGTGGCGCTGCCATCGGCAGAAGGCGCCTGGGGGAGAGTGCTAATCAAGGGGGTCTGTATCATGCTGGGATCCCTGACGACGATTCGGTGACGGCCGCACGTGCGGTCATGGCTTGGCCCATCGGCCTCGCATGACCGGAAGAAAGCAAATTACAGGCCAGATTGGTGATAACGACGCAGGATGGCGTAGTCATCCAGCATCTTCTGCTCCTGGCGCTGGGCCTTCTGGCGCACCTTGTCCGCCTTCTTCTCCAGCAGCAGCTCGACCGCCTTGCGCCGCTGCTGGGCTTCGAGCCACTGGGTGCGGCACTCGGCCAGCGCCTCGCGCACTTGCAACACCCCTTGGTACTGCTGGGTCGCCGCGTTTTCGAGCTTGTTGATGAAGGCGTGATACTGGCTGTTCTGCTGGGGGCTGATCCCCTGCAGACCGCGCTCCGTCCACTGCTGGTGGTAGATCTGGCGGTACTGGTTGAGGGCGTTTTGCTGATCCATGAACAGCTTGAGATCCTGCTGGGCCTTGGCCAGCGCCATGGCGGCCTGCTGTTCGGCCTCCTCCAGCCGACTCGCCAGCAACGTCAATCCTTTACTCATAAGGGCTCTCCACCGGTCAACGCATCAGGGGCATGGCCACCAGTTGCAGGGATTGCAGGCCTTCATCGTAGTGAATGACCTCGCGCATTTTCTGCTGCAAGAACTGATCCAGATAGGGTTTCTGGATGATGGCCCGGTCGATGCGCGGATCCGATCCCTGGCTGTAGGCGCCGATGGTGATGAGGTCCCGGTTCTGCTGGTAGAGGGAGTAGAACTGCTTGAAGGTGCGCGCCAGCTCCATGTGCTCCGGTGAGGTCACCATGGGCATGACCCGGCTGATGGATTTTTCGATGTCGATGGCCGGATAGTGGCCCGCATCCGCCAGCTCCCGCGCCAGCACGATGTGGCCATCGAGGATGGCCCGGGCCGCGTCGGCGATGGGATCCTGCAGATCGTCCCCCTCCGTCAGCACGGTGAAAAAGGCGGTGATGGAGCCCTGACCGTCGCTGCCGTTGCCGGCCCGCTCCACCAGCGCCGGCAATTTGGCAAACACCGAGGGGGGATAGCCCTTGGTGGCCGGCGGCTCCCCCACCGCCAGTGCAATTTCCCGCTGTGCCTGGGCGTAGCGGGTGAGGGAGTCCATCAGCAGCAGCACGTTGAGCCCCTGCTCGCGGAAATACTCGGCGATGGCGAGCGCCGTCTCGCACCCTTTGAGGCGCATCAGCGGCGAGGCATCGGCAGGGGCGGCCACCACCACGGCGCGCTCGCGCCCCTCGGCGCCGAGGATCTCCTCGATGAACTCCTTCACCTCCCGGCCCCGCTCGCCGATGAGGCCTACCACGACGACATCCGCCACCGAGCCCCGGGTCATCATGCCAAGCAGCACGGATTTGCCGACACCGGAGCCGGCGAACAGCCCCATTCGCTGACCCCGGCCCACGGTGAGCACGGCATTGATGGCCCGTACCCCCACGTCCATGGGTTGATGGATGGGGCGACGGGCTAGGGGATTGATGCGGTGCTGGGCGAACTGCACCGTCTGGGACGAGAGGATGGGGCCGAGCCCGTCCAGGGGCTGGCCGATGCCGTCGATGACCCGGCCAAGCAGACTCATGCCCACCGGGATGCCGTGATCTTCGGTGACGGGCACCACCCGGGCGCCGGGAATAACTCCCTTGAGCTGCTCGCTCGGCATCAAGAACAGGCGATCCCCGGCAAACCCCACCACCTCGGCCTCCAGGGCCCCATCCTGGGTATCGATGCGGCACAGGGAGCCGATGGCGGCGCGGCAGCCAATGGCTTCCAGGGTCAACCCCACCACCCGGGTGAGCTTGCCTGCCACCGGTGGTATGGGGGCCTGCTCGCGAACCCGGTAGCCTTTAAGCCGATCAAGAAGGGGTGCCGTCATGTCGCCTCCGACGATGAGTGCCTGATGATGCCGTCAGCAGGGCGCTGCACGACGGGTTCGAACCGGGCCATGGCTCAGCTCGCGTTGTCACGCAGGAAGTTGCGCAGCAGTTGATCGATGCGCCCGGAGAGGGTGAGATCGATGCTGGAAAGCTCGGTGGCCAGTTGCAGATCGCCGGGGGAGAAGGTGGGCTCGCTTTGCAGCCGCCAGTGGCGCCTGGCGCACTCCTCGGCGCCAAAGGCGGCCTCCACCCGGGTAACATCCTCCGGGTGCAGCATCAGGGTGACCCCCTGCTCGGCGGCAGGGAGCAGGGCCAACCCCTGCTTGAGGGCCTCCAGCAGCAGCGTGGGGGAAGTTTGCGCCTCATGGCGGATGAGGGCGCGGGCGAGCTGTTGCACCAGGGCGATGAGCTGCTGCTCCACCGCCTCGTCCATCTCGCCAAGGGGAGTGGCCAGGCGTGAGACCAGGGCTTGCCAGCGGGCTATCTCCAGCTCCACCTGCTCCCGTCCCATGGCGAGTCCCTCTTCCCTGCCCTGCTCCAGCCCGGCCTGGTGGCCCTGCTGCAAGCCTTCGAGCTTGCCCTCTTCCAGCCCCTTGGCAAAACCGGCCTCGCGCCCATCGCGCATCCCCTCTTCCCAGGCGGCCTGACGAATCGCCTCCACCTCTTCGGCGGTGATGCTGGGGGCGGGTTCTTCGGGTTGTTCTTCCGGCAGAGCCGCATCGGCCTGCTCCTGACGATACCAGTCAGGAGCCAGCCCCAGGGCATTGGTCTCGACCTCTGCTTCGGTCTCCATCTCTGGCCAGCCCCAGGTCTCAATCTGCGCCGTGTCGGACTCGGGCCTCAGATAGCCGCGCAGTTTGCTGTTCTTGTCATTCATGTGCCGAAGAGACTCCTATCGAGGGCCGGGTACAGGGGCCGACATCATCGCACATTCCATGGCCCATGGCTTAGAGGAACTCTTCGCCACCACCCGCCCCCAGCATGATCTCGCCCGCATCCGCCAGGCGGCGCGCGGTGGAGAGGATCTCCTTCTGGGCGGCTTCCACCTCGGAGACCCGGATCGGCCCCATGGCCTCGAGGTCGTCCGCCAGCATCTCGGCGGCCCGCTTGGACATGTTCTTGAATACTTTTTCCCGCATCTGGTCGTCCGACCCCTTGAGGGCCCGTTGCAGCAGATCCCCGGGCACTTCCCGCAGCAGGGTCTGGATGCCCCGATCGTCCACGTCGATGAGGTTTTCGAACACGAACATCAGATCCTGGATCTGCTGGCTCATCTCCTCGTCCGACTCGCGGATGGAGTCCATCAGCTGCCCTTCGATGTTGGTGTCCAGGTAGTTCATGATGTTGGCCGCCGCCTTCAGGCCGCCCATCTTGGCCGCCTGGGCACCGGCCGCACCGGCGAACTGTTTCTCCATGATGTCGTTGAGCTCCTGCAGCGCCGCCGGTTGCACCTCTTCGAGGTTGGCGATGCGCATCACCAGATCCAGGCGCACCTGCTCCGGGAACTGGCTCAGGATCTCGGCGGACTGCTCCGGCTCCAGATAGGAGAGGACGATGGTCTGGATCTGCGGGTGCTCGTTCTGGATGATGCTGGCCACCTGGCGGGCATCCATCCACTTGAGGGAGTCGAGGCCGCGGGCACCTGATCCCAGGATGATCTGATCCACCAGGTTGCTGGCCTTGTCCTCCCCGAGCGCCGCCACCAGGGCCTTGCGCACGAAGTCTTCACTGCCGATGCCGATGTTGGTGTACTTCTGGATGTCGTCGATAAATTGACGATGCACCGCCGCCACCCGATCGTGGCTGAAATCCGACATGGAGGCCATGGACATGCCGAGCCGCTGCACCTGCTTGGGCTCGAGGTGGCGGAAGATCTGGGCCGCATCCTCCTCGTTGAGGCTCAGCATCAGCACCGCCGCCATCTCCATGCCGCCCATCTGATCCAGGATCAAACGCTGGCTTTCGGTGATGTCGTTGCCGGTGACCTGGCTTTTATTCTCTTCAGGCATCTTTGGTTACCCATTCTTTGATGACCTGGGCGGCCAGGTCAGGTTCGTTCGCTACCAGGGCGCGCACGGCCTTGAGCAGATCCTCGTCACGGTGCAGGTCAGGCAGCTTGAGCTGACCATCCCGCAGACCGAATACCGGTTCGGCCTCGGCCTGGGCGGCCAGCAGGCTCAGTTCGTCGTCGCCACCCAGCACGGTGTGGTTGTCGAAGTCCAGCTCCCCTTCCGGCTTGGCGTCCGGGTAGAGCAGGCGCTTGAGCATGGGCCGCACCACGGTGACGATGAGCACTATGATGACCAGCACGGAGGCGGCGATGCGCACCGCGCGCCAGAACCAGGGCTGCTCGTAGAGGGGGATGTCGGCCACGGTCTCGAGTTCCGGGCGGTTGAACGGAATGGCGACCACCTCCAGGGTATCCCCCCGGGTCACGTCAAAGCCCAGACCGCCGCTCAGCAGACGGCGCAGGGTATCGAGTTCGGCCTGGCTGCGGGCTTCCCGGGTCACGGCACCGTCGGCGCCGGGGATGGCCTTGTAATCTACCGCCACCGACACCGTCATGCGGCGAATGCCGCCCTGCTGGCGCCGGATGTGGCTGACGGTGGTGTCCAGCTCGAAGTTGCGGGTCGCTTCCTTGCGGGAACGGCCGGAAGAGGCGGTTCCTTCCCCGCCGGCAGCCTGCTCGGGAATGTTGGACGCAGCGGGCGGCTGGTTGGAGAGGGCGCCGGGTACCCCGCCGTTGCTGCCGCTGGCGCTGTTCTCTTCCATGGTCATTTCGGAGCGCACCGCCGGCAGGTCCGGGTTGTAGGTCTTGCGGGTCTGCTCCTGCTGGGAGAAGTCGAGGGAGAGATCCACCTCTGCCGTATAGTTGTCGGCCCCCAGCACCGGGATCAGGATGGCGTCAATTTTTTGTTTGTATTCGAGCTCCTGCTTCTGCTGCATCGCAAACTCCTTGCGGGTCTGGGCAGAGAGGGGATCCTGGGAGCCGGAGTTGAGCAAGCGACCGTTCTGGTCGGTCACGGTGACGCGGGTCGGCTCCAGACCGTGAACGGCGGAGGCGACCATGTCGACGATGGAGTCCACCTCACCCTGGCCCAGGGCGTTGCCCTTGAGGCTCAGGACCACGGTGGCGCTGGGCTTGCGTTCGTTGCGGGCGAACACGTTGTCTTTCGGGATAGCCAGCAGCACCTGGGCCTTGGCGACGTTCTGGAACTGCTCGATGGCGCTCGCCAGCTGACGCTCGCGGCTCAGTTTCAGGCGCTCGCTCTCCATGCGCTGGCTGACGCCGAAGCTGGAGTCCTTGAGCAGGATGGCTTCGCCGTCGTTGCTGGCGTCGCTGTTGTTGGCCAGACCGGCGCGGGTCAGGCGCAACCGGATGTCCGCATAGTTTTCGGCACTGACCAGCACGCTCTTGCCATCCACCTGATAGGGGATCTTCTGCTGATCCAGGTAATCCAGGGTGGAGACCAGCTCCTGGGTGGTGAAGGTGCCGAGGGGACGCATCTCCGGCTCCTTGCCCCACAAGAGGATGAAGACAGCGATGGCCAGACAGATGGTCAGCCCCAGGATCAGGGTGATCTGGCGCAACACATCGGTGTTGGACAGGAAGCCCAGCGCCGAGCTCTTCTGCTCGTGCTCGTCGAGGGCGGCCGCCCCCTCGTTGTTGATCAGCAGATCGCCGTTTTGATCAGTTGCCACGGTTTATGTCCTTGTTGCTGACATCTTCATGATGCTCGGTCGCCATGGGCCCGAGTTACACCGGCATGTTCATGATGGTCTTGTAGGCATCGACCATCTTGTTGCGCACCTGCACCGTCGCCTCGAAGGCGATGGAGGATTTCTGGCCGGCGATCATCACCTGGGAGAGATCCACCGACTTGTCGCCGAGATCGAAGCGGGTACGCAGATCGTTGGCGGTGCCCTGCAACTCGTTGACGTTGTCCAGGGCCTGTTGCAGCATCTGGCCGAAATCCGAACTGACCGGACGACCGGGCTGGGTCAACGGCGTGGCACCGGCTTCCACCTTGAGGGCCTGCATCTCTTGCATCAGGCTGCTTGCGCTAATTTCCATCTTCCCTTCCCAGACAAATCATTGACACTGACTGGCTTGAAGCAATAAAGGTGCCAACCAGAGCGAGATCTCGAGATCAGGGATAAAAGAGGGGCGCGATCAGGCCGGCGGGCACCGGCCATCCGGGGATCAGGTTGCAGAGCCGGGGGGATCGCCCAGCAGCAGCCGCAGGTAACTCAGGTGCAGATCGTAGTGCTCGCCTGCAGGCAGCTTGGCCAGCACCTCGTCGCGCAGGTAGCGGGCCTTCTCCCCCGCCTGCTCGGGGGCCACCAGCCCCACGCTCACCAGCCTGGCGATGATGGCATGGGAAAGCGCCAGGCTGGCCTCGTCGGCCTCCCCCCAACCGAAGGATGCCCCCTGATCACTCTGTGTCAGGCAGGGCTCGAGCGGTGCTACCAGATCCTCCCAGACCCAGAACGCGGCCGGGATCCCCTCCTGCAGGCGCAGATAGATGCTCTGCTTGTCCCACTCCCGGCGGTGGGCAGCCATCCGCTCCTGTTCGGCCTCATGGGTCATCTTGCTCTCCTTGTCGCTGGACTCTGTACGGCGCCCATGAAAAAGAGGGCCCAAGGCCCTCTTTTTACTGCAAGTCCCGACAATTAAACAGAGTGCACCTCGATCTCCTCCAAGAAAAAACGAGTCAGATCGGCAGGGATCACTTGTTCAGGTCATCATCCAGCCAGTACTTGGAGCCCGAGATGTTGGCGTCAAGCAACAGCCCCTTCTCGCCAATCTGGTAGATGGCCATGCCCCCATTGTATTTGGCGGTGAGCTCGGCGCTCTCCTTGCCCGCCACGGCGCCCACCTCGGAGGTGGCTTCCCACCCCTTGCTGACGAAGGCATCGAACCTCGCCTTGTCTTCGAACAGGATCACCTGCTGGTAGAACTTGCCGCCGATCCCGGCCGCAAGACCGGCACCGAACATCTTCATGTAGGTGTGCTTGCCACTGGTGCGATTGACGGCCACCCCGGCCCCCTGATTGGTGTGGATCATCAGGGAGAACTTGCGCGAGTCGAACACCGCATAGCCATAAGCCTTGTCAAACAGCAACTTGGCCGAGGGCTGTTCGTTGAACAGCCGCACCAGGGCGGTATCGGCCATGGTATCGAGGGCGGTTCTCGCCTCCTCCGGGGTCTTGGGCTCGAGCATGGTGTCGAGCTTCTTGTCGGCGGCGGTCAGCCACTCCTTGCCGGTGGCCGCGCTCTCTGCCGTCCAGGCCCCCGCCTTGTTGTAGGCCTCGGCCCCCCAGCTGGACACCGACTCCCAGGTCTCCTTGGAAAAATCGGTGATCCCCTTCCACGCCTCCTTGCTGGTATCGCTCACCGCGGTACCGAGTTCGGAGGCGGCCTCCTTCAGCTTTGCCCAGTCGGCCAGACCGGGGGTTGAGGCCAGCGCCAGTGCCGTGGCTATCACCAGGAATCGAATCTTCATTGTTTCCACCCTCTGTGATGAGTCGAAGGTCACAGTAGCAGATCTGGCGCCTGCCCGTTAAGGGCATCCCCCCGGCGCGGGTCAGACGCTGACGCGCAGGGGCTCAACGAAGCCGTTTACCCTGGCCGTCCACCACCTGCTCGCCATCCTCCTTGGCAAAGGCCCCTTGCTGCGGGTCGGGCAGGATATCGAGCACCACCTCCGACGGGCGGCACAGCCGGGTGCCGAGGGGGGTGACCACGATGGGCCGGTTGATGAGGATGGGGTCGGCCAGCATGGCATCGATCAGTTCGTCATCGCTGAAGCGATCTTCTGCCAGCCCCAGCGCCTCGTAGGGGGGCACGTTCTTTCGCAGCAGATCGCGCACCGGCATGCCCATGGCGGCGATCAGGGCCACCAGCTCGTCGCGGGAGGGGGGCGTCTCCAGATAGTGAATGATGGTGGGCTCCACACCGCTGTTGCGAATCAGCGCGAGGGTGTTGCGGGAGGTGCCGCACTCTGGGTTGTGATAGATAGTGATTGCACTCATTTACCTGTCTCTCATGACTCAAGTGAATAGAAATGGGTTAGCGGCCATCCGTTAGCGGCTCAGCCCCGCCTCGTACCAGGGTTTGCTGGCGTTGACCACGCGCACCACCAGCAGCATGACCGGCACCTCGATGAGCACCCCGACCACGGTGGCGAGCGCGGCACCGGAGTGGAAGCCGAACAGGCTGATGGCGGCGGCCACCGCCAGCTCGAAGAAGTTGGAGGCCCCGATCAGGGCGGAAGGGCAGGCCACCGAGTGCTTCTCCCCCACCTTGCGGTTGAGCCAGTAGGCGAGCCCGGAGTTGAACAGCACCTGGATCAGGATGGGCACCGCCAGGAGAGCGATGACCAGCGGCTGCTCGATGATGGCGTTGCCCTGGAAGGCGAACAGCAGCACCAGGGTGAGCAGCAGGGCCGCCACCGACCAGGGCTGGATGCACGTCATGACGCCGTCAAAATGGGCCTGCCCCTTTCTCAGCAAGGCCTTGCGCAGCAGCTGGGCGAGGATGACGGGGATGACGATGTAGAGCACCACCGAGGTGAGCAGGGTATCCCAGGGCACGACTATGCTGGAGACCCCGAGCAGCAGCGCCACCAGCGGGGCAAAGGCAAACACCATGATGAGGTCGTTCACCGCCACCTGCGACAGGGTGAAGTAGGGATCGCCGTTGGTGAGGCGACTCCAGACAAACACCATGGCGGTGCAGGGGGCCGCCGCCAGCAGGATGAGGCCCGCCACGTAGCTGTCCAGCTGATCCGCCGGCAGCCAGTCGGCAAACAGCACCCGGATGAAGAGCCAGCCGAGGAAGGCCATGGAGAAGGGCTTGACCAGCCAGTTGATGAAGAGGGTGACCCCGATTCCCTTGAGGTGCCCCTTCACCTGGTGCAGGGCGCCAAAGTCGATCTTGAGCAGCATGGGGATGATCATCACCCAGATAAGCAGCCCCACCGGCAGGTTGACCCTGGCCACCTCCATGGCGCCGATGGCCTTGAAGAGACTCGGCAACCCCTGCCCGAGGCCAATGCCCACCAGGATGCAGAGGGCGACCCAGGCGGTCAGATAACGTTCAAAAAAGCCGATGGCAGGGGCTGCCTTGGCCTCACAGCTTGCAGACATGATGACTCCCGGTGCGATCCACGCTCGCACCCCAGGTTGAATAGATGAATGACACGGCACATGGGCATCGACAGCCCTGGCCCGTTACGACTCGCCGCAGCAGGGCGACGACCCCTCGACGCGGGAAGCGCTGCCGGGCCCGGCGGGCAGCAGGTCGCACGCCTCGGGATGACCAGCGCAACACTCCTCGGTGAGGTAGGCGATCACCCCCAGCATCAGGGGGATGTTGGCGCGGTAGCGCAGAAAGCGCCCCTCCTGCTCCACCGACAGCAACCCGGCGTTGAGCATCCCCTTGAGGTGAAACGAGAGGGTATTGGGAGCGATGTCGAGCTCGCCGGCCAGCTCCCCCGCGACCCGCCCCTCCAGCCCGGCCTTGACCAGCAGCCGCCACACCTCGAGCCGGATCCCGGAAGCCAGCGATTCAAAGACCTTGGTGGCCGTCTCTTTGTTCATGGGTCTCCCCCCTTGGATGCTTCATTTCAACTATACAAGAATTATTGAAATGATCAAAGTGTCACCACCGAGCCGACATCGCGACGGGACGGGCCGCCAGAGGCGCCGCCCCGGCCATGTCGTGCCCGCCAGCGGCCTCATGTCAGTCATACGGCTAATATCTGGCCTCTCTTTATAAGGCACTCTTATGACCTTACCCCGGATAATCCTCCCGTTGGCCGCCCCGCTCACCGCGGCGCCCTGCCCCGCCGCAAAGCCGCAATGCCGCAGAACAACCCCCGGCGCCGAATGCACCTAAAGGCGATGAAACGAGAGAGGGCCCCAGGGCCCCGCCATCAGATGACGGGGCCTGGGGAATCCGGGAGAAACCGGGGAGGAGAGAGGGGCGCAATCAGGTGATCACGGGATCCCGATATTGCCGATGGATGGCACAAAACGCCTCCCGGCTTTGCAGCGCCGCCGCGACGCAGACAGGGTCGAACTGGCTGCCTGCATGGGTCTTGAGGTATTCAAAGGCCGTTTCGAGGGGCCAGGCCTGCTTGTAGGGTCGCTCGCTGGTAAGGGCGTCAAACACATCCGCCACCGCGACGATGCGGGCCTCCAGGGGGATCGCCTCCCCCGCCAGTCCTTCCGGGTAACCCTGACCGTCGAAACGCTCGTGGTGGTAGGCGATGATGTTCTCCAGCATGTCGGTGTGATGGATGCCGTCCAGGCCGAACTCGCGGATCATCAGGGCGATCATCTCCCGCCCCTTGAAGGGGTGGGTCTTCATCACCCCGTACTCCTCGGCCGTGAGCTTGCCCGGCTTGAGCAGGATGGCGTCGGGCACCGCAATCTTGCCGATATCGTGCAGCTCGGAGAAGAGGTGAATGAACTCCACCTCCTCGTCACTCAAGGGGTAATGGGCCGCCACCTCCCGGGCGATGAGCCGCGAATAGGCCGACATCCGGTGCAGGTGATTGGCGGTCTCCTCGTCCCGGTAGCGGCTGAACTCCCGCACCGTGATCAGGGCACCGTTCAGGGTCTGGATGGAGAAGAACTCCACCGCGATGATGGCCGCCAGGATCTGGGCATAGGCCGCCAGCTCACCGCAAATGGCGCCATCGAAGTAACCGGGCTCTTTGGCATCGCAAAACAGAAAGCCGAACAAGCGACTGTTGAGCAGCAGCGGCTCGGTATAGCTCGACGCGTACCCGGCCGCCAGCACTTTGCGGCTGTGCTCGGAGGGGGAGCCCAGCAGGGAATCCAGGGTATCGAGCACCCTGGGCTGCTGGTGCTCGGCCAGGTAGCGCAGGGAAGGCACCTCGCTCAGCCTGACCTCGTACTGCAACAGCGGCGAGCCCCCGTCCGTGCTGTGGGCAAAGGTCTTGAGCTGGTCCGTCTGCGGGTCGTAGATGGCGATCGCCACCCGGCTCAACTTGTCAAAGCGCTGCCTGAGGGTGGCGTGCACGTTCTGCACTTTCTCACCAAATGAACTCTCCATCCCGTACATCCTTCTGATAGGCCTGTTGGGAGTATAGTGACACCCTTTTTGCCCCTCCTGCCAAATGGTGACGGCGCACAGGGATCGTGATCCCGCCCGCACCGGCGACGGCCCCCTCCCTGCCCGTGGTCATGTCACGCCCGCCCCACCCCGCGTCCCCGGACAAAGAGATTGTTCGCTTCCGACGTGTCGGCTGTATAGTTTTTGGTTAGCCATTCCGGTAAAATCCGCGCCCTTGAATAAGAGCCACCTAAGAGTGATTGAGCGATGTCCAACACAAAACAGGCCCCCAAAGTAGGATTCGTCTCCTTGGGTTGCCCCAAAAACCTGGTCGATTCCGAACGCATCCTGACCCAGCTGCGTACCGAAGGGTACGACGTGGTGCCCAGCTATGACGATGCGGAGCTGGTGGTGGTCAACACCTGCGGCTTCATCGACAGCGCGGTACAGGAGTCCCTGGAAGCCATCGGTGAAGCCCTGGCCGAGAAC
This sequence comes from Aeromonas sp. 25-248, assembly GCF_053005425.1. Classification (NCBI taxonomy): domain Bacteria; kingdom Pseudomonadati; phylum Pseudomonadota; class Gammaproteobacteria; order Aeromonadales; family Aeromonadaceae; genus Aeromonas; species Aeromonas sp. 25-248. The sequence continues at coordinate 71,795 of NZ_JBRKTB010000004.1, read as the reverse complement.
GGCAAGGTGATCGTCACCGGCTGCCTGGGTGCCAAAGAGAACCAGATCCGCGAGATCCACCCCAAGGTGCTCGAGATCACCGGTCCCCACGCCTATGAAGAGGTGCTGGGCCACGTCCACAAATACGTGGAAAAACCCACCCACAACCCCTTCACCAGCCTGGTGCCGGCCCACGGCGTCAAGCTGACCCCGCGCCACTACGCCTATCTCAAGATTTCCGAAGGCTGCAACCACCGCTGCACCTTCTGCATCATTCCCTCCATGCGCGGGGATCTGGTGAGCCGCCCCATCGGCGAGGTACTGGCCGAGGCCAAGCGCCTGAAAGAGGCTGGCGTGAAGGAGATCCTGGTGATCTCCCAGGACACCTCCGCCTACGGCGTGGACGTCAAGCACCGCACCGGTTTCTACGACGGCATGCCGGTCAAGACCAGCATGGTGGCCCTGTGCGAAGAGCTGGCCAAGCTCGGCATGTGGGTGCGCCTGCACTACGTCTACCCGTACCCGCACGTGGATGACGTCATCCCCCTGATGCGCGACGGCAAGATCCTCCCCTACCTCGACATCCCGCTGCAGCACGCCAGCCCGCGCATCCTCAAATTGATGAAGCGCCCCGGCTCCGTCGAGCGCACCCTGGAGCGCATCCAGAAGTGGCGCGAGATCTGCCCCGAGATCACCCTGCGCTCCACCTTCATCGTCGGCTTCCCCGGCGAGACCGAGGAAGAGTTCCAGATGCTGCTGGACTTCATCGACAAGGCGGAACTGGACAGGGTTGGCTGCTTCAAATACAGCCCGGTCGAGGGTGCCAAGGCCAACGAGCTGCCGGATCCGGTGCCGGCCGAGGTGCAGGAAGAACGCTTCCAGCGCTTCATGGAGCTGCAACAGCAGGTCTCCATCCGCAAGCTGGCCCGTAAAGTGGGCAAAGAGATGCTGGTGCTGATCGACGAGGTGGACGAAGAGGGCGCCACCGGCCGCTCCGCCGCCGATGCCCCCGAGATCGATGGCCTGGTCTACCTGAACGGTGAAACCGGCCTCAAGCCCGGCGACATGGTCAAGGTCCGCATCGACGAAGCGGACGAGTACGACCTCTGGGCCAGCCTGGTGGAATAATCACGCCACTCCCCCTCAAAGCCAGTCGGTCTCACCGACTGGCTTTTTTAATGTCCGCCGCCCGTCAGGCTCTTGCATGTCCCCATGTCATCCCCTGTCCCGCCCCTCATCACCGGTCTCCCTCCCCTCCCTCTTTTCGCACGCGCCCGTGAACCAGCGCACACTTCTCTCCTGCCACATGAGCCGCTTGTTTCCTGCGCAAAAATAAGCCGTGTCAACGGGGAAAAAACGAGCACGATCCAGCTCACATTATCGTTGTCACAGGGAGTGGCAAGGTGACTTTTTACTTTGTGAGAATTAATGCAACTGTATAATTTAAAAGGATTAAAAATACATTTTGACGATAATGACGTGCGCCGTGCAATTTTTACGATATCGACGAAATGAAGGGTTGTTGTTTTCCTGTTAATTCTGCTTTTCTAAGGGCGTTGGACGACACAACTACAAGGGTGCAAAACCTGACCAACAGCGAGGGCCGGTATCCAAGCATGCGATGTCGGTGCTCCATTCCAAAACCATGGAAGACCAATAAGAAAGGAAAAAATATGCTTGCCAAAGTATCCAAAATCGCAACCTCAGTCATGCTGGGAACTCTGCTTGCCGGTGCCACCGGCACAGCCATGGCCGCCGACAACAAGACGGTGCTGACCCTGGTTGCCCAGCAGGAAACCGCATGGGTCAAGAACTTCAACCCCTTCCTGCAAGCGGGTCTGCTCCACACCACCCGTCACTTCATCTATGAGCCGCTGGTGATCTTCAACGATATGCAGGGTGGCAAACCCGTCTATCGTCTGGCTACCCACTACGCCTTCAGCGATGATCTGAAATCCGTCACCTTCGACCTCCGCGAAGGGGTCAAGTGGTCCGATGGTGAAGCCTTCACCGCCGACGACATCCTCTTCTCCTTCAACCTGGTCAAGGCCAACAAGGCGCTGGACGAGCGCTCCATCTGGACCCAGATCAAGGGTGTCGAGAAGCTGGGTGACCACAAGGTCAAATTCGACCTGGCCGAGATCAACACCAACGTGGTGAACGACCTGGTGCTGGTGCCCATCGTGCCGGAGCACCAGTGGAAGTCGGTGAAAGACCCGGTGGCCTTCACCAACGACAAGCCGGTCGGGACCGGTCCCTTCACCGAAGTGGACAACTTCTCCGCCCAGCTCTACACCCAGTGCCGCAACCCGCACTACTGGGACAACGCCAGCCTCTCCATCGACTGCCTGCGCATGCCGCAGATGGCCACCAACGACCAGGTACTGGCCGCCGTGATGAAGGGTGACGTGGACTGGTTCGGCTCCTTCGTGCCGGACATCGAGCGCCTCTACGTCGGCAACGATCCCAAGAACAACAAGTACTGGTTCCCCGCCTCCGGCACAGTGGCGTTCAACGTCAACTTCCAGAGCAAGAACCCGGGCAACCACGAAGCCTTCAACGACATCAACTTCCGCCGCGCCTTCTCCATGGCCATGGACCGCCAGTCCATGGTGGACATCGCGGGCTACGGCTACCCCACCGTCAACGAGTACCCGTCAGGGCTTGGCAAGGCATTCGCTTCCTGGGACAACCCGGACGTCGAGAAGAAGTACGGCAAGTACAACAAGTTCGACCTGGAAGGGGCCAAGGCCCTGCTGAAACAGGCGGGCTACAAGGACTGTGACGGCGACAAGTTCCTCGACACCCCGAGCTGCAAGAAGATCGAGTTCAAGGTGCTGGTACCGAACGGCTGGACCGACTGGGTCAACACCGTCCAGATCGGGGTCGAAGGCCTGCAGGCCCTGGGCCTGAACGCCAAGACCGCCACTCCGGAAGCCACCGTCTGGACCGAGTCCCTGATCACCGGTGACTTCGACGTCGCCCTGCAGGGTTACTTTGCCGGTGCCAACCCGCACAAGTACTTCGAGACCGCCTTCCACTCCCGCAACATGGGTGAGCGCGGCAACCGCTTCGCGGCGCCCCGCTACAAGGATCCCGAGCTCGACAAGCTGATCGACGACTTCACCCAGACCGCCGATGCGGCCAAGCAGAAGGAGATCATGTTCGCCATCCAGGAGCGTGTCGGGGCCAACCAGACCATCATCCCGGTGTTCAACAACCCGACCTGGTACGAATACAGCACCAAGCGCTTCAATGGCTGGTTCAGTGCCGACAACCCGGTCGCCAAGCCGCAGGTTCACCCGGACACCCCGGAGCGTCTGCTGCACGTGCTGTCACTCAAGCCAAACAGCTAATCACCCCGGCCCCCTGCGGGGGGCCCTCTTCCCCGCCATGTCTTCCATCCCCCGCACCTGCCGGGGTTGGGGGAGCTTTGCCCGGCGCGGGGCAGGCTTGCAGTAAAAGGTATCACCATGGGATTTATACTTAGACGCTTCTCCTTCTATCTGGTCGCCTTCCTGGTGGCCGCCACCATCAATTTCCTGCTACCCAGAGCCATGCCGGGGGACCCCGTCTCCGTCATGTTTGCCCGGGCCGGCGCCATGATGGAACCCGCCGCGCTGGAAGCCCTCAAAGCCACCTTCGGTTTCGTGGACGGCCCCATCGGCACCCAGTTTCTCACCTATGTGAAGAGCGTCTTCACCTGGGATCTCGGCACCTCGGTGCGCTACTACCCCCAACCGGTTGCCGACGTCCTCGGCCGCGCCATCGGCTGGACCCTGTTCCTGGTGGGCACCTCCACCATTCTGAGCTTCTCCATCGGCTCCATCGTCGGCATCTTCGCCGCCTGGTACCGGGGCGGACGCATGGACAGCATCCTCTCCCCGCTCACCCTGGTGATGCAGGCCATCCCCCCCGTGGTGGTCTCTCTGCTCGCCCTCTTCCTGTTCGGCGTGAGCCTCGGCTGGCTGCCCATCGGCTACGCCTACAGCCCCGAGATCCCCGCCGATTTTGGCTGGGAACACATCAAGAGCATCCTGCTGCACGCCATCATGCCGGTGGGCACCCTGGCCGCGGTGCAGGTAGGGGGTTTTCTCATCACCATGCGCAACAACATGATCAACCTCCTGGGCGAGGACTACATCACCATGGCCAAGGCCAAGGGGCTCTCCAGCAACCGGGTGATCTTCAACTACGGCGCCCGCAACGCCGTGCTGCCCAGCGTCACCGCCCTCTCCATGGCGCTCGGTTTTGTCATCGGCGGATCCCTCATCACCGAGGTGATCTTCAACTACCCCGGTCTGGGACTGACCCTCTATCAGGGCATCCTGGCCCGTGACTACCCCCTTATCCAGGGGCAACTGCTCATCATGACCATCACCATGCTCAGCTTCAATTTCCTGGCGGACGTGCTCTACGTCTTCCTGGATCCCCGTCTGCGTACAGGAGGCAAATAAGATGCGTATGCCGACTATCTTGAAAATCCTGCTGGGCAACAAGAAGGCCGCCTTCGGCCTCGCCATCGTGGTCACCTTCGTGCTGATGGCCCTGTTCGCCCCGCTGCTCGCCAGCAACGAACCCACCAAGCGGGTCGCCCGCCCCCACCAGCCCCCCAGCGTGGAGCTGGTGATGGGATCGAACCGCATGGGCCACGATCTCTGGGCCCAGTTCACCAACGGCGCCCGCATCTCCCTGATGGTGGGCTTCGGGGCAGGCCTGCTGGTGTGCGCCCTGGCCATCACGGTGGGCATCACCGCCGGCTACTTCGGCGGCGTGGTGGACGAGTGCCTCACCTTCCTGATGAACGTGGTGCTGGTGATCCCGAACCTCCCCCTGTTGCTGGTGCTGGCGAGCTTCATCGGAGAGGCCTCCCCCATGGTGATCGCCCTCATCATAGGGTTGACCTCCTGGGCCTATGGTGCCCGGGTCATCCGCGCCCAGACCCTGGCCCTGCGGGAGAAGGAGTTCGTCATCGCCGCCGAGGTGCTGGGTGAACCGGCCTGGCGCATCATCCTGGTGGAGATACTGCCCAACCTCATCTCCATCATCGGGGTGAGCTTCATCGGGTCCATCATCTACGCCATCGTCACCGAGGCGACCCTGGAGTTCCTGGGGCTCGGCGACCCCACCGTCGTGAGCTGGGGCATCATGCTCTACAACGCCCAGACCTCAAGCGCCATCCTGGTGGGCGCCTGGTGGGAGATCCTGGCCCCCTGCTTCGCCATCGCCACCCTGGGGGCGGGCCTCGCCATGCTCAACTTCGCCATCGACGAAATCGCCAACCCGCAGCTTCGTTCCCACAAGGGCCTGCGTCGCTGGAAGCAGCTTGCCACTCCCATCACAGCTCAGGAGAAGACAGCATGAAGCCGCAACAACCCCTGCTGTCGGTGCGCCAGCTCTGCGTCGACTACATCACCGAGAGCGGAGACGTGCGCGCCGTCAATTCGGTCAGTTTTGACATCATGCCGGGTGAGGTGTTCGGCCTCGCCGGCGAGTCCGGCTGCGGCAAGTCCACGGTCGCCTTCTCGGTAGCCAGGCTGCACAAGCCGCCCGCCTACATCAGCGGCGGCGAGATCCTGTTCAAGGGAGAGAACATCCTCGGCTTCGATGACGAGCGGTTGCGCAGCTACCGCTGGCGCCAGGCGAGCGTGGTGTTCCAGTCCGCCATGAATGCGCTCAACCCCGTGCTGCGCATGGAGGAGCAGTTCTGCGACGTGCTCTTGGCCCACAACCCCGGCATGACCCGCTATGAGGCGATCAAGCGCGCCCAGGAGCTGCTGGAGATCGTCGACATCCACCCGAGCCGGCTCAAGGACTACCCGCACCAGTTCTCCGGCGGCATGCGCCAGCGGCTGGTGATCGCCATCGCCATGGCCCTCAACCCCGAGCTGCTCATCATGGACGAACCCACCACGGCGCTCGATGTGGTGGTGCAGCGGGAGATCCTGCAGAAGGTCTATGCCCTGAAAGAGAAGTTCAACTTCTCCATCCTCTTCATCACCCATGACCTCTCGCTCATGGTCGAGTTCTGCGATCGCATCGGCATCATGTACGCGGGAGAGCTGGTGGAGGTGGCGCCGGCCAAGGCGATCCTGACCGCGCCTCTGCACCCCTACACCCGGGGCCTTGGCAACTCCTTCCCGCCCCTGCACGGGCCCAAGACCGTGCTGGAGGGGATCCCTGGCAGCCCACTCAATCTGCTGGAGGTGCCGGTGGGCTGCCGCTTCCAGGCACGCTGCGCCAAGGTGCACGAGCGCTGCCGCCAGGAATACACCCGGCTGGCCGAGATCCGGCCCGGCCAACAGGCTGCCTGTCACCTTCATGAGGCAGCAGAGGAACAACCGGATCTTCCGATCCATCTGGACAAGGCCGCTGGCTGTTAAGGATGTCTGTCATGCAAATCGCCCAAACCGACGCGCCCATCATCGAGGTCCAGCACCTCTACAAGGACTTCGCCGTCAACTCCAACGCCATCAAGAGCGGCAAGATGCGGGCGCTGTCCGACATCACCTTCAACCTGCACCGGGGCCGCGCCCTGGCAGTGGTGGGGGAATCCGGCTCCGGCAAGAGCACCATCGCCAAGATCATCGCCAAGATGTACAAGCTCTCCAACGGCCGCATCCTCTACCGTGGCCGCGACCTGGAGGAGTTCAACAAGGGCACCGCCCTGCTGGACTATCGCCAGAGCGTGCAGATGGTGTGGCAGGATCCGTTCGGTTCACTGAATCCGACCCACACCATCTACCACCACATCGCCCGCCCCCTGCTGCTGCACAGCAAGGTGAGCGACAAGCGGGATCTGCCCGACATGGTCTATGGCCTCCTTGAAAAGGTGGGGCTGACCCCCGCCAAGGCGACCGCGGCCAAGTACCCGCACCAGCTCTCCGGCGGCCAGCGCCAGCGGGTCAACATCGCCCGCAACCTGGCGGTGGAGGCGGAAGTGGTGCTGGCGGACGAACCCACCTCCATGCTCGACGTCTCCATTCGCATCGGCATCCTCAACCTGATGGAGCAGATGAAGAACGAGCTCGGCGTCTCCATGCTCTACATCACCCACGACATCGCCACTGCCCGCTACGTGGCGGAAGATCTGGCGGTGATGTACGTGGGTCACATGGTGGAGTGGGGGGAGGTGGACGAGATCCTGCACCACCCCCAGCACCCCTACACCCAGTTGCTCATCTCGGCGGTGCCGGATCCCGAGAAGAGCATCCACGCCGAGCTGGAGGGAGGCCGCAAAGGGGAAATCCCGCTCTGGACCCCGGAATCCCGGGGCTGTCCCTTTGCCGGGCGCTGCCATCAGGCCATGCCCCGCTGCAAGGAGAGCCTGCCGCCGGTGACCCGGCTCGCCGACAACCACTTCGTGCGCTGCTACCTCCACGAGCAGGGGTAAGCAGGCCCGCGGCCGGGCGCCGTCGCCCGGCCATGCCTCGCGTCGGGGCCGCAAGGCCCCGCAATGAGCCTCGCCCGTCAGGGGCGAGCCTTCGGAGTAAGACCTTGATGGAACTTTTGATCAACCAGGTGGGTTACGAATGTGACGGGGAGAAGAGCGTCCTGCTGCAGTGCGGCGCCGACCTCGATATCCGCGGCCACGTCAGGTTGCTGCGCCAGGAGGACGACCACCTTTTGCTGGAGGCGCCTCTGGTGGCAGCGGGATGCGTCCCCGGCTGGCAGGGGCGCCACTACTGGCGGGCCGATTTCTCCGCCTTCACCGAGCCCGGCCACTACCGGCTGGAGGCCGTCGTGACCACGGAAGCGCAGGAGCATCTGGTGCGCTCCCCCCCCTTTGCCATCGACCGGGGGCTGCTGGCGCGCCGCTGCCTCTCCGATGTTATCCACTACTTCAAGGGACAACGCGCCAGCGGCACCTTCGACCGGGCGGACCGCAGGGCACGCCTCTTTGGCACCGATCAGCGCCGGGACGTACATGGCGGCTGGTTCGACGCCAGCGGCGACATGAGCAAGTACCTGAGTCACCTCTCCTACGCCAACTACCTCAATCCCCAGCAGACCCCCATGGTGGTCTGGTCCCTGCTCAAGTGCCGGGAACTCCTGGCGACACGTCGTGATATCGACGGGGTGAACCTGTGCAAACGGCTCAATGACGAGGGGTTGCACGGGGCGGATTTTCTCTGCCGGATGCAGGACGAGCGCGGCTTTTTCTACATGACCCTGTTCGACAAGTGGAGCAAGGATCCCGAGCAGCGGGAACTGTGCGCCTATTCGACCCAGCAGGGGATCAAGTCCGCCCACTGGCAGGCGGGCTTTCGCCAGGGGGGTGGCATGGCCATCGCCGCCCTGGCCCGCGCCGCCCGGGAACAGAGCGGCGGCGACCTTGACACAAGCCAGTACGCCGACGCGGCCAGCCGCGGCTACCTGCACCTGCGCGAGCACAACCTCGCCTACCTGGATGACGGGGTCGAGAACATCATCGACGACTACTGCGCCCTGCTGGCGGCGGTCGAGCTCACCAGAACGCTGGGCGCCGAGTGGCTCGCCGAGGCGCGGGATCGGGCCGGCCGGCTGTGCGCCCGCCAGCGTGCCCACCCCGATCTCGGCCACCATTGGGCCGCCAACGACGATGGCTCTCGCCCCTACTACCACGCCGCCGAGGCGGGCCTGCCGGTACTGGCGCTGCTGGAGTATCTCGCCATCGAGCCGGATCCGGCGCGCCAGTGGGCGGCCAGGACCGTCGCCGAGCAGGCCCTGGCCGCCGAGCTGGCTCTCGCGGCCCGGGCAGGCAATCCCTTCGCCCTCGCCCGCCAGTATGTGAAAGGTGTCGGCGAAGAAGCGCGCATCAGCTTCTTTATGCCCCACCACAACGAATCCGGTTACTGGTGGCAGGGGGAGAACGCCCGGCTGGCATCGCTCGCCGCCATGGCATTTGCTGCCGCACAGCACCTGCCCGGGCAGAGCGCACTGCTGCGCACCTTCGGCCAGCAGCAGCTCGACTGGATCCTGGGGAGAAACCCCTTCAACGCCTGCATGCTGGCGGGTCAGGGCATCAACAACCCGGAATACACCGCCGGCTACCCCAATGCGCAGGGGGGGATCTGCAACGGCATCACCGCCGGCTTCGATGACGAAAATGACGTGGCCTTTATTCCAGAGGCGTACAAGGATCGGCTGGATCAGAACTGGCGCTGGGGGGAGCAATGGATCCCGCACGCCGCCTGGTTCGCCCTGGCCATCACCTGGCAGAGCGCACAAGGAGGCCACCATGATTGAGAGCGGTTCACACATCACTGGCACCGGGGAGAGCCCTGGATCCTCCATACCGCCAGCCAGGTTTACCCTGGCCGTCACCTGGCAAAGCGCGCAGGGAGGCCCCCATGATTGAGTTCTGGGTCGGGGTGGACGGCGGCGGCACCCACACCCGGGCCCGCATTCGCAACAACGCAGGCAAGCTGCTCGGCGAGGGGCGCGCCGCCGGCTCCAATCTGGAGCTGGGCATCGCCCTCGCCCACGGCCATGTGCTGGCTGCCATCGATCAGGCCCGCATCGACGCGGGTCTGCCCAGGGAGAGCGAACAGCGGATGGGAGTCGGGCTCGCACTCGCCTCCGCCGAGCTCGCCGACTGCTACCACGCCATGCTGACCATGCCCTTCCCGTTTGCGCGGGTGAAGCTCACCTCCGATGCCTTTGGTGCCTGCCTCGGCGCCTTCGACGGCCAGGAGGGGGCCATCCTGATCGCGGGCACCGGCTCGGCGGGGCTCATCTACCGGGAGGGACGCCTTCGCACCTGCTCGGGTCGCGGCTTCCCCGTCTCGGATCTCGGCAGCGGCGCCTGGCTGGGGCTGCGCGCCATCCAGCAGTCCCTGCTCTGCCACGACGGCATCCTGCCCCCCAGCACCCTGGCGGTGCGCCTGATGGATCACTTCAAGCGGGATCAGGCCGAGGTGGTGCGCTGGGCCGCCCGCGCCATCCCGGCCGACTATGGCCGCTTCGCCCCCTGGGTCTTCGATGCCGCGAGCGACGGGGACGAGCTCGCCACCGCCCTGCTGGATGAGACCTGTGCCCAGCTCGGAATGCTGCTGGAGGGCATGACCCAGCTCGGGGCAGACCGGATCGCCCTGCTGGGTGGCATCGGCACGCGCCTCGCCCCCCGTCTGGGCCACTTCCATCTGGTCGCCCCCAAGCGCGACGCGCTGGAGGGGGCCATCCTGTTTGCCAGGACGGAGGCGCTGCCATGTCTGCATCCCTGAGCCTGGTCGGGCCGACAACACCTGCGGGACAGGTTCCCGTTTCCTTCACCCCATCAGAGGAATTCCCATGTCCGCACCCCTGATCCACACCCGGGTCGATCACCGTGACGGTGACGATGTCTGGTTTCGCTTCACCCTGAGCCAACTCCCGGCAGCCCCCTGGAAACTCCACTTCTGCCTCGCCCGCCAGATCGATCCCCACTCGATCGAAGGGGGCGCCCTGGAGCGCCAGAGCGGCAGTTACAAGGTCATGGTGCACCACGAGGGGGTGAGCGAGCTGCGCTTCTGCTGTCGCAACACCCCGCTCAAGCATGACTCCGATATGCCCAAGGGTTTCTTCCTGAGCCTGGAGAGCAAGGGACAGCTGCAACCCCTGGTGCTGGAGGGGGAAGACCTTGGCCTGACCAACCCGCCCTCCCCGGGCCCCGACCTGCCACAGGTGGAGGCCGTCAACGGCCTCGTGCCCCAGCCCGCCCACCTGATTTATACAGAAGGCAACTTCCGGCTGGCAGAGCGGGCCCACGTCGACGGCCCCGTTCCCCTCGCCTCCCTGCTAGCCCATTTCAACGAGCTGACAGGCCTGGCCCTGACCCAGGATCACGATGCGGAGATCCACCTCGTCGAGGCGACACTTCCCCCCGAGGGGTATGAGCTCACCATCACGCCGGAGGAGATCGTCATCCGGGCCGCCGGCGAGGCGGGCTGGCGACACGGACTGGTGAGCCTGGCCCAGTGGGCGCTGCAACACGGAGAGAGCCTGCCCTGCCTGACGGTGCGGGATGCACCGCGCTTCGGTTTTCGCGGCATCTTCCTCGACTGTGCCCGCCACTTCCACTCCCTCGCCACCCTCAAGCGCCTGCTCAAGCAGATGAGCCTCTACAAGTTCAACCGCTTCCACTGGCACCTGACCGATGACGAGGGGTGGCGCCTGGAGATCAAGGCCTTCCCCCAGCTGACCGCCGTGGGTGCCTGGCGCGGCCATGGCCTGGCGGTGGGGCCTCAGCTGAGCGGCGGCCCCGACCCTTATGGCGGTTACTACACCCAGAGCGAGGTGCGCGAGCTGGTCGCCTACGCCGCCGGGCTTGGCATCACCATCATTCCGGAAATAGACATCCCGGGGCACTGTCACGCCGCCATCAAGGCGCTGCCCGAGCTGCTGGTGGAAGAGGCAGACCGCTCCCGCTACCTCTCGGTGCAATATTTCGACGACAACGTGCTGAACCCGGCCCTGCCCGGCACCTACCGGTTCCTGGACGCAGTGATGGACGAGGTGTGCGATCTCTTCCCAGGGAGTCAGGTTCACATGGGGGGGGACGAAGTGCCCACCGGCGTCTGGACCGACAGTCCCGCCTGCCAGCAGCTGATGGCCGAGCAAGGGTATCAGGATTGCCGCGAGCTGCAGGGCCACCTGCTGCGCCACTGCCAGCAGTACCTGGCTGGCAAGGGCAAGCAGATGCTGGGGTGGGAAGAGATACTGCACGGTGACAAGGTGAGCCGGGAGGCCACCGTCTTCGCCTGGACCAGCTTCCAGGCCGGCCTGGATGCCGCCGCATCCGGTTACCCCGTGGTGATGGCGCCTGCCCAGCACCTCTATCTGGATCTCGCCTGGAGTCAGGACATCCACGAGCCGGGACTCTACTGGGCGGGTACCCTCAACCTGGCGCAGGTGCATGCATGCGATCCTGCCCCGGCCGATTTCCATGCCAACGATAACATCCTGGGGGTGCTGAGCCCCTTGTGGTCGGAACTGATCACCTCTCGCGATCGTCTCGACTACATGTTGTTCCCGCGCATGCTGGCCACGGCAGAGGTGGCCTGGAGCACTCCCGCCCGCAAGGTGTGGGAGCACTTCGTCGCCCGTCTGCCCGGCCAGCTGCACATCCTCGACCAGTTGCAAGTGCGTTACCGGGTGCCACAGAGGTAGTGTTATCTTTTTCTTTTCGGCGACCTTTTGGTCGCCGTTTTTTTACCCATCAACAACAAAAACCCAACCTAGCCCCTACTTTTCATCTGCCTTTGTTGGCAAAATAAGGCCCCCGATGAAACCAGACAGGGGATGCATCTCCCTGCGGTTCCGCCACAATAACAATCAGCAAACAGATCGGAGCTTACCCTTATGGCCCGCAAACACGCCCAGGTCGTGGACAGTGAAGTGGAATTTCCCGCCGACGTGCAACTCGTCTCCACCACGGATCTGCGCGGCGTCATTACCTACGCCAACCCCGCCTTCTGCCGCATCGCCGGTTATCAGGTCGATGAACTGGTCGGCCACAACCACAACCTGGTTCGCCACCCCGACATGCCCAAGGCCGCCTTCGCCGACCTCTGGGATCGCCTCAAGGAGGGCAACCCCTGGCGGGGGGTGGTGAAAAACCGCTGCAAGGATGGCCGCTATTACTGGGTCGACGCCTACGTCACCCCCATCTACGAGCACGGCAAGATAAGCGGCTACCAGTCGGTGCGCTGCAAGCCCGACCCCCAGCTCAAGCAGGCTGCCGCCCAGGCCTATCGGGCCCTGCTTTCGGCCGAGCAACGGGGCACCCCGGCCCGCCCCTCGCTGCGCCGTTTCAGGCCGCTGATGCTCGGCCTGCCGCTGCTGGCGCTGCTGGTCTGGGCCGCCCTCACCCAGGGCCCCCTCACCGCGCTGCTGATGCTGCTCCCCCCCCTCGCCATCGCGGGCGCCTACTGGCGCGAGCTCATCGCCCTGCCCCGCTATCTCAGGCAGCTCGGTCAGCAATATGACAGCCTGACCCGGCTGGTCTATTCGGGGGATGCCCCGGGTGCCATCGCCGATTTTCACCTGAAGATGCTGCAGGCCCGGATCCGCACCGTGCTGGGGCGGGTCGACGATGCCACTCATCCGCTTCAGGCCCTGGCAACCGATCTGCAGGACTCCTCACACCGCGCCTTCCTCGACATCAACGAGCAGGATGCCCAGACCCAGCAGATGGCGGCCGCCATGACCCAGATGGCCAGCACCGCACACGAGATTGCCCGCAATATCCAGGACACCAACGGCCAGGTGACCGAGGCGCGCAGCAGTTGCCAGAGCACGGTGGAACAGCTGGACCAGACCCAGCAGCAGATGACCAGGCTGGCCAGCCAGGCGGAGCAGGCCTTCCACTCCGCGGTGGAGCTCGCCAGCGAGTCGGAGCGCATTGGCAGCGTGATGGGTGAAATCCAGGGCATCGCCGAGCAGACCAACCTGCTGGCCCTCAACGCCGCCATCGAGGCCGCCCGTGCCGGCGAGCAGGGGCGCGGCTTTGCGGTGGTGGCGGACGAGGTGCGCACCCTGTCGACCCGTACCCACAAGGCGACCGAGCAGATCCAGGGCAGCATCAGCCAGATCCAGCACACCCTGGAGCGCTGGCAGGGCATGATGCAGGACAACCTGGCCCAGACCCGGGAATGCGTCGAGATGACCCGCCAGGGATCAGGCAACCTGCACCTGGTGCTGGGTGAAATCGATCAGGTGACCGAATTCTCCACCCAGATCGCCGCCGCCGCGGAGCAGCAGCAGGTGGTGGTGGAGGAGATCAGCCGCAACATCCACCAGATCTCCGAATACTCCCGCGCCAACAGCCAGAAGATCCAGGCGGTGGACGACTCCAGCCAGGAGCTGCTCAGGCGGGCCCGCGAGCTCAGGGGACTGAGCCAGACCTTCGGCTGACAGATTGCCAGCCCCATGACAGAAGCGCCACAATGGCGCTTCTGCTGTTTTTGACGAGCCATCATCATGAGAACGAACGCGCCCCCCCTGGACAAGACGGCCCGCATCGAGGCGATCCTCGCCCTGATCCCCCCCGGCCGCGTGGTGAGCTACGGCCAGGTGGCGGATCTCGCGGGCCTGCCCGGACGGGCACGACTGGTGGGAAAAGTCTTGCGGGAGACCGACAAGGTGCTGCCCTGGCACCGGGTGCTGGGGGCGGCAGGCACCATTTCGCTGCCAAAAGGATCCGCAGGCTTTGACAAGCAAGCGGGGCTGCTGCAGGAGGAGGGGGTGCCCGTGATTGGCGGGCGGGTCAGGATGCGGGAGTGGCAGTGGCAGCCCGACCTGGCCGAGCTGCTCTTTCTGGTTCCCTTCTGACGAGGCTGGCACGTCCCGAAGGGATGGGCGTTCTTGCAACAAAGGGAGGGCCTCTGTGGTCGCCCTCCGTCACGTTCCTTCCCTAGTCGCCGGCAATGGGCCCCAGAATGTCATCGCTGCGCACCTGTACCGGGATGGTCTCATCCTCCCGTTGCAAGAGCACCAGCAGACTCTGTCTGTCCACCTCCAGCACATAGGCTGTCCCTTCACGGGTCAGGCAGGTCATGCCCGGCCGTATTTCATGTATCTCCATGACAAATCCCTGTCTTGCGCTGCCATCCATACAGCCATTCCAGTATATCGCCATCCACCAACAAAGAAGCCCCTCGCAAGGGGCCTCTTTCATCATGCCGTGAGCGGCGTCGCCATCAGGCTTTCTTCGCCTTGGGCAGGCTCTCCTGCCATTTTCCGTTGTCGTAATGGGCTGTCCAGCCGGTCGCCTTGCCGTTGACCTCGGTCATCACGTACTGCTCCTTGGTCTTGCGGCTGAAGCGCACCACGGAGGCGTTTCCGTCAGGATCTGACGCCGGGGCGTCCGCCAGGTACTGGTGCTTGGGAGAGAGGCGATCGCGGAAGCGCTTGAGCTCCTCCACCAGGGGCGCACGGGTCTCGCGGGATTTGGGGAAGTTGCTGGCGGCCAGGAAGAGACCGGCAGCGCCGTCCCGCAGCACGAAGTGGGCGTCGGACTGGGTGCATTTCAGCTCGGGCAGGGGTACCGGATCCTCTTTCGGCGGTGCAATGTCGCCATTTTTCAGGATCTTGCGGGTGTTCTTGCAGCTCTCGTTGGTGCAACCCATGTATTTGCCGAAACGGCCGTTCTTGAGTTGCATCTCGGAGCCGCAGCGATCGCACTCGATGCTCGGCCCTTCGTAGCCCTTGAGCTTGAACTGCCCCTGCTCCACCTCGTAGCCATCGCAATCCGGGTTGCGACCGCAGACGTGCAGCTTGCGGCTGTCGTCGATGATGTAGGCGTCCATGGCGGTGCCGCAGATCCCGCAACGATGCTTGGCACGCAGCGCATCGGTTTCCGCCTCGTCCCCGTCGGTGGCGGAGACGAACTCGTCCGCACTGACCAGGTTGATGGTCTTCTTGCAGCGCTCCTTGGGCGGCAGGGCATAGCCGGAGCAGCCGAGGAAGACGCCGGTGGTGGCGGTACGGATACCCATCTTGCGGCCACAATCCGGGCAGTCGATATCGGTCAACACCATCTGGTTGGCACGCATGCCTCCCTCTTCATGGGGCTTGTCGGCCTGCTCCAGCTCCTGGGTGAACTCGGCGTAGAAGGCGTCGAGCACCTTCTTCCACTCCAGGCTCCCCTCGGCGATGCCGTCGAGCTTGTCTTCCATCTTGGCGGTGAACTCGTAGTTCATCAGCTCGACGAAGTTTTCCACCAGGCGGTCGGTGACGATCTCCCCCATCTTCTCGGCGAAGAAGCGGCGGCTCTCGACCCGCACATACCCACGGTCGACGATGGTGGAGATGATGGAGGCGTAAGTGGACGGACGGCCGATGCCGCGCTTTTCCAGCTCGCGTACCAGGGCCGCTTCGGTGAAGCGGGCGGGCGGCTTGGTGAAGTGCTGGCGCGGATCCAGCTTGACCAGTTTCAGCACCTCGCCGACGGTCACCGCCGGCAGCTGGCTGTCTTCACCCTTGCGGCCCATGGGCGGCAGGGCCTTGGTCCAGCCGGCGAAACGCAGGGTGCGACCGCGCGCCTTGAGCTCGAACTCCCCTGCCTTGACGGTCAGGGTGGAGGAGTCGTACTGGGCCGGGGTCATCTGGCAGGCGACAAATTGGCGCCAGATGAGGTCATAGAGCCGCATGGCATCGGGCTCCATCCCTTCCAGCATCTCGGCAGTCACCTGGACGCTGGAGGGGCGGATCGCCTCGTGGGCCTCCTGGGCATTGGCCTTGGCGCCGTAGAGGTTCGGATCGCTCGGCAGGTAGGCTGCGCCATACTGCTCGCCGATGTATTCCC
This sequence comes from Aeromonas sp. 25-248, assembly GCF_053005425.1. Classification (NCBI taxonomy): domain Bacteria; kingdom Pseudomonadati; phylum Pseudomonadota; class Gammaproteobacteria; order Aeromonadales; family Aeromonadaceae; genus Aeromonas; species Aeromonas sp. 25-248. The sequence continues at coordinate 55,549 of NZ_JBRKTB010000004.1, read as the reverse complement.
GCACCGCGTCCACCGCCTCTTTGCTGAGGTTGGTGGAGTCGGTACGCATATAGGTGATGTAACCCGCTTCATAGAGACGCTGGGCCATCATCATGGTCTTCTTGACCCCGAAGCTCAGACGGGTAGAAGCGGCCTGCTGCAGGGTGGAGGTGATGAAGGGAGCGGACGGCTTGGAGCCGGTCGGCTTGTCTTCACGGTTGACCACCTTGTAGTCGACCCCTTCCAGGGCCGCCACGGCGGCGAAGGTCTCGGCCTGGGTCACCGGCTTGAAGTCGGCTCCGTTGCGGCTGACCACCTCCATGCGCAGCTCGCTCTTCTCGGCGGTGAGCAGGTCGGCGTTGAGATCCCAGAACTCCACCGGCACGAACGCCTTGATCTCCCGCTCCTTGTCGACGATGAGGCGCACCGCGACGGATTGCACCCGACCGGCGGAGAGGCCGCGGGCCAGCTTCTTCCACAAGAGCGGGGAGACCATGTAGCCCACCACCCTGTCGAGGAAACGACGGGCCTGCTGGGCGTTGACGCGATGAATGTTCAGCTCGGACGGCTGGGCGAACGCCTCCTGGATGGCGCTCTTGGTGATCTCGTTGAACACCACGCGCTTGTAGCGGCTGTCGTCGCCACCGATGATCTCGCGCAGGTGCCAGGCGATCGCTTCCCCCTCTCTATCCAAGTCGGTTGCGAGATAGATGGTGTCAGCCTTGGCGGCCAGACTTTGCAACTCGCTGACCACTTTTTCCTTGCCGGGCAAAATCTGGTAGTTGGCCTGCCAGCCTGCGGTCGGGTTGATGCCCATCCTTGAGAACAGGGCGTTGCGATCCTTGGCCGCCTTCTCGGATTCGCTGAGCTTGATGCCGCGAATGACAGGTTTTTTGGGCTCGGTGCTGGCGCTGCCGCTGGTCGGCAGATCGCGCACGTGGCCTACGCTGGATTTCACCACGTAGTCCTTGCCCAAATATTTGTTGATGGTCTTGGCCTTGGCCGGAGACTCCACGATGACCAGTGATTTGCCCATGCTGTAACTATTATCCTCATTGCACCCGACGGGGTTGGCGTGCGGTTTTGTGGGGCTGTATAAGAGATTTGACGGGAAAAAGCAATCTTGCGGGTCAATTTGCCCGACAGCCCGAACCGCCCTGCTTCTTTATTTATTAATGCGAAGCCGAGGCGCGGGAAGCAACCGCTTTTTTGTTTTTATGCTATATCCCCCCCTTTTTTAGATTGGAAATGACATATCCAGCCACCCTTGTGACATAAAAACCCATTCTGGTTATCAGCTTGTTACAAAGGATGAAATCTCTTTATAATGGCCGCACACCGCAGCTTTGTGCGCGGAAGGAACCGCTCCCCATATAAAAATCGAAAGGATGTGATCATGAAGCACTTCGAGGTCAACTTCGACGGCCTGGTCGGCCCCACCCACAACTATGCCGGCCTCTCCTATGGCAACGTCGCCTCCCAGAGCAACGCCAAAGAGGCCTCCAACCCCAAGGAAGCGGCCAAGCAGGGGCTGCGCAAGATGAAGGCGCTGACCGACCTCGGCATGGTGCAGGGCGTGCTGGCTCCCCAGGAGAGACCGGATCTCGCGACCCTGCGCCGCCTGGGCTTCACCGGCAACGATGCCAGCGTCCTGACCCAGGCCGCCAGACAGGCCCCCGCCGTGCTGGCCGCCTGCTACTCCGCCTCCAGCATGTGGACCGCCAACGCCGCCACCGTCTCCCCGAGCGCCGACACCCAGGATGGCCGCATTCACTTCACCCCCGCCAACCTGACCAACAAGTTCCACCGCTCCCTGGAGCCCGAGGTGACCGGGCGCATCCTGCGGGCCGTGTTCAACAACGATCGCCACTTCTATCACCACCAGCATCTGCCGGAGAACGACCACTTCGGTGACGAAGGCGCCGCCAACCACACCCGGCTGTGCCGCGCCTATGGCGAAGCGGGGGTCGAGCTGTTCGTCTATGGCCGCAGCGCCTTCGACGTCTCCCAGCCCGCCCCCAAACGCTATCCGGCCCGCCAGACCCTGGAAGCGAGCCAGGCCATCGCCCGCCTGCATGGCCTTGGGGATGAGAGCGCGGTATTCATTCAGCAGAACCCGGACGTGATCGATCAGGGGGTGTTCCACAACGATGTCATCGCGGTGGGCAACCAGAACGTGCTCTTCTTCCACCAGCAGGCGTTCCTCCATACCGAGGCGGCGCTGGCCGAGGTGCGTACCAAGTTCGGCGACGGGGAACTGCACTTCATCGAGGTGCCGACTGCAGAGGTGTCGGTGCAGGATGCGGTGAAGTCCTACCTGTTCAACACCCAGATCCTCACCCTGCCATCCGGCGAGATGGCGATCATCGCCCCCACCGAATGCCGCGACAACCCGGCGGTGTCCGCCTATCTGGCCAGGCTGGTGACCCTGGGCACCCCCATCAAGGACGTCCACTACATGGACGTGAAGCAGAGCATGAGAAACGGCGGCGGCCCCGCCTGCCTGCGCCTGCGGGTCGCCATGAACGACACCGAGCTCGCCGCGGTCAACCCGGCCTGCCTCATCACCGACAGCCAGTTTGCCCGCCTGGATCAGTGGGTCGAGAAGCACTATCGCGACAGCCTGGCGCTGGACGATCTGCGGGACCCCTCCCTGGTGCTGGAGACCCGCACCGCCCTGGACGAGCTGACCCAGATCCTGAAACTCGGTTCCGTCTACCCCTTCCAGCGCTGAGGTGCGCCATCGGCCTGCAGAGCCGACGCAATAAAAAAAGAGAGCCGGGCAATGCCCGGCTCTCTTTTTAGTCCTTTGCACTGAGCTATAAAACCTGTTCACGAGCTGTAGCGAGAGATCGTCAGCAAGGTGAAGAGCAGCGCAGGAACCGGAGTGTGTAGATACACATGAGGATTCCGAGCAGCACATGAGCCTTGATCACGACCTCGCAGTAAGCTCGAAACAGGTTCTCAGCGCCAGGGGCTCTGCTGCCACAGCCGGCCAAGGCCGGCCTCCAGCCCCAGTGCCGCCTGCTTGCCAAGCTTCTGGGTCAGGCTCCTGGGTTTGCTGTAGCGGATGCCGACCACCTTGTGATGGCTGGCCTGGGCCAGCAGGTAGTCATCGCTGGTGCAAAGCGCATCCACCAGTCCGAGCTGCTTGGCCTGGCTCGCCAGCCAATGCTCGCCGGTGGTCACCTTGTCGATGTCGAGACCGGGTCTGTGCTCGGCCACGAAGGCCTTGAACTGTTCGTGGATGGCCCCCAGCTCCTCGCGAAACTTCTCCCGCCCCAGATCGTCGTTCTCGCCGAACATGGTGATGGTGCGCTTGTACTGGCCTGCGGTGTGCATCTCGAATTCGATGTCGTGCTTCTTGAGCAGCTTGTTGAAGTTCGGCATCTGGGCAATCACCCCGATGGAGCCGACGATGGCGAACGGCGCCGCCAGGATCTTGTCCGCGACGCAGGCCATCATGTAGCCACCGCTCGCCGCCACCTTGTCGATGGCCACGGTCAGCGTGATGTCCTTGTCCCGCAGCCGCTGCAACTGGGAGGCGGCCAGGCCGTAGCCGTGCACCACGCCGCCGCCGGATTCGAGGCGCAGCAGCACCTCGTCCCCGGGCCGGGCCACGCCTATCACGGCACTCACCTCTTCCCGCAGGGAGGCCACCTCCTTGGCATCCATGCTGCCGTTGAAGTCGATGACGAACAGCCGGCTGCGCTCATCCTCCCCCTTGGCTTTGGCCTTGTGCTCCGCCTTGCGGGTCTTCTCCATCTGCTTGCGCTCGGCCTTGCCCGCCAGGGCTGCCTGCAGTTGATGGCGCCCCTGCTCCAGCTCGCCGGAGAGATCGGTCACCACCAGCTCCCCCTTGCGGGATTTGGGCTGGCGGCTGCTCGCCACCATCAGGATGACGGCGCCGATGGCCAGCAAGAAGGTGAGGGTCTTGGCCAGAAACAGGCCGTATTCGGTCAAAAATGCCACTTGATGCTCCGCTCAATGTCCGGTTTTTTCACATAGTAAGGAGTTTGCCCCCCTCGCGCAAAAACTCTGCCATCTCCCGTGCCAAGGGCGGAGGGATCGATGCTATCGCCCTGTTTTATTCACATTTTTGCCGTCTCATACTGGTCAACTGCCGGGCCGGATCAGTACACTTGCCCACTCGATTCGTTGCGCCAAGCCGCCAGGCATTGTTAACAGGAGTCCACATGCTCGACTATCAGGCCCCCCGTGATCTGCTCAAGGACAAGGTCATTCTGGTGACGGGTGCCGGTGACGGCATCGGCCGCGAAGCAGCCCTCACCTATGCGGCCCACGGCGCCACCGTGATCCTGCTCGGGCGTACCAGTACCAAGCTGGAGGCGGTCTACGACCAGATTGAAGCGGCCGGTCACCCCCTGCCCGCCATCGTGCCAGTGGACTTGAAAGGGGCTACTGCCGCCCACTACCGCGGCATGGCGGAGACCTTCGCCCAGCAGTTCGGCCGCCTCGACGGCGTGCTGTTCAACGCCGGGCTGCTCGGCACCCTGTCGCCGTTCGAACACATTCAGGAGCAGGAGTGGGACGAGGTGATGCAGGTCAACGTCAAATCCGAATTCCTGCTGACCCAGGCGCTGCTGCCCCTCCTTCGCCAGACCGCCAAGGAGCACGGCGAGGCGTCCATCGTCTACACCTCCTCCAGCGTGGGCCGCAAGGGGCGCGCCTACTGGGGCACCTATGCCATTTCCAAGTTCGCCGTCGAAGGCATGATGGAGGTGCTGGCGGACGAGCTGGAGAACACCAGGGTGCGGGTCAACACCCTGAACCCGGGCGGCACCCGCACCAGGATGCGGGCCAGCGCCTTCCCGGCGGAAGATCCGCAAACCCTCAAGACCCCGGCCGATCTGATGCCCCTCTATCTCTACCTGATGGGGCGTGACAGTCAGGGCCAGAGCGGCAAGACCTTCGTGGCCCAGCCCAAATAAATCAACAAATCAACCGGATGGGATTACAGTGAAGAGGGGGTGCCAAGGCGCGCCCTGTTGAATCCCATCGGCCCCAGACAGGTTGCACTATGTTTCGTCCCAAGAGCACGTTTGAGCAATGGCGGATCTTTCAGGCGGTGGTGGACTGCGGCGGTTATGCCCAGGCTGCCGAGGCGCTGAACAAGAGCCAATCCTCCCTCAATCATGCGGTTGCCAAGCTGCAACAGAGTCTGGGGGTGGCCCTGCTGGAGGTGCGGGGGCGCAAGGCGGTGCTGACGCCGGCGGGGGAGATCTTCCTCAAGCGGGCGCGCCAGCTCAGCCAGCAGGTGGAAGAGCTGGAGAACCTGGCCAACAACCTGGAGCGGCAGTGGGAGCCGCAGATCAACCTCTATGTGTCCGTGGTGCAGCCGCGGGAGCGCCTCTACCGGGCGCTGGCCCACTTCTATCCCCGCAGCCGCGGATGCCGCATCAACCTGCACGAGCGGATCCACTGCCACTTCAATGCGCTGCAGGCAGGAGATCTGATGCTCTCCGAGCACCTGCCCCAGGATCGCACCGGCCTGCCGCTGGACGAAGTCTGTCTGCTTCCTCTGTGCGCAGCGGGCCACCCCCTTGCGGAGCAGGGAGAGCCCATCACCGCCGAGGTGCTGGCCAGCCACAACCAGATAAGCCTGCATCCCCCCATCCACCGCTCGGTGGACTGGAACGATGCGGACGACACCGGCTGGAAGGCGACCCACTATCATGAGGTGCTCAACATGGTGCGCCTTGGCATGGGTTACGCCTGGGTGCCCCGCCACCTGGTGCAGGAGGAGCTCGCCGAGGGCTCGCTGGTGCAGCTCGATCTCACCGGCGGCAACGAACGCTATCTCTACACCTACCTGCTCACCCCCTCGGTGGAGGCGCTGGGGCCGGCGGCCGAGCTGCTGCTGCGCTGCCTGCGCATCGAATACCAGGGAGAGAACCCCAGGTAAGGCCGCTTCAGCCCCGCACGACCGGGGCACAGGTGCCGGCACATCCTGGCATCGGCTCCTTTTTGCATCCCCTATACGTTGGGGACCCGCCAGCAGGCGGCCAGCGCCATCAGCGCCAGGGCCGCCGCCACCATGAAGACCCCGTGGAAGCTCCAGAGCTCCGCCACCGTCCCCGCGATGGCCCCCGCCATGATGGAGCCGGTGCGGATGCTGTTGGAAAAGAGCGTGGTCGCCACCCCGGCGCGCCCCGGCATCAAGTCCTGGAAATAGGACATGCCGATGCCGGCCACGATGCCGATGAAGATGGCATTGAGCAGTTGCAGCGCAATGAGGGCATGCTGGCTCGACAGGGTCACGAGACCGCCATAGAAACCGACCCCGGCCAGCACCGCCAGCAGCATCATGGGCCGCTTGCCAAAGCGCCGGGTGTAGTAGCCCGCCAGCAGCATGAAGGGGATCTCCAGGGCCGCCGCCGTGCCCATCAGCAAACCGGCCAGCTTCTCCTCCAGCCCCAGCTCGCGGGTGATGTAGAGGGGCATGTTGATGAGGTACATGCTGTTGCAGGTCCACATCAGGGTGGAGGCGATGAAGAGCGCCCGCACCGACGGATCCCGCCAGCTGCTCACCCGCTCCACCTCGCTGTCCATCACCGGCAGCGGCAGGGAGGGAAGCCAGCGCCACACCACGAAGGCGCAGATGACATAGGCCAGCGCCGAGGCCAGATACATCACCTCGAAGCCGTAGCCGATGGCGAGCGCGAAGGCGATGGGCGGCCCTATCACCCAGGCCAGGGAGAACTGGGCCCGCAGCACCGAGCTGAACATGTCGGCCTGTTTGTTGCGGCTGTCGGCGTATTCCCGCGCCAGGGCGAACAGCTGCGGGCTGGCGGTGGCGGTCAGGCTCGCCAGCAGCACCCCCAGGCTCACCAGCAACCAGTACTGCCGGTTCCAGGCAAACAGCAGGGAGAGCACGATGCCGGCGAAGCAGCAACGCAGGATCAGCTGCTTGCGATCCCCCTTGTTGTCGGAGCGGTGGCCGAGCCACTGGCTGATGAGGATGCCGATCACCGCGTTCACCGTGTAGAAGAGCCCCACCAGGAAGGGGCGCACCTGCACCTCCTCGGCCAGAAACAGGCTCAAGGTCGGCACCTGCAGCGCCACCGCCACCCCGGTCATGAAGGTCACGGCGAGAAACGAGAGAGAGACGGGATCCGGCCTCTTGCGGGCAACAGACAGCAAACTCATAGAGATACCATTGATATGGAAGAAAAAAAGGAGCCAGATGCGGGCGGGCTTGGCGTATGGCGGCGGCTATTTTATGTCATTATCAACAGCCACCTCAAGGGTTGCGGGGGGGCGTCCAAGTCCGTACATTGGAAGCCCATCCAGCGCCAGTACAAGGATTTAACATGTTTGATTTTGACCGGGAAATAGATCGCAGCGGTACCATGAGCCTGAAATGGGACAAATACAAGGGTCAGGATGTCCTGCCCATGTGGGTCGCAGACACCGACTTCGTCTCTCCCCCCGCCGTACTGGAGGCCCTTACCAAACGGGTCGCCCACGGCATCTTCGGCTATTCGCGCCCCTCTCCCCGGCTCATCGAACTGATCGTATCGCGTCTGGCCAGCCGCTATGGCTGGACCATCCAGCCCGAATGGCTCGTCTTCCTGCCCGGGGTGGTGCCGGGCCTCAATCTCGCCTGCAAGGCCTGGAGCCAGCACGGGCGCGGCATCATCACCCCCAAGCCGGTCTACTACCCCTTCCTGCAGGCACCGGGCTTCAATGACCGCCCCCTGCTCACCGTCCCCGTGGTGGAGGAAGAAGGCCGCTGGGTGCTGGATCTCGAAGAGCTTGAGCGTCAGGCCCCCTCGGCGGATCTGCTGCTGCTGTGCAACCCCCACAACCCGGGTGGCACCGTCTTCACCCGGGAAGAGCTGCTGGCCATCGACGCCATCGCCGAGCGCCACAACCTGGTGATCTGCTCCGACGAAATCCACTGCGACCTGCTGCTGGACAAAGATGCCCGCCACATCCCCTATGGTGCCCTGAGCCTGGAGGCGGCCGAGCGCTCCGCCGTCATGATGGCGCCGAGCAAGACCTTCAACATCGCGGGCCTGTGCTGCTCCTTCGCCGTGATCCCCAATGCCCGCCTGCGGCTCAAGCTGCAACAGGCAATGCGCGGCATCAGCGCCGACGTCAATCTGCTGGGGTTCGTGGCGGCCGAGGCGGCCTATGAGGGGGGCGAGCAGTGGCTGAATGAACAGCTCGACTACCTGACCGGCAACCTGGCCCTGATCGAGCAGGCCGTGGCCCGCTGGCCCGGCGTCAAGCTGGCCCGCAACCAGGCCACCTACCTCGCCTGGATCGACATGAGCGCCCTGGGCCTGGACGATCCCGTCGCCTTCTTCGAACAGGCGGGCGTGGGTCTCTCCCCCGGAGCCCAGTTCGGCAACGGCCAGTTCGTGCGACTCAACTTTGGTTGCACCCGGGCCCGTCTCACCGAGGCCCTGGCCCGCATGGAGAAAGCCATTCTCCAGACCCGCTAGCGAACCGTCCCGGGCGGCGGCCCCAGGCCGCCCGGTGCGCGCAAAAGCGGTAAAATCCGTTCAGCTTCCCGTCTGATACGGATAAGATGAGGCTCATCACCGGATGAGCCCGCCTCCTCCTCATGTTCAGCCACGGTTTCGGTCCACTATGCGCCCATTCGCCTTCTCTGCCCTGTTGCGTCTGTCACGTACCGCCCTGCCCTGGCTTGCGGCCGTGCTGGCGCCCTCCCTCTTCGCCTCCCCCGCCTATGTCACCATCGGTACGGGAGCCCTCAACGGCGTCTACTACCCCACAGGGGGGGCCATCTGCCGCCTGCTCAACGAGGAGAGTGCCCGCCACGGCCTACACTGCACGGTGCAGAGTACCTCGGGCTCCATCGCCAATCTGGCGGCCCTCGCCAAGGGAGAGGTACAGCTCGCCCTGATGCAGTCGGATGTGCTCTACCATGCGGTGCACGGCACCGGCCCCTTCGCGGGCCAGGCCCCGGACGATCAGCTGCGCAGCCTGTTGCGGCTCCACAAGGAGTCCCTGACCCTGATTGCCAGCGCCACCAGCAACATCACCACCCTGGCCGACATCAAGGGCAAGCGGGTCGATGTCGGCGCCCCCAACTCCGGGGACAGGGTCACCAGCCGGGCCCTGCTCGATGCCATGGGGTGGCGGGTCGCCGACTTCAGCCGACCGCCTGTGATCTCCCCGGGCAACCGGCTGGAGGGGCTCTGTGACGGCACCCTGGATGCCGCCTTCGTGGTCGCCGGTCACCCCAATCAGGCCATCGGCGATCTCACCGGCCGCTGTCAGGCCCGCCTCATTCCCATCGAGGGGGAACAGGTGGACAAGCTGCTCAAGCAGCACCCCTACTATGATCGCAGCCGCATCGGCGCCAACCTCTATCCGGGGCAGACAAGCGGTGTCAACACCTTCGCCGTCACCGCCGAACTGGTGGCGCTGGCAAGCCTGCCCGAGAGCGAGGTGCGCACCCTGCGGGACGTGCTGAACGAGCGGCTCAAGCAGTTCACCCGGCTGCATCCGGCACTGACCACCCTCACCTGGGAAGGCATGCAGGCGGGCAGCATCGCCCTGCTCCATCCCGGCATGCTGGATGCCGTGCCCACCCTCCCGGCGGACACCCTCACGGCATCCGGTGCCGTGGCCACCTCGGGCGCCCTGCCAACCTTGCCCCCGGCGAGCAGCGCGGCCACACCGACCGATGGGGCAGGCCCCCAGGAAGGCACCGCGCCACTGGAGGGGTCCGACACCTTGCCGGAGCAGCCGGCCGCCGCGACCCTCTCAACCAGTTCGGGGGCGGCCTCCACCAACCAGGCCCCGGCCCTGACCGAGCCGCCCACACCGGGCAGCGCAACCCTGGCACCAGGCCATCCCCTGACCCCGCCTGAGGCGCCCGCCTCGTCGGCAACGCCGCTGGAGGCGCCATCACCGGAGGCCATGCCGGCCAGCCCGCCCAGCCATGCGGTGGGGACCACAACCCCCGCCGGGCAATGAACACCAACCAAGAGGCCACCCCAGGGGTGGCCTCTTGGTTATCGGGAACGGGCGCCTGGCCTGTCACGGCGCCAGCAGCAGCGCCGGATTCTGGATCTCCTCCTCCACCCAGTGCAGCAGCTGCTTGATGGCCCGGGACAGCACCTGGTTCTGGCGCACCACGTACCCCAGGCTGGTACCGGGAAAATCGGTGAGCCGGGTCACCGGGGCGGTCAGCTTGAGCCTGGGGTGCAGGGAGAAATCCGGCACGATGGCGACGCCAAAACCCGCCTCGGCCCAGTCGAGCTGGGCATCCACGCTCCCCACCTCCATGATGCGGCAGCTCGGCAGGCCGAGCAGGGGCAGGGAGGGATCGATCAATGCCCGGGTCCGGGTGTCGTGCCCCAGCAGGATCAGGGTCGGCTCGTCCAGAGGATCGCTCTCCCCCGAGCTGGCCCGCGCCTGCCAGCGGGCCAGGCCGTGCCCCAGGGCACACCAGGTCACCTGCTGCAACTCGGTGTAGAAGAGCGGCTCGCTGCGCTTTTGTGCCATCACGAAGCCCAGATCCGCCTTGCCCGCCCGCACCAGATCCGCCGCCTGATCCGAGGTGGTGTTGAACAGGGTGAGGTCGATGCCGGGGAAGGCCTGCTTGAAGCGCTGGAACGGCTGGATGAGCAGCAGGCGCGAGATGATGTCGCTGGCGGCGATGGCGAGCGTCCCCTGGCTCAACTGGCTCAGGGCATTGAGATCGGACTGGCAGAGCTGCAACTCGTTGATGGCGCGCTCGGCGCTTTGCAGCAGCCGCTCCCCCGCCTGGGTCAGGCGAAACGGGCTACGCTCCACCAGCTTGACCCGGGTCGCCTGCTCCAGATTCTTGAGGTGCAGGCTCACATTGGGTTGCGTCATGTGCAGTTCGGTGGCCGTCTGGCCGAAGTGCTGCAACCGGGCCAGGGTGACGAAGGTGTGCAGCCAGTGAATGTCCAGCATGGGGTTCCTCTTCTCCCGGGTCGATGGCTGGGCCAGCGCCGCCAGGGCACGGTCACCACACAAGGGAGCGCGGTGTCGATAATGGCACCGGAATTATATGGCTTCCTTATCGGAATTATAAAGATAATTAATTTTTCTAATCCTCACGGGGCTCCTAGGATGGACGCCTAACGTCTTAGGAGAAAGAGTCATGTCGTCTATCGTAGTCGTAGGTGCTAACTGGGGTGATGAAGGCAAAGGCCGCATCGTCGATTATCTGGCAGGCCAGGCTGGCGCCAGTATTCGTTTCCAGGGCGGCAACAACGCCGGCCACACCGTGGTCAACGATCTGGGCACCTTCAAGCTGCACCAGGTGCCGAGCGGCGTCTTCAACCCGGATTGCCTGGTCGTGCTGGGCCCCGGCATGGTGATCAGCCCCGAGAAGCTCACCGTCGAGCTGGAAGAGGTCAAGGCCTCCGGCGTCATTCCCAAGCTCGCCATCTCTGACCGTGCCACCCTCTGCCTGCCGCTGCACGCGCTGGAAGACACCCTGGAAGAGCAACGCCTGGGTGACGGCGCATACGGCTCCACCCGTCAGGGCATCGCCCCGGCTTACGGTGATCGGGTCATGAAAAAAGCGATCCTGGTGGGCTGGCTGAAACAGCCGGACGTGCTGGTCGAGCGCATCCAGTTCATGCTGGACTGGAAACTGCCGCAGATGAAGGCTCTCTATCCGGACTTCGAATTCACCCAGACCGCCCAGGAGATGGCCGACTGGCTGCTGGAAGTGTCTGCTCCCTGGCTGGACGCCGTCTGCAACGTCAGCATGCCCCTCAAGGCACTGCAAGCCGAAGGCAAGACCCTGCTGTTCGAAGCCCAGCTGGGTGCCGGCCGTGATCTCATCTACGGCGAATACCCCTGGGTCACCTCCTCCCACGTTTCCGGCGCCTACGCCGGCATCGGTGGCGGTCTGCCAGGCCTGCGCCCGGAGCGCGTCATCGCCGTGGCCAAGGCCTTCAGCTCCTCCGTCGGTACCGGCACCCTGCTGACCGCCATGGAGAACCAGGACGAGTTCCGCAAGATCACCAACGAGTTCGGCGCCACCACCGGCCGTCCCCGTGACGTGGGTTACTTCGATGCCGTCGCCACCAAGAACGGCGTCGAGCTGCAGGCTGCCACTGAAGTGGCCCTGACCAAGCTGGACTGCCTGACCGGTCTGCCGGATCTGAAGATCTGCGTGGCCTACGAAGGTGCCCACACCGAGAACCCGATCTGGCCGCAAACCGCCGCCCTCACCCCCGTCTACGAGAAGATGGAGAGCTGGAGCGAAGACATCAGCGGCTGCCGCACCTTCGCCGAGCTGCCCAAGGCTGCCCAGGACTATGTGCTGCGCATCGAAGCCCTGCTGGGCGTGCCGGTGCCCATGGTCTCCGTCGGCCCGGGCCGTGACGAGATGATCCTGCGCTAAGGCCCCTCGCCTCTCCCAAAAACCGGCATCCCAGGATGCCGGTTTTTTTATGCCCCTTCAAAAGCCCCGAACAGCTCACAAAAGCCGTCTCAATGGCATAATTTGAGCCATACGGGCACTCTGTTTTGAGCCAGCCCCCTTAGAGTGAATGCCATATTCACATAAAGGAGTGCCCATCATGAGATCCCCCATTATCCCGCTGCTGCCCCTGTTCTGCCTCGCGGCCCTGCCCGCCGGCGCCATGACCCTCAAGAGTACCGACATCCGCGAGGGTGAACCCATGGACAAGGTCTTCAGCTTCAACGGCTTTGGTTGCAGCGGCGAGAACCGCTCCCCCCAGTTGAGCTGGCAGAGCCTGCCCGCCGGCACCCAGAGCGTCGCCATCACCGCCTATGACCCGGACGCCCCCACCGGCAGCGGCTGGTGGCACTGGCTGGTGGTGAACCTGCCGGCCAGCCAGAGCGAGCTGCCGAGCAATGCCTCCGGCAAGATCAAGCAGGGGCTGGAGCTTGGCACCGACTACGGTACCCAGGGTTATGGCGGCCCCTGCCCGCCCGCCGGTCACGGCATGCACCGCTACCAGTTCACCGTCTGGGCCCTGCCCAAGGCGCTGGAGGTGAAGGCCAACACCCCGCCCGCCATGGTAGGCTACATGCTCAACAGCCTGGCCCTTGGCAAGGCCACCCTGACCGCCACCTTCACCACCCCCTAGGAGCCCGCCCGATGAGCACGCCCCTGCTGCAACTGAATCACTACTTCGGGATCCGCCAGCAGCCCCTGCGCCGGGTGCTCATCTACGCGCCGACCCTCATCTGGGTGCAGCAGGGCCGCAAGCAGCTGTGGTGGCGGGAGCAGCGCCTCTCCTTTGACAAGGAGAGCTGGCTGCTGATCCCGGCGGGTCACCGGCTCACCTTCGTCAACCAGCCGGAGCAGGGCACGTTTCGCTCCCAGGCGCTCACCCTGCTGGCCCCGCCACCGGCCGAGTGGCTGGCAGAGAGCACCCTCGATCTCCTCAAGCCACCGGCCATCAGGGTGACGTCGGCCCTCGCCTTCTGCTTCGATCTCGTCACCACCATGGCGCAGCGGCAGCTCTGCGAGACGGCCCAGACCCAGCTGCTGCAAGGGTTTTATGGCGAGCTCAGGGAAGCGGGGGGCCTTGGCCTGCTCTTTCCTGCCACCACCATGACCCTGGGGGAACGGCTGGCCCGTTACCTCAGCGTGGAGCCTGGTCTCGATCACCGGCTGGAGACGGTAGCGACCCACTTCGCCATGAGCCGCGCCTCTCTGGTCCGCAAGCTGGCCGCCGAGGGGCGCAGCTTTCGCCAGGTGCTGACCCAGGTACGCCTGGGGCACGCCCTCACCCTGCTGCAACAGGGGCTCACTCCGCTTCAAACCGCCCTCGCCTGTGGCTACGACTCCCCCGGCCGCTTTGCCGCGCGCTTCAAGGAGGAGTTCGGCCTGACCCCCCACCAATACCTGCGTACCTGCCCCTCCTCTCTCTCACTGACTGCCACCACAAAAGTAAATAATTACTAAAACACAAAGCTATGTAACCTCGTGTAACCGGGTGATCCGGCTCACACTCGCCCCTCCTGCACTGTGACACAGCGCCAACAATCCCGTCAAAATCGCCCTATAATGGCTCTCGCAAACGCTTTCACTAAAATAATCACTAAAAAACACCTTCCTTAACCTACAAAAACTGTCATTGGAGCGAGAAATGTTTCGTAAAAATTTACTTTTCATCACCCTGAGCGTCGCCCTGTTCGGCCTCACTGCCTGCAACGGCAATGACTCCAGCAGCCCGGCCGCCCCCAGCGCCACCCTGGCGAATCAGTATCAGAACGTGATCGACCGCAGCGGCACCCCGCTCCAGTTCCGTGACTTTGACAGCTACGCCAACCTCAAATACAACCCGCTGCTCGATCTCGGCGCTTGGCACGGCTTCCTGCTGCCCGCCAGCGACAGCGAGTGGGGCGGCTTTACCGGCCCCATGGTCATCGCCGAGGAGTACAGCCTGTTCTTCGCAAGGGAATTGGACAAGCTGACCCTGAGCGACGAGAGCGGCCGCGCCTTCCCCCTCACCAGCGCCAGCAAACAGGCGCTGTACGCCATCCCGGGAGCGCTGGTGCAGCGCTTCGATTTCGACCCCTTCACCCTGGAGCTGGAGCTGCGCTACGGCGATGCCCGCACTGCGCTGGTTCGTACCCGCCTCATCAACCACACTGACGCCCCCCTCACCCTCAAGCTCAACTGGCAGGGGGAGCTGCTCAACCAGTGGGATGCCAACAAGACGGTCGCCGAGCAGTACCCCGCCTGGACCCGCACCATCAGCCAGACCGAGCGCGGCGTGGCATTCCAGTTCGGCAAACTGCGCAGCACCTGGAACATCATGCAAAGCGGCAGCGCCAGCTACCGCATCGATCGCACCCTGCCCAGTCGCACCACCCTCGACGAGCAGGGCCTCGGCTACGTGAGCGAGGCCAGCCTCACCCTGGCCGCCAAGGGCCAGCAGGATATCTACACCCTGCAGAGCTATGTCCACAGCAGTGCTGACGCGAGCCGCTTCGAGCAGAGCCGCCAGGCGCTGCTGGCCGACCCCGCCAGCCATTTCGACGACTCCATCCGCCGCTGGGAGGATTACCTGGCGCGCGGCCTCTCCAATCAGGGGATCCCGGAATCGGAGCGGCGCATCGCGGTCAAGGCGATGGAGACCCTCAACGGCAACTGGCGCTCGCCGGCCGGTGCCATCCTGCACGACGGGGTGACCCCCTCCAACACCGCCCGCTGGTTCGACGGGGTCTGGGCCTGGGACAGCTGGAAGCACGCTTACGCAATGGCCCACTTCAACCCCGAGGTAGCCAAGAACAACGTGCGCGCCATGTATGACTACCAGATCCAGGCGGATGACCCGGTTCGGCCGCAGGATGCCGGCATGGTGATCGACGCCGTCTTCTACAACAAGCTCGCCGATCGCGGTGGCGACGGCGGCAACTGGAACGAGCGCGACACCAAGCCGCCCCTCTCCGCCTGGGCCATCTGGGAGATCTACAGCGCCACCCAGGACAAGGCCTTCATCGCCGAGATGTACCCGAAGATCCAGGCCTATCACGACTGGTGGTATCGGGCGCGGGACAACAACCGCAACGGCATCATCGAATATGGCGCCACCCGCCACGTCGAGCACAACGACGAGTTCGGCAACATCACCTTCAAGGTGCAGTACCCGACGGGGGCACCGGTCGGGCTGGATCTGTCGAGCTGTACCAATGAGGGAGATGGCTGGTATGGCTGCGCCGGCATGGCGCTCTATCAGCAGGTATTGAGCGTTGGCGGCTACGCCGACATGGATATCGGCGCCCAGCACGGGGCAGGCTGGGAGTCCGGCATGGACAACGCCGCCCGCTTCGGCTTTATCGAACCGGAGCAGCTCAAGCGCTATGCCGACAAGACCTATGGCGGCGACATGGCCAAGGCGCGCCAGGACTGGAACGTCTTCTTCTTTGAAAACCATCAGGACGACGGCAGCCTCATCGGCTTCTCCATCGATCAGGAGTCGGTGGAGCTCAACGCCTTCCTCGCCAAGGAGAAGCGCATCCTGGCCGACATGGCCGAGCTGCTCGGCAAGCCGGACGAGGCGAGCCGCTACCGCGAAGGGGCGACCCAGCTGGCCGATTACATCAACAGCTGCCTGTTCGATGAGGCCTCCGGCTTCTATTACGACCGCCAGATAGCCCAGGGGGATCTGCCCGACGCCAACGGCTGCGTCGGCAAGCTGTTGACCGCCCGCGGCCGTGGCCCGGAAGGGTGGAGCCCGCTCTGGGCCGAGGTCGCGGACAAGGAGAAGGCGGCGCGGGTGCGCGAGGTGATGCTCAATGCCCAGGAGTTCAACACCAAGGTGCCGCTCGGCACGGCGGCGCTGACCAACCCGGCCTACGACCCCGACATCTACTGGCGCGGCCGGGTCTGGCTGGATCAGTTCTACTTCGGGGTGAAGGGGCTGGAGAACTACGGCTATCGCAGCGATGCCCAAACACTCGTCAACAAGCTGTTTAGCAATGCCGAGGGGCTGGCGGGCAGCGGCCCCATCCGCGAGAACTACAACCCGGAGACCGGCGCCATGCAGGGAGCCAGCAACTTCAGCTGGAGCTCGGCCCACCTCTACATGCTCTATCGCAACTTCCTGAAAACCGAGGGTTGATCCCAACCGACCCGGTCAATGACCCAACAAAAAGGCCTCCGCAAGGGAGGCCTTTCTTATGGCAGCGCCACAGGTGGCGACTTACTTCACGGTCACCCGGGCAAACTTGCGCTTGCCGACCTGGTAGACGGCGGTACCGGCACCGATGAGGGCCTTGCCATCGTCCAGCTTCTCGCCATCCACCTTGACCGCGCCCTGCTTGATCATGCGCAGCGCTTCGGAGGTGGTGGCCACCAGATCGGCGTCTTTGAGCAGGTTGGCGATGGCCAGCCCTTCCCCTTCCAGTGCCAGCTCGACTTCCGGCATGTCGTCCGGAATGGCGTTCTTGGAAAAGCGCTGGGTGAAATCTTCGTGGGCCGCTTCAGCCGCCGCTTCATCGTGATAACGGGCGATGATCTCTTTGGCCAGCCAGATCTTCACGTCGCGCGGGTTGAGGGTGCCGGCAGCAATGCCCGCCTTGAACTCTTCGATTTCAGCCAGCGGACGGAAGGAGAGCAGCTCGTAGTAGTTCCACATCAGATCGTCGGTGATGGACATGATCTTGCCGAACATCTCGCCCGGGGCGTCGTGCACGCCGATGTAGTTGGCAGCGGACTTGGACATCTTCTTGACGCCGTCCAGGCCCACCAGCAGCGGCATCATCAACACGCACTGGGTCGCCATGCCCGCATCTTTTTGCAGCTCGCGACCCATCAGCAGGTTGAACTTCTGATCGGTACCGCCGAGCTCGACGTCCGCCTTCAGCGCGACCGAGTCATAGCCTTGCAGCAGCGGATAGAGGAATTCGTGAATGGCGATGGACTGGCCGTTGCTGTAGCGCTTCTTGAAGTCGTCGCGCTCCATCATGCGGGCCACGGTCTGCTTGGCCGCCAGCTTGATCATGCCGGTCGCGCCCAGCTCACTCAGCCAGGTGGAGTTGTACTCGATGCGGGTCTTGGCCGGGTCGAGGATCTTGAACGCCTGCTCGGCATAGGTGAGGGCGTTGTGCTTGATGGCCTCTTCGGAGAGCGGCGGACGGGTGGCGTTCTTGCCGGAGGGGTCACCCACCATGGCGGTGAAGTCACCGATCAGCAGGATCACTTCATGGCCCAGATCCTGGAAGGTCTTCAGCTTGTTGAGGATCACGGTATGACCCAGGTGGATGTCCGGCGCGGTCGGGTCCATCCCCAGCTTGATGCGCAGGGGGCGCCCTTCCTTCAACTTGGCGATCAGTTCTTCTTCAACCAGAATTTCTTCCGCTCCGCGCTTGATCTCGGCTAGCGCCACCTCGAGCTGGGACATTTTTTGACTCTCCAATCACGATTCCACAGGGCCAGACATATTACTGGAATGGCGGGCCAATTGGAAAGGCGGTAAACTCCGACCTTCTTCCGGGTTCAACTTTGTCTGCTTCTCATGGTCCTTTGGCACGCCTTCAACTCTCTCCCTCACTGGCACCGCAAGATGGTGCTTATCCTGAGCATCATGGTGATGATGCTGGCGGCCTGGCCGAGCGAACAGGCAGTCGCCACCCGGGTCGATGACAACGACAACGAACTGGCCGTCGAGCAGCAGGTCGACGAGGAGGCGCAGCTGGCACGGGCCGAGCCCGTCACCCCGCCCAAACCGCGCTATGTCACCAGACAGGTGAAGGTGCGCAGCGGCGACAACATGGGGGTCATCTTCCAGCGCCTGGGCCTCAGCACCACGGATCTGCACCTCATCGACCAGCTCGAGGGCACGGATACCCTGCGCCTGCTCAAACCCGGTCAGGAGCTCACCTTCAAGCTCACCAAGGGCGGCGAGCTGCACAGCCTCTATTACCCCCACAGCCTGGAGCAGGCGCTCAAGGTGAACCGCCGGGATGACGGCTTCGTGGCCAGGCCGGTGAAGATCGAGCTCGACACCCGCGAACAGGTGGCCCAGGGGGAAATCCGCTCCAGCTTCTGGGGCGCCGCCGTCGAAGCGGGCATGACGGAAGACCAGATCATGGATCTCGCCGCCATCTTCGGCTGGGACATCGACTTTGCCCAGGACCTGCAACCGGGGGACAGCTTCCGGGTGGTCTACCAGGACAAATACCAGGATGACGAGCGGGTTGCCTCCGGCGACATCCTGGCCGCCGAGTTCATCAACCAGGGGGCCATCTACCGCGCCGTGCTGAATGAGGATGGCAACTACTACACCCCGGACGGCAAGGCGATGCGCAAGAGCTTCCTGCGCGCGCCGGTCAACTTCAAATACATCAGCTCCAACTTCAATCCGCGCCGCCTTCACCCGGTCACCGGCAAGGTGCGTCCCCACAACGGCATCGACTACGTGGCGCCGGTGGGGACCCCCATCATGGCGGCGGGCGGCGGCAGCGTGGTGGCCGCCGGCTACAACCAGTTCAACGGCAACTACGTCTTCATCAAGCACGCGGGCAACTACGTGACCAAGTACCTGCACCTCTCCAAGCGCACCGTCAACAAGGGGCAGCGAGTGAAGCAGGGCCAGACCATCGGCCTGCTCGGCGGCACCGGCCGGGTCACAGGCCCGCACCTGCACTATGAATTCGTGGTGGGCGGCGTGCACAAGAACCCGCGCACCCTCAACCTGCCCCAGGCGGAGTCTCTCAGCGGGCGGGCGCTGGCCAGCTTCAAGGCTCAGGCCATGCCCCAGCTGGCCAAGCTGGACAGCCCCGAGCTGCAACTGGCCAGAAACAAGGGCAACGGCGACGACAGCTGACCGCTGTCGACCAAGGTGGAACACGGTATCAGACCGTTCCTCTGCACCACTGAAGAGGTGATGTCATGAGCGGGCCATATATCCGATTGATGTCGGGGACCAAGGCGGAACACGGTATCGAACCGTTCCTCTGCATCATTGAAAGGGGGTTGTCATGACTGAACGCTATATAGGCTTGATGTCCGGTACCAGCATGGATGGTATCGACGCCGTGCTGGTGACGATGGATAGGGAAGCGCTTCGAGTAGAGGCGGCCCTCTGCCATCCCTGGCCTGTCGATACGGCTCGCACCCTGCATGAGCTTTGCACCCCGGGGGAGAACGAAATCGACCGCATGGGGGTAGCCGACAACCTGGTGGCCCGCGAATTTGCCGCCGCCACCCAGGCCCTGCTCGCCAAGGCGGCGCTGACTCCCAAGGAGATTCGCGCCATCGGCAGTCACGGCCAGACCATACGCCACCGCCCTGCCCTCGGCTTTACCCTGCAGATTGGCAACGCGGCCTTGCTGGCGGCCCTGACCGGCATCGACGTGGTGGCCGATTTTCGCACCATGGACATGGCCCTCGGCGGTCAGGGGGCGCCCCTGGTGCCCGCCTTCCATCAGGCGCTCTTTGCCCGCCCCGGCACCCTGCGGGTCGTGCTGAACCTCGGCGGCATTGCCAATATCTCGGTGCTGCCCGGCCAGGCCGACGGGGGGGCTGGTGCAGGGGTATATGGCTTCGATACCGGCCCCGCCAACACCCTGCTCGACGGCTGGTATCGCCGCCACCAGCCCCACGGTGGCAGCTATGATGCCGGTGGCCAGTGGGCCGCCAGCGGCAAGCTTATCCCTGCGCTGCTGGAGCAGTTGCTGGCTCACCCCTACTTCGCCGCCCCCGCCCCCAAGAGCACGGGGCGTGAGATGTTCACCCTCGACTGGCTCGACGGCGAGCTGGACGGCTGCGCATACGCCCCCGCTGATGTGCAGCGTACCCTGCAATCCCTCACCTGCCACAGCATCGCCCGCCAGTTGCCCGCCCACAGTGGCGCGCCAACCCGGCCCGAGCTGTTTGTCTGCGGTGGCGGCGCCCACAACGCCCCGCTGCTGGCGGAGCTTGCTGCCCTGCTACCCGACTGGCATCTGACCAGCACCGCCCAGCTCGGCCTTGCACCGGACTGGGTGGAAGGGGCCGCCTTTGCCTGGCTAGCACAACGCTTTATCCAGCGAAAGCCGGGCAACCTGCCTGCGGTGACCGGCGCTAGCCGCCCGGCGGTACTGGGCGCCCTCTATCCCGCCTGAGCCGCTCCCCGAGCGCCATCCGCCCCTAATGAAACAAGCCCGAGCAGGTGCACCTGTTCGGGCTTGTTGTTATGCCTGGCGCCAGATGGCGCAGACCCGTCACTCTGTGCTCCCTACCCGAGCCGCTCTTTCAACCTGGCCGCCTGCGCCTTGAAGGTCTCATAATCGGCGACATGCCGACTCCTGGCGGCGGTGATCCACTGCACGCCCGTCTCGTCGGCGTGGGAAAATTCGATGCAAAACTCATATTTCGCGCTGGAGAGCAGCCCCATCAGGGCGCCAGACAGAAAACCCACCAGAGGCAGGAAGAGCACGATGAGCCAGTTGCCCGCCTGCTCGTAGGAAGGGGTGAAGTAAAAGAGCACACTGGAGGTAACTACTCCCAGCAACAAGGTCTTCTTGAGCCTATCCATCCAGCCGAGAGCTTTTACCTGCACGCCGACGATGCGGCCCAGATCGTAGCGATCCTTGTTGACCCTCAGTGTGTTGTCCGACTGTTCAATGGCAATGGCCATCCTGATACTCCGTCCTGTTGGCTATGGCGATAAGGGGTTGCCGTGGCGGCCCCGGATTGTGCATCCCGTGATCATGACAGGACCAGCGGCCAGCCACGGGGGCGATGGGCGGCGCCTCCCCCAACAGGAACACACGCTGCGCATGGTATCGTATGGCGCCAAACATCAAAAGGCGTTCACATCAAAAGGCGAGGTGGATCACCTTCTACCCGCCCCTTGTCCCCTGTGCAGCCGTTGGCTTTTCTGGCCATCCCCTCTTGGGCAAGGTAGCCGGGGGATCAGGGGTCAGTGAGATAACCGTCCCGTGATGACCCTCAGGAGGGGCGGGCCGATGGGATGGCGCCATGGGCCCGCACCTCGAGAGCACTCCCATGGCCCTAGAAGGCCCACTTCAGGAAGCGGTTTACCTGGCGCTTGACCGGTGCACAGAGCGGCGGTTTGGGAGGCTCCAGGTTGATCTGTCTGCGGCCCACCCTGGCTTCGCCCCGCAGCAGGATCTGGAGATAGTGGGGGTGCTGGCGCTGGATGAATCGAGAGATCTCATGGGCCCAGGGTTTGGGCACTCCCCACAGGGTCGAGGCCAGGGCGCCGACGATACAGAAAAAGGCGGGCTCGTGCATGCCCATCCTGACGCCATTCTCCAGCGCCTCTTTGAAGGAGCCAGAATGGGCGATGCAGGTCATCACATTGACCATGAAGGCGGCATAGTCATCTTCCCCGCCGTGGCCCACCCTGGCCACCAACCCGGCCTGCGGCCTGTAGCCGAACTGGTGGCCGATGTGCTCAAGCACCGCATTGCGCTGGCGAATGACCTTGGCATAGAACATCAGCATGGCGGTGCAGTCGAGCGCCTGGCTCAAGGCCGCCTGATGAGGATGGGTCTGGGTGGGACGGGGGGTGGTCAGCAGCGCGATCTCCTCCGAGATGGCGAGCAGACCGATGGGCACCGCCGTACTGATAAAGGCGAGATCGATGGCGATCGCCAGGTCCTGGCCCTCCTCCATCCGGCCGATGACCACCTGCTCGGCAAAGAGGCGACGCTGGCGCTCGATAAAGGCGCCATAGATCAGGGCCCTGAACTTCTTCTGGGGATAGGGGGTATCGAGCAGGGTCTCCATGGTCAGGATGGCGGCACCGGTGCGACCGCGCAGTTGATAGTCGGGGGCGAGGGGGAAGTGCTTGCCTAGGCGGGGGGGTGGCCGAAACCCGCTGGTGCGGCTGTACATGTCACCCAGAATGAATCCAAGCATAAAACCTCCGAAGTCAGATGACGGGGATCGCGATGCGATCGCATGTGCCACTCCCGGGCAGATGAGTGCCGATCCGTGCTGCTCGTCGGCAGGGTCCCTGATTTCATTATTAATCATACAGTTAATAATCCACCCAAACCCCGACCCAGGTCGCAATAACGGCAGTTGATGATAAAGAACACAAATAAGGGTGGTGCGGGGAAGATGAGCCGGCTGCATCGCAAGGAGTGCGGGATACGTCAGGGCGGCAAAGCAGGGCGGACTCCGGGGCCCCCTCACAGGAAAGGTCATGACAGGAGTGATATGCATCGGGGGGCGGCAAGTCGGGCCAGGCAAGGGGAAGGCCCCCTCCCCTTGCGTATGAGCCTTGTTGGCGGGCTGCGTTCGCGCCGCTGAAAAGATATGGCATAGGCGATGTGGCGACCCGCCCATGTCAGCCTCCGCCGCAGGGGCTAAAAAGCGCCCTCTCTTTCTCCCGTATTTATGTCATGACCTGTGGCCATGCAAAGAGGGTGAATGTTATTTCAGTGTGCTCGCCGCAGCATATTTTGGCGGCGCTGAACAGGGCGTCGAGAGAGCGATAAATAGATAGCTATGCAAAACCGGGAGAATAAGCTGCAATGTCGCCAAAAGTATTAACGGAGGATTCACAGGCTGTAACCCTGATACGCGACAATATGGCGCTATCTGGTTCCACTTTCATGGTAAAGCGGGATCATCATCACCTTTATTTGCCATGTCCGTCATGAATTGAATCGCAAAATGAATATATTTCACTCTGTTGAGCCACTTCATAGAAACAGGATCCCGGTTTGCATCCCCGGATAACCGCCCCCTAGAATTCTCCCGTCTGAATCACCAGGCCAACTTCTCTCCCTTGTCTGTTGCACGCGCTGTCTGCATCGAAACAGGGCTCGACACTGTGATGATCGTTCTCCTTTTCTCCGTCGTCCTGCGGCGGGAACGGGCAACTGTTGCCGCAATATCACGAGTCATCAGCGTGCCGCATTCGGTCAGGGAAGAACAATGCGGCCCGGACCCTACATCAAAAACGAAAAAGGAGTATCGCCATGAGTGGTACCATCATCAAATCCGCCAGAAATACCCCCAATGCGCCTCAGGATCTGGGGCCCTATACCCAGAGCGTGGCCTTCTCCCACTACAACAATATTGCCGCCCAGCTGCCGGTCGATCCGAAAACGGGCGCGCTGGTCGCAGGGGATATCCAGGCGCAGGCCAGACAGTGTCTCACCAATATCCAGGCCATCGTCCAGAGCGTTGGCCACGGCATGGAGGACATGGTGAAGGTGACCCTGTTCCTCGCGGACATAGCCGACCTCGATGCCGTCAACGCCGTCTATCGGGCATTCTTCCCCCACTCGCTGCCGACCCGCACAGTGCTCGCCGTCGCCAGTCTGCCGCTCGGCGCCAGGGTGCAGATGGATGCCCTGCTCTCCAACGGGGAAGGCACCTTCCCCCAGGCTCCCTGCCCGCTGCTCAAGATCTCCCGAAACAGCGACCACGCCCCGCAGGATCCGCTCTCCAGCCAGAGCGTCGCCTTCTCCCATTACAACAATATCGGTGCCCAGCTGCCCCTCGACCCCGCCTCCGGCGCTCTGGTTGACGGTGGCATTCGCGAGCAGGCGGCCCAGTGCCTGCGCAATATCAAAACCGTGCTGGAGAGCATCGACGTGCCCTTTGACGACATCGTCAAGGTGACTGTCTATCTGACCCACCTCGCCGATCTGGACGCCGTCAACGAGGTCTACACCACCTTCTTCCCCGATTCGGCCATTGCCCGTGCCGTCGCCTATCTGCCGGCCCGCAGCGTGATCGCGGCCTCTGCCCTGCCGCTGGGTGCCCGGGTGCAGATGGATGCGGTCATCTCCCACGGTGACGGCACCCCGCCCCAGTTGGTGGAAGACAGGCACAACCTGGTGATCCGTGCCCGCAATACCGACAAAGCGCCACGCAGCCCGCTGCATAGCCAGAGCGTCGCCTTCTCCCACTACAACCATATCGCCGGCCAGTTGCCGCTCGACATGACCACAGACAAAGTGCTGACCGGTTGCGTCCGTGAGCAGACCGCCCAGTGCCTCGGCCATATCAAGACCATTGTGGAGAGCATCGGCCACGTGATGGACGATATCGTCAAGGTCAATATCCAGGTGAAGAACATTGCGGATCTGGCGGACGTGGATGCCATCTACACCCAATACTTCCCGGCCTACCTGCCCGCCCGCACCGTGATTGGCGTCAGCGAGCTGCCCGCAGGCGCCCTGGTGCAGATGGATGCCGTACTCTCCAATGCGGAAAGCACCCCGCCGCAGGTGTAAGACATTGCTTTAACGATAAAAAGACACCGGCTTAGGCCGGTGTCTTCGTTCACTTATAGTAGATTTCTCTTCTAATCTAAAACTTATATCCATCTGAATAAACCTATCTAATTATAAATATTTGCAGACAGTTACACATTTATAGTCACAGTTGTAGCCACAGTCGCGAGTAACATCTCATTTATTAAACTCTAGGAAATCCTCACCACCTATGGCATGCTTCATCTAACTACCAGCCTTCAACTTAACCTGTGAAAACAAAGTAAATAATCGACAGGGGATTTTATATTTATGTCTGAACGTTCCATAGAGTTAATAAAGTAAAGCATTAATGGGGCAAATAAATATGACTATTTTATAGTTGGCATCGGAGCTGCAACATTCTCTTATTTTGCCAAAGATTTCAAGGTTAGTGATAATTTCTATATTAATGAAAGTACATTGACTTTGTTAGCGTTAGCTTTGCTATCTATATCAGTTGTTTGTGGGTTAAAGACAATATCACTTTACAATGTTTACCTAAATAAAAATGGCAAATACCTTGATCTTTCAGAACATCTAGCAGGATACAAAAAGAATGCAATAGAAGGCGGCGTTGCAATCAACGAAGAGAATGGGGACATTCTCTATCCAGATGAATCAGAGTTAAAAGCTCAGGTATTATCAGAACTACTTCCAGAGCGAAAGTATCAGCTACTCAAGCTAGGAAATAAAATAGAAATTGGTTACAAAATTAGAGATTACTCACTATTTCTATCTTATATATTCCTAGCAATGAGCAAGTCTATTCCGCTTTTTATTCACTTAATACCATAGAACTAACATTAAGGCTTAGTTATATATTGCAAGCCATAATTATTATATAAAAAAGCGCCTCCCGAGGGAGGCGCTTTTCAGTTCAGTACCAAGCAATCAGCGATTACAGGGATTCAGCGGTCGCAACCACGTTTTCCACGGTAAAGCCGAATTCCTTGAACAGCAGCTCGGCCGGCGCGGACTCACCGAAGGTGGTCATACCGATGATCTTGCCGCCGAAACCGACGTACTTGTACCAGTAGTCAGCGATGCCCGCTTCGATGGCCACGCGCTTGGTAACGGCGGCCGGCAGGACGGACTCCTTGTACTCGGCAGATTGAGCGTCGAACACGTCGGTAGACGGGATGGAGACCACGCGCACGGCACGGCCCTTGGCAGTCAGCTGCTCATAGGCGGCCACGGCCAGCTCCACTTCGGAACCGGTGGCGATCAGGATCAGTTCCGGGGTACCGGCGCAATCCTTCAGCACATAGCCACCCTTGGCGGCATCGGCCAGTTGCTGGGCGGTGCGGTCCATCTGGGCCAGGTTCTGACGGGAGAAGATCAGGGAGGTCGGGCCGTCGGTACGCTCGATGGCGTGTTTCCAGGCGATGGCGGACTCTACCTGGTCACACGGGCGCCAGGTGCTCATGTTCGGGGTCAGACGCAGGGAGGCGATCTGCTCGACCGGCTGGTGAGTCGGGCCATCTTCACCCAGACCGATGGAGTCGTGGGTGTAGACGAAGATGGCGCGCTGCTTCATCAGGGCGGCCATGCGCAGGGCGTTGCGGGCGTACTCCATGAACATCAGGAAGGTGGCGCCGTAGGGGATGAAACCACCGTGCAGGGCGATGCCGTTCATGATGGCGGACATGCCGAACTCGCGCACGCCGTAGTGGATGTAGTTGCCTGCGGCGCTCTCGGGAGTCAGGGACTTGGAGCCGGACCACATGGTCAGGTTGGACGGCGCGAGATCCGCGGAGCCGCCCATGAATTCCGGCAGCAGCTTGCCGAAAGCTTCCAGGGAGTTCTGGGACGCTTTACGGGTCGCGATCTTGGCCGGGTTGGCCTGCAGGGTTTCGATGATCTTGGCGGATTCAGCAGCCCAGTTGGCCGGCAGCTCGCCAGTGGTGCGGCGCTTGAATTCGGCAGCCAGGGCCGGGTGAGCGGCTTCATAGGCGGCGAACTTGGCAGCCCAGTCGGATTCGAGCTTGGCACCCTTCTCCTGACCGTTCCACTCGGCGGCGATGTCGGACGGGATGACGAACGGCGCGTGGTCCCACTTCAGGAAGGCACGGGCGGCGGCAATCTCGTCGTTGCCCAGCGGTGCGCCGTGGCAGTCGTGGGAGCCGGACTTGTTCGGGGAACCGTAACCGATAATGGTGCGGCAGCAGATCAGGGTCGGCTTGCCGGTCTCGGCCTTGGCGGCTTCGATGGCAGCGTTGATGGCTTCCGGGTTGTGACCGTCAACGGCCGGGATGACGTGCCAGCCGTAGGCTTCGAAGCGCTTGGGAGTGTCGTCGGTGAACCAGCCTTCTACGTGACCGTCGATGGAGATGCCGTTGTCATCCCAGAACGCGATCAGCTTGCCCAGACCCAGGGTGCCAGCCAGGGAGCAGGCTTCGTGGGAGATACCTTCCATCAGGCAGCCATCGCCCATGAAGGCGTAGGTGTAGTGGTCGACGACATCAAAGCCCGGCTGGTTGAACTGCTCGGCCATGGCCTTCTCGGCGATCGCCATGCCCACGGCGTTGGTGATGCCCTGACCCAGCGGGCCGGTGGTGGTTTCAACGCCCGGCGCATAACCGTACTCCGGGTGACCCGGGGTGCGAGAGTGCAGTTGGCGGAAGTTTTTCAGATCGTCGATGGAGAGGTCATAACCGGAGAGGTGCAGCAGGGAGTACAGCAGCATGGAGCCGTGGCCGTTGGAGAGAATGAAACGGTCGCGGTCGGCCCACTTGGGGTTGTTCGGGTTGTGTTTGAGGTGGCTGCGCCACAGCACTTCAGCGATATCCGCCATTCCCATGGGGGCGCCCGGGTGACCGGAGTTGGCTTTTTGAACGGCATCCATACTCAATGCACGAATGGCATTGGCAAGCTCTTTACGAGAAGGCATCTGTATCTCCTGCGATTGCTTCATTTGATGGCCAAGATTAAGGCGCGTTATTGTCCCAGCAGGGGGCGCGGCGTGCAAATATTATCTGGGCGAATAAAGTGGCTTTGGGAGCACAATCGCTTTTCTGGGCGGGGAAAACGATTCAATCCGCCCCCTGCCTTACCTCCATGGAGGTGGATCCCTTCCCCATCCCGCCCCGGGCGGCTCCACCCCCAAATAGTGCTGGCAATCACCGGATGACCTATTTAAAATAGACGTCCAGATGTAGATACCTCTACAGTCATCCTGTCATTATCCGGTTATGGCCAAGGCGATAACCCTTACGAATCGAGAACCAAACATGGCAAAGCTGTTTACTTCCGAGTCGGTCTCCGAAGGCCATCCCGATAAAATCGCCGACCAGATCTCCGATGCGGTGCTGGACGCCATCCTGCAGCAGGACACCAAGGCGCGCGTCGCCTGCGAAACCCTGGTCAAGACCGGCATGGTGATGGTAGCCGGCGAAGTGACCACCTCTGCCTGGGTCGACATCGAACAGATCGTGCGCGACACCGTGCGCGAGATTGGTTACACCCACTCCGACATGGGCTTCGACGCCGACTCCTGCGCCGTGCTGAACGCCATCGGCAAACAGTCTCCGGACATCAACCAGGGCGTCGACCGTACCGACCCGCTGGAGCAAGGTGCCGGTGACCAGGGCCTGATGTTCGGCTACGCCACCAACGAAACCGACGTGCTGATGCCCGCGCCCATCACCTACTCTCACCTGCTGGTGAAGCGTCAGGCTGAAGTGCGCAAGAATGGCACCCTGCCGTGGCTGCGTCCGGACGCCAAGAGCCAGCTGACCTTCGCCTACGACGACGCAGGCAAGATCCTGGGTGTCGATGCCGTGGTGCTCTCCACCCAGCATTGCGACTCCATCAGCCACAGCGATCTGGTGGAAGCGGTGCGCGAAGAGATCATCAAGCCGGTGCTGCCCGCCGAGTGGATCAACAAGGACACCAAGTACTTCATCAACCCGACCGGCCGTTTCGTCATCGGCGGCCCCATGGGTGACTGCGGTCTGACCGGTCGCAAGATCATCGTCGACACCTACGGCGGCATGGCCCGTCACGGTGGTGGCGCCTTCTCCGGCAAGGATCCGTCCAAGGTGGACCGCTCCGCCGCCTACGCCGCCCGCTACGTGGCCAAGAACATCGTGGCCGCAGGTCTCGCGGATCGCTGTGAAGTGCAGGTCTCCTACGCCATCGGCGTGGCCGAGCCCACCTCCATCAGCGTCGAAACCTTCGGTACCGGCAAGGTGGCCGAAGCCCTGCTGGTCAAGCTGGTGCGCGAGTTCTTCGAGCTGCGCCCCTATGGCCTCATCGAGATGCTGGATCTGAAGCGTCCGATCTACCAGGCAACCGCCGCTTACGGCCACTTCGGCCGCGACGAGTTCCCCTGGGAGAAGACCGACAAGGCCGAGCTGCTGCGCGCTGCCGCTGGCCTGTAAGGCTCGAGGTTGTGATAAAAGGGGAGCCTGGCTCCCCTTTTGCTTTTGTGTCCGTCCCGAGGATCCCATGCCTGCCACTGCCACCCGGCTTGACCCCGCCCTCATCGAGATGCTGCTCGCGCGCGTCGAGGCCTGCTTTGTACAGGCCGAAACGCGCCTTGGCCGCACCTTTCCCCGCCCGCAAGTCCATTGCAACATGCGGGGCCGGGCGGCAGGGTCTGCGCGGCTGCAAACCTGGGAGCTGCGTTTCAATCCGGCGCTCTATCAGGCCAATCAGCAGGCGTTTCTCAGGGAAGTGGTGCCCCACGAGGTGGCGCACCTGCTGGTCTATGCGCTCTGGGGAGAGGGGCGCGGCAAGAGCCGGGTACTGCCCCATGGCCGCCAGTGGCAGTCGGTGATGCGGGAGCTGTTCGGCCTCGAACCCAGCACCACCCACAGCTTCGATCTGGGGGTGCTGGCCCAGCGCACCTTCGTGTATGCCTGCGCCTGCCAGCAGCATCCCCTCTCGGTGCGCCGCCACAACAAGGTGATGCGCGGCGAGGCCCGCTATCACTGCCGCCGCTGTCGCCAGCCCCTGGTGTGGCAGCGCGACACGACGGCGGATTGAGTCACCCCGTGTCGCGCTCCTGTGATAGGGTGCGCGCTTACTTCATTCAACTGTCTCATTGCCAAGGATATTCATGTTTCGCCCTCTGCTCTCCCTCTGCCTGGCCCTGCTGGTCAGCGCCCCGGCTCATGCCGACAACATCCAGACCTTTCGCGCCGCCAAGCAGGATCTGAACAAGCTCTACCAGAGCCACCCCGTCACCTTCTACTGCGGCTGCAACATCAAGTTCAGCGGCAAGAAGATGGCCCCCGACTGGGAGAGCTGCGGCTACCTGCCGCGCAAGCAGGCCGAGCGGGCCTCCCGCATCGAATGGGAGCACGTGGTACCCGCCTGGGAGTTCGGCCACCAGCTCCAGTGCTGGCAGGACGGGGGTCGCAAGAATTGCGGCAAGAGCGACGAGTTCAACAGGATGGAGGGAGACATGCACAACCTCTTCCCCGCCATCGGCGAGGTGAACGGTGATCGGGCGAACTTCCGCTTCAGCGACTGGAACGGCAAACCGAACCAGTACGGCAAGTGCCAGATGCTGGTGGACTTCAAGGAGCGCCAGGTGCAGCCGCCCAAGGGGCCGGTGCGTGGCCAGATCGCCCGCGCCTACCTCTACATGAGCCAGCAGTACGGACTGCGTCTGGCGGCCCAACAGCGCAAGCTTTACGAAGCCTGGGACAGGCAGTATCCGGCTGATCGCTGGGAGTGCGAGCGCAACCGCCGTATCGGCAAGCTGCAGGGCAATACCAATCCCTTCATTGAAAAGCAGTGCCAATAACCCCATTTGACCAGGGAGGGGGAGTGTCCCCCTCATCCTGAATCCCTTCACTCTCTGTCTCGCGAGCCTTGCTCGCCGCCGTGCAGTAGGGTATTGAAGGGTTTCCAAGCAAGAGACTGACTATCAGCCATGCGCATTCCACGTATCTATGAACCGGCCAGCCTGCAGGTTGGCCAGACCCTCGCCCTGTCGGAAGACGGTGCCAATCACATCGGCCGCGTGCTGCGCATGCAGCCGGGCCAGCAGCTCGAGCTGTTCAACGGCGACGGCCACCAGTACCCCGCCACCATCGCCAACGTCGGCAAGAAGTCGGTGGAAGTGACCATCGACAGTTGCGAGACCCGCTCGGTGGAGTCCCCCCTTGCCATCCACCTGGGTCAGGTGATCAGCCGCGGCGACAAGATGGACTTCACCATCCAGAAATCCGTGGAGCTCGGCGTCACCTGCATCACGCCCCTCTTCTCCGAGCGCTGCGGCGTCAAGCTGCCCGCCGATCGGCTGGAGAAAAAGCGCGAGCAGTGGCAAAAAGTGGTGATCAGTGCCTGCGAGCAGTGCGGTCGCAATACCGTGCCCGAGGTGCGCATGCCGATGGAGCTGGACGC
Organism: Aeromonas sp. 25-248; assembly: GCF_053005425.1. Lineage (NCBI taxonomy): Bacteria > Pseudomonadati > Pseudomonadota > Gammaproteobacteria > Aeromonadales > Aeromonadaceae > Aeromonas > Aeromonas sp. 25-248. The sequence continues at coordinate 24,514 of NZ_JBRKTB010000004.1, read as the reverse complement.
CTGGCTGGCGGAAGAGACTCAGGAGCTCAAGCTCAACCTGCACCCGCGCGCCCCTTACAGCATCAACACCCTGCCCATCCCCGAGCACGGCGTGCGCCTGCTGATCGGCCCGGAAGGGGGCTTGTCCAGCGACGAGATCGCCCGTACCGTGCAGGAAGATTTCAAGGAGATGCTGCTGGGGCCGCGGGTGCTGCGCACCGAAACCGCCGCCCTGACGGCGATTACTGCGCTTCAGTGCCGCTTTGGCGATCTCGCTTGATACTATCTGGCGGTGTCGATAAGCCGTGTGGCGCATCACATCATGGCAGCCTCAAACGGCCGATTACGCTGCGCTAATCGACCCTACAACCCTATCGAGCCATTAGGAAGGAAACTCGGATGACCATTAAACTCGGCATCGTGATGGACCCCATCTCGGCCATCAACATCAAGAAGGACTCCAGCTTCGCCATGCTCGAAGAGGCGCAAAAGCGCGGCTACGAGCTGTTCTATCTGGAGATGAAGGATCTCTACATGGAGGCCGGTCGCGCCTTCGGTACCATGCGCCCGCTCACCGTCAAATATGACTATGCCGACTGGTACACGCTGGGCGAGGTGGTGGATCAGCCGCTCTCCAGCCTGGACGTGATCCTGATGCGCAAGGATCCCCCCTTCGACACCGAGTTCATCTACGCCACCTACATGCTGGAGCGGGCCGAGGATGAGGGCTGCCTCATCGTCAACAAGCCCCAGAGCCTGCGCGACGCCAACGAGAAGCTCTACACCGCCTGGTTTGCCGAACACACCCCGACCACGCTCGTCACTCGCAGAGCCGACAAGCTGCGTGCCTTCCACGCCAAGCACAAGGACGTCATCCTCAAGCCGCTCGACGGCATGGGCGGCGCCTCCATCTTCCGCATGAAGGAGGATGACGCCAACGTCGGCGTCATCATCGAGACATTAACCTCTCACGGCAGCCAGTACTGCATGGCGCAGACCTATCTGCCCGCCATCAAGGATGGCGACAAGCGGGTGCTGGTGGTGGACGGTGAACCGGTTCCCTACTGCCTGGCCCGCATTCCGGCCCAAGGTGAGACCCGTGGCAACCTGGCGGCCGGCGGCCGTGGTGAGGCGCGCCCTTTGAGTGACGCGGACTGGGCCATCGCCCGCGCGGTAGGCCCGACCCTGAAAGAGAAGGGACTCATCTTCGTCGGCCTCGACATCATCGGCGATCGCCTGACCGAGATTAACGTCACCAGCCCGACCTGCATCCGCGAGATTGAGGCGGCCTTCGACGTCTCCATTACCGGCATGCTGATGGACGCCATCGAGCGCCGGCTGGGCCGCTGACCCCTTGCCCAGCGACCCGTTGCCGCCGCGAGGACACACACACAAGGGGCCGTGAAGGCCCCTTTGACTGCCGGCAAAAAGCGGTTTTGCCCGCCGCCATCAACTGCCATAATCACCCCAAATACCTTTGCACGCTAAGAGATACATACGCTCCATGCAAACACTGCAAAATCACTTTCTGCTCGCCATGCCGAGCCTCACGGACGCCTATTTCCAGCGCTCCCTGGTCTATCTGTGCGAACACAGCAGCGAAGGCGCCATGGGACTGGTGGTCAACATTCCGGTCGACATGTCCCTGGACGCCATGCTGACCAAGCTCAACCTCAATCCCCCCGCCACCGCCGAGATGAAACAGCCGGTGTTGCAGGGGGGGCCGGTGCACGGGGATCGCGGCTTCGTGTTGCACAGCTTCCGCCCGGGCTTCAACTCCACCCTGCAGGTGAGCGACGAGATGATGGTCACCACCTCCAAGGACATCCTGGAGACCCTGGGCACCGACGAGGCGCCGGACCACTGGCTGGTGGCGCTCGGTTACGCCGGCTGGAGTGCAGGCCAGCTCGAGCAGGAGCTGGTGGATGGCGCCTGGCTGGTGATCCCCCCCAATCCCAAGCTGGTCTTCGATACCCCCATCCACCTGCGCTGGCAGCAAGCCGCCGCGAGCATTGGGGTCAACCCCCTGCACCTCTCCAGCCAGGTGGGCCATAGCTGACACCCCGGCCCTCCCCCCACGAGCAGGGGGAGACAGGGAGGGGTCTTCCCCCTTCATTTATCCATCCATTTCGAGGAGACCCCATGTCATCACGCAGCATCATGGGCTTTGACTACGGCACCAAGAGCATCGGTGTCGCCATCGGCCAGGAGCTCACGGGCAGCGCCCGACCCCTTCGCTCCCTCAAGGCCAACGACGGCATCCCCAACTGGGACGAGATAGAGAAGCTGATCAAGGAGTGGCAACCGGATCTGCTGATCGTCGGTCTGCCGCTCAACATGGATGGCACGGACCAGGAGATCACGGTGCGAGCTCGCAAGTTCGGCAATCGCCTGCACGGTCGCTTCGGCAAGCCGGTGGAGTTCAAGGACGAGCGGCTCACCACCACGGATGCCCGCGCCCGCCTGTTTGAACGTGGCGGCTACAAGGCGCTGGACAAGGGGAGCGTGGACGGCGTCTCCGCCCAGCTCATCGTCGAAGCCTGGATGGAAGAGCAGTACGACTAAACCGGGGAGCCTCCTCCCCCTTGCTTCTCTTTCGCCGCCCCGCTCTCCATGGGCCCGCCCCAGGCAAAACGCGTCATCCCCGCCGCGGCCAGGCCATAGAGCCGCCGGATCTCCCCCCGCAACCACATCACCTTGGCATCCTGATTGTGGCGCTTGTGCCACAGCAGGATGAAGGCGATCTCCAGCTGGGCATAGAGAGACTCTTCCAGCGGCAACGGCATGGGGATGAGGTCGGGGTGATGTCTGGCGGCATAGTCCGCGCAATATGAAGGCACCACGGCGATCAGCTCGTGGCTCTTTTGGGCGGCGATATGCAGCGCCTGCTCGAAGCTCGCCACCATGATGGGCACCTGCCGCCTGTGGCCTTCGTCCTCCAGCAGATCGTCCAGTGCCCAGCTGTCGCTGGCCTCCCACACCACGCTCACCTGGGGGCAGGCCAGAAAGCGGGTCAGCGACCACGTCTGCCCGAGCAAGGGGTGATCCTTGCGCAGGAACACCACGGGACGATCGCAGAACAGCACCTCGTGATCGATGTAATAGGGCAGCCGGTTGACCCTGGCATGGGAGCGGCCGTGGGTCTCCCGGGCGCAGAAGCCGAGATCCGCCTCCCCGTTGACGATGTCGTTGAGGGAGTGGTGATCCCAGCCCAACATTCTGACCACGGAGTGGGGGTACTTCTGGTAGATGGTCGTGGGCAGCTCACTCAAGAAGCTGATGCCAAAGGGGGACTCCATCACCAGACTGAAGCGGGCCCCCTCGGGGATCGCCTCGCTGTTGAGGGTGCTGATGCTCTCGGTGAGCTGGAACCAGGTCTTGAGCTCCTCCGCCAGGGTCAGGGAGAGATTGGTCGGCTGCAAGCCCTGGCGCACGCGCACGAAGAGGGGATCCCCGAACCAGTCCCGCAGCTTGCCAAGCGCCTTGCTCACCGCCGACGGGGTGACACACAGCTTCTTGGCCGCCCCCGCCACGCTGCGCTCCTGCATCAGGTGCCTGAAGACCACCAGCAGGTTCAAATCGAGTTCACCCAGATTGCGCATCGCGTCTCTCCTATCCCCGAGCCCGTACTCGCCGTACCGCACGCCATGGTAGCAGCACCTTGACCACCAGGTAACCGAGCAGCGCCAGCAGGAGTGCCAGGATCAGCATCCAGAACGCAGGCATCCCCAGATGGCCCATCCCCCAGATGAAGAGCCCGGACAACCCTATCTGCATGATGCAGAGCAGGGCGCTGGCCGATGCCACCTGATCCCCGCACACATCCAGCGCCTCCCCCATCGCCACCCCGAACCCGCAGGAAAACCCGATGCAGACCAGGGAAAACCCCGCCAGCAGCCAGGACAGGCCGCCTTCGGGCCCGCTGCTGCACAGCAGGGCGAGCAAGGCCAGCAGGTAGGCGAGGTGGGAGAGCGCCAGCACCCTTGCCTTGCCGAGCCAGCGCAGCAGCAAGGGGGTCAGGAAGGAAGCGGACATGCTCACCCCGGCCATCGCCATCATCAGCCGGGTGTACTGCTCGGGAGACAGGCCGAACGTGGTCATCAGGACGAGGGGCGAGACGCTCACATAGACCAGGATGGCGGTCACGCTGGCGCTGGTCAGCAAGGCGCGCAGCATGAAGGGGGCCATGCCCAGCAGGGCCAGCGGCGATGCCCCCGCAGGCTGGCGGGCGGGGCGGGTCTCCTTGAGCAGTCGCAGGTTGACCAGGGCACTGATGGCAGCCACCAGCGCCATGCCCACGAAGATGCCGCGCCACTCGAAGTGCGACAGGATGAGATAACCGAGTACGGGAGCCAGCACCGGAATGATGCAGATCACGCCGTTGATGAGGGAGAGGGCCATCGCGAGGCGCGCCTGGCTCAGCACATCCCGCAGCACGGTGAAGGTCATGATGTAGAGCGCTCCAGCGCCCACCCCTTGCCAGAAACGCCCCAGATAAAACTGGGCGATGCCGGTCGCCTCCCCCGCCACCAGGGAGGCGACCACGAAGATGAGGGTGCCCCCCAGTACCACGGGGCGCCTGCCATGGCGATCCGCCAGCATGCCCCCCGGCAGCACGGTAGCCGCCATGCCCAGCAGATAGATGGAAAAAGCGGTGTGGATCTGCGCCTCGCTCCCCTGCAGGGTTTGCGCAATGCGGGGCACGGCCACCAGATAGAGATCGATCCCGAGGGGATAGAGGATGATCATCAGAAAAGTACACAGCAGAAACATACCCATGAAGGCTCCATAGCAGCAGGTTTCACCATCACAGGTGCGCTGTCAGCGAGATTGACAACTCAATCCTGCAAAAGCAGAGGAAGATGCCGGGCACTATAGAGCGGGCGGCCTGCCGGGGCCTAGTGACGAGATGGCACTCGGTGGATGCCAATCCGGACATCTCCCGCAGGAGAGGTCCGGACTGGCATGTTCATCGACCCGCCCCCTGCCAGGTCGCCCTTGAGGGGGCGGGTCCGAGGTAACGGGCACGCCGCGATGCGGCGTGCCCTCAAGGCTCAGCGACGGCGCACCATTACCTGGCCAGTTGCGTCAGGATGGCGTGAGCCGCCTTGATGCGCGCCTCGTTGGGGTAGTTGCGATTGGCCAGCATGACGATGCCGATCCCTTTGGCCGGCACGAAAGCCACATAGGCCCCGAAGCCGTTGGTCGAGCCGGTCTTGTTGAAGAGCACAGGGTGCCCTGCCGCAGCGGGCGCGGGCGCCGCCGGGTTGGCATTGTAAATCATCGCCGGGGAGTTGCCCGCCAGCAGCGTCTGCTCGCTGACGGGATAGGCGTAACGCTCCCAGCCCAGTCCCTGGGTCATCTCCCCCACCGCATACTGGCCCTGGTGAGTCAGGTCGATGGCCTGCTGCATGGCCGCATTATCCACCCCGCTGATGTTCGCCTTCACAAAGCGCAGCAGATCCGCCGAGCTGGTCTTGATGCCGTAGGCCTCGTCCGCCAGCATGCCGGGAGTGACGCGGATCGGCTTGTCCTCCTTCGAGTAGCCGTAGGCGTAGTGCCCCATGGCCTGCTCGGGCACAGTGAGGTAGGTATGGTACAGGCCAAGCCCCGGCAGGATCGTCTGCTCCATCAGGCGATCGAACGGCTGCTTCATGCTGCTCGCCGCCAGATAGCCAAAGAGCCCGATGCTGGGGTTGGCGTACTGGCGATGGGAACCCGGCGAGTAGGCTGGGGTCCACTGGCGGTAGTAGGCCTGCATCTTCTCGAGCGAATCCACCTCCTCGGGGAATTGCAGCGGCAAGCCGCCCGCGCTGTAGGTAGCCAGCTCCCCCATGGTGATGTTGTCAAAGGCGGATCCCTTGAGCCAGGGGGCGAACAGACTCGCCTTGTCATCGAGCTCGAAGCCCCCCTGCACCACAGCGTAGGCCCCCAGCGTCGCGGTCAGGGTCTTGCTCACGGAGCCTATCTCGAACAGGGTCTGCTCGCTGACACCGACCGCGCGCTCCCGATCGGCCACACCGTAGTTGAAATAGTGGGCCTTGCCATCCTTGAGCACGGCCACCGCCATGCCCGGGATCCTGTGCTCCTTGAGCAGCGGCCGGATGCTGGCATCCACCACGGGGCGCAGGGGATCGGTCGCCGCCTTGTCACCGGCATGAGCCAGACCGGCCCACATCAGGGTGGCCAGAGCGCCCCACAGGATGGATTGTCGTTGTTGCATTGCATGTCTCCTGACTGTCGTTAGCAAGGTATCGCCATGGCGGCGAGTGATGAGCCCAGCATAGTCCCGCGAGGTGTGCTGCCGATGAGGCTCTGTGAAGTCTGTGTGAAGCCGCCCCCTCTTTTTACCCATGAAAAAGGGGAGCCATGGCTCCCCTTCAATCACCTTGCAACACGGGCTTATTTCTTGCCCGGGTTGTCCCAGATCCCCTCTTCCAGCTGACTGCGCAGCTCGGGGTACTTGTTGGCATCGAAGGTGGGGACGCGCCCCAGCTTGAGCTGGTCGTTGTAGTCCTTGGCCAGCTTGATGGCGACGCCGGAGAGCAGCAGGATGGCCACCAGGTTGACGATGGCCATCAGCCCCATGGAGACATCCGCCAGAGCCCACACGGTCGGCAGCTCGCCCACGGAGCCGAACATCACCATGCCCAGCACGAACATCCGGAACAGCATCAGGCCGCCCTTGTGGTTGTGCTCGAGGAACACCAGGTTGGTCTCCGCATAGGAGTAGTTCGCCACGATGGAGGTGAAGGCGAAGAAGAAGATGGCCGCCGCGATGAAGATGTTGCCACCGCCGCCCACCTGGGAGGAGAGCGCACGCTGGGTCAGCTCGACACCGGTCACACCGGAACCCGGCTCGAACTGGCCGGACATCAGGATGATGGCGGCAGTACAGGTACAGATGACGATGGTATCGAGGAAGACACCCAGCATCTGCACATAACCCTGGGAGGCCGGGTGCGGCGGATAGGGGGTGGCGGTGGCGGCAGCATTGGGGGCAGAGCCCATGCCCGCCTCGTTGGAGAAGAGGCCGCGCTTGATGCCGTTGATCATCGCCTGGGAGATGGCATAGCCCATGGCGCCGGAACCCGCCTGCTCGATGCCGAACGCAGACTTGATGATCAGGGCCAGCACGCCGGGCAGCTCGCTGATGTTCATGGCCACCACGAACAGCGCCATCAGGATGTAGGCGAGCGCCATGAAGGGCACCACCAGCTCGGCGAAACGGGCGATGCCGCGGATGCCGCCGAAGATGATGAGGCCGGAGAGCACCACCAGGGCCAGACCGCTCACCCAGTCAGGGATGCCGAAGGCGACGTTCATGGCCAGGCTGATGGAGTTGGCCTGCACCGCGTTGAACACCAGACCGAAGGCCAGCAGCAGGCAGAGGGAGAAGACCACCCCCATCCAGCGCATGCCGAGGCCGCGCTCCATGTAGTAGGCGGGACCGCCCCGGTAGTTGCCGTCCTCGTCCTTGACCTTGTAGAGCTGGGCCAGGGTGCTTTCCACGAAGGCGGTGGCCATGCCGATGAAGGCAATCAGCCACATCCAGAAGACGGCGCCAGGGCCACCTAGATAGATGGCGACGGCCACACCGGCCAGATTGCCCGTCCCGACGCGAGCCGCCAGGCTGGTACACAGAGCCTGGAAGGAGGAGATGCCGGCGCTGTCGGATTTGCGACTGTTGCGCAGGACCGAGAACATGTGGCCGAAGTGGCGGATCTGGATAAAGCCCAGGCGGAAGGTAAAGAAGATACCGACCCCGATCAGCAGGTAAATGAGCACGGCTCCCCACATCAGGTCGTTAATCATTGCAATCAAGGTGTCCATAATTCTCTCGTTGTTATCACATCCATGGCCAGTCTGCGCTGACCGCTCTCTGTCAATTTCCGAACCAGCATTGCGCCGAAGGGGCGGAATCTAGCATAGGGAGGGAATTCAGAATAGTGACAGGGCTCACTGGGGAGACAAAAAACGAGCAATTTGATGCAAAAAAGCTTCATTTAGCACGCAATAAATCAACAAAAATTGATGCGCTACCCAGCGCCCTTACAAATTAGAGCCAATAGAGAACCATTTTACAGCTCATCCCATGGGGGTAAAAACCGCTGAGTGAAACGACATCAGGGAGACAAGCGTTTGCTTCTCATGCCTCATCGGCAAGGGGTTGTAACGCAAAACGTTTTACACGTAATTAAATTTCAAGTAGCTGACAGAACTATTTATGTGACATACCGCACAAATTCATGAATTCACCAAAATAATTGCGCTTTTCCATGTCGGAGCCAGCCGCCACACCATGAATAAAACTCGTTTTTTATCAAACACTTTCACCAGACAGCCGGTACCGCTTTCACCACCTGGCTGATTCGCATACAAGCCCCCCTATTGCAGGATGCGCCACATCCGTATTAATTAGGCAGGCAATGACGATGGGGCCTGCCCATCGCCCCTTTCTGAGCCTGAGCCGCCGGGATTTTGTAATTTAATTTCAGAACTGCCGTCTCATGCCCGCCACCCTGGGATTGCTCCCTCATAAAGAGATGATATTTGCCATGGCCGATAAATTGACCCAGCTGAAAGCCCTGACCACAGTGGTTGCCGATACCGGCGACATCGAAGCCATCAAGCGCTACCAGCCCATCGATGCCACCACCAACCCCTCTCTGGTACTCAAGGCCTCCGAGATCCCCGAGTACTCAGCCCTGATCCAGGACGCCATTGCCTGGGCCAAATCCCAGAGCCAGGACAAGGCACAGCAAATCATCGACGCAGGCGACAAGCTGGCGGTCAACATCGGCCTCGAAGTGCTGAAAATCGTCCCGGGTCGCATCTCCACCGAAGTGGACGCCCGCCTCTCCTTCGACACCGACGCCAGCATCGCCAAGGCCCGCAAGCTGATCCGCCTCTACAACGAAGCCGGCATCAGCAATGATCGCATCCTGATCAAGCTGGCCTCCACCTGGGAAGGGATCCGTGCCGCCGAGGTGCTGGAGAAAGAGGGTATCCAGTGCAACCTGACCCTGCTGTTCTCCTTCGCCCAGGCCCGCGCCTGTGCCGAAGCCGGCGCCTTCCTCATCTCCCCCTTCGTGGGCCGCATCCTCGACTGGTACAAGGCCAAGAACGGCCGTGACTACACCGCCAGTGAAGATCCGGGCGTGGTCTCCGTCACCGCCATCTACAACTACTACAAGCAGCACGACTACCCGACCGTGGTCATGGGCGCGAGCTTCCGCAACACCGGCGAAATCCTGGAACTGGCCGGCTGCGACCGCCTGACCATTGGCCCCGCTTTGCTGGAAGAGCTGAGCAAGGCCGAAGGCACCGTGGTGCGCAAGCTGGACTACACCGGCGAGCGCACAGCCAAACCGGCCCCGATGACCGAAGCCGAGTTCCGCTGGGAGCTGAACCAGGACGCCATGGCCGTCGAGAAACTGGGGGAAGGCATCCGCCTGTTCGCCATCGACCAGGGCAAGCTGGAAACCATGCTGGCAAGCCACCTGTAAGGCCGCTCGCCACACGGCTTTCACAGAGCGAAGTGGCGCTGCAAAAACCGGGCTCCCGCAAGGGCAGCCCGGTTTTTTTGTGCCTGTTTCCGGTTGTCACAACTTCGTCATAAAAACGTTTTATTTTCAAAGGCGTCGTGTTATACGGATGGTGAAAACCATAAAACCAAGGAGGGAGCCATGGACATGTTCAACTTCGATTTTGACGAGGTCGTTGAGCTGGGTTCACGTAGCCGCGGGACAACGGGAAAAAAACGCAAATGGCGTGAGATTGAGGCGCTTAAAGACAAGCACCGCCTGCAAAAGGAGCTGCAGGCCATCGACATCGCCTATGAAGGATCGGACGACCTGGAGCTCTGATACGCCCACGTCGCCCATGTTTCACTCCAGCGAGTGGAGCCATAAAAACAGCGCCCCGGATTGACCGGGGCGCTGTTTTTATGGGTGAACCTCCTGTCAGGCTGCAGGCAGCGAGAGCTGTTTGGCCAGCGCCTGGAAATGCTGGCTCACCTCCGCCCCGAACAGGGGATCATTGATGGCCCGGTTCTGCCAGAGCTGTTCGAGATGACGCCAGTCATCCTCGGTCAGGGAGTCGCGCAGATGGGGGAAGATGACCCCTTCCTCATAGTTCATGTGCGCCTCCTGCTGCTCGATGAACTGCTCCAGACGGGCCACGAACTGATCCAGCGGGATGACCGCATCCATCAGGATCATCTCCACCATCTCCTTGAGCTCGGTCCCTGCATCCAGCAGACGGGCGTGCTCCTCGTGCAGCCGGTTGGCCACCTCCCCCTCCACCACCCTGTATTTCAGGTAGTAGTCATAAATCATGTCTTCCTTCGGGTGGTGGTACTTGTCGGATACCTCGCGCAGATAATCCACCACATCCCGCAGCAGGAAGTAGCTCACCGGCTGCTCATTGCGAATGGCCGCCAGCTTTTGCTTGAGCAGCGTCAGCAACCGGGTGATGTTGAGGTGGTCCTTATGCAGACTGGATAACATGGGCACTCCTTGCACTGAAATGAGAAAACGTCTGTCTCGAGTATACGGTCATTTATTGCCTGAACTTTGCACTCAATCAAGTCGGATGCAGACAGCGGCTGCACCAGCCTCTCACCACAGAGGGCACAGGGGAGACCATTTCCCCTGTGCATTTACGACGTCAGGCCGCCGGATCGGCGCAGACCGAGAGCCAGTCGATGGGACTGCGTCCCTGCAGGACCAACAGGCGATTGGCCTCGGAGAAGTGGCCGCAACCGATGAAACCGCGATGGGCAGAGAGCGGGCTGGGATGGGGGGCGCTCAGCACATGGTGGCGCGACCGGTCGATGAAGCGCCCTTTCTTCTGGGCATGAGCGCCCCACAGCAGGAAGACGACGCCCTGGCAATGGGCATTGATCCGCTCGATGACTCGATCGGTAAAAGTCTCCCACCCCAGGTGGGCGTGAGAGTGCGCCATGCCAGCCTGTACCGTCAACACCGTATTGAGCAGCAGCACTCCCTGTCTGGCCCAGGATTCCAGGAAGCCATGATGGGGTGTGACAAAACCCGGCAGATCCCGCTGCATCTCCTTGTAGATGTTGACGAGGGACGGCGGCGTGCGCACTCCGGGCAAGACGGAGAAACAGAGGCCGTGCGCCTGGTCCGGGCCGTGATAGGGATCCTGCCCCAGGATCACCACCTTGACGTCATCCAGCTCGGTCAGTTTGAAGGCATTGAAGACCTCGGTCGCCGGGGGATAGATCACCTTGCCCGCCTCCCGCTCGGCCCTGACGGTGGCCAGGGTGTCCATGAAATACGCCTGCTCTTTCTCCGAACCAATCACATCTTTCCAGGTCAGCACACCCGTCTCCTCTCGTTGCGAATCCACTCCTTCCATCCTGGCTGGCATGCCAGCCTCTCCCTCTCCCCACTCCCCGCCTTCTGTCCAGCTTGGCACCGCTATCTCCTCGGTCAATAGAGCAAGGGGCTCAGGATAGGGTCCTCGCCCCCAAGACGCAACCGCATGGAGGTCAGGCTCAGCCTTACCAGCCTGGGAAGTGGTGGCGTTCACGGGCAATGACCGGGGCTGCGTCGACACAAGAATAACAGGACGTCCTTCGGACAAGCCTCATGGGCAGGCCGGTTTTCGCTGACGCCAGAAATAAACCATGAAGGTGTAGTTAAATTACTAGATATGAATAATAAAAAATGCATAATTCATATATCTTACAAAAACAGAAAAATGATCTGTTTTTGATTCAACTCAATGATTTAATCCCTTTCAATGCACGCAAAATGGGATTTTATTGATTTAGATCAATTTTCGTAATATTACCGTCGTGGTATATATGGCCCCAACGAAGTAAAGGTGTAAGGCAAGGCCCCGTTAAATCATTCCTTCCAAGAGGTGGTTTAAAAACATCAGGGTAATGTGCTTACCGTTGAATCCGCTTTCCTATGAGGAGTCATACCATGATCAAGGGCATCCAAATCACCCAGTCCGCCAACGCCGCTCTGCTGAACTCTTTCTGGCTGCTGGACGAAGAGAAACAACAGGCTCGCTGCATCTGCGCCAAGGGCGACAGCTTTGCCGCCGATCAGGAAGTCAGCCTCTCCGACCTGGGTCAATTCGAATACCGTGAACTGCCGGTTCAGCAAGAGCCTGTGGTCGAAGGGGGTCAGCACCTGAACGTCAACGTACTGCGCCGCGAAACCCTGGAAGACGCCATCGCCAACCCGGAAAAATACCCGCAGCTCACCATCCGCGTCTCCGGTTACGCCGTGCGTTTCAACGCCCTGACCCCGGAGCAGCAGCGTGACGTGGTCACCCGCACCTTCACCCAGAGCCTGTAAGGCGCCCTGCGTAAAGAGATAAAAAACGGCCCCCTCGGGCCGTTTTTTCATGGGTGATGATCGCCGCCGGAACCTGGGTCAGCTTCGCAGGTCCACCGACCTTGCCACCACGGGTTTCGCCAGGGCGTCCTGCATGGTGGCCTCGTCGAGCTGATCGCAGTAACGGGCCACCACCAGGGTCGCCACCCCGTTGCCGATGAGGTTGGTCAGGGCGCGCGCCTCCGACATGAAGCGATCAATCCCGAGGATCAGCGCCAGCCCGGCCAGCGGCAGATGCCCTACCGCCGAGATGGTGGCTGCCAGCACGATGAAGCCACTCCCCGTGACTCCGGCCGCCCCCTTGGAGGAGATAAGCAGCACCACCAGCAGGGTGAGCTGATGGAACAGGTCAAGCGGGGTGTTGGTCGCCTGGGCGATGAAGACGGCTGCCATGGTCAGATAGATGGAGGTGCCGTCCAGGTTGAATGAGTAACCGGTCGGGATCACCAGACCCACCACCGATTTCTTGCAGCCCAGCGCCTCCATTTTCACCAGCATGCGCGGCAATACGGATTCCGACGAGGATGTTCCGAGCACGATCAACAGCTCTTCCCGGATATAGGCAATAAAGCGCACAATGCTGAAGCCATTGGCTTTGGCGATACTGCCGAGCACCAGAAAAATAAACAGCAGGCAGGTCAGATAGAAGCTAGCAATTAATTGCCCCAGCTGCACCAAAGAACCAATACCGTATTTCCCTATGGTGAATGCCATGGCACCAAATGCCCCGATCGGCGCCAGTTTCATGATCATGTTGATGATGCAGAAAATAACCTGGGAGAAACCATCGATGATATTGAAGATGGGTTTTCCCTTCTCCCCGATATGATGCAGGGAAAATCCGAACAGGACGGCAAACAGCAACACCTGGAGTATATTGCCGCCGGCAAAGGCACCGATGACGCTGGCCGGTATCACATCCAGCAGGAAGGGAATTATCCCCTGGGACTGGGCCTGATCTGCATAGACGGAGATGGCGCTGGCGTCGAGTGAGGAGGGATCCACATTCATACCGGCCCCGGGTTGCAGCACGTTGACCACGCACAGACCGATGATCAGGGCCAGGGTGCTCACCACTTCAAAATAGATCAGCGCAATGGCACCGGTTTTGCCCACCGCCTTCATGCTTTCCATACCGGCAATGCCGGTGACCACGGTACAAAAAATGACGGGGGCGATGATCATCTTGATTAATTTAACGAAGCCATCACCAAGGGGTTTCATATCTGCGCCCAGACTCGGATAGACATGTCCCAGACATATTCCGATGGTGATTGCCAATATCACCTGAAAATAGAGGCTACTGACAATTTTCTTGTGCATGTTCAACGTCCTGTTAATAAGTGTGACTCCACTGACAGCAAATAACGCATGCAGCAGTCTGCGGCGAGAAATAGAGTTATCTCACCCGCTTCATACCTTTTTGCCATCCTGACGGTCGCTACTTTTGCATGTCATAAGAAGCAAATAAGAGACATCAATCACACAACATATTTAACATCATTAACACCACGGAAACGTGGTCGCAATGGACGCCGAAGAGCACCAAATGAAAATGACGGAAATAAAAATGCCCCGCATGGCGGGGCATTTTTGATAGTAAAAATCGCGATCAGGCGGAGGTATCGAGGGGCTCGAAGCCCTTGACGAGATCGTCGATGGCCTTCATCTGCTTGAGGAAGCCTTCCAGCTTCTCCAGCGGCAGAGCGCTCGGGCCGTCGCAGCGGGCAATTTTCGGATCCGGGTGGGATTCGATAAAGAGACCGGCCAGGCCCACCGCCATGCCGGCACGGGCCAGCTCGGTCACCTGCTCGCGGCGACCGCCGGAGGCCGCTCCCAGGGGATCACGGCACTGCAGGGAGTGGGTGACGTCAAAGATGACCGGATAGCCGCCGGTGCTCTTCTTCATGACGCCCAGGCCCAGCATGTCCACCACCAGGTTGTCATAGCCGAAGTTGGCACCGCGCTCGCAGAGGATCAGGCGATCGTTGCCACACTCCTCGAACTTGTCGGTGATGTTCTTCATCTGGCTTGGGCTCAGGAATTGCGGCTTCTTGATGTTGATGACGTTGCCGGTGCGGGCCATGGCCTCCACCAGATCGGTCTGGCGCGCCAGGAAGGCGGGCAGCTGGATGACGTCGACCACCTCGGCGACCGGTTTGGCCTGATGGGGCTCATGCAGATCGGAGATCACCGGCATGCCGAAGGTCGCTTTCAGCTCCTGGAAGATCTTCATCCCCTCTTCCAGACCCGGGCCGCGATAGGAGTGGATGGAGGAGCGGTTGGCCTTGTCCCAGCTCGCCTTGAACACGAACGGGATGCCGAGCTTGCTGGTCACTTCCACGTACTTCTCGCACACCGCCATCGCCATGTCGCGGGATTCCAGCACGTTCATGCCGCCGAACAGCACGAAAGGTTTGTCGTTGGCGACGTCGATCTGGTTGACCTTGATATTCTTCTGTTCCATCTCAGGGATCCTTAATGGAGGGGCTTGGGACTGAGGTCCAGGGTGGCCAGCTGGGTTTTCAGCACATCGGCCACGGGATCATCAGGGCATTGTTCAATAAAGTATTCGAAATCGTCGGCGGCAAAGCGCGGGCAATCGAGTTGCTCATAGATGAAGCCCCGATCCCGCGTCTCCAGCGGATCGCCGGGCTTCATGCGCAGCAGCAGCTCGCTGCAGCGCAGCGCCTCCGTCATGCGCTCCTCGCGAAGCAGGGCGCCCTTGCTGACATTGAGCAAGCGCTCGATGATCTCCCACTGCCCCGATGGCTGCAGATGATCATCGCTCAGACTCGCCAGGTTGCCGAGGGCACCGCGCAGCAGCAGTTCGATGCGGTGCCGGCTCAGTTCATCACCGTTGAAGGGGTCCACATAGACCTCCCCGTCCAGACCGGCAAAACTCAGGAGGAAATGGCCGGGGAAGCAGATCCCCTCCACATCCAGCCCTATCTTGCGACCCAACTGGATGAGGAGGATGCCGAGACTGACCGGGATCCCCTTGCGCCTTGCCAGCACCTGGTCCAGATCGCTGTTGGCGGACGAGAAGTAATCCTGCCAGTCGCCACGAAAGCCCAGGGTCTGGTAGAAACCCTGCAACAGCTGACGGCGCACCTCGTCGCAGTCTCCCTCGGCAATCGTCTCGTCCAGCCAGGCATCGAGGAGGGCAAGCTCGGCCTCTCCCGTGCCGCCATGGCCCCGGATCTCGTCGCTCACCGACAGCGCCAGCTCGGCCAGATCGTGAGCCTCGAAGTCGGTCCACTCATCCACACGTATCATCGTCATCCTTCCTAGCCGAACAGGCTGGCCTGCTTTTGCACCGCAAGCTTGGCGATAAAGAAGATCCACCCCAGTGCGCCCAGGAAGGCAAACCAGCGGATGCCGTTGCTACGGGCCAGGCGCAGCGCCATCATGGCCAGAAACGCCACCACCAGGATGGACGTCAGCTTCTCGGCCAGCCAGGGAATGGCGTTGTTGAGGGGGTTGAGACCCAGCACCATGCAGAGCAGCACACCGGAGAGCACCACCAGGCCGTTGAGCCAGCCGCTGATCTTGAGGGTGCGGGCTCCCCCTGCCAGCGCGGAGCCGGTCTGCAACCAGTAAAAGCGCAGGATCAACATCAGCACGGCCCCGGCAATCAGGGTGAGGTGCAGATGCTTGAGCACAACATACATAAGATTTCCTTGAACAGGGGCAGACCGGGCCGCCCGTCATATCACTGAGCCAGGCAACCCAGGGTCACCCGCTCGTTATCGCCGTAATCGCGCACGGTTTCCACCTGAACGTAGCCTTGTTGCAGCAGGAGTTGACGCACCGCCTCCCCCTGATCCCAGCCGTGTTCCAGCAACAGCCAGCCACCTGGCACCAGATGGGCGGGCGCCTGGGTGACGATGAGGCGGATATCCGCCAGCCCCTGCTCCTCCGCCACCAGGGCGGAGCGCGGCTCGAAGCGCACGTCCCCCTCGTGAAGATGGGGGTCCGTCCCGTCGATGTAAGGCGGGTTGGAGACGATCATCGCAAAGCGCGGTGCATCCGAGAGCGGCGCAAACCAGCTGCCGTCGCGCACCTCGATGGGCAACCCCAGGGCGGCGCTGTTGGTGCGGGCCAGCGCGGCCGCGGCCGGCATCCTGTCCACCGCCCATACATCGGCATCCGGTCGCTCAGACTTGAGCGCAAGGGCGATGGCACCGGTGCCCGTGCCCAGATCCAGCAGGGCGCAGGGGCCGCCCGGCAGGCGGGCCAGCGCCTGTTCCACCAGCACCTCGGTATCGGGGCGCGGGATCAGGGTGGCCGGGCTCACTTTCAGCGGCAGCGACCAGAACTCCCGCTCGCCGATGAGGTGGGCAATGGGCTCACCATTGAGGCGACGGGCAAGCCAGCCCGCCAGGGTTGCCTGCTGGGCGGCATCGAGCTCGTGCTCCGGCCAGGTCATCAGATAGCTGCGCCGGCAATCCAGCAGATGACAGAGCAGGGCATCGGCGTCGGCACGGGGGGATTCCCCGGAGGCCAGGGTCGCCATGATATGGGCACGGGCCTGCTGGATCTGCATCAGTTGCTCTCGGCCAGGGAGGCGAGCTGATCCGCCTGATACTCCTGCACCAGGGGGGTGATCACGCAGTCCAGATCCCCTTCCAGGATTTCGCCCAGACGATACAGGGTGAGGTTGATCCGGTGCTCGGAGAGACGCCCCTGGGGATAGTTGTAAGTGCGGATGCGCTCGGAGCGATCCCCGGAGCCCACCAGGTTGCGGCGGGTACTCTGCTCGGCGGCGCGGTGGCGTTCGTCCTCGGCCGCCTGCAGGCGGGCGGAGAGCACCGACATCGCCTTGGCGCGGTTCTTGTGCTGGGAGCGCTCGTCCTGGCACTCCACCACCAGCCCGGTGGGCAGGTGGGTGATGCGGATGGCGGAGTCGGTCTTGTTGACGTGCTGGCCGCCGGCACCGGAGGCGCGGAAGGTGTCGATCTTCAGCTCGGAGGGGTTGATCTCCACCTGCTCGGCTTCCGGCACTTCCGGCAGCACGGCCACGGTACAGGCGGAGGTGTGCACCCGGCCCTGGGATTCGGTCTCGGGGACTCGCTGCACCCGGTGGCCGCCGGACTCGAACTTGAGGCGGCCGTAGACGTGCTCGCCGTCCACCTTGGCGATCACCTCCTTGTAGCCACCGTGTTCGCCGTCATTGCAGCTGACGATGGAGACACGCCACCCCTGACGCTCGGCGTAGCGGGAGTACATGCGGAACAGATCCCCCGCGAAAATGGCCGCTTCGTCGCCACCGGCACCGGCACGGATCTCCAGATAGCAGTTGTTGTCATCCTTGGGGTCGCGCGGCAACAGCATCACCTGAAGCGCCTGCTCCTGCTCCTCGAAGGTCGCCTTGGCGAGCGGCAGTTCCTCCTGCGCCATCTCGCGCAGGTCGGCATCATCCTCTTCCAGCATCTGGCGGGTGGCGTCCAGGTTCTCTTCGGCCTGGCGGAAACGCTGGAAGGCGTGAACGATATCTTCCAGCTGGGCGTATTCCCGGGTCAGGGCGCGGTATCTGTCCTGATCCGAGGCGACCCCGGGCTCCCCGAGCAGGGCCTGTACTTCTTCATGGCGCTCGATGAGGCCTTCCAGCTTTCTGATCAATGAGGGGTTCATGACTCTTGGATTCTCGATGGAGGACGGGACGGCAAACGGCCGTCCCAACACTATGATTCTTGTGACAATCCCAGCACCTGACGCAGTTGGGCCAGCTTGTGGCTGTCCCCCTGGGCGGCGGCCTGGCGCAGGGCCTGGGTCGGTGCGTGGATCAGCTTGTTGGTGAGGCGATGGGCCATGGCCTTGAGCGCCTGCTCGGCATTTTCACCCTGTTGCAGGGCCAGCAGGGCCCGCTGCAACTCTTCGTCGGCGACCTGCTGTGACTGATGGCGATAATCGCGAATGAGATCCACCGAGTGCTGGCTGCGATACCAGCCCATGAACTCGTCGCGCTCTTCCTGCACGATGAGTTCCGCTTCGGCGGCCGCCCGCTTGCGGGTCTCCAGGTTCTGCTCGATGATGCCCTGCAGATCGTCCACCGTGTAGAGATAGGCATCGGAGAGCTCGTCTACCTCGGCTTCGATGTCGCGGGGCACGGCGATGTCCACCAGGAACATGGGCTTGAAGCGACGCGCCTTGAGCGCCCGCTCCACCATGCCCTTACCGATGATGGGCAGGGGGCTTGCCGTGGAGCTGATGACGATGTCCGCCTCGTGCAGGTAGTCCGGGATCTCCTCCAGGGTCATTACCTGGGCACCGAACTCCTCTGCCAGCAACTGGGCCCGTTGCAGGGTCCGGTTCGCCACCATCATCCGGGTCACGCTCTGCTCGCGCAGGTGGCGGGCCACCAGTTCGATGGTTTCACCAGCGCCCACCAGCAGCACCTTGGTCTGGGAGAGATCGGAGAAGATACGGCGGGCCAGGCTCACGGCGGCGAAGGCCACCGACACTGCGCTGGCGCCGATCTCGGTGTCGGTGCGCACCCGTTTAGCCACCGAGAAGGATTTCTGGAACAGGCGCTCCAGGGATCCTTTCACCGCATCCGCCTGCTGGGCGTGGGCGTAGGATTGCTTGATCTGCCCCAGGATCTGCGGCTCCCCGAGCACCAGGGAGTCGAGGCCGCAGGCCACCCGCATCAGGTGGCGCACCGCTTCCTCGTCCTGGTGCCGGTAGATGGCGGAGAGCACCTCGCTCGCCTCCAGCGCGTGGAACCGCTGCAACCAGTTCAGCACCTGCTCCCCCTGCCCCTGCTCCAGACTGCAATAGAGCTCGGTGCGGTTGCAGGTGGAGACAATCACCGCCTCGCTGACGCCAGGCTGCTCCACCAGCTCACGCAGGGCGCGATCGATGCGGTCCGGGCCAAAGGCGACCCGCTCCCGCAAGGCGACACTGGCGGTGTTGTGGTTGATTCCGAGGGCAAGCAGACTCATGGGTGGGTGATGATCGTTTCATGCACAGGGTGTAGAGGCCGACAATTGTACGAGAAAGGGTAAGTCTTTAAAAGCAATACGGCCGCCCCTTATACTGTCGCAAACCTCATCTGCGGAGCTCCACCTTGTTGTTGCGTATCTTCTCCCTCGCCTGCCTGCTTGTGCTGGCGGGCTGTACCACCACCCAACCCCAGCGGGATCAGGTCAACTGGCAGCAGGAGCGCGCCCGCCTCGAACGCCTCACACACTGGCAGTTGTCGGGCAAGATGGCCATCATCACCGCCCGCCAGAAGGGCAGCGCCCGCCTCAACTGGCAGCAAAACGGCGACGACTATCGCCTCAACCTCACCAGCCTCATCGGCACCCATATTCTGGAACTCTCCCGCACCGGCGGCGAGGTGACTCTGCTCGACAACGACGGAAAACAGCACCAGAGCCAGGATGCCGAGCTCCTGGTCTATCAGCTCACCGGCTGGCACATTCCGGTGGCCGGGCTGCCTGAATGGATCAAGGGATTACCGGGGCAGGCCGAATTCGAGCTCAACCCCGATGCCAGCCTCGCCAGCGTGCGCGACGGCCAGTGGCAGATCGTCTACGGGGACTATCGGGATCAGGACGGCTATCGCCTGCCCCACCTGCTCACCATGACCGGGCAGGAGAGCCGTCTCAAGCTGCAGATCAACGAGTGGACCCTGGCACCATGATGCACGACCAGGCGCCGATCCGCTGGCCAGCCCCGGCCAAGCTCAACCTCTTCCTGCACGTCAACGGCCGCCGCCCCGATGGCTACCACGAACTGCAGACCCTCTTCATCTTTCTCAACCACGGCGACTGGCTCGAATTCGAGCCGATCCCCGGCAGCGACCAGCTCACCTTGAGCCCGGCCATTCCCGGCGTGCCCGATGAACAGAACCTCATCATCCGGGCTGCGCGACTGTTGCAGAGCCGGTTGACCAGTCCGCAGGGAGCCCATATCCGGCTGGAGAAGGTACTACCCATGGGCGGTGGCATCGGGGGCGGCTCGTCGGACGCGGCCACCACCCTCGTGGCCCTGAACCACCTCTGGCAAGCCGGCTTGAGTGAAGACGAGCTGGCCGAGCTCGGCGTGCAGTTGGGCGCCGACGTGCCGGTGTTCGTGCGGGGCAAGGCCGCCTTCGCCGAGGGCGTGGGGGAGCGGTTGCAACAGATCGCGGTGCCGGATGCCTGGTACCTGGTACTCAAGCCGGATTGCCATGTGGCCACCGCCGCAGTGTTCCAGGATCCCGACCTGCCCCGCAACACCCCCAAGATGACCCTGGACAATCTGCTGGCAGGAGAGTGGAAAAACGATTGCGAACTGCTGGTGAAAAAGCGCCACCCCGAGGTTGCCAATGCGCTCGGCTGGTTGCTAGAATACGCGCCGTCAAGAATGACGGGCACTGGCGCCTGCGTCTTTGCTCGATTTGAAGACGAAATGGCTGCTCGGAAGGTGTTGGCAAGAGTGCCGGAAGGCTGGGATGGGTTTGTCGCCAAGGGCGAGAACATATCACCACTCTTCGTCACTTTGCAACAAGTGAGTGATTGGGGTATCGCCAAGCGGTAAGGCAGCGGGTTTTGATCTCGCCATTCCTAGGTTCGAATCCTAGTACCCCAGCCAACTCTCTCCTTGTTGAGGCCGCATCGGCAGGTGTTGACCTCGTCGATGTGTCTTGGGCCAATCTGACGCGATGGCGCTCAAGGTGGATTCCCGTCCACCCACCCTGCGGGTGATGAGACGCCATCCTCGACATCGCCCAGAGACCTTGTCCGTCATCTTGCTAAATCGTTTGCCCCCAAACGATACGGGTCTAAAATCAGACTCCCCACATACTGGATGCAACCCCGAGGTTTCAAACCGTGCCTGACATGAAGCTGTTTGCTGGTAACGCAACGCCGGAACTAGCCCAGAAGATCGCAGATCGCCTGTTTATCAAACTCGGCAATGCTGCCGTAGGTCGCTTTAGCGACGGCGAGATCAGCGTACAGATCAACGAGAATGTACGCGGTGGCGATATCTTCATCATTCAATCCACCTGTGCCCCAACCAACGACAATTTGATGGAATTGATCGTCATGGTGGATGCACTGCGTCGTGCTTCAGCTGGCCGTATCACTGCCGTTATCCCCTACTTTGGTTATGCCCGTCAGGACCGCCGCGTCCGCTCCGCCCGTGTGCCCATCACCGCCAAGGTCGTCGCAGACTTCCTCTCCAGCGTGGGTGTGGACCGTGTGCTGACCGTTGACCTGCATGCCGAGCAGATCCAGGGCTTCTTCGACGTCCCCGTCGACAACGTGTTCGGCAGCCCGGTGCTGCTGGAAGACATGAAGGCCAAGAACCTCGAATCCCCCGTGGTCGTGTCACCGGACATCGGCGGCGTGGTCCGTGCCCGTGCCATCGCCAAGCTGCTGGACGACACCGACATCGCCATCATCGACAAGCGTCGTCCCCGTCCGAACGTCTCCCAGGTCATGCACCTGATCGGCGACGTGGCCGGTCGTGACTGCGTCATCGTCGACGACATGATCGACACCGGCGGCACCCTGTGCAAAGCGGCCGAAGCGCTGAAAGAGCGTGGTGCCAAGCGCGTGTTCGCCTATGCGACCCACCCTGTCTTCTCCGGCACCGCCGTTGAAAACATCAAGAATTCGGTCATCGACGAGCTGATCATCACCGACTCCATCCCGCTCACCCCGGAGATGAAGGCAGTCGGCAAGGTCAAGCAGCTGACCCTCTCCTCCGTGCTGGCCGAAGCGATTCGCCGCATCAGCAACGAAGAGTCCATCTCTGCCATGTTCGAGCATTGATAGACCCTGTCGTGACAAAAACCGCCGAATGGCGGTTTTTGTTTTTTTGGGTGCCTGGCGCCAACCGCCAGCCTTCACTCGGCAAGAGACGAAAACCTCGGACGAGCCACTCCACCCGAGCCCTTCTGTCCGGCTTTTCCCCGACCTTGCCGCACTTTGGTTGAGTGATCGCCACTCGGCGGCTAGAATATTGCGTCCCATTGCCCCGGGTCATCCTCCCATGGCAAGTAGCGAGTGAAGACATCAAGCGTGACAAGTCAAATCAAACTGATTGTCGGGCTGGGTAATCCCGGCCCCGAATATGCCAAGACCCGCCACAATGCGGGCGCCTGGTATGTGGAGCAACTGGCACGCTGGCACAATGTCAGCCTGCGCGAAGAGCCCAAGTTCTTCGGCCACACCGCCCGCATCCTGGTGGACGGGCAGGATGTGCGGCTGCTCATCCCGAACACCTACATGAATCTCTCCGGCAAGGCCGTGGCGGCGCTCGCGCGCTTCTACCAGATCGCCCCGGAAGAGATCCTGGTGGCCCACGACGAGCTGGACCTGCCTCCCGGCATCGCCAAGTTCAAGCAAGGGGGCGGTCACGGCGGCCATAACGGCCTCAAGGACATCATCGCCAGGATGGGCAACAACAATAACTTCTTCCGGCTGCGCCTTGGCATCGGCCATCCGGGCGCCAAGGAGCTGGTCGCCGGCTTCGTGCTGACCAAGGCACCCAGCAGTGAGCAGAGTCTGATCGAGGCCGCACTGGACGAATCCCTGCGCGCCACCGACATCCTGTTCAAGCAGGACATGACCAAGGCCATGAATCGCCTGCACAGTTTCAAGGCCGAGAAAGTCTAGGCCTTCAGCCTGCATCGCCAGGCAGTTCAAGATGACCGGCCCCCTGGCGAGATCCCTCGCCTCGAGGTCAAGCAACACGACACGGGCCGCCCGCGCGGCCCCTTGAAGCATCCACCAACAAGGTAACAATCCATGGGTTTTAAATGCGGTATCGTGGGCCTGCCCAATGTAGGCAAATCCACCCTGTTCAATGCGCTGACCAAGGCTGGCATCGAAGCCGCCAACTTCCCGTTCTGCACCATTGAGCCGAACACGGGTGTGGTCCCCATGCCGGATCCCCGCCTCGACCAGCTGGCGGCCATCATCAATCCGCAGCGTGTCGTGCCGACCACCATGGAGTTCGTGGACATCGCCGGCCTGGTGGCCGGTGCCTCCAAGGGCGAAGGCCTTGGCAACCAGTTCCTGGCCAACATCCGTGAAACCGAAGCCATCGGTCACGTGGTGCGCTGCTTCGAGGACGAGAACATCGTCCACGTGGCGGGCAAGGTCTCCCCGGCCGACGACATCGAGGTCATCAACACCGAGCTGGCCCTCTCCGACCTGGATGCCTGCGAGCGCGCCATCAATCGCCAGTCCAAGCGTGCCAAGGGCGGCGACAAGGATGCCAAGCTGGAAGTGGAAGTGCTGGAGAAGATCAAGGTTGCCCTGGAAAACGGCCAGATGATCCGCGGCATGAAGCTGGACAAGGATGAGCTGGACGCCGTCAGCCACCTCAACTTCCTGACCCTCAAACCCACCATGTACATTGCCAACGTGGCGGAAGATGGCTTCGAGAACAACCCCTACCTGGATCAGGTCCGTGAGATAGCCGCCGCCGAGAACGCCGTTGTCGTGGTCGTCTGCTGCGCCATCGAGGCGGACATCGCCGAGCTGGACGACGAAGACCGCGCCGAGTTCATGGCGGATCTGGGTATCGAGGAGCCGGGCCTGAACCGGGTGATCCGCTCCGGATACGAGCTGCTCAAGTTGCAGACCTACTTCACCGCCGGTGTGAAAGAAGTGCGCGCCTGGACCATTCCGGTAGGCGCCACCGCCCCGCAGGCCGCTGGCAAGATCCACACCGACTTCGAAAAAGGCTTTATTCGCGCCCAGACCATCGCCTTCGACGACTTTATCACCTACAAGGGTGAGCAAGGCGCCAAGGAAGCAGGCAAGATGCGCGCGGAAGGGAAAGACTACATCGTCAAGGATGGCGATATCATGAACTTCCTGTTCAACGTCTAACCCCATGAGAGGCCAGCATTTGCTGGCCTCTTTTTTATCTGGCCAGAGGCGCGATCTGGGTGCGAATGTCGTAAAAAAAACCAGATTGTTGGGCTTTTGCACGACAGCGGCCAATAACTCGCCAAACGCACCCAAATTCGTTTTTTCAAACAAAAAAAGGGTTGACGCCCCAGAGCCAGATACGCATAATTCCGGCCGCACAGTGACGAGGCAACGACTCACTGGAAGCACGGTTGGCTATGTAGCTCAGTTGGTTAGAGCATCGCACTCATAATGCGGGGGTCACAGGTTCGAATCCCGTCATAGCCACCA
>NZ_JBRKTB010000003.1:0-346197 GCF_053005425.1 Aeromonas sp. 25-248 | reverse complement strand
AGCCTGTTCGAAGACTTCGCGGTGAGCCTGGTGGACAGCGACGGGGACTCGGCCTCGAACACCCTGAGCGTGCAGATCGTGGACGACGTGCCGACGGCTAACGATGATGCTGACAGTGCCACTGAAGGTGTGTTCACTCCGGTGACGGGTAATGTCATTACCGGGGCGGGGACCATCGGCGGCACAGCCGGTGCCGGGGTGGACGTCATGGGGGCTGATGGTGCGGCAATCAGCCAGGTCGTGAGCTCGAACGGCAATTCAGACAGTAATCCTGCCGGTGGATTCACCGTGACCGGGCTGTATGGGACGCTGACCATGGGGCTGGATGGCGAATACAGTTATACGCTCACGGCGGCATCGGTTCCCGTGGGGGCCTCGGAGGTATTTACCTACACGCTCAAAGATGGCGATGGTGATACGGATCCGGCAACACTGACCATTAATATTGCTCAGGATACCCGTGTTCCTGTGTTGACCATCGGCAATGCGATGGTTGATGAGGAGGGACTGCCTGAGGGGACGGCTGCCAGTGGTAATTCGGAGATATTCAATGGCAGCTTCACCATCAACACCCAAGGTGAAAATCTGACTACCTTGACCATCGGTGGGCAGGCTTACAATTTGACCAGTGGCGGCAGTCAGACCTTGATCAACAATACGGAAGGAATGCTGACGGTAACCGGTGTCAGCGGCCCCACAGCCGGTGTCTACACGGTGAACTATACCTACACGCTCAAAGACAATGTGTTGACTCACAGCGTTCAGGGTAACAGTGATACAGCGAATGGTCCGAGTTTCGTCGTGTCGGCTACGGATGCCAGTGGCGACAGTGGTACGGGTAACCTGCAGGTTGTGATCAGCGATGATGCCCCCATTGCCAATGCTGTTACCAATGCAGGCCAGGCGACTCAGGTGCAGAACACGAATCTGATGTTGATCCTCGATATCTCCGGCAGTATGGGTGACCCATCGGGCTATCAAGGCATGACTCGGATGCAGGTGATGCAGAAGTCCGCGTTGGAGCTGCTGGACAAATACAGCGCCTACGGCAGCGTCATGGTCAATATCGTGACCTTCTCCACTTCAGCCGCCAATCCGACCGGGGTGTGGGTCTCGATCGATGTAGCCAAGGCTATCATCCTTGGTCTTACCCCCACGGACTCGACCAACTACGATGATGCATTGAACGAGGCAATCAAAGCCTTTGGCGATACAGGTAAACTCGCTAATGCGCAAAATGTCTCTTACTTCATGTCGGATGGTCTGCCAAATGCCAACTCGTTGAGCGGTACCCCCGCCACAGTTCCTGATGGCAACAACTCGCTTGGCGGTGGGAACGGGATCGATGGTGACGGCACGACACTGAGTGGTGAAACCAAGGACTGGGCCGATTTCCTGACGGCGAACAACATCAATTCGTACGCGCTCGGGATGGGCTCGGGAGCGACCCAGTCTGCACTGGATCCCATTGCCTACAACGGGGTCAGTGGTGCCAGCCCGGCGAATACCACCGCAGTGGTGGTGACTGACTTCAGCCAACTGACCGCGACCCTTTTGAGCACCGTGGTAGCTCCGCCCCTGGCAGGACAACTGATCAACGGGGTAGCGGCGAGTGCCGGGGCCGATGGTGGCTGGCTCAATGCCATTACCGTGGGGGGAGTGACTTATACCTACAACCAGAAGACGGACTCCGCCGGCGTTTCGGGAGGAACATCAGTCGGGACCTTCAATACAGCGACCAATGAATGGACCATTACACTTGCAGGCGGCATCCTCAAGGTGGATATGGACAACGGCGCCTACACCTATACCCCGCCGTCATCCATTCCGGTCGGGGGGATAAACCAGGTCGTGGGTTACAGTGTGATAGACAACGATGGGGATACTGCGTCCAGCACCTTGTCCATCGTTATCAACCCGGCGGTCGGTCCTACCGTGGTTCGTGATGACTTTATCATCACCAACCAGGACCCGGCGACCATTCCGGATTGGGCCCTGCTTGCCAATGACACCGGGCCTCTGGCTGCGACCCAGATGATCACGGGCGTCTCGGGAGCTGTTGGAGGGACCGTCACAGACAATGCAGGCTCGGTAACATTTGACGATACTTCCGGCAATGCTACCCCCAGCTCTTACGAGGGTTCGTTCAACTACACCAATAGCACGACCACAGATACGGCCAAGGTGTATGTGGATGTGCAGAGCGGTTCGACACTCA
Organism: Aeromonas sp. 25-248; assembly: GCF_053005425.1. NCBI lineage: Bacteria > Pseudomonadati > Pseudomonadota > Gammaproteobacteria > Aeromonadales > Aeromonadaceae > Aeromonas > Aeromonas sp. 25-248. The sequence goes on along the minus strand of NZ_JBRKTB010000003.1, from coordinate 343,979 downwards.
CCGGGAGCTATCTCGACGAGATCCTGATCGGGGGGTCTGGAAACGATACGCTCAACGGCAATGCCGGGAACGACATCCTGCTTGGGGGGCTCGGCAACGACACCTTGAATGGCGGTGAAGGCAATGATCTCCTGATCGGTGGCGCTGGCAACGATACCCTGAACGGCGGCAACGGCAATGATACGGCCAGTTACTTCGACAGCGCTGCTGGGGTCACGGTCACAGTCAATGGCGCCAATCAGAATACCGGAGGGGCAGGGACAGACAGCCTGAGCAACATGGAAAACCTGGTAGGGTCCATGTTTAACGACAGCCTGACCGGCGATGGCAATGCCAACGTCCTGAGCGGACTGGCAGGTAACGACATCTTGAGTGGTGGTGGTGGTGACGACCTGCTGATTGGGGGGACCGGCAGTGATACCCTGACTGGTGGGGCTGGCAAGGATACCTTTAAATGGATGGCAGGTGATGCAGGAGGCACGGATACCATCAAAGACTTCACCACGGGGGCCAATGGAGATGTCCTGGACCTGAGTGAACTGCTCAGTGGTGAGCATGCCGATGCGAGCACACTGGATCACTATCTTACCTTTGCTCCTGGTCCGGGCAGTGGCAAGTCGACTCTGACCATTGATCTGGATGGAGCGGGAAGTGGCACCACGACTCATACCATCCTCTTTGACAACGTGGATCTGACGGCTGGCAAATCCAATCTGCAGATCATTCAGGATCTGCTGGATCAGGGCAACCTCAAGGTCGATCCGTAAGCAGGGTATGGGGGCCGGGTGTGCCCGGCCCCCTGTTATTTGATGGAGTGGGCAGATAAGATAGCCGCAGTATCAGGAGAGGGTCACCATGCAGTCATTCAACTGGGTCGACATCGACGGCATTCGCTACAGCTGGAACGGGCAGGACAATATCGTCTGCACCGGTCGCTTTGGCTATCAGGCCACGATGACGGGTGACACGCTCAACGGTCTGGAGCTGGAGAGCGAAGATGGTGAGGTGGCGGGGTTGCTCAATGTGGACTTTGCCGCTTCTCGTATCAGCTTCACGCCAGCAGAGGATGCCCCCCTGCCCCACATGATGGTGCTGGTCGGCCATGAGTGGGGGCAGCAGGAGTATTCGTTGCAGAGCCTGAGTGATACCTCCTTGCAGGGGCTGCTCAGCCACGGTGAGGAGCTTGACTGGGGAGCGCTGGCCGTCGTGACGACGTCCGAGCCGAATCTGCTATCACAAGGTCATGTTCTGTCGTGGGATTCGTTCCACTTTGAGGATGAGTCGCTGTTTGGCAGCCAGGCGCCTGCTCCCGTGATGACAAGCCATGGCAACTCAGGAGGAGGGGAGATCAGCATCAATATCGATATGACCAATCAGGTGCTGGACCAGATCCCGCCGACACACGATATATGAATCCCAATCGACGACATGCATAATGACCTCCATCTAAATGATGGAGGTTTTTTTATGTGGCGTCCCCTTCTTACCCTGTCCGCGCTGGTTGTCAGTGCTCCGTTGCTTGCCATCGAGGTTCCTCAAGCCCCCCATCTGGTCGTCAGTGGCTATGCGGAGCAGAAGGCTGAACCAGACATGCTGACGCTCAATGTCGCCGTCACGGCACTGGAGAAGCAGGGCATCAAGGCCAAACAGCAGGTAGATACCAAGGTAGCTGCCTTCTTTGGCCAGCTGGAGAGCCTGGGCATCAAGCGCAGCGACGTCGAGGCGGGCAACCTGGTGATCTCCCCCGAGTATCAGTATCCCCAGAACAAGCAGCCTGAAATGGTGGGTTACCGTGCCCAGCGCCAACTGGCTGTCAAACTCTATCAACTCGACAAACTCAGCCAGTTGATGGATACCGCCCTCAAGGCGGGTCTGGAGTCCGTGACCCAGATAGAGTACGGCCTGAAGTCACCACAGGTCATCAAGGAGCAGGCCCGGCTTGGTGCTGTCGCTGATGCCACGAGCAAGGCGGAGTCCCTGGCCAAGGCTTTCGGCATGAAGCTTGGCAAAGTGTATAGCGTTGAATACCGCAACAGTTCCCCCATGCCGGTCTATACCCGTGCCATGAAGGCCGCGGCAGCCCCTGCCGCCGACATGATGGAAAACAGCTATCAACAGCAGCAGATCAGCATCACTGACAATGTTGAAGCCGTCTTCCTGCTGGAATAACACAGCCCCTTTGTCCATCACTCAAACCCGAGGCAACCCCTCGGGTTTGTCATTGCAGGGGCTGGCAGGACAAGCGAGCCACGAACAGGATCTGGTGAAACGGGAATGGAATAAAAAATGCCGGTCACTGACCGGCATTTTTGTTGGAGGAGGCTCGATGCCTAGCCCAGGTTGGTCGCCAGCTTGCGTTGGCTCTTCTGTTTGAGCAGATAGCCGATACCGAGTACCAGGACCCAGGCCGGGATCAGCTCGACCGAGATGCGGGTGCCGTCGTTCATGTACATGATCACCAGGATGGCGGCCATGAAGGCGAGGCAGAGGTAGTTGCCAAACGGGCTCCACAGTGCCTTGAACTTGGTGGTGACCCCTTCTGCAGCCTTCACCTTGCGGAACTTGAGGTGCGCCAGGCTGATCATGGCCCAGTTGATGACCAGGGCGGAGACCACCAGGGACATCAGCAGACCAAAGGCCTTGCCCGGGATCAAATAGTTGATGAGCACGCACAGCAGGGTGGCCGCGGCCGAGATGGTGATGGCGGTCAGGGGCACGCCGCTCTTGCTGGTCTTGAGCAGGGCCTTGGGGCCGTTGCCCTGCTTGGCCAGGCCAAACAGCATGCGGCTGTTGCAGTAGACGCAGCTGTTGTACACCGACAGCGCGGCGGTCAGCACCACCAGGTTAAGTACGTTGGCTACCAGGTTGCTGTCGAGCGCATGGAAGATCATCACGAACGGGCTGCCGCCTTCCACTACCTTGCCCCAGGGATAGAGGGAGAGCAGTACGGTGAGGGCACCGATGTAGAAGATGAGGATGCGGTAGATCACCTGGTTGGTGGCCTTGGGGATGCTCTTCTCGGGATTGTCCGCTTCCGCTGCCGTGATGCCGACCAGCTCCAGACCGCCGAAGGAGAACATGATGAAGGCCATGGCCATCACCAGCCCGCCGACGCCGTTGGGGAAGAAGCCCCCCTGGGCCCAGAGGTTGCTGACCGTGGCCTCGGGGCCGCCGCTGCCGGAGAACAGCATCCAGCCGCCGAATCCAATCATGCCGAGAATGGCGACCACCTTGATGATGGCGAACCAGAACTCCATCTCGCCGAACGCCTTGACGTTGGAGAGGTTGATGGCGTTGATCAGCACGAAGAAGAAGGCCGCCGACATCCAGGTCGGGATCTCGGGCCACCAGTACTGGACATAGATACCGACTGCCGTCAGCTCGGCCATGCTCACCAGCACATAGAGCACCCAGTAGTTCCAGCCGGAGGCGAAGCCGGCGAAGTCACCCCAGTACTTGTAGGCAAAATGGCTGAATGAGCCGGCAACCGGCTCTTCCACCACCATCTCGCCCAGTTGGCGCATGATGAGGAAGGCGATGAAGCCGCCGATGGCGTAACCCAGCAGCACCGCAGGGCCCGCCATCTTGATGGTGTCGGCAATGCCGAGGAACAGGCCGGTACCGATGGCACCGCCCAGTGCGATGAGCTGGATATGGCGGTTTTTCAGACCGCGCTTGAGCTCCTCGCCGTGTTGTTGAAGATCCATTCTTCCTTCCTTACGTCGCTGAAATCACTCGGCTCGCGTCCCGTCAGCCACAGCACGTCCTCTGCCTGGCGCGGCATCTTGTGCCGAAAACGTGACGAAATCCGTATTTATATCGTTACGGTTTGCCGCTGGCTGTTTTTTGTAGCGGCTACCAACCCGAGCAGAATAGTGATAATCGACCGTCCATGCACCTGTTTTCCTCATCATTGGCTGCTATTTTGTGCGCCATGCAGGTTTTTCATGATCTGGAAAGGGGTTTTGAGAGTGATAGCTGGTTTTGTGTTCGGATGGATTCCCATTTGTTGACAAGTTTCGGTTTTCATGGCCTTGTTGCCCTTTGGTAGAAAGGGACTCATATGATGGAGCGTATAGTCGGTGGCCTGGTGATGGCCGTGCTCTGGCTCGGGATCTGGCTATCCCCCATGTTGCTGACGATGGCGATGAGCAGCCTTGTTGTCTGGGGCTGGTTGGGAGCGGATTACCTGGTGAACCACGTCGCCATGGTGCTCATCCTTGCTGCCGGGATGGGGCTGGTGCCAGCCTGCTGGCTGAGCGAGCGAGTCCGCAAGGGCAGGGGACTCATCCATTTTCACGGCATGTTGATGAACAACAAGGAGCTCAACAAGCCCTGAGCCTGCTTGCCCCGCGAGTGATAGGATGCCAGCGACGATGCTGGCATCATTTTTTCATCCTGTTTCTCTGTTTCGTTATCTTGCCACTCATCTATTTCATGGTGCGTTGTGCTGTCACAGCCTTGCAGGTTAGCAGAGCTGGCGGCGAAGGCCGGTCGCTTCCAGGATCTTGGCGCTGATCTCCTCGACCGAGTGGGAGCTGGTATCGAGGAAGCGGATCGCCTCCTGGCGGAACAGCCGCTCGACGCTGGCCAGCTCCTGTTTGCATTGATCAAGCGAGGAGTAGCGGCTGTTGGCGCGGCGCTGGTTGCGGATCTCGTGCAGCCGCTGCGGCATGATGGTGAGGCCGAACAATTTGTGGCGATTGGCCTTGAGGGCGGCGGGCAGCTCCAGCGATCCCATGTCCTGCTCGATAAAGGGATAGTTGGCGGCGCGAATGCCAAATTGCAGTGCCAGATAGAGGCTGGTCGGTGTCTTGCCGCAACGGGAGACCCCGATGAGGATGATGTCTGCCTCGTCATACTCCCTGGTGGTGATGCCATCGTCGTTGGCCAGCGCAAAGTTGACCGCTTCGATGCGATCGTCGTACAGCTTGCGGTTTTCCATGCCATGGGTGCGGTGCAACCTGGGTTCGGCCTTGATACCGAGCTCCTGTTCGAGAGGGCTCACGAAGGTGTTGAGAAAATCGTGGCTGCTGGCCTGGGCCTTGAGTACCTCTTCACGCACCATGGGGTCGACGATGGTGTGAAACAGGATGGGGCGCACCCCGGTCTGGCGAAACTGCTCGTCAATGCGTGCCCGTACCTGGCGCGCTTTCTCCTGGGTCTCGACAAAGGGGATGGTGACCTGTTCGAAGGCCAGGGGAAACTGGCTCAACACGGCGTGGCCGAAGACTTCGGCGGTGATGGCGGTGCCGTCGGATACATAGAATACGGTGTGCACTGCGGACTCCTGTGGTGCGCTCCAGGGGGCGGCGAGAAATAAGTATCTCTCGAAACCATATCGTTTTTGTCAACAGATCTGCCATGCCCAAGTTGTGAACTCGGTTGCAAACCTGAGTCGTTACCTTTTTGTGTCGCTATTGTAGAATGCCTGTGTCAAACGACCATCCCCAACTCTTGCTCGGGGATTTTTTTGACAATAAATAGAAAACGTTTTCATGGTCGTTGGCAACAGACACTAACAAAAACACACGACTTGGCACAGCAGGTGAATTGTCACCCTGGCCCCCCAACCTGGAGACATGCAAATGCAACAGTACGTACTCTGGTACGAACAGCTCGGTATGCAGGACGTTGAACGCGTCGGCGGCAAGAATGCATCCCTTGGCGAGATGATCAGCAACCTCTCGGGGGCCGGCGTGTCCGTACCGGGCGGGTTTGCGACCACGGCCTTTGCGTTTAACGAGTTTCTGGAGTTAAGCGGCCTCAACGGCAAGATCCATGACTTGCTCGACAGTCTGGATGTGGATGACATCGCCGCCCTCAACCGGGCCGGTCAGCAGATCCGCGACTGGGTGGTGGAAGCACCCTTCCAGCCCGCTCTGGAGCAGGCGGTGCGCGAGGCCTATGACAAGCTGAGCGCGGGGCTCGAGGCATCCTTTGCCGTGCGCTCCTCCGCCACCGCGGAAGACATGCCGGATGCGTCGTTTGCCGGTCAGCAGGAGACCTTCCTCAACGTGCGCGGCATCGATGCCGTCATGACTGCCATCAAGCATGTGTTTGCCTCTCTGTTCAACGATCGCGCCATCTCCTACCGGGTCCATCAGGGCTATGACCACAAGGGGGTCGCTCTCTCTGCCGGGGTGCAGCGCATGGTGCGCTCGGATCTCGCGGCCTCCGGCGTCATGTTCACCCTGGATACCGAATCCGGCTTCAACGACGTGGTCTTCATCACCGGCGCCCAGGGCCTGGGCGAGATGGTGGTGCAGGGGGCCGTCAACCCGGACGAGTTCTATGTGCACAAGCCAACCCTCAAGGCCGGGCGCCCCGCCGTGGTGCGCAAGACGCTGGGCTCCAAGCTCATCAAGATGACCTACTCCGGGGATGCCGGTCATGGCCGTCAGGTGAAGGTGGTCGACACCACCGATACCGAGCGCAACCGCTTCTGCATCACGGACGAGGAAGTGATGGCCCTGGCAAAGCAGGCCCTCATCATCGAGCAGCACTACGGTCGCCCGATGGACATCGAGTGGGCCAAGGATGGTCAGGATGGCAAGCTCTACATCGTTCAGGCCCGTCCGGAAACCGTGCGTAGCCGCCAGGAAGCCAATACCCTCGAGCGCTTTGCCCTCAAGCAAACCGGCAAGGTGCTGATCGAGGGGCGCGCCATCGGCCACAAGATTGGCGCGGGTCCGGCCCGTGTCATCTCCTCCATCAGCCAGATGGATGAAGTGCAGCCCGGCGATGTGCTGGTCACCGACATGACGGATCCGGATTGGGAGCCCATCATGAAGCGCGCTTCCGCCATCGTCACCAACCGGGGTGGACGCACCTGTCACGCCGCCATCATCGCCCGGGAGCTTGGCATTCCGGCAGTGGTGGGTTGCGGCAACGCCACCGACCACATCCAGGATGGTCAGCTCATCACCGTCTCCTGTGCGGAAGGGGATACCGGCTTCATCTATGACGGCGAGCTTGACTTTGACGTGGCGGTGACCGAGGTGGGCAACATGCCGCGCCTGCCCATCAAGATCATGATGAACGTCGGCAATCCGGACCGCGCCTTCGATTTTGCCCAGTTGCCGAATGCCGGCGTGGGCCTGGCCCGCCTCGAGTTCATCATCAACCGCATGATCGGGGTCCACCCCAAGGCGCTGCTGGAGTTCGATCAGCAGACCCCGGAACTCCAGGCCACCATCACCAGGATGATCGCGGGCTACGAGAGCCCCCGCGAGTTCTACGTAGCCAAGCTGACGGAAGGGATCGCTACCCTGGCGGCCGCCTTCTGGCCTGAGCGGGTCATCGTGCGGATGTCGGACTTCAAGTCCAATGAGTACGCCAACCTGGTGGGGGGCCGTGGTTACGAACCCCAAGAAGAGAACCCCATGATCGGTTTCCGTGGCGCGTCGCGCTACATCGCCGACAGCTTCCGCCCCTGCTTCGCCCTCGAGTGCGAGGCGATGAAACGGGTGCGGGATGTCATGGGGCTGACCAACGTCGAGGTGATGATCCCCTTCGTGCGTACCCTGGGTGAGGCAGAGCAGGTGGTGGAGATACTGGCTGAGAACGGCTTGCGCCGTGGCGAGCGCGGCCTGAAAGTCATCATGATGTGCGAGCTGCCCTCCAATGCGCTGCTGGCGGACAAGTTCCTCGAGCACTTCGACGGCTTCTCCATCGGCTCCAATGACATGACCCAGTTGACCCTGGGGCTGGATCGGGACTCCGGGCTCATCGCCCACCTGTTCGACGAGCGCAACGAAGCGGTCAAGGCGCTGCTGGCCATGGCCATCGCCGCCGCCCGCAAGGCGGGCAAGTACGTGGGGATCTGCGGCCAGGGGCCGTCCGATCACCCGGACTTCGCCGCCTGGCTGGTCGAGCAGGGGATCGATTCCGTGTCGCTCAACCCCGATACCGTGGTCGACACCTGGCTCTATCTGGCCGAGCAGCACAAGGCCGGCTGAGCCGCTTTTGTGCCTGTGTGGCGATAGCGCTGCACTGTGATAAAAGACACGGCGTCCGAGAGGGCGCCGTTTTCATGCCGGCATGCGGTGCATGTCTATGTTGTCCGATGCCTGCCTTCTCCTGCGCAAAAATGGCGTGCCAGATCATGCTGTTACGATCCACAACCTCGCCGAACTATAGGCCAATCTGAGGGCCGGGATGTCGATAAGGGCGTCGGGGGAGGCCGTGCGTGGCCATGAGCCCGAGCCGCAGGCAGGCTAGCAAGTCGCCGCCGCGCCTTGCCCCTGGGGGGCGGGAAATGTGCAGTTGCGGGCAAGCAGATCAAGTTGTGACTTTGGTCCCATTGGTTGGCATAAGTCAGGGAATGAGTGAGGCCGGTGACACTGCGCCCGATGAGAGGGCGCGAGGATGATGCCGTCATGGGCTGCAATCCAAAGCGGGTGCCTCATATTGCCTCTGCCCGGATGGAACCTGGGCAAACACAGTCGTCACCATCGCTGATAACACTCCAATCACAAATAAAGCAATAAGAGGGGTCATGGAGAGAGATATCAGTTTTTTGATGGTCGGTCTCCTTGCCATGATATCAAGGCAAGCCTTGAAAACGCTTTCTCTTGGCTGTCCTCTGTTTTAATAACGGCAATACCTCAGAGTTTAATTCCGAAAAAATTAAAAACTCATTTTTTTATCTTGCTCATTCACGTCCCTTTAGCAGAAATATGTTCATATCTCATTGTTATTAAATGATTTTATTGTTGATGAATGGCAAGGTAATTTGATTGGCATGCACTGGCGATCTTATTATGTGAGCATAAAACGATTCAGTCTGGATACAGCAATTGAACTGATAATGGTGCCGTATGAGGGGAGATGCCGGTGGGCCAGATAGGGCATGGCTTGATAAAGAGGTAACCATGCTTGAAGTGAATGTCAGCGATGATGAGGTGACCCGTGCCACTTGCTTTTTGCCGTCATTGTGTGGTGGCTGTCGCCATATTAAGCCCAATTCATTCAGTAGGGGGGAATAGCGGGTGACGACCATCATAAGCCATAGCATCGAAGGTCATGATTATATCAGGCATACTATTGAACCCATCGCCAACCTGCATGTCGGGGATATTGTTGCAGTTGAGGTTATTTCATTTTCAGAAAAAAAGGCTGTCTTTTCCAGAGCCAACTTCAGCAACATGACCACCTCCTACGCCGCATGGCTATTTACGCAACAACTGGTGTTCTTTAAAGATCTTAATAAAATCGACTGTCGCCTCTATCAGGCGGTGTTTCTCCGTGTCGATATGCATTTGATGGAATGCTTTATCTCTTGGGAAGATTTCGGTTCGTATATATCGAATTTTGGACTGAGTATGGCCTTTGAGATGGCGGATATTTCTGATGGTATCCCAGATTTGGCATTGAATAATATGGCGAGGCTTAGAAGATTAGGGGTCAAGTTATGGATAAACAATGCCGATGAATCCTTGTTGTCGATGGACCATGTATCCGCAGCCTTGTTCGATGGCATTAGGGTCAATAAACAGTTCTTCTGGCGCTGCTTCACCCGATGTGATGGCACCGCCATGACCAGGCTCACTGCTGACTGGGGGCATGACAATGTCATCATCGAGGGGGTCGAAAACAAGCATCACCTCTCATTCCTCAGATTACATGGCTTTGTTCAGGGGCAAGGGTTTTATTGGCGGGCCAGATTATTACGCAACCTCATTTCGAGTCTGTGATTGATGAAAAACCTGACCGGTCCTAACGGAATTAGATGAAAACATATTATGCGTGTTTGGTCGTGATTTAAAAAATAGTTAGAGAAATGCCAGCGCTCTTCACCCTGTAAACAAGGAGCAACGGCAATGAATTACTGCATATTGATGGCTGAGATAAATATCAACGTGATGTCGTGTTGCATCAATGAATTTCCCTGACCTGAGAGAACCTTGTCGATAATATGGACAAGACGGGCAGATGCCGGCTTTATCGCGAGCGGGTCGGGGGACCATACCACAGATGTATCGAGGGTCTCCTGCATGTCTCACACCGCCCGTCCAACGACCAAATACGCCTTTAGTACCAAATATTTCTGGTTACTTGCCATGCCCATGTTGCTGGGGATCGGTGGGGTGTTTGCACTCTCTATCTTCAATCATCGCGCCGGGGTGGAGCAGAAGCTGGTGATTCTCAACCACGCCATTGCGAACGCCGAAGCGGAGCGCCTCGAACAGGTGGAGCAGGTGTTGGTCGCCGAGGTCAATGCCGACGAGCTGCGTCCTCTGACCTTCTCCGAGGAAGACAAGGCCTACAGCCGCAACCTGTGGAATGACAAGGTGACGCTCGGCGAGCAACTGAACCTGATCTACTACGCCGATGCGAGCGGACAGAGTTTTTCCAATAACGAGGAGCAGGATCTGGCCTGGGACACCACCCAGTTTGACTCGACGAATCGTGCCTGGTTCAAGGGGGCGCTCGGCACCTCCGGTTTCAGCTGGACCGGCGCTTATCCGGATGCGCTGACCGGGGCCTATACCCTGACCGTCTCCCATCGGCTAAGGCCATTTGGGGGGGTGAAGGAGCGTGTCATCGGCCTCGACATCAACCTGCCCGCCTGGTCGCAGCGGCTCAGCACCATGCTCTATCGGGACAACGGCTTGAATCACCTGCTGTTTGACCGATCCAGCGGCCAGATCCTGGTCCATTCCCAGGCCGAGTTCAATGGTCAGGTCATCGCCTATCCCTGGCTAGCGCGGCTGGAGGGAGCGTCCGGCACCTTCTTCTCGGAGGAAGTCGGCCAGTATGTGGCTTATCAGGCCCTGCCGGGGCGTTCGAACCTACTGGCCATCACTATGCAGCCGAGGCGAGACGCGGTGGCCTTGGTGGGGGGCGGTGCCGTCATTGTGCTGTTGCTGTTGTCGAGCGCTCTGTTCATCGTGATGGCGATCCTCTTTCGCTTGCGGCTGTCGGCGCTGATCGGGGGGCTTATCCAGATGGTGCGCCTGCTGCGTTTGAGCTCGACGCAGGAGAGGGCGACGATGATACTGCCGGATTTCCCGGAGATAGCGGAGCTGCACGAGGAGCTGAATCTGGTCTCCGATCGCTTGCAGGCGTCGCACGATGCCGCCAACCGGGATGCACTGACCGGTCTTTATAATCGCCGCTTCCTGGATGAACGGCTCAGGCAACTGCACAGCGAGGGGAGGCCGTTCGTGCTGGCGCTGGTGGATCTCGACAACTTCAAGAGCATCAATGATGGCCATGGCCATGCCGTCGGTGATGTGGTGTTGCGCCGCTGCGCCTCGCTCGGGCAGGAGCGGCTCGCCAATGCGGCCTCCCTGTGCCGGTATGGTGGCGAGGAGCTGGTCGCCCTGTTCGAACACTGCACCCTGGCCGAGGCCGAGTGGCTGATGGCACAGTGGCGCCAGGGGGTGGGTGAGATGAGATGGCGGGATGAGGCGATGAAGGTGACCTTCAGTGGCGGCATCGGCGCGACCGAGGGGCGTACTCCGGAAGCGTTGATGGAGCAGGTGGATCAGGCCCTGTACCGCGCCAAGCAAGATGGCAAGGATCGAATCTATCGCGCCACCGGGCTTTGATGGCACAGTCCGGCAGCCCTTCTCTGTGGTGGTGCAATTGTGGGCTGGCCAGCCAGCACGATCAGGGGGCGTGACAGAGGGGGCCCGGATGCCCCTTATCGATACACTCTCACCCCTCCAGCTGTTAAGGTAGCGAGAGACAGGTTAACTGGATGGACTCATGACCCTATTGCAGTGGCACAAGGCCAGGCTGGCCCTTCACGGCAGCCAGACCCTCTTCATTCCCGATCTTGAGCTGGCGCCTCAAGCGTGCTGGGCCTTCGTCGGCAGCAACGGCAGCGGCAAGACGGCTCTGGCGTCGGCCCTGTGCGGCGAGCTGGCCGTGTGTGCCGGAGCGGTATCGGGTCGAGTCCGGGCCGAGCGACTCTCGTTCGAGTCGCAGCAACAGCTGGGGGAGCTGGACTGGCAGCGGCGCAATACCGACATGCTGGGAGAAGAGGAGGAGGCGGGGTATCGGGTATCGACCCTGATGCTGGAGGCGGGGGGCGAGGAGCATGAGGCACGCGCGCTGCTGGCCCGTTTTGGCATCGAACCCCTGTGGGATCGCCCCTATCGCTACCTCTCGAGCGGGGAGGGGCGCAAGCTGCTGCTGGCCCGGGCCCTGCTGGGGCGGCCCGAGCTGCTGGTGCTGGACGAACCCTTCGATGGCCTGGATCTGGGGGCTAGGGCTTCTTTGATGATGTTGCTGGCCGACCTGGTGTCAGAGGGGCTGCGCCTGGTGGTGATCGTCAACCGTTTTGACGAGATCCCGCCCTTTGCCACTCACCTCGGCCTGCTCGGCGAGTGTCGTCTGCTGCTGGCGGGGGAGCGCGAGGCGGTGCTCGGCAGCCAGGAGGTGGCCCAGCTGGCACGCGCCGAAACCGTATCCCCCCGTTTGCCGCCACCGCTGACGACACCCGAGCCCTTGCCTCCCGGCCCTCGGGTCGTCATGAAAGCCATGCGTATCGCTTACGGGGATCAGGTGATCATCGACGGGCTCGACTGGACCATTGACGAGGGGGAGCACTGGCAACTGGTGGGACCAAACGGCGCTGGCAAGTCGACCCTGCTCTCCCTCATCACCGGAGATCACCCGCAAGGTTACAACAATGAGCTCCATCTGTTCGGACGGCGGCGGGGCAGCGGCGAGAGCATCTGGGAGATCAAGCGCCACATCGGGCTCGTGAGCCCGGCGCTGCATCTGGACTATCGTGTCAGCTGCCCGGTGCAGACAGTTATCCTCTCCGGTTTCTACGACTCCATCGGGCTTTATACCCGGCCGGGGGATCGTCAGCTGGCGCTGGCCAACCAGTGGCTGGCCCTGCTGGGGCTGGCCGATCAGGGGGCGCAGCCTTTCCACTCTCTCTCTTTCGGTCAGCAGCGACTGGTGCTGATCGCCCGTGCCCTGGTCAAGCATCCGCCGCTGCTCATCCTGGACGAACCCCTGCAGGGACTGGATCCCCTCAACCGTCACCTGGTACGGGAGATGGTGGCGCGCCTCGTTGGCGAGGGAACCCAGCTGTTGTTTGTTTCCCATCATGCCGATGATGCACCCCCCGGTCTGACCCACAGGCTGAGCTTCGTGCCAAGGGAGGGGGGAGGATACGACTATCTGCAGGAGCGTCTGGTGGGCTGAGCCGTCCGGGCGGCATGGTCAGAGAGGGGCTGGTTCGGCAAGGAGCGGCGGCATCCCCAGCAGCGTCCACCACAGCCCGAAGAAGAGCATTATCCCCAGCCAGAGCCAGGCAAGATAGTGACGGGTGGCCGCCATCCCCGTCACCGTCACCATGAGTGCCGCCCCGAAGGCGATGAGGGCGAACAGAAAGGGCGCCATGTTGTCCATCATGGCGGTCATTTCACCAGGGAGAGGATCTGGCGAAATGCCGGATGGCGGCAATCCCCCATCAGCTCATAGAGGCACATCTCCACCGAGGTGAGGGCGGCGCCCCGGGCCGCCAGCTGAGCGATGGCGAGATCCCGGTTGGCAAGGGTGCGGGACGACACCGCATCCACCACCAGCGAGACCCCGGCACCGCTGGCGAGAAGCCCCAGCACGCTCTGGTAGACGCAGATATGGGTCTCGATGCCACATACCAGCCAATGCTCGATCCCGCTCTCGGCCAACGCGGCCGCCACCGTCGGCTCACCCAGGGCGCCGAAGCTGTATTTGGGCAGCACAAGATCGCCTGCCTGCAGCGACTGCAATTCGGGCACGGTGGCACCGAGCTTGTCCGGGTTCTGCTCCAGCCAGACAACCGGCAGCCCCAGCACCCTGGCCCCTTGCACCAGCCTGGCGGTATTGGTAATCAGGGTGTCGCTCTCCTCGACCAGACGGGCCAGTTTGCCCTGGATATCGACCACCAGCAGGCCTGGGTGAGGGTGTTTCTGCATTTTTTGTCTCCTTTCTCGGTTGCGGATGAGATACAGCGCCATCCTGGGAGCCATTCTCGCGTACATCTTGATACAAATTGTGAGCTGACCGACGGCGTGGGGGACACTAGGATGCCCGTCATGGAGCCCGTTTTCTCAGTTGTGGTGTGCATGACAAGGGGCGACGCATCAACCCGCTACTGCGTAGTTGGACGATTTTCCATTAACGATGAGAAGTACCATGAAGAAGATAATCCTGTTCGTCTCCCTGGCTGGCCTTTTGGCCGGTTGCGCCAGCCCGGCACAACGCATGACGGAATGCCAGGCGCAAGGGATCAGCAAGGACGCCTGCTACCAGGCCGAGCAAAACCGCCAGGCGTCCATCATGAACGCCGCCGAGAAGCAGGCCTTGGAGAACGCCAGCAAGGCGGTCAAATAATCTAACCCGACTCATTACGTGTACTTCTCAGGCCCTGGATTCACCGAATGCAGGGCCTTTTGCTGGGTGGCACTGTGCTGCGATGTGTTTGCGGCGTGTGAGGACTCAATGTAGGTCATCGCCTCGATGTTGTTGCCATCGGGATCGCGCAGGAAGGCGGCGTAGTAATTGGGGGCATAGTGGGGACGCAGTCCCGGCAACCCATTGCAGGCAAAACCTGCCTTGATCCCCGCGTGATGGAACGCATCCACCTGGGTCGCGTCGTCGGCTCTGAATGCGAGATGGCAGGAGACGCCCTGCTGCCCCCGCTCAATCAGAAAGCCCACATGATCGCGGCCCATCAGGCCAAAACCGGCCGCCGTCTCATCAGACCATTTGAGTTCTATCAAAAGAGGAGCCAGTACGGTGGCGTAGAAGTGCTGACAGGAGTCAAAACGCACCACCTTGATTTCAACATGATCGAACACGGTGACTCCTTGTGTTGTCTGGGTGTAGAGCAGCCCATCAGGCCCTCATGGGAACCCGTTGAAATGGGTATCGAATGACCACAATAAGTCAGTTTGACGCCAGGCAGGGAGAGGGCAAGGCGCATAACTGCGTGCTCCGTCAAAGATTTTTCATCCAGTTGCGGGATGCGCTTTACATCGTGCTGGCCAAGCTTGCCCGGTTTTGTTGCTTGGCGAAGGCTACGAGCTCTGTTATGGTATGCTCAGTTAGCCGTTTGGATGGCTAGATGGTTGTGCGCTGACTGCATGTTCGCGCCCCCGACCGCTCACCGTTTTGATGATCATGTTGACAGGGAGTTTTTATGCAACGTCGTTCCTTCTTCACCCTTTCCGCCCTGGCGCTGCTCGCCAGCAGCCTGCCGCTGTCCGCCTTTGCCATCGATGAGGCGAAGAAAGAGATCGTCATCGGCACCACGGTTGGCGACTTTGCCGACATGGTCACCGAGGCCATCAAGCCGCAGCTTGAAGCCAAGGGCTACAAGGTCAAACTGGTGGAGTTCACCGATTACGTGACCCCCAACATCGCCCTGGCGGACGGGTCGCTTGACGTCAACTGCTTCCAGCACAAGCCCTATCTGGAGAGCTTCGCCAAAGACCGGGGTCTCTCTCTGGCGCCCATCACCCAGGTACCGACCGGTCCCATGGGGCTCTACGCCGGCAAGCTGGGGGATCTGAAGGCGGTGAAAGAGGGAAGCACGGTCGCCATCCCGAACGATCCCACCAACCAGGCGCGGGCACTGCTGATGTTGCAGGATCTGGGCTGGCTGAGCCTCAAGGAGGGGATCAATCCCCTCAAGGCGAGCGAGTTCGACGTGGTGAAGAACCCCCACAACCTCAAGCTGGTGCTGCTGGAAGCGGCGCAGCTGCCGCGCTCCCGTGAGGATGTGGATTTCTCCGTCATCAACGGCAACTTTGCCGCCTCAAGCGGGATCCCGTTCAGCTCCGGCCTCTTCCTCGAGCGCAGCTATGACTTCATCAACTGGGTGGTGGTAAAGAGCGCCGATGCGGGCAAGCCGTTTGCCAAGGATGTGGCGGCCGCCTACAACTCCCCTGAATTCAAGGCTTATGCCGCCAAGCGCTTCGTCGGCTACAAGTATCCCGAGGGCTGGCAGCAGAAGGGGTGAGTGGCGTACAAGCAATATAAAACGGGCACCCAGGTGCCCGTTTTTTATTGGAGATCAGTAGTGGCGCAACCACCAGCGGGCGGCCAGGAGGGCGGTGAGGCTGCCAAGCAGGGCGCTTGCCAGTACATCCAGGGGCCAGTGCATGCCGATAAGGGTGCGCGAGAGGCCGATCCCGATGGCCCAGAGCGGCAGCAGCCAGGCCCCGGCAGGTGCCCGGGCCAGCCAGATCAGGCCGAAGAACTGGGCGAGGCTCATGGCGGCGATGCTGTGACCGGAGGGAAAGGCATAGTTGACCTCTGCCTGCCAGTGCTGGCCGAGCCAGGCGGGCAGCGCCAGCAACTGGGTCGCGGCGTGGACCTGTTCACTGCGAAGGGCCTGGCTTCCTCCATAGAACTGGCGGATGGCGGGGATCAGCTCCTGGCTCTCCAGCCAGATGAGGTAGGGCCTGGGCTCCTCGGTCAGCAGCTTGATGAGGCTCTTGATGACCCAGTCGCTCGCCAGCACGGCAAAGAGGGCGCCAGCCAGCGCCAGCAGGGCGCGACCGTCCAGCGTCAGCTTGTGTCTTGTGAGCAGCAGCAGGGCGGCGATGGTGAAGACCAGCCCCGGCAAGTCCACCATGCGGGTAAGGGCGTAGGGCCACCATAGCCAGCCCGATTGCAGGGCCTGGGTCATGAACGGCTGCCAGGGCAGGCAGACGAGCAATAGCAGGGGAAGGAGCAGGAGGGCATTGAAATGAAGCACCTTGCGGCGTGGCAACGAAGAGGAGTGAGTCGGCATCAAGGGGTCCGGTTCGGTGGCGCGAGCGGCTAAAAAGAGGCGTCATTGTGCCAGTCAGGTTGCTCTGGTCAAGGCGAAGGGTGCGAGGGCAACAGGCTGTTACATATGATGCTGCCGGGCATCGTGCCCGCACCTGAGGCCGGGAGGCGGAAAGATGGCCGCAGAGCGGTCTGCCAACAAGCCTCTGAAAATCCGTCGCGTTTGGGCTAGAATGGCGCGCCTGTGGCCCTTGTGGACGAGATGCGTGCCGATGAAGATCGTCGTTGATGAAAATATGCCCCATGCGGTGGAGCTGTTTGCGGAATTTGGTGAAGTGGTTCCCCTGCCGGGACGAGAAATAAAGGCCGCGGATCTGCAAGAGGCGGATGTGCTGCTGGTGCGCTCCGTGACCCGGGTCAACGAAGCGCTCCTGGCGAGTTGCCCCAGGCTGGGGTTTGTCGGTACGGCCACCATCGGCACGGATCACATCGATCAGGGGCTGCTGGCGGCGCGGGGCATCCCCTTCTTCAGCGCCCCCGGCTGCAACAAGGTGTCGGTGGGGGACTACGTGCTCTCCGCCCTGCTGGTTCTGGCGGAACGCCATGAGCTGACCTTGAGCGAGATGAGCCTCGCCGTCATCGGCGCCGGCAACACCGGCGAGAGCGTGGCCGGCAAGGCCGAGGCGCTCGGGATGAAGGTGCTGCGCTGCGACCCGCCCCTGGCCCGTAGCGGCGCCGCTGGCGACTTCGTGGATTACCGCACTGCCCTGGATGCCGACATCGTCAGCTTCCATGTCCCCTATCTTCGTGAAGGGGATGAGGCCACCTTCCACCTGCTGGGAGTCGAGGAGATCGCCGAGCGTCCGGCCGGGCAGATCCTCATCAACGCCTCCCGCGGCGAGGTGTGGGACAACCGTGCCCTGCTTGTCCGCCAGCAGGGGCCCCATCCCCTGCGGCTGGTGATGGACGTGTGGGAAGGAGAGCCGGAGCCCCTCAAGGAACTGGTGCCCCATACCGAGCTGGCCACCCCGCACATCGCCGGTTACAGCCTGGAAGGCAAGGCCCGTGGCACCTGGATGCTCTATGAGGCGCTGTGCCGGCAACTGGGGCGCCCCCCGCGCCAGGATCTGCAATCCCTGCTGCCTGCCCCAGAGGTCCGCGAGTTGACGCCGGGGCAGCCGGCGGATCAGGCACTCATCAAGCAGCTTGTCCACCTTGTTTATGACGTGCGCCGGGACGACGCCCGTTTTCGCAACCGGATCGGGCTGCCCGGCAGCTTCGATGAGCAGCGCAAGCGCTACCCCGAGCGGCGCGAATTGGGCGCCCTGCAACTGAAAGGGCCCTTCGCCGACGACAGACTGGCCCGACTGGGCTTTGCCGTCTCGGAGCAATAAACCCGATTTCAACAAGGGGAGGGGCTTGCCCAGGCGGCGCTTCCCCCCGGCCCGGCATCATGGCGGGCCTGTCATCAAACCGATACGCGTGCCAGCCGGGGCCCTCATGCCCGGCCCCGACGGGCCGCATCACAGGAGAACAGATCAGTGAGTCAGCAATTCAACGTAGCGGTATTGGGTGCCAGCGGCGCCGTGGGTCAGGCCATGATCGAGATCCTGGAGGAGCGCGCCTTCCCGGTAGCGACGCTCTATCCGCTCGCCTCCAGTCGCAGCGCTGGGGACACGGTGCGTTTTGGCGGCAAGAACGTCGACATCCTTGATGTGGAGGCCTTTGACTGGAGCCAGGTGGAGATCGCACTCTTCTCCGCCGGTGCCGAGGTCTCGGCCAAATGGGCGCCCATCGCCGCCGAGCACGGCTGCATCGTCATCGACAACACCTCCTGCTTCCGCTACGACGAGGACATTCCCCTGGTCATTCCGGAAGTGAACCCGGACGCGCTGGCCGATTTTCGCAACCGCAACATCATCGCCAACCCCAACTGCTCCACCATCCAGATGCTGGTGGCCCTCAAGCCCCTGCACGACGAGGTGGGCATCAGTCGCATCAACGTGGCGACCTACCAGTCCGTCTCCGGTTCCGGCAAGGAAGGGGTGAGCGAGCTGGCGGGCCAGACCGCCCACCTGCTCAACGGCCGTCCGGTGGAGCCGACCCTCTATCCGCAGCAGATCGCCTTCAACCTGATCCCGCAGATCGATGCCTTCACCGACAACGGCTACACCCGGGAAGAGATGAAGATGGTGTGGGAGACCCAGAAAATCCTGGGGGATGCCAGCATCGCCGTGAACCCCACCTGCGTGCGGGTGCCGGTCTTCTACGGTCACGCCGAGGCGGTCCATGTGGAGCTGCACCAGCCGCTGGACGCCGAGCAGGTCAAGGAGCTGCTGCGCAATGCCCCGGGGGTCACCCTGTTTGATGATGAAGGGGACTACCCGACCCCGGTGCGCGATGCCACCGGCCAGGATGATGTGATGGTCGGGCGGGTACGCCAGGATATTTCTCATCCGAGTGGTATCAATATGTGGATCGTGGCCGATAACGTTCGTAAGGGCGCGGCAACCAACAGCGTGCAGATTGCCGAACTGCTGGTACGCGACTACCTCTGAGGCCGGATGTCGGCCCCGGGCGGGGAGGGAACCCCGCCTTGATGTGGGCGCCCTGGCCCCGGGATGTGACCGGGAACCCACTCTCCGGTTTTTGGAATACCGTGTGATATCAGTGGACTAGGTTTTTTTCTACACTCTGGTTCGCGTCTGGGGCTGCTTTCTGGTCGCCGCCGGGCGCGAAATATGTCGGATCGCTGGCTTGAGACCGGCGCCTGATTTATATTGAGCCGATTGTTTTGGGGTAACTATCCAGATTTTTCAATGTGATAGGGCCGTCATACGAAGGAACGAATATGGGACATTCCCGCATAACGCTGGCAACGCTACTCGCATTGGGGCTTCTGGGCACGGTTCAGGCCGAAGAGGGGGCGCGAGAACCCTTCTTTGTCGAACTCAAGGGACCGGATGGCTCACCGCCCCCCGCGGTGCAACCAGAGCCCCGGGCCCAGCCCGTGGCGCCCGTCACCCTGCCCAGAGCCCAGCCCATCGTGCGTCAGGTGCCTGCTGCGTCGGCTGGCAGTTATGGTCCCGTGCGTCCCACCGATACCCTCTGGAGTCTGGCGAGCAAGCATCGCCCGTCCAACCGGGTAAGTGTCTACCAGACCATGGTGGCCATCTATGACAAGAACCCCCGAAGCTTCGCAGACGGCAACATCAACCATATTCTGGTGGGTTCCCACATCCTGCTGCCCACCGCCGCAGAGGCGGGGCGCATCACGGATGCCGAAGCACGCCGTCGCTTCAACAGCGACAACGCGAGCTGGAAGGGGCTGAGCCCCAAATACCTGGCCAACAAGCAATCCCACGTCGCCCAGCCGGTGGTGAGCAAACCTGCTCCGGCCAAGCCGGCTGTGGTGGCCAAGAATACACCGCCCAAGGCGGCGCCGATCCCGGCGGCACCCAAGGCAACGGCTCCAGCCCCCGAGGTGAAGGAGACCGCCAAGGCGGCTGTCTCCACCCCCGTGGTGGTGAGCGCTGCTGCGAGCAGCGCCGCCAGCACGGCGCCGGCGCCCCTGCCCGCCACTGCGGTGGGCAAACCCTCTACCGAGATGGCGCTGGCCCTGGAAGATGCCAACGCCCAGCTCGGCCAGGTCACCGAGATGAACCACAGGCTCAAGCTGCGCCTGCAAGCCCTGACCGAAGAGGTGGAGACCCTCAAGGCCCAGTTGCAGGATCAGACCGCCCTGCAAAAAGAGGTGGCGGAACTCAAGGCCAATCCGACGCCTCCCGTGGTGGCGCCTGTGCCCAAACAGAGCTGGCTGATGGAGCTGCTCTCTTCGCCGCTCAATCTCGCCATGATCATCCTGCTGCCGGTACTCCTGGTGCTTGCCCTGGTCACGCTCTGGCTGCGTGCTCGTGCTCGCCGCGAGCTGGAAGAGCAGGAGAAGAGCCTCTCCGAGTCGACCTCCATGGTCATGGGAGACGAGAACAGCGAGTTTGATCAGTTGATGACGGTGGGGATCGCGGATGACGAGCCCCTCCATGGCATGCCGGATCTCAACGAGCCGGAAGTGAGCAGGAAGCAAGATGGCGCCAGTGCTGCCGCCGATGTCATCTTCCGGGATGACGAGACGGCGCTCTCCGCTTTTGATGTGGAGCCTGCGGTGACGACGGCGAACCGGGATCCGGATCTGGTGCCCGAGCTGGATCTGGCCCACGAGGGTGACTTCGATCTGCCCGTGGTGCCGGAACTCGATCTCTCCGACGAGCCCACCTCCTCTGCCCGTGGTCATGACGAGATCATGACCGAGGAGGAGCTGCAGGCCGCCCTGTTTGCCGAGCTGGACGCGGATCTGGAAGCGGATCTGGCCCAGGCCCAGAAGGAGAGCCGCAGCCAGCGTGACGAGACACTGGCCAACTTCGATCTGAGCGATCTAGAGACCGGGTTTGGCGAGCCGACCGACGATGAGCTGGCCGCCAAGGCGCCGCACATCGACGAGACGGGGTTTGGCAAGGACGATGTGGACGACATGCTGGCAGAGCTCGGGCTGGAGCCCACCAAGTCGGCGGCGTCCGAGTGGGATCCCAGCGAGCTGGCCCTGGCGGACTTCGAGGATGCCTTCGCCGAGGTGGAGTCCCATCAGGGGGAGGTGAAACCCCGCGAGCAGGTGCAAGACAGCGACTTCGTTGAAATCGACAAGCTGCTGGCCGATGCCGATGCCAGCAGCACGGAGCAGGAACCCTATCAGGGCTTCTCTCTGGATGTGGGGCTGGACGGTTTCCCCGAGGTGCTGCCGGAGTCCAACGGCTTTGATGTGGATGCCGATGACGGCGGGGTGGGGGCCAAGCTGGATCTGGCCCGGGCCTACCTCGAGATCGACGACAAGGAGAGCGCCCGCGAGCTGCTGGAAGAGGCGGTGGCCCAGGGCAGCGAGCACCAGCGCAGCGAGGCGCAGAAGCTGCTCAAGCGCCTGGGCTAGGCAGGCCCTTGTCATCCATGCACCAGAGAGGGCAGCCCGCGGGCTGCCCTCTCTCTTTGGGGGCCCCGCACCGCGGCCTCGCCCGGTCTGGGACTTTTGAGCTCGAGCGCGTATAATCCGCCCCGTTTCTTTCACTGCATCCTTTCATCAGAAGACACCGTTACCCATGCGAATTGCCCTTGGTATTGAATATGACGGCAGCCGGTACTTCGGCTGGCAGCGCCAGCGCGAAGTGATCAGCGTCCAGGAGGAACTGGAAAAAGCCCTCAGCCGCATCGCCAACCACCCCGTCTCCATCCAGTGTGCCGGTCGCACCGATGCGGGGGTGCATGCCACCGGCCAGGTGATCCACTTCGATACCGAGTCGAACCGCGCAGAAGGCGCCTGGACCCTGGGGCTCAACTCCAACCTGCCCCCTGACATCGCCGTGCGCTGGGTCAGGGAGGTGGACGAGCATTTCCATGCCCGCTTCAGCGCCACCGCCCGTCGCTACCGTTACGTCATCTACAACCACAACTACCGCCCGGCCATCCTCGGCAGTGGCGTTAGTCACTACCACGAAACCATAGACGCGACGCTGATGCACCAGGCGGGCCAGAGCCTGCTGGGGGAGCACGACTTCAGCACCTTCCGGGCCGTCGCCTGTCAGTCCAACACCCCCTGGCGCAATGTGACCCACCTGTGTGTCAGCCGTTCCGGCCCCTACATCGTGCTCGACATCAAGGCCAACGCCTTCCTGCATCACATGGTGCGCAACATCACCGGCTCCCTGCTGCTGGTGGGGCAGGGGCTTCAACCGGTGGAGTGGATTGCCGAGGTGCTGGCGGCGAAGGATCGCAACCTGGCGGGCCCGACCGCCAAGGCGGGCGGCCTCTATCTGGTGGATGTGGATTACCCGGCAGAATTCGGGTTGCCCCGGCCGCCCCTCGGTCCGCTGTGGCTGCCGGACTCGGCACCGGGTACGACCAGTTTTTAGTAACTGGGCCCGAAAATTTGTGGTTTAATGATCCGTCGTTTATTGCCATCGAGCCGTTAAGTCATTGAACAATCAAGGCTCGATGTGTTTTGTCAGGCACAAATGCATTAAGGAATTCCATGAGCTGGCTTGAGAAGATCCTTCCCAAGAGCAAGATCACCACACCGCGTCGTCACAACATTCCGGAAGGGGTGTGGACCAAGTGTACTGCTTGCGAACAGGTGCTCTACCGGGCAGAGCTGGAGCGCAATCTCGAAGTGTGCCCCAAGTGTGACCATCATATGCGCATCAGCGCACGTGCCCGTCTCGAGAGCTTCCTCGACGCCGAGGGACGCAGCGAAGTCGCGGCCGAGCTGGAGCCGCAAGACATCCTGAAATTCAAGGATTCCAAGCGCTACAAGGATCGTTTGTCTGCCGCCCAGAAAGAGACGGGCGAGAAGGATGCGCTGGTGGTGATGAAGGGGACCCTCAAGGGGGTACCGGTCGTCGCCTGTTCATTCGAGTTCTCCTTCATCGGGGGCTCCATGTCCTCCGTGGTCGGAGCCCGCTTCGTGCGCGCCGTCGAGGAGAGCATCAAGGAGGGCCGCGGCCTGGTCTGCTTCTCCACCTCCGGTGGTGCGCGGATGCAGGAAGCCCTGTTCTCCCTGATGCAGATGGCCAAGACCAGTGCGGCCCTAGATCGCCTCACCAAGGCGGGCCTGCCCTTCATCTCCGTGCTGACCGACCCCACCATGGGTGGCGTCTCAGCGAGTCTGGCCATGCTGGGTGACATCAACGTAGGCGAACCCAAGGCGCTGATCGGCTTTGCCGGCCCCCGCGTCATCGAGCAGACCGTGCGCGAGAAACTGCCGGAAGGCTTCCAGCGCTCCGAGTTCCTGCTGGAGAAGGGTGCCATCGATCTCATCATCGACAGGCGCGAAATGCGCAACCGTCTGGCCGGTCTGCTGGCCAAGCTGATGAACACTCAGGTCATCGAAGACTGAAGATGAGTTCACACATGCAACAATCCCAAAGCCGGTCGCTGGTCGACTGGCTTTCTTATTTGGAGCAGATCCACCCGGCCAACATCGACATGGGGCTGGAGCGGGTCGGCACGGTTGCCCGCCGCATGGGCCTCACCGAACTGCCGTTCAAGGTGATCACGGTGGCGGGCACCAACGGCAAGGGCTCCTCTTGCGGCATGGCGGCCAGCATCCTGATGGCCGCCGGCTACCGGGTCGGTGTCTACTCCTCCCCCCATCTGCTGCGCTTTACCGAGCGGGTGCGCGTCAATGGCCAGGAGCTGGCTGATGGCGATCACTGCGCGGCCTTTGCCGAGGTGGAAGCCGCCCGGGGCGACATCGCCCTTACCTTCTTCGAGTTCGCCACCCTGGCAGGTCTGTGGCTGTTTCGACGCGCCGCGCCCGATGTGCTCTTGCTGGAAGTGGGGCTGGGGGGGCGGCTCGATGCCACCAATGTGGTGGAATCGGACGTCGCCCTGATCACCTCCATTGCCCTGGATCACTGCGACTGGCTCGGGGATACCCGGGAGGCGGTGGCGGTGGAGAAGGCTGGCGTCTATCGCAAAGGTAAACCCGCCATCAGCGGGGAGCCCAATCCGCCGTCGACCATCGCAAGCGAAGCGGCGCGCCTCGGCGCCTGCTTGCGTCAGGTCGGCATCGATTTTCGTGGTGACGAGCATGAAGGTGACTGGGATTATCACGGCCTGCACCACTGGTCGGGATTGCCCAAACCGGCCCTGCCGCTGATGAATGCGGTCACCGTGCTGGCGGCGCTGGAGTCCCTCGGTCTGCCATTGGCGGAGTCCGCCATCCGCGACGGCCTGGCCAATGCCCGCCTGGCTGGCCGGATGCAGCAGTTGCAAACCTCGCCGCTGGTCATCGTCGACGTGGCCCACAATCCCCACTCTGCGGCCTATCTCGCCAGCCAGCTGCGTCAGCGCCCCGGCAAGGGCAAGCGCCGCGCCGTGGTTGGCATGCTCAAGGACAAGGACATGGCGGGGTCGCTGGCCGAGCTTGACGGTCTGATTGACGAGTGGTTCCTGGCAAGCCTCCACGGCCCGCGCGCGGCCACGGCCGACCAGTTGGCGACGGCCCTTGGCAGCGGCCGGGGCGCGGCGCTCACCTTTGCCAGCGTGGGGGATGCCTACGGCGCCGCCTTGGCCGCATCGAGTCCTGACGATATGGTCATTGTGTTCGGCTCGTTTTACACTGTCGCCGACGTGCTGGCTCTGGGCGCGGTCTGAGCCGTTCGCTCCCCTGGCTCCGTCAACGTGACGACGGGCCGGGTTTTGCACTGGATAATCCCCTTTCAGGCCAAGTGGGTGGCGAGGGATCCGGCTTCGCCAGCCGGCGTGAGGGGAGGCGTTCTTTGCGAAGTGTGCAAGATTGCAATGGATCCTAAGTAACATGGGTGGAAATTAACTTGGCTTCGAAGTTTCAAAACAGATTGGTGGGGACCGTCATCCTGGTCGCCCTGGTGGTCATCTTTCTGCCGGACCTGATGGACGGCAACAAGCTGGAGCAGAAGGACGAGGCCTTCGCCAAGATCCCCCTGCGTCCGGAGCTGGAGCCCGCCAAGCCTGCGCTTCAGGTCTCGGCGGCGAGCACCCTGCCGGCCGAGCATCTGGCGAGTCAGCAGCAGGCCTCTGCCGCGACCCAGTGGCAAGTAGAGGAGATTGGCGATACCGTGACCCTGGCCAATCAGGGGGGAGCCAATCCAGCGGGAGCCAGTCAGGCTCCCATCACCCAGCAGCAGCCGGTACAGGCCGTGGCACAACCCAAGCCCCAGCCCAAACCCGAGCCCAAGCCGGAAGTGATCGCCAAGAAACCGGTGGAACAGCCCAAACCCAAGCCGGTGCCAACCAAGCCGGTAGAGGTGCAAAAACCGGTGGAGGCCAAGCCACAGGCGGGCCAGATCAAGACCATGGATGATCTTATCGCGAGCAAGATGGCCCAGCCGACTACGGCACCGGCAGCAGCCCCGGCTCAGGGGAGCTGGATCCTGCAGCTTGGCGCCTTCAAGAATGCAGACAGCGTCAATGCCCTGGTGAGCAAGCTGAGGGCGGCGGGCTACTCGGCCCAGACGTCGCCGAGAACCCCGGTGCAGGGGCAGATCAACCGGGTCTTCATCGGGCCGGATGTCTCCAAGGCCAAGTTGCAGGGCATGCAGAGCCGGATCAGCCAGATGACGGGCTTGAGCGGCTCCGTGGTGGCCTACAACCCCTGACAGGACGATGAAATGAAAAGACCGCGCCTCATGGCAACATGGGCGCGGTCTTTTTTTGTGTCCAACACGGGGGAGGCAGTGTGGCTATCGGGCTGCCGAGGAGGACTAGATGCACTTCACCGGCTTGGGGAGGCCTGCGATCTTGGTGGCCTGCTTGGCGGGGCCTTCCGGGAATAACTTGTAGAGGTAGCGGCTGTTGCCCTTCTCCGGGCCGTACTGCTTTTCCATCGCCTTGACCAGGGCTCGGATGGCGGGGGAGGTGTTGAACTCCAGATAGAAGGCCCGTACGAAACGCACCACTTCCCAGTGGGGATCCTCCAGCACTATCCCCTCTTTCTCGGCCAGCACCAAGGCCAGCGCCTCGCTCCATTGCTCGCTGTGGCGCAGATAGCCTTGGGCATCGGTCTCGATGAGTTGGCCGTTGAACTGCAAATGGTGTGGCTCGGACATGACGCTTCCTCGAAAAGGCTATCTCAATGGGGCGGGCATGGTAGCGCCTTGCGTCCCGTCCGGCAACCGGGGCGGCGCTTGGCGCCTGCCTCGGGTGGGACTGGCCCGGCGGCTATGTCCGGCTAGGTTCGCCCCTGACCTGTCAGCAACTGGCCGTCGTTGGCCAGCACCAACAGCTCGTCTGCCAACTGGCTGATGAGGGAGAGCTGCTGGCTCAGCATCAGCTGCTCCTCGCTGCTCTCCGGAGCGATGGTTGGACAGGCTCCCGCGAGCGGCGTCGGCATCTGCCCCGCCAAGTGACCGGCGGCCTGCTCCAGGGTCTGGCTGATGTGGCGGCTTATCTCCTCCAGCCCCTCGATGGGCTCGAGTTTGTCGCGATGGGCCCCGAGTGCCGAGATATAGGAGAGCAGGGCATGGTTGCGCCAGGTGAGAGTGAAGCAGAGATCCAGGAAGCGGCGGCGCTTGCTCGGCTCCACCAGCATGCTCTGCCAGGCCATGGCCAGCTCGCTGTCGGCGAGGTGGGCACACTTGCGGGCCACCCGGTAGTCCAGGGATTCATCCCGTTGGCGATGCAGGCTGGCGAGTACCGCCGAGAGGTACTTCGCATTGGCGGACAGGGAGTTGGCGATAAGGGTCGGCAACCGCTTGTATTGCCAGTCGGGCCAGAGCCAGGCCACCAGGGCGTAGGAGAGCAGGCAGCCGAGCAGCGTATCGAGCAGGCGTGGTCCGAGGATGGCGAAGCCGATGCCATCCAGCAGGTTGAACGCCATCAGCACGTAGAGGGTGATGAAGCAGACGGCGGCGCTGTAGTTGCTGCGCACCTGGGTGAAAAACAGGAAGGCGGCCAGCCCCATGATCCCCAGTTGCAGGTGCAGCTCGGGGAAGAACCAGAGCACGGGCACGCCGATGAGGATACCGGCAAAGGTGCCGAGCATCCGCTGCACCAGACGACGGCGGGTGGCGCTGTAGCTCGGCTGGCAGACGAACAATACGGTGAGCAGGATCCAGTACCCCTTGTCCAGGTGAAACGCCTGCAGAATGCCATAGCCGACTACCAGCCCGAGGGAGAGCCGCAGGGCATGGCGAAACACCATGGAGTTGGGGGTCAGGTGCTGCCTGAGCAATGCCAGCAGGGGCAGGGCGACCGGCCGTGCCAGGGGAGGCAGGCTGGTGGGGGGGGCTGCGGGGTTTTGCAGCTCTTCGGCGCTTTGCAGCAACTGGTTGATGCTGGCCAGGTTGCGACGCAGGAACTTCATCGGTGTCAGCAGGGTCTTGGGGTAGTGCTGCTTGAGGTGGGTGAACTCCAGCTGATCGCCGAGGGCCTCCAGGGTCCAGTGAATGCGTTTGTGGTGGGTGTAGGGCTTGTGCACCAGGATGGCGTAGCCGAGCTGCTGACAGGCGTCGGCAAGCTGTGACAGCACCTCCTGGAAGCCGTCGAGGACGATGCCCTGCTTGAGCTCCGCTTCCAGCTTGCTGTAGGGGTAGTGGCTGGAGGTGGCCCGCTCCTGGATCTCCAGGGCAAGCAGGTAGAGGCGCAGCAGGCCCGCGAGCTCGGGGGCCACCCCGTGGCGGCCGGGGGCATGAAGACGGGCATTGAGCGCCGTCTTGGCCTGGTTCAGGGCATTGACCAGGTTGATGTTGAGCTGGGCCAGATTGTGGCGGATGGCCTGGGCGCCGTGTTCGTCGGCCGGGAAGAAGCGGGATTTCTCCTGCAAGTAGCGGGCGAGGGCGAAGTAGCTCTGGGCCAGTTGCTCGTGCAGGGTCTTGTAGGGCAGCAGCCAGAGCCAGACCAGGGACACCAGGCCGTACCAGAGGGCCCCGGCGCACAGGGCCAGCGGCTGATAGAAGAGATCCGGCGCCTTGGCGGCCCCCAGCATGGTGTAGATGGCAATCAGCAGGGAGCCGAAGCTGATGGTGGCGTAGCGTTGGCCGAGGGCCCCCACCATCACGAAGATAAAGGTGGAGCCCGCGAGCCCGATGGCAAAGAGCCAGGGGGTGGGGAAGAGATACTGCACGCACAATGAGGCAAACAGGAAGCAGAGCAGGGTCATGGCGAGGTTCTTGACCCGGCCCCAGAGGCTGTCGTCGGTCTCGGCGATGGCGCCGGCCACCACCCCGAGGGAGAGCAGCACGGTGAGCTGGATGTCACCGGTAGCCAGCGCGAAGGCGAGCAGCCCCGCGATGGCGAGCAGGACCTTGAGGGCGAAATAGATGTGGCTGTCTGTCAGCAGCCGGCGCAGCAGGCCGGAGAAATCCATCGGCATGCTAGGCACCACCCTTGAACGAGGTGAAATCGATGTGGCTGTCGGTCAGCAGACGGCGCAATAAACCTGAGAAGTCCATGGGCATGGGATGAAGGCAACCCTTGAGCGAAACGAAAGCGACAGCATAACCCGTCGGCAACGAAACGGCCCTGATTTGGATCAGGGCCACTTCGCTTCATATCCTTGATTTGCAACTTATCCTGACAGAAATGGGCGCCAATAAAAACCCCGCCGAAGCGGGGTCTTGTGCATATCAAGCATCCATCAGTTGCGGTTGCCGCCAAGCAGGCTCAGCAGGCTCAGGAAGATGTTGTAGATGGAGACATACAGGGTGACGGTGGCAGAGATGTAGTTGGTCTCGCCGCCGCGCACGATCTGCTGGGTGGTCAGCAGGATGGCGCCGGAGGAGAAGAGCATGAACATGGCGGACAGGGCCAGGCTCAGGGCGCTCATCTGCAGGAAGATGTTGGCGACCATGGCTACCAGCAGTACCCAGAAGCCGACGAACAGCATGCCGCCGAGGAAGGAGAGGTCCCGCTTGGTGGTCAGGGCATAGGCAGACAGGCCGAAGAAGGTGAGCGCAGTACCGCCCAGCGCCGTCATCACGATCTCGCCGCCGCCGTTGTTCATGTACATGTTGATGATGGGGCCGAGGCTATAGCCCAGCAGGCCGGTCAGGGCGAAGGTGAACACCAGCCCCATGCCGTTGTCACGGTTCTTCTCGGTCAGGAACATCAGGCCGTAGACACCGATGAGGAACACGGCCCAGTGCAGGGGCGGCATGTTCATGACGGTCGCTACCCCGGCTACCACGGCTGAGAAGCCAAGAGTGAGGGAGAGCAGCATGTAGGTGTTGCGCAGCACCTTGTTGGTGTCGCGCACGGCACCCTGGGTGCCAGTGTAGATAGAACGGGTATCCATCTTGATGTCCTCTTGATTTCCGGGGTGAAGCGACCAAGTGTGCTTCGTTAACGCATTGTATGCACTGAATGTGTGGATGACGAGCGCTGATTTCAAGCGCCACCCCACCTGCGTGGTGCCTACTATCCCAGAGCAAAGATGTATTGCGCATGAACAAGGAGGCTCAAGGCGTTGCAGAGGGCGCCTGCTCCTGCTTTTTACCCTGTCTGGCGATCCGCGTCGGCGAGAAGCCGAACTGCTTTCTAAACGCCGTGATGAAATTGGCCACATGGTCATAGCCGGCGTGGGCGGCGGCGCCTTGCAGAGAGAGGCTGCGCGCCTCCAGCCTGGCCCGCGCTTCTTGCAGCTTTCGCTGGCGAAGGTAGCGCTGCAGGCTCATGCCCAGCTCTTTTTTTGCGGCTCGCTGCAAGGTGGAGACGCTCATGCCGAGGGTGGCCGCGATCTCGGTCAGGGTCATCTCGTCCACTTTTTCATCCCTGAGCAGCATCTTGAGGCGCGTCGGTTGCTCGTTCTGGCGCTGGCAACAGGGGGAGGCGGCCTGCTGGAGGTTGGTCATCAGGCTCTCCCAGACACTGAGGGCAAAGGCCTTGCGCATCAGCATCTCGGAGGCGTTCTGGCTGCTGGTGAGATTGAGCGCTTCCGCAATCTGTCCAAGGGCCGCGGGCAGGGTCCAGTCGACGCGGCTCAGATGGCGGCTGAAGGTCTGTGCGAAAGCCTTGCGATGCGCCTGTGCCAGGTTGTGGGCGAGCCAGGTGTGGTCCAGGGAGAGGACGATGCTGCGGCTGCGCACCTGGGCTTTGGCCGCCCCCTGAACGATGTCGGGCTCGGTATAGAGGATGGCGGTTGCCACTATGGGGTCGGACTCATGGAAGCGGCACCCCTTGAGCCTGTGAGTGGCGCCATAGGTCATCAGGGCCCGGCTCTCGAGGGGAATGGCGATGATCAACTGCGGCGGCAACTCCCGCTCGGTGGCGAAGTCTGCCTTGTGAACGATGTCCTTGTTGTGAAAGCGAAGACCCTCCTGGATCACCAGGTTCTCCACCCTGCCGGTGAAGCGGCCTCGCTGGCGTGCGCTGGTGTCCCTTGCCACTGTGTCAGTCATGTGCAATTTGACCATGTCGAAGAGTGAAATGACCACACCGCAAAACTGCGGCGGAAGATGGAGTGATATATTAGCCCCCGGAAAATTAAATGAAAATGATTATCATCTCTATCTTGGGGTCACTCTTACTATGGTTGTCTTGAAGGATAAAGCGCGAAGCCCGCTGGCTCTGGCCATCTCTGCCGCTCTGGCCGTCACCTTTGCCGCCCCGGCAGGGGCACACACACCGGACATCAAGCCGGACGAAACCCTGGTCGTCTATGGCAATCCACTCTACGGGATGTCGCCGTCGGAGGAGACGGGAGGCTATGGGGTCGACTCGGCCACCGTCGGCACCAAGACGCCGGCGGCCCTCAAAGACATCCCCCAGTCGATCACCGTGTTGACCAACGACTACATCGAGGAGCGCAACTTCGTGGCGGTGGACGATCTGGCCAAGTACACGCCGGGTCTGCGCACCCTGGTCAACGACAGCGGTCGCTCCTCCATCTTCTCCCGCGGCTATGAATACGACGAGGTGAACCTCAACGGTCTGCCATCGCCCATGCAGAGCAAGTACGGCACCCTGCCGTCGCTGGCGGCGGTGGATCGGGTGGAGATCATGCGCGGCCCCTCCGGCCTCTTCAACAGCACCAGCGAGCTGGGGGGCGTGATCAACATGGTGCTCAAGCGTCCGACCGACGCCTTCAAGGGCTCGGTCACGGCGCGCTATGGCAGCTGGGACAGGCATTACCTGGAGGCGGACATGGGGGGCGCACTCAACGACGAGGGTTCCCTGCGCGGCCGCGTCGTGGTGGCCAACGCCGACATCAAGAACCAGGTGGACTACAACAACAACGACAACGGTACCTACTACGGCACCCTGGAGTTCGATCTCTCGGATCGCACCCGGCTCTCCGTCTACGCCCTGCACCAGACCAAGGACATCCTGCCCACCAACGGCCTGCCGGCGTACAAGGACGGCTCCCTGCTCGACATCGGCCGCAGCACCTACCTGGGGTCGGCTGAAGACTTCTTCGACGCCGACACCACGGATGTGGGGGCCTCGCTGCAACACGCCTTTGCCAACGGCGGGGTGGGTCAGGTCTCGGCCCGCTACATGGATCACGACATGCGGCTGGAGCAGACCTTCACCAACGGCCCCGTGGACGCGGCGGGCAACACCGGGCTGATGTTCAACGGCCAGGGGAACCAGCAGAAGAACATGGCCTTCGATGCCAACTACAGCCAGATGTTCGATCTGTTGGGGCACAAGAGCGAGTTTGTGCTGGGCTCCGACTACAAGCGCTACGAGTCGGACATCCAGACCTACACCAACCGCAACCTCGGCAAGATCAATGTGTTCGATTTCGACCCGACCCGGGTCGCCAAGCCGGACTACAGCTACACCAAGAATGACCATGAGGAGCAGTCGGAGCTCGGTCTGTATGGCAAGGTGACCTGGCGGCTGATGGAGCCGCTCTCGGTGATCACCGGGGCCCGCGTCTCCTGGTACGATCTGGATGTCGTCAGCACGACCCTGAGTTCCGGAGCCCAGAGCGGCGAGTCCAGTGCGTTCAACGGCAAGCTCACCCCCTACGCGGGGGCCGTCTATGACCTGAGCGACGAACACGCCTGGTATGCCAGCTACTCCAAGGTGTTCAAGCCCCAGACCAGCCAGGACGAGAGCGGCAACCTGCTCAAGCCCCGGGAGGGCAGCCAGTGGGAAACCGGCATCAAGTCCTCGCTGCGTGACGGCCTGCTCAACACCCGGGCGACCCTCTTCCTGATGAAGGACGACAACATCGCGGCCCAGGCCTACGACGATCAGGGCATCGCCATCACCAACACCTACTGGGCGACCGGCAAGGTGGAGACACAAGGGGTGGAGCTGGAGGCGAGCGGCTATCTCAGCCAGAACTGGATGGTGATGGCCGGCTATACCTTCACCGACATCGAGGAGAAGGCCGGGGATCACAACCCGAAATTCGACACCATCCCCCGTCACGCCCTCTCACTCTGGACCGACTACCACCTGGCCGACTGGGTGCAGGGGCTGCACCTCGGGGCAGGCATGACGGCGGTGAGCGACTACGGCTTCAACCAGAAGGGGGTCGAGACCCATCAGGGGGGCTATGCCCTGTTCGATGCGGCGGTGCGTTACGAGATCAACGACAGAATGCAGGCGACCCTGAACCTCTACAACCTGCTCGACCGGGAGTACTTCTACCGGGTCGGCTCCACCAGCACCTTCAACATGTACGGCGAGCCGGCGAACCTGATGGCAGGCTTCACCTACAAGCTGTAACGACCGACGACAGCAGGGCCTGCGGGCCCTGTTGTCGTCTCTGTGCGCCGCCCTACGGGGGATCCCCAAGGCTGGCGACACAATCCTGGTTCATCTCATGACAAGACTCATCACCCTGCTGCTCACCATGATCACACTCTCTTCTGCCCAGGCAGACATGCTCCACTACGCCCAGCGCTTCACCCACCATTCGGCCCTGCTGGGGGAGACGCGGCAATACAGTGTCTCCCTGCCCCAGGAATATGAACGCGAGCCCGGGGCTCGGTTCCCCGTGCTCTATCTGCTTGACGGGGAGAAGAGTCTGCTGGAGGTTGTCGGCATCACCCGGGCCCTGCGGGCCGGGCTCAATCCGGCTATCCCCCCCCTCATCATCGTCGCGGTCCACAACACCGACCGGATGCGGGATTACACCCCGAGCCACACCATGACCTTGCCCAATGGGGCACCGGCGGGGCCCGGCTATGCCGTGACGGGGGGCGGGCCCCGATTCCTGCGCTATCTGAGTGAGGAGCTGCGCCCCCTCATCGAGGAGAGGTTTCGGACCCAGGCGCCAGCCCTGCTGGTGGGTCACTCCCTCGGCGGCCTGCTGGCACTCGATGCCCAGGCGCAAGACGGCGGCCAGTTCCAGGGGGTGATCGCCATCGACGCCAGCCTCTGGTTCGATTACCCCCGCAATTACGAGCGCATCGCGTCGGAGTTGACCGGGCCGCTCAGGCACGCCTCCTCGCTGTTTATGGCGGTGGCCAACAACCCCTTCACCCCGGGATTCGGGCGCTCGGCGTTTCACCGGGATCGCCTGCAGCAGTTTGCCCGGCAGGTGGTGGCAGCGCCCGGCGCAAACCTGCACGTCACCAGCCGCTACTTCGAGGAGGAGGATCACCACAGCGTCTACCACCCCGCCGTCTATCAGGGACTCCAGTGGCTGTTTCAGGGCTACCGGCTGGATCTGGCGCCCGGTCACTTCAGCCGACAGGGGGTGATCGCCCGCTTTGATGCCCTGAACCGCCACCTCGGCAGCGCACTGCGCCCGGAGCTGGGGAGCCTGCGGGACATCAGGGAGAAGGCCGCGCGCTGGCCGCAGATGGCGATCTCCGTGGACGAGGCCGATGCCCTGCTGGCCCACTACTACGGGACGAAGCCGTGAAAAGCCGATTTTTTGCCTGTGTCTGGAATCGTCACAACGGTGCCGGAGACGGGTGTCGGTCCGGCGCCATCCCTGGGTAGACTGCCGAAACGAGGGGCGCCGGGTCGGTGCCCCGACAGAGGCAGGGAGTGAGCGATGGCGGTTGCAGGAAAGAGGGGAGGCATGCTGGCTCTGTGGTGCGGCGCACTCCTGATGTCGGGGTGCAGTGGGTTTGCGCCTGCGCCCATTCCCGTTACCTATCTGAGTCAGGATCCGCCCCCAGGCAGGCTGCCCCTTGGGGAGACCGCCTATGTGGATGACGGTCGCTGCCCACCCGGGCAGGTCAAGCGGCTCATCGGCGGGGACGCGAAGCACAATGTGCCAAGAAAGGTGGAGTGTGTGGCAAGACCGCAATGATGATGTGATTTTCACAGCCTGAAACATCCAAAAAAGAGCCCTGAGGCAGTCGCCTTGGGGCTCTTTTCGTCTGGCTGGCCTGGTCGGTGTGATGCCGCAGCGGGCTAGAAGGCATCTCCAGGGACCCGCACCCAGCCTTCCATCAGGATGCGGGCGGAGCGGGACATCACCGCCTTGGTGACCGTCCACTGTCCCGCGACCTGCTCTGCCTGGGCTCCGACTCTCAGAGTGCCGGAGGGGTGACCAAAGCGCACCGCTTCGCGCTCGCCGCCCCCGGCGGCCAGATTGACGAGGGTGCCGGGAATGGCCGCCGCCGTGCCGATGGCCACGGCGCAGGTGCCCATCATGGCGTGGTGCAGCTTGCCCATGGAGAGGGCCCGCACCAGCAGATCGATCTCGCCGGCAATAATCTCCTTGCCGCTGGCGGTGCGGTAATCCTTGGCGGGTGCGACGAAGGCAATTTTCGGGGTGTGCTGGCGAGTGGCCGCCTCTTCGGGGCGCTTGATGAGCCCCATGCGCAGGGCACCGGCAACCCGGATCGCCTCGAAACGGGCCAAGGCCTCGGGGTCCGTGTTTATCTGCTCGCGCAGCTCGGTGCCCTCATAACCGATGTCCTCGGCGTTGACGAACACCGTGGGGATGCCGGCGCTGATCAGGGTGGCTTTCAGTACGCCGCTCTTTACAACAGACGCGGGCACCTCCAGATCGTCCACCAGATTGCCGGTGGGGAAGAGGGCGCCGCCCTCCTCACCCTCGTCGGATGGGTCGAGAAACTCCAGCACGATCTCGGCGGCGGGGAAAGTGACGCCGTCCAGCTCGAAATCGCCTGTCTCCTGCACCTGGCCGTTCGTCACCGGCACGTGGGCGAGGATGGTCTTGCCGATATTGGCCTGCCAGATGCGCACCTCGCAGGTGCCGTGCTCCGGGATGCGGGACGGGTCCACCAGGCCGGCGTGGATGGCGAAGGCCCCGGCGCCGGTGGAGAGGTTGCCGCAGTTGCCGCTCCAGTCCACGAATGCCTTGTCGATGGCGACCTGGCCGTAGAGGTAGTCCACATCGTGATCGGGTTGCTGGCTTTTGGAGAGGATCACGCACTTGGCTGTGGAGGAGGTGGCCCCCCCCATGCCGTCCATGTGGGCGCCGTAGGGATCGGGGCTGCCGATGACCCGCAGGAAGAGGGCATCCCGTGCCGGGCCTGGTTGTTGGCAGCGCTCGGGCAGGTCAGATAAGCGAAAGAAGACCCCCTTGCTGGTGCCGCCGCGAAGGTAGGTGGCCGGGATTTTTACTTGTGGTATGTGGGCCATAGAGAGTGTCCTGAAAAGAGTCATGGATCCTGCTCCCTCTGGGAGAAGGTACCCGAAGGGCGGATGTGAGGGATTTCCCCTCACCCCAACCCTCTCCCAAAGGGAGAGGGTGCTTTATGCCTTCCCCTTTTTCAAAGGGGTGGAGCGGGGTTGCGATTTAGCTTGCGGCCTTTTGCGCGGTCGACGCCAGAAAATCCTGGGCGAAGCGTTGCAGCACGCCGCCCGCCTCATAGACCGAGACCTCCTCGGCGGTGTCGAGGCGGCAGGTCATGGGCACCTGGATCACTTCGCCGCTGCGACGGCGGATCACCAGAGTGAGATCGGTGCGCGGCTGGCGCTCCCCCACCACGTCATAGGTCTCGGTGCCATCGAGGCCCAGCGTGAGGCGGGTGGTGCCCGGTTTGAACTCGAGCGGCAGCACCCCCATACCGATGAGGTTGGTGCGGTGAATGCGCTCGAAGCCTTCCGCTGCGATCACCTCCACCCCGGCAAGGCGCACCCCCTTGGCTGCCCAGTCACGGGACGAGCCCTGACCGTAGTCGGCACCGGCCACGATGATGAGGGGCTGCTTGCGTGCCATGTAAGTCTCGATGGCTTCCCACATCCGCATCACTTTGCCGTCCGGCTCGACGCGGGCGAGGGACCCCTTCTGCACCACGCCGTTCACCACCGCCATCTCGTTGACCAGCTGGGGGTTGGCGAAGGTGGCGCGCTGGGCGGTCAGGTGATCGCCGCGGTGGGTGGCGTAGGAGTTGAAGTCCTCCTCCGGCAGGCCCATCTTGTGCAGGTATTCGCCGGCCGCGCTGCTGCGCAGTATGGCGTTGGAGGGGGAGAGGTGGTCTGTGGTGATGTTGTCCGGCAACAGCGCCAGCGGCCGCATCCCCTTGAGGGTGCGCTCACCCGCCAGTGCCCCCTCCCAGTAGGGTGGGCGGCGGATATAGGTGCTCTGGGGGCGCCAGTCATACAGGGGCGCCACTTTCGGGCCCAGGTCTTCCTCTATGGTGAACATGGGGATGTAGACCTGACGGAACTGGGACGGTTTGACCGCCGCGCGCACCACGGCGTCGATCTCCTCGTCGCTCGGCCAGATGTCTTTGAGGCGCACTTCCTTGCCGTTCACCACCCCCAGCACATCCTTCTCGATGTCGAAGCGGATGGTGCCGGCGATGGCGTAGGCCACCACCAGCGGCGGGGAGGCGAGAAACGCCTGCTTGGCGTAGGGGTGGATGCGGCCATCGAAGTTGCGGTTGCCCGACAGCACCGCCGTGGCGTAGAGATCCCGCTCGATGATCTCCTGCTGGATGGCGGGATCCAGCGCGCCGGACATGCCGTTGCAGGTGGTGCAGGCAAACGCCACGACGCCGAAGCCGAGCTGTGCCAGCTCATCCATCAGCCCCGCCTCTTTCAGGTAAAGCGCGACCGTCTTGGAGCCGGGGGCGAGGGAGGATTTGACCCAGGGCTTGCGCATCAGGCCGAGCCGGTTGGCGTTGCGGGCCAACAGGCCTGCGGCAATCACGTTGCGCGGGTTGCTGGTGTTGGTGCAACTGGTGATGGCGGCGATGATGACGGCGCCATCGGGCAAGAGGCCGTCAGCCTCCTGGGCACGAGCCTTGTCCAGGTCCACCGCGATTCCGCGCTCGGCCAATGCCGATACCGGCAGGCGGCGATGGGGGTTGGAGGGGCCAGCCAGGGTGCGCACCACGCTCGACAAGTCAAAGTGCAGCACCCGCTCGTACTGGGCGTCCACCAGGGCGTCGGCCCAGAGGCCCGCCTCCCTGGCATAGGTTTCCACCAGCCTGACCTGCTCGTCGTCACGGCCGGTCAGTTTCAGGTAGTCGATGGTCTGGCCGTCGATGAAGAACATGGCCGCGGTGGCGCCATATTCCGGCGCCATGTTGGAGATGGTGGCTCTGTCGCCCAGCGTCAGGGCGGCGGCGCCCTCGCCACGGAACTCCAGATAGGCGCCGACCACCTTCTGCTGGCGCAGGAATTCGGTGAGCGACAGCACCAGATCCGTGGCGGTGATGCCGGGTTGCGGCTTGCCGGAGAGCTCGACGCCGACGATCTCTGGCAGCCGCATCCAGGAGGCGCGCCCCAGCATCACGTTCTCGGCTTCCAGCCCGCCCACGCCCACGGCTATGACGCCGAGGGCATCCACGTGGGGGGTGTGGCTGTCGGTGCCGACGCAGGTATCCGGGTAGGCCAGGCCGCGATCGGCGTGGATGACCGGGGACATCTTCTCCAGGTTGATCTGGTGCATGATGCCGTTGCCTGGCGGGATCACCTCGATGTTCTTGAATGCCTGCTTGGTCCAGTTGATGAAGTGGAAGCGATCCTCGTTGCGGCGATCCTCGATGGCGCGGTTCTTCTCGAACGCCTGGGGATCGAAGCCGCCACACTCGACGGCGAGCGAGTGATCGACGATGAGCTGCACCGGCACCACGGGGTTGACCTGGGCGGGATCACCCCCCTGCTCGGCGATGGCGTCGCGAAGGCCCGCCAGGTCCACCAGGGCGGTCTGGCCCAGGATGTCGTGGCAGACCACCCGGGCCGGGAACCAGGGGAAGTCGCGATCGCGCTTGTTGTGCACTATCTGGCCGAGGCACTCGCCGAGGATGGCCGGATCGCACTTGCGAACCAGGTTCTCGGCGTGGACGCGGGCGGTGTAGGAGAGCCTATCCCAGGCGCCGGGGGCGATGGCGTTGACCGCCTCCCTGGCGTCGAAGTAGTCGAGTGCCGTGCCGGGCAGGGGCTTGCGGTATTGAGTGTTTATCATCACTTGCGCTCCTGATTCTTCTCGGCGCGGACGCGGGCGAGATAGTGGGCGTTGTTCATCACTGGCGCTCCTTGAGCGGGACGAACACCAGATCTTCCGGGCCGACGTAGTTGGCGCTCGGGCGGATGATCTTGCCGTCGATGCGCTGCTCGATGACATGGGCCGACCAGCCGGAGGTGCGGGCGATGACGAACAGCGGGGTGAACATGGCGGTGGGCACCCCCATCATGTGGTAGCTGACGGCGCTGAACCAGTCCAGGTTCGGGAACATCTTCTTGGCCTCCCACATGGTGGACTCCAGCCGCTCGGCGATGTCGAACATCTTGGTGTTGTGCTGCTCCTGGCTGAGGGCGCGGGCCACCTCCTTGATCACCTTGTTGCGGGGATCGGAGACGGTGTAGACCGGGTGGCCGAAGCCGATGACCACCTCCTTCTTCTCGATGCGGGCACGAATGTCGGCCTCCGCCTCGTCCGGATTCTCGTAGCGCTTCTGGATCTCGAACGCCACCTCGTTGGCGCCGCCGTGCTTGGGCCCGCGCAGGGCGCCGATGGCGCCGGTGATGCAGGAGAACATGTCCGAGCCGGTGCCGGCGATGACGCGGCCGGTGAAGGTGGAGGCGTTGAACTCGTGCTCGGCGTAGAGGATGAGGGAGGTGTGCATGGCGCGCACCCAGGAGTCCCGTGGCTTCTCGCCGTGCAGCAGGTGCAGGAAGTGGCCGCCGATGGAGTCATCGTCGGTCTCCACATGGATGCGCTTGCCGTTGTGGCTGAAGTGGTACCAGTAGAGCAGCACCGAGCCTAAGCAGGCCATCAGCTTGTCGGCGATGTCCCGGGCGCCCGGGTGGTTGTGATCGTCCTTCTCCGGCGACAGACACCCCAGCACGGAGACGGCGGTGCGCATCACGTCCATGGGGTGGGCGCTTGGGGGCAGCTGCTCCAGGGCGGTCTTGACTCCGGTGGGCAGGCCGCGCAGGGCCTTGAGTTTGGCCTTGTAGGCGGCAAGCTCCGCCACATTGGGCAGATGGCCGTGCACCAGCAGGTGGGCTATCTCTTCGAATTCGCAGCTGGTGGCCACGTCCAGGATGTCGTAGCCACGGTAGTGCAGGTCGTTGCCGGAGAGGCCGACGGTGCACAGGGTGGTGTTGCCGGCGGCGGTGCCGGAGAGGGCGACGGATTTTTTCGGCTTGAAGCCGGTGGTTTCGGGAATGGCGCTCATCACATGTTTCCTCATTCAGTCCGTTGAAGCGCCAGCCGCCAGCATGAGGCGGCTGGTCGCGGGCTTATTCCTTGGTGAACAGTCTGTCCAGGGTCTGCTCGTAGTGGTGGTAGCCGAGGAAGTCGTAGAGAGACTCCCGGGTCTGCATGGTGTCGACCACGGCGCGCTGGTGGCCGTCGCGGCGCAACTGCTGATAGACGTTGAGGGCGGCCTGGTTGGCGGCGCGGGCGGCGCTTAACGGGTAGAGCACCATGTCGACGCCATGCAAGGCGAGCGCCTCCTTGTCAAACAGCTCGGTCTTGCCGAACTCGGTCATGTTGGCGAGGATCGGCACCCCTGCCGCCTGCTTGAAGCGGTCGTACTGATCCAGCTCGGTGACGGCCTCGGCGAAGATCATGTCGGCGCCCGCCTCCACATAGGCAGCGGCGCGCTCCAGGGCCGAGCCCAGCCCCTCTACCGCCAGGGCGTCGGTGCGGGCCATGATGACGAAGCTCTCGTCCTGGCGGGCATCCACCGCCGCCTTGATCCTGTCCACCATCTCGGACAGAGAGACCACGGCCTTGTTGGGCCTGTGGCCGCAACGCTTCTGGGCCACCTGATCCTCCATGTGGACGGCGGCCACCCCGCCGCGCTCGAAGGCGCGGACGGTGCGGGCGATGTTGAAGGCACCGCCCCAGCCGGTGTCGATATCCACCAGGAGCGGCACTTGCGTGGCGGCCGTGATGCGCTCGGCATCGATCAGCACGTCGTTCATGGAGGTCATGCCGAGATCCGGCAGGCCATAGGAGGCGTTGGCCACCCCGGCACCGGAGAGGTAGAGAGCCTTGAAGCCGCTGCGCTCGGCCATCAGCGCCATGTAGGCGTTGATGGTGCCGACGATCTGCAGGGGCTTCTCATTGGCCAGGGCGGTGCGAAAACGCGTGCCGGCCGAGGGGGATAGGTTGGACATCGTGACTCCTTTCATGGGGTGCTTGTCTGCTGCGGATGCTGGCTGTGAACAGGTTCATCTCACACTACGTTGACGTTAACGTCAATCATGCTTAAGTCCAAGGCCCGTCAATGGGCGGGCACCA
The DNA here is from genome assembly GCF_053005425.1 of Aeromonas sp. 25-248. Lineage (NCBI taxonomy): Bacteria > Pseudomonadati > Pseudomonadota > Gammaproteobacteria > Aeromonadales > Aeromonadaceae > Aeromonas > Aeromonas sp. 25-248. The sequence continues at coordinate 303,133 of NZ_JBRKTB010000003.1, read as the reverse complement.
GCGGCTGCTTCCTGTATAACTTCATGTAATTCAATCAAGTAGCCTCCCAATTTGATTCATGCCCGGCCACTGTCACCTCGCCGTCATGGGGGAACAGGGCCGATTCTGGCCTCTTCCCCGAGGGGGGGCAACGGATTCGAAGGGGGGTGTCATGAGATGAAAAGTGGCTGTCGCCCGATGCAAAGCGGACGTTTACGTTAATCCCTAGATTCACTCTGGACGATGTTTTCACCCACGAATGAATCTGGAGAACCGCCATGGCCAACGCCATTCGCTTTTATGAAACCGGGGGCCCCGAGGTCTTGCGCTACGAACAAGTGGCGGTGGGCGAGCCCGGGCCTGGCCAGGTGCGCCTGCGCCACGCCGCGGTCGGCCTCAACTATGCCGACACCTATTTTCGCAACGGCACCTACCCCATCCCCATGCCCAATGGCCTCGGCGTCGAGGCGGCCGGGGTGGTGGAGGCGGTGGGCGAGGGCGTCACCAACGTCGACGTCGGCGATCGCGTCACCTACACCGGTTTCATCAATGCACTCGGCGCTTATTCGACCGAGCGCCTGATCCCGGCCGCGCCGCTCATCCGCCTGCCGGACAGCATCTCCTGCGAGACCGCGGCCGCCATGACCATGCGCGGCCTCACCTCCGCCTACCTGATGCGCCGCATCCACGCCTTCAAGCCCGGTGACAGCATCTTGCTGCACGCCGCGGCGGGCGGGGTCGGCCTCATCGTCGCCCAGTGGGCCAAGCTGCTGGGGCTGACGGTGATAGGCACCGTCTCGAGCGGCGCCAAGGCCGAGCTGGCCCGTGCCCACGGCTGCGACTTCACCATCGACTACAGCCGGGAAGATGTGGCGACCCGGGTGCGCGCCCTGACCGGCGGCGCCGGGGTTGACGTGGTGTTTGACAGCGTCGGCAAGAACACCTTCCTGGGCTCGCTTGATTCCCTCAAACGCCGCGGCCTCATGGTCTGCGTCGGCACCGCCTCCGGCCCCATCGACGGCTTCAACCCCCAGTTGCTGGCCATGAAGGGTTCCCTCTATCTGACCCGACCGGCCCTGGCGGACTACATCGCCGACCCGGCCGAGAAGGAGGCCCTGGCCGGCGAGCTGTTCGATCACGTGGCCAGCGGGCGGATCAAGATCGAGGTCAACCAGAAGTACGAGCTGCAGGACGCGGCGCAGGCCCACCGGGATCTGGAGTCGCGCCAGACCACGGGCTCCTCCGTTTTCATCATCTAGGCAAGGATCTCAGGCCAGCCCGCACTCGATGGCGGCGCCTGAGCGCACCGACTTGTCATTCAGGGAGAGAGACATGCGTGTAGAACAACTGACCTGCCATATCGGCGCCGAACTGAGCGGCGTCCAGCTGGCGGATGCGGCCCACGACGCAGGGCTGTTTGCCGAGATCCGTGCCCAGCTGCTCAGGCACAAGGTACTGTTCCTGCGCAATCAGGAGATGAGCCGCAGCGATCACGTGACCTTCGCCCGCCGCTTCGGCGAGCTGGAGGATCACCCGGTGGCGGGCAGCGATCCGGATCACCCCGGTCTGGTGCGCATCTACAAGTCGCCGGATGTGCCCAACGATCGCTACGAGAACGCCTGGCACACCGATGCCACCTGGCGCGAGCAACCGCCCATGGGCTGCGTGCTGCGCTGCGTGGAGTGCCCGCCGGTGGGGGGCGACACCCTCTGGGCCAACATGGCGGCGGTCTACGCCGCGCTGCCGGAGGAGATCAAGCAGAAGATCGCCGGCCTGCGCGCCCGCCACAGCATAGAGGCGAGCTTCGGGGCGGCCATGCCGATGGAGAAGCGGCTCGCCCTGAAGGCCATGTTCCCGGACGCCGAGCACCCCGTGGTGCGCACCCACCCGGAGACCGACGAGAAGATCCTGTTCGTCAACGCCTTCGCGACCCACTTCACCAACTACCACACCCCGGCGAATGTCCGTGTCGGCCAGGACTACACCATGGGTGGCAGCGATCTGCTGCGCTACCTCATCAGCCAGGCCTATATCCCCGAGTTCCAGGTGCGCTGGCGCTGGCAACCGGGCAGCGTGGCCATCTGGGACAACCGCAGCACCCAGCACTACGCCGCCATGGATTACGCCCCCTGCCATCGCAAGATGGAGCGGGCCGGGATCATGGGCGACACGCCTTACTGAGTCGTAACATCCCAGTGATACCGCTAATTTTCAATAACTTGAGGCAATAGACATGAACTTCCTTGACGGTTCTCTCTTCCCTGAAAATCAGGACAAGTTGGTTATTACCGTAGCCCCGTATGGCCCTGAATGGTTCCCTTCTGACTATCCGGAAGACATCCCGGTGACCATGGAAGAGCAGATCCAGAAAGCGGTCGACTGCTACGAAGCGGGCGCCGCCGTACTGCACCTGCACGTGCGTGAACTGGACGGCAAGGGCTCCAAGCGCCTGTCGATGTTCAACGAACTGATCGCTGGTGTGCGCAAGGCCGTGCCGGACATGATCATCCAGGTCGGCGGCTCTATCTCCTTCGCGCCGCCAGAAGATGGCGCGGCCGCCAAGTGGCTGCATGACGACACTCGGCACATGCTCGCCGAACTCGAGCCCAAACCCGACCAAGTCACTGTGACCGTCAACACCACGCAGATGAACGTGGTCGAGCAGATGGATAAGCGTGACTACGCCGGCACCTCCATGGGGACCGATACCTACGAAGCCTACCGCGAGATGATCGTGCCTTCCGGCCCTGGCTTCATCGAGGAGCACGTCAAGCGTCTGAGTGCCGCCGGCATCCAGAGTGCCTTCCAGTTTTACAACATCAACAGCTACGAGTCGGTGGAGCGGCTGATCCGCCGCGGTGTCTACAAGGGTCCGCTGGTATGCAACTGGGTGGCGATTGGCGGTGGCATGGACCAGCCGCATATCTACAGCATGGCCAACTTCCTGCGCGCCATTCCTGACGGCACCATGCTGACGGTGGAAAGTTCCATGCTCAACACCCTGCCAATCAACCTGATGGGCATGGCGATGGGCCTGCACGTGCGCTGCGGTATTGAGGATAACCTCTGGACCCAGGACCGTTCGCGTAAGATGACCTCCGTCGAGCAGATCGAACAGTTGGTGCGCCTTGCCAAAGAGATCGGCCGTCCAGTTGCCAACGGTAAGGAAGCCCGCGAGATCCTCAAAATCGGTGTTTTCTATGAGACGGTTGAAGAAACCCTTGCAGCCAACGGCTTCGCCCCGAATCCAAAGGGCGGTCAGCAGGGCTTCCTGAAGAAGTGATGTAATACCCACGCAGATCTGCGTGTCAGGGCGCAAGGCCCCCAAGCCAAGCGCCCTAAGAACCTGTTTGCCAAACGGCGGTTGTCCTTGCACTATGCAGCACGCAGGGCAACTGAGTGATGAGTCAATATTGTCTGGCCGGGGGCCTTTCCACCGGCTGGTTGACCGAATACCCAACCCAATTTGCAGTAGCGCGAGGGAATGTATGGCTACGTTTCATATCGATGACGACCCCGAGGCCGGCAAGGTTGCCGTGCCCCGTCGTTATGCCTGGATAGTGTTTGCGCTGACCTTCGGTCTGCTCATCTCCGATTACATGTCGCGCCAGGTGCTCAACGCCGTCTTCCCCATGCTCAAGGGGGAGTGGGCACTCTCCGACACTCAGCTCGGCCTGCTCAGCGGCATAGTCGCGCTCATGGTCGGCTTGCTCACCTTCCCGCTCTCCCTGCTGGCGGACCGGTTCGGCCGGGTCAAGAGCCTGGCCATGATGGCCGCGCTCTGGAGCCTGGCGACCCTGGGCTGCGCCCTGGCACAGAACTACGAGCAGATGTTCATCGCCCGCTTCCTGGTGGGAGTGGGGGAGGCCGCCTACGGCAGTGTCGGCATCGCCGTGGTGGTTTCGGTGTTCCCGCGGGAGATGCGGGCCACCCTCTCCGGCGCCTTCATCTCCGGCGGCATGTTCGGCTCTGTGCTTGGCATGGCCTGCGGGGGCGTGCTGGCGCATCTCCTCGGCTGGCGCTGGGCCTTCGCCGGCATGGCCCTGTTCGGTCTGGTGCTGGCGGCCATCTATCCCCTCATCGTCAAGGAGGCGCGGATCTCCCAGGCCAGCCGGGCTGCCCAGGGCAGCAAGGCGGGCCGCAACCCCCTGCGCAGCCTCTATTCCAGCCGCTCGGTGATCTCGGCCTACGTGGGCAGCGGCCTGCAGCTGTTCGTCGGCGGCACCGTCATCGTCTGGATGCCGAGCTATTTCAACCGCTACTACGGGCTGGACACGGACAAGGCGGGACTCATGGCCGCCATCATAGTGCTGTGCAGCGGTGCCGGCATGATCCTGTGCGGCATGCTGAGCGATCGGCTGTGCCGCAACCGGCCGGATCGCAAGATAAGCCTCGCCATCGCCTATTGCCTCGGCAGCTGTCTCCTGCTCTCCCTGGCGTTTGCCCTGCCGGCCGGCTTCCCCCAGCTGGTGCTGATCGGTCTGGGGATGTTCATCGCCACCGGCACCTCGGGCCCCGCCGGCGCCATGGTGGCCAATCTCACCCACGCCAGCGTGCACGGTACGGCGTTTGCGACCCTGACCCTTGCCAACAACCTGCTGGGGCTGGCCCCCGGTCCCTTTATCACCGGCAAGGTGTCCGATCACATCGGGCTGGACAACGCCTTCCAGCTGGTGCCCCTCATCAGCGTCGCGGCGGCTGCGGTCTTCTTCTACGGCAAGCGCCACTACCACAAGGACGTGGCCAGGATTGAAGGGGACGCCCGCCAGGTCGTCGCCGGCCCCCAGGGCAGCGAGGTGAGGGCATGAGGCTCAGCATCGAGGTCTATTTCGATTTCATCTGCCCCTGGTGCCTCATCGGCAAGCGTCAGCTGGATGAGGCGCTGGCCCAGCTGCGGGTGGAGCGGCCCGAGGTGCGGGTCGATGTGAGCTGGCGCGGGGTGCAACTGCTGCCCGCGCTGCCGATGCAGGGGGAGGATTTTCACGCCTTCTATCTGCGGCGCCTTGGCAGCGAACAGGGGGTGCGCCTGCGCCAGGCTCAGGTGCGGCAGGCGGCGGCCAGCGTCGGCGTTGAGCTGGACTTTGACAAGATCCCCCGTATGCCGAACACGGCCGATGCCCACCGCCTGTGGCAACGGGCCTGCCAGCTGGGATCGCCGGCGCAGTTGGAGAGTCTGCTGGAGTGGCTGTTTGCGTGCCACTTCCTGCACGGCGGGGATCTGGGGGATGGTGCTACCTTGCTGGGGCTGGCCGAGGCGGTGGGCTTCTCGTCTGCCGATCTGGTGGGCAGCCTGCAGGGAGACGGAACCCCCTTTTTCTGCGATCAGCCAGAGGCGGCTCGGCAGGGGGTGCCCAGCTTCGTGCTGGGGAAGGGGCGGATCCTCAGCGGTGCCCAGCCCGTGGCGCAGTTGCTTGCCGGCTTGCACCAGGCCGTCGCGGCGATGACCCGGGCGCAGGCGCGAGTCTTGGTGCCGGCCGAGCGGGTGCCCGCGCCGGGCCAGCGCGTCCTCATCGAGGACTCGGGCAAGAGCCTGGTGCTGTTCAACGTCGATGGCCGTTTCCATGCCATCGATGACGGCTGTCCCCACCAGGGGGCGTCCCTGTGCGGCGGCCGGCTGGAGGGGGAGGTGATCCAGTGCCTTGCCCACGGTCTGCGTTTCAACCTGACGACCGGGTTGCTGCTGAACTCGACCCAGCTCAGGGTGCGCCGCTACCCGGTCGAGCCGGCAGGGGAGGGGTTGTCCATCGTCATCGAGTCCCAGGAGGCCATCCCATGCTCACCCTGACCATGACGGATCGCTTCCAGCGGGTGCGGACACTGGCCCCCGGCATGGCGGTCAGCATCACGGTGGCGGCCGCCGCCACCTTCCTGTCGGAGCACTACGGCGCCCCCGTGCTGCTGTTCGCCCTGCTGCTCGGCATGGGGTTGAACTTCCTCAGCGGCGAGGGAAGCTGCAAGGCGGGCATCGAGTTCACGGCGCGCAGCGTCTTGCGCATCGGGGTCGCCCTGCTCGGCATGCGCATCACCCTCGGCCAGATCGCCGAACTGGGCTGGATGCCGGTGCTGCTGGTGGTCACCCTGGTGGTGGTGACCATCAGCCTGTCGGTGGTGGTGGCCAAGGCGATGGGCTTCCAGCGCCTGTTCGGCATGCTGACCGGGGGCGCTACCGCCATCTGTGGTGCCTCCGCCGCCCTGGCCCTGGCCGCCTCCCTGCCGAACCATCCCCAGAAGGAGCGCGCCACCCTGTTCACGGTGATCGGGGTGTCGGTGCTCTCGACGCTCGCGATGATCCTCTACCCCATGATCGCTCGCTTCTTCGAGTTGACGCCGGTGGAGGCGGGGGTCTTTCTCGGTGCCACCATTCACGACGTCGCCCAGGTGGTGGGGGCCGGCTACAGCATGTCCACCGAGACCGGGGACGTGGCCACAGTGGTCAAGCTGATGCGGGTCGCCATGCTGCTGCCGGTGATCCTGGTCGCCGCCATGATCACCCGGATGCAGGGGGCGGATCCCGCGTCCGGCAAGCGGCCGCCCCTGTTGCCCCTGTTTGCGGTCGGCTTCCTGGTGCTGGCCTGCATCAACAGCACAGGCTGGGTGCCCGCCCTGGTTCAGGGGGGGGTCAACGAGCTGTCGCGCTGGTGCCTGGTGATCGCCATCGCCGCCATCGGCATGAAGACCCAGCTCAAGGAGCTGGCGGCGGTCGGCATCAAACCCATCCTGCTGATGGTGGGGGAGACCGCCTTCCTGGTCGCCCTGGTGCTGACCCTGATGCATTGGGGCATCAAGCCTTAGGCATATCAGGAATGTCATGAATGCCGCGAACGTCCGAATAGGCTTCGCTACCCGAACCTACCAACTCAATTGACTGCGTAGGTTCGATTAGCCGCGTAGCGGCGTAATCGGACGATCGCGATACGAGATCAATCAGAAAAACCGCAATAAACGAACGCGCCCCTGTGGCCAACGGACTAGCCAGAGAGCAGAGAGGTAGTTATGAACAAGGTTTACCCCAGCGCCCAGGCCGCTCTTAGCGATCTGGTGCAGGACGACATCACCATCGCCTCGGGGGGCTTCGGCCTGTGCGGCATCCCGGAGCAGCTTATCGAGGCGCTGCAGGAGAGCGGCAAACGCGGCTTCACCATCATCAGCAACAACTGCGGGGTGGACGAGTTCGGCCTTGGGCCTCTGCTCCATAGCCGCCAGATCAAGAAGATGATCTCCTCCTACGTGGGGGGTAACAAGGAGTTCGAGCGCCAGTATCTCGCAGGGGAGCTGGAGCTGGAGTTCACCCCCCAGGGGACGCTCGCCGAGAAGCTTCGCGCCGGCGGCGCCGGCATTCCGGCCTTCTTCACCCGCACCGGTTACGGGACCCTGATCGCCGAGGGCAAGGAGACCCGTCAGTTCGATGGGGATTGGTACGTGATGGAGCGATCCCTCACCGCGGATCTCGCCATCATCAAGGGCGCCAGGGCCGACAAGGCGGGCAACCTGATGTTCAACAAGACGGCGCGCAACTTCAACCCGCTCTGCGCCAAGGCGGGCCGGGTCTGCGTCGCCGAGGTGGAGGAGATCGTCGAGGTGGGGGAGCTGGCCCCGGACGAGATCCACCTGCCCGGCATCTATGTGCAGCGGCTGGTGCACAACCCCAATCCCGAGAAACGCATCGAAGTGCGCACCGTCATGGAGAAGAAATAAGATGGTTTTGATCCGTGAAGAGAGGGCGCTGTGCATCACCCAGGCGCTGGTGGTGGCTTCCTGTATTCAACATTGCGCGCTGAGGAGCAGATAACATGGCGTGGACCCGTGAAGAGATGGCGCTGTGCATCACCCAGGAACTGCCGGTGGCTTCCTGTTTTCAACAGCCTGCAGTAAGGAGCTAAGTCATGGCCTGGACCCGTGAAGAGATGGCGCAGCGCGCCGCCAAGGAGCTGCAGGACGGCTTCTATGTGAACCTCGGCATCGGCCTGCCGACCCTGGTGGCCAACTACATCCCGGATGCCATGGAGGTGTGGCTGCAGAGCGAGAACGGCCTGCTCGGCATAGGCCCCTTCCCGAGTGAGGAGGCGCTGGATCCCGATCTCATCAACGCCGGCAAGCAGACCATCACCACCTTGCCCGGCAGCAGCTTCTTCGACAGCGCCGAGAGCTTCGGCATGATCCGCGGTGGCCACATCAACCTGGCGCTGCTCGGGGCCATGCAGGTCTCGGAACGCGGGGATCTCGCGAACTGGATGATCCCCGGCAAGCTGGTCAAGGGGATGGGGGGGGCCATGGATCTGGTGGCCGGGGTCAAGCGGGTGGTGGTGCTGATGGAGCACTGCGCCAAGAACGGTGAGCACAAGATACTGGAGTGGTGCAACCTGCCCCTGACCGGGGTCGGGGTGGTGGATCGCATCATCAGCGATCTCGCCGTGCTGGACGTGACCCCAAGCGGCCTCAAGCTGGTGGAGCTGGCCCCCGGCATCGAATTTGAGCAGTTGCAGGCCGCCACCGGCTGCCGCATCTGCCGCTGAATCGCGTGTGGGCCGACTCGTCGGCCATTTTCACGGCGGAGTGAGGATGCTTGGGCCTGCTCCGCCGCTTTTATGCTCTCCGTGACGGCGCTGATGCCCTGCCTGCTGCCTCTCGCCCCGATAACAGACTGCCATCACCCACCCACTCACTGGACACGCCAGCCCCTTGGCGGACCCCTGTCCTTCACCATGGTCCCTGGCTGAGCCCCGAGAATCCCTGCGCGGATGCCGTCCGACACCCCTTTCGCGCCGCTTGTTCGGCGCCGCCACTCCCTGTCATCAAATGAAAAGTGGCTGACGTTCAATGGCAAGCAAGGGGGTTGGGCTGGCCGTAGAGTCGGTAGCAACAACACAGAGCGCACCCGGGGGAGGAACCCGCAAGGGGAGGAGGCAAACAGAGCGCCCCCTCATCCCCAAGGGAAGCGCCGACACTGGCACAACAGCCAGGCAAGAAGCCAAGCAACAAGCCAGACAATAAAGCCAACGGAAACGGCGACTAGACACAGAACAACAAACAACAGATGACGACACTCGGAGAGACTGTAATGGATTACAAGCACACGAGTCATGGTTGCGGTGCCCTGCGCCTCAGCCTGCTGGCGACGGCCATTGCGGCCGTGCTCCTGCCCACCGCTCAGGCGGTCGAGATCGACACGGACAGTGAAGAGTGGTCCGTGCGTTTCGACAACACCGGCAAGTTCAACTACGGCATGCGCACCGAGAGCGCCGACGAGCGGATGCTCGCCACCCCGAACAGCAACGATGGGGACTACAACTTCAAGGATGCCGGCGACACCGTCACCACCCGCTTCGATCTGTTGACCGAGCTGGACGTGGTGAACAAGGGCAATACCGGTTTTCGCATCAGTGCGGCGAGCTGGTACGACTATGCCTATGACGACGTCGGCGCGAGCGACAACCCCTTTTTGAACAACAACGGTGATGCCTCCGGCATCCCGGGCTGGGGCGCTAACCCCGCAAGGTCGACCATGTTTGGCCAGCCGGGGCTGAGCGATTATGCCGATCGCTACTACAACGGCCCCTCCGGCGAGATCCTCGACGCCTTCGTGTTCCACAACATGGAGATAGGTGACGAGTCGCTGCTCGGCGTCAAGATAGGCCAGCACAACATCTTCTGGGGCGAGACCCTGCTCAACCCGGTGCACTCCATCAGCTACGGCCAGTCTGGCCTGGATCTCGCCAAGCTCGCGGCGTCCCCGGGCACCGAGGCAAAAGAGCTGTTCATGCCCCGCAAGCAGATCTCCGCCTCCTTCACCCTGAACCCGGAGTGGACCTTCGCCGCCCAGTACTTCTTCGACTGGGACGCGGCCCGTCTGCCGGAGGCCGGCACCTTCTACGGTGGCTCCGATCTGGTGGGCTACGGTGCCCGCGCCTTCCTGCTGGGTCACACCGGTGGCCCGGGCCTCGCCGGGCCGAACGGCACCCTGAGCAACATCCGCCGCGGGGCAGACATAGAGCCGGGCAAGCACGGTGACTGGGGCTTCATGACCAAGTGGTCCCCCGAGGCGCTGGATGCCACCCTGGGGGCCTACTACCGTCGCACCGCCGACATCCTGCCCCAGGCGGTACTGGACGCCCGTGGTCTGAGCGTCCGCGGGACGAATCCCCTGCCGGCCGGGGCTATTCCCAACCTGCGTAACTCGATTGCCAACACCAGCTATTCCCTGGCCTACGGCGAGGGCATCGACATCCTGGGTCTGAGCCTGTCCAAGGACATCGCCGGGGTCAGCGTGGGCAGCGATCTGAACTATCGCCACAACATGCCCCTCTCCAGCATCCCGGCGCTGCTGAGTGCCTCGGGTCCACTCGGGCTGAAACAGGGGCTCGGTGCGCTGCCTGCCCGTAATGACAGCACCGGGGTGATCACCGACGACAGCGACGGTTACAGCGCCACCGGCGAGACCCTGCACTGGACCCTCAACGGCCTGATGACCATGGCCGACACCCCGCTGTTCGACGGTGCCGCCCTGCTGGCCGAGCTCTACTACAGCAACCTGCTGAGCCTCAACGATCACAACAAGGCGCTCTACAAGGGCGAGGACAGTTACCAGGGGCTCGACAAGTCGACCACCGACAACTGGGGCCTGGCGATCAACTTCACCCCGACCTGGTATCAGGTGTTCCCCGGCGTGGACATGAGCATGCCGCTGTCGGTCAACCTCGGCCTGGCGGGGGTGTCTCCCGTGCAGGGCGGCGGTGCCAAGGACACCGGCAACTACGCCCTTGGCCTCGGCGCTACCATCTACAACCAGTATTTCGTCGATCTGAAGTACGTGGACTCCTTCGGCAAGTCTGCCGACTGTAACGACGGCGCCACCGATGGCTCCACCCCCAACGCCCTGGATGCGACCCAGCGCAACACCTGTTATGCCGGCGGTTACTCCTCCTTCTCCGGTGGCGGCGCCACCACGGAAGACAGAGGGGCCGTCTACCTGACCCTCAAGACCACTTATTGAGTCAAGCGACCGAGTCGGAGAACAAGATGATGAAACATAAACAGACCATGCTGGCCCTGTCCCTCGCCCTGGCCTTCACCAGTCTGGCCCAGGCGGCCGTCTCCGCCAGCGAAGCGGGCAAGCTGGGCACCAGCCTGACCCAGGTCGGCGCCGATGCCGCGGCCAACGCCGACGGCTCCATCCCCGCCTATACCGGCGGCCTGACCACGGCGCCCGCCGGCTTCAAGGCCGGTGACAGCATGCGCCCGGATCCTTATGCGGGCGACAAGCCGCAGCTGGTGATCGACGGCAAGAACGTGGCCAAGTACAAGGGTGAGCTGACCGCCACCACCGCCGAGTTGCTGAGCCGCTTCCCGGACTTCAGAGTCGATGTCTACCCGACTCACCGCAGCGTGGCGCTGCCCCAGGCGGTGCTGGACAACACCAGGCAGAACGCCCTGAACGCCAAGACCCTGGAAGGGGGCATGGCGGTGGATCAGGTGCTGCCGGGCATTCCCTTCCCGATCCCGCAGACCGGCGCCGAGGCGATGTGGAACTTCCTGCTGCGCTACCAGGGGGTGAACATCGCCACCAAATACGACTCCTGGAACGTCGATTCCGCCGGGGTAGCGGCGCTCTCCACCACGGGGCAGGCGTTCATCAACTACGCCATCTACGAGGACATGAAGAAGCCCATCGCGGCCAAGGACACCTACTACCAGATGAAGCTCTACTACACCGGGCCCGCCCGCCGTGCCGGTGAAGCCATCATGCTGCGCGATGCCGCCAACCCCCTTGAGCAGCCGCGCAAGGCCTGGCAGTACCTGCCGGGGCAGCGCCGGGTCAAGCTGGCACCGAACCTGGCCTACGATACCCCGAACCCGGGCACCTCGGGCGCCGGCACCTATGACGACGTCTTCGTCTTCAACGGCGCGCTGGACCGCTTCGATTGGAAGCTGGTGGGCAAGCAGGAGATGATAGTTCCCTACAACACCTACAAGCTGACCTATGAGCCCGATGCCCGGGCGCTGACCACCCCGAACTTCCTGTCGCCGGATCACGTGCGCTGGGAGAAGCACAGGGTCTGGGTGGTGGAGGGCAACCTCAAGGCCGGCGAGCGCCACATCTATGCCAAGCGTCGCTTCTATCTGGACGAAGACAGCTGGGTGGCCCTGGCCTCGGATCAGTACGACGCCCGTGGTCAGCTCTATCGCGGCTCCTTCGCCTTCCTGAGCCAGAGCTACGACAAGCAGACCCCGGATGCCACCCCCTTCATGATCTATGACCTGGTGGCGGGGACCTACAACATCAACGGCGTGGTGGGGCCCCATGGCGGCATCAAGTACGGCGATTCGCTGTCCAAGGCGAAGTGGTCGCCGGAGTCCCTGGCGGGCGCGGGTATCCGCTAAGCGTTGATGATCTCCACTGACCCCCCTCCCGGCCTCCCCCTTCGAAAGGGGGAGGAGTGAAGTGCTCCCTCCCCTTGCCAAGGGGAGGGCCGGGGTGGGGTTGTTGCGACCATCCGATGGGTTTTGAAGACAAGGAAGTGGTATGGGTTCATTCAACAAGTTGGCGCCCTGGCTGTGCGGCGCCCTGCTGATGGCAGGGCCCGCGCAGAGCGCGGAGACGATCACGGCGGCGACGGCCTATGTGGACGTGCTGGACTTGCCCGCCAAGCCGAGCGCCCTGGCCAAGCAGAGCCCCTTGCTGGATCTGGCCCGTGCCGGCAGTCGGCTGGTGGCGGTGGGGCAGCGGGGTCACATCCTCTACTCCGATGATGAAGGCAAGGGTTGGCAGCAGGCCAGGGTGCCGGTGAGCTCGGATCTCAATGCCGTCGTCTTCCCCAGTCCCGAGCAGGGCTGGGCCGTGGGGGGGGACGGGGTCATCCTGCACAGCCAGGACGGTGGCACCAGCTGGCAGAAACAGCTGGATGGCCGCCAGATAGGCGACCTGGTGCTGCAATACTACTCGGCCAAGGCCCAGTCCGAGCCGGACAACGAGCAGTGGGCCGCGTTGGTGGAAGAGGGCCAGCGCCTGGTGGAGGAGGGGGCCGACAAGCCCCTGCTCGACGTCTGGTTCCAAGACGACAGGGTTGGCTACGTGGTCGGGGTGTTCAACCTCATTCTGCGCACCCAGGATGGCGGTCAGCACTGGACGCCGATGCAGGATCGCACCGACAACCCGGATGGGCTCCATCTCAATGCCATCGCCCTGGCCGGGGAGAGCCTCTATCTCGCCGGCGAGCAGGGCTTGCTGCGCAAGTGGGATGAGGCGGCGCAACGCTTCGTCTCACTGCCAAGCCCCTATGACGGCAGCTTCTTCGGCCTCATCGGTCGGCCCGGCGAGCTGCTGGTCTATGGGCTGCGGGGCCATGCCTATCGCAGCACGGATGGCGGCCAGCACTGGGCGAGACTGGCCAGTCCGCTGCCCATCAGCCTCAGCACTGCTATGCAGGGGGCAGATGGCCAGTTCCGCCTGTTCACCCAGGCCGGCCATATGCTGCGGCAACGGGGCAACGAGCCGCTGACTCTGGAACCCCTGGCCGAGCCATCCCCGGTGGCGGGCGCCCTGCTGACGCCCCAGGGCACCCTGGCACTGGTGGGCAGCCGCGGTGTGCGCACCCTGGCGGTGAATTAAGGCGGTCACAAGTATTGCCAAATCAGGCCGTCACCGGATGACGGCCCAATAACGATAACGAGGATCCAGACATGGGCCATGTGAAGCAAGATGCGATGCCGGTGATCCGCGAGCTGGCGCAGTTCGACAGGCGCTCCGGCAACCTGCTGGAGCGGCTGGTGTTCAACCACAGAGCGGTGTTCATGCTAGTGATGACGCTGGCGACCCTGGTGTTTGGCTACATGGCGACGACTCGCCTGGCGTTGGCGCCCAGCTTCGAGAAGATGATCCCCCAGAGCCAGCCCTACATCAAAAACTTCCTGGAGAACCGCCAGTCCCTGCGTGGCCTCGGCAACTCGGTGCGGGTGGTGGTGGAGAACACCCAAGGGGACATCTTCGATCCCGGCTATCTTGGCGTGCTCAAGCGGGTCAATGACGAGCTGTTCCTCACCGAGGGGGTGGACCGCGCCTGGATGAAGTCCCTCTGGAGTCCGGCGGTGCGCTGGACCGAGGTGACCGAGGAGGGCTTCCAGGGCGGCCCCGTGATGCCGGACGCCTATCAGGGCAAGCCCGCCGACATCGAGCAGTTGCGCCAGAACATCAACCGGGCCGGTATCGTCGGCAGCCTGGTGGCGAGCGATTTTAAATCCACCATGCTGATCGTGCCCCTGCTTGACAAGGCATCGGCCACCGGCAAGCCCCTCAACTATCACGAGTTCTCCCAGCGCATCGAGAAGTTGCGCAGCCAGATCGAGTTCGACGGCAAGCCCCACAAGGCGGGAGAGGAGGGGACGGGTCAGTACAAGATCCGGGTCATCGGTTTTGCCAAGCTGGTCGGCGATCTCATCGATGGCCTCATTCAGGTGATCATGTTCTTCGCCCTGGCGGTGGCGACCTCGCTTCTCATCATCTTCCTCTACACCCGCTGCGTGCGCAGCACCCTGCTGGTGGTGGGTTGCTCGCTGATCGCCGTGGTGTGGCAGCTCGGCCTCGTCGCCTGGCTCGGCTACGCCATCGATCCCTATTCGGTGCTGGTGCCCTTCCTCATCTTCGCCATCGGGGTCTCCCACGCGGCCCAGAAGATGAACGGCATCATGCAGGACATCGCCCGCGGCACCCATCGCCTGCTCGCCGCGCGCTACACCTTCCGCCGGCTGTTCCTGGCCGGAGTCACGGCGCTGCTCGCCGATGCGGTGGGCTTCGCGGTGCTGATGCTGATCGACATCCCGGTCATTCAGGATCTCGCCATCACCGCCAGCATCGGGGTGGCGGTGCTCATCTTCACCTCCCTGCTGTTGATGCCGGTGGCGCTCTCCTATGTGGGAGTGGGCCACAAGGCGGCCGAGCGGGCGCTGGCCATTGAAAATAACGCCGCCGCCAACCAGGGCTTCGGCAGGCTCTGGACGCTGCTGGACCGCTGCACCGAGCGCAAGTGGGCCACCTTTGTGGTGCTGCTGGGCCTGGCCATGGGGATCGGCGGCTACCTGGTCAGCCTGCACCTCAAGATTGGCGATCTGGACAGCGGCGCACCCGAGCTGCGCGCCGATTCGCGCTACAACAAGGACAACGGCTACATCACCAGCCACTATGCGCTCTCGAGCGATCTGTTCGCGGTGATGATCAAGACGGCGCCGGAGGGGTGTCTCAATTACCAGACCCTGATCCTGGCGGATCGCCTGGGCTGGGAGCTGCAGCAGCATCCCGGGGTGCAGGCCACCAGCTCCCTGGTCAATGCGGTGCGCCAGATCACCGCCGGCACCTATGAGGGCAACCCCAGGCTCGCCAGCATCCAGCGCAACCAGAACGTGCTGAACTACGCGGCCCAGCAGGCCTCGGTCAACAGCCCCGAGCTGTTCAACACCGACTGCTCCCTGATGCCGGTGATCGCCTACCTGAGGGATCACAAGGCCGAGACCCTGAGCGGCGTGGTGGCCATCGCCGAGCGGTTTGCCCGGGAGAACTCGTCGCCGGATCGCCAGTTCCTGCTGGCCGCGGGCTCGGCGGGCATCGAGGCGGCCACCAACCTGGTGGTGCACGAGGCGAACCGCACCATGCTGCTCTACGTCTACCTGGCGGTGACCGTCTTCTGCCTCATCACCTTCCGCAGCTGGCGGGCGACCGTGGTGGCCCTGGTGCCCCTGATGCTCACCTCTGTGCTGTGCGAGGCGCTGATGGTCTTCATGGGGATAGGCGTCAAGGTGGCGACCCTGCCGGTGATTGCGCTCGGGGTCGGCATCGGGGTGGACTACGCGCTCTACCTGCTGAGCGTGCAGTTGCACCATCAACGCCAGGGCATGTCGCTGGTGGAGTCCTATCGCCAGGCCGTGGCCTTCACCGGCCGGGTGGTGGGGCTGGTGGGCATCACCCTGGCCGCCGGCGTGGTGGGCTGGGTCTGGTCCCCCATCAAGTTCCAGGCCGACATGGGCATACTGCTCACCTTCATGTTCCTGTGGAACATGCTGGGGGCCCTGATAGGGGTGCCGGCACTCTCCTACTTCCTGCTGCGCGGCACCCAGCCCGCTCTGGCCGAAGCCGTTGAGAAGGCTGCTGCGCCCCGTGCGAGCGTCGACGCCTCCGCGCCCCAGGGGAGGATGAAGGCGGAACAGCTGCCGGCCGATGTCCGCTAGGGGCGGCAAGCCGAGATGTGAAGAGGGAGGCGACAAGCCTCCCTCTTCTTTTTTGGCGTGATCTGTTGAGGGGCCGGGTTGGATGGCAAAGGGATGCGGGAGTGTCGCGCTGCTGGCTTTCATGGCATCCCACTCGTTTCGCTGTCGATGGCGAGTGCCCCACATGATGGAAAGCGGAATGCAAAGAGGGAGGCCGCAGCCTCCCTCTTTAATTCAACGTCTGGCGAAGGAATGGGGTCTAGCCGTAGGCAAGGCTGGTGTGCGCGCTCTGGGTCACCTTGGGCACGCCCTTGTGGCGGGAGCGCCAGGTGGCGGGCGGCATGCCGAACTGGGCGTTGAACCAGCGGGTGAAGGAGCTCGGCATGGAGTAACCCAGCATGTCGGCGATGTGGCCCAGCGAATAGCCGGAGTTTTGCAGATAACGCATCACCAGATCCCGGCGCACGTCGTTGACCAGCTCGCTGAAGGTGGCACCGCTCTCCTCCAGATGGCGCTGCAGGGTGCGCACGTTCATGCCCAGGGTGCGGGCTATCTGCTCTATGGTGGCGCGCCCCATGGGCAGCAGCAGGTAGATGGCCTTGCGCACGTCAGTCATCAGGGATTGCTGGGTCTCCACCAGCAGGGTGTCGAGGTACTGGCGCGCATGGCGGGCCATGGCCTGGTTGGCCAGGGGGTTGGGGATGTCCAGATCCGCTGACTGACAGACGATGCCGTTGAACTCGCTGCCAAATTCCAGCTTGCAGCCGAACAGCCGCTTGTGGATGGAGAGATCCGCCGGCGCGTCATGGGTGAAGTTGACGCTGATGGGATGCCAGTTCGCCCCGACCCCGACCTGGGCCGCGCAGAAGCGATACATGACGCCGACAGCAAGCTCGGTGGCCTGGCGCGAGGGCATGGGGGCGTCGGTGATGATCTCCTCGCGAATGATCACCGCCTTGCCCGCCTCCTCGATGAAGATGGCCAGGGCGTTATTGAACAGATGGATGTATTGCACCATCACCTGCAAGCCCTCGCGCAGGTTGGGCTGATAGCTCAGCAGCAGGCTCACCTCGCCAAAGTCCGACAGCTGGCGATGCTCCGCCATGCGCAGCCCCAGGCTCTGGCAGTCGCCGGTGCGGGCGGTGAGCTCCAGCAAGTTGATGATGGTGGAGACCGGGATGCGCTGATTGGGCACATCCAGAATGGAGGCACTGAGGCCGGCTTGCGACAACAGGTGGGGGGTATTGAGGCCCAGTTGGCGGGCGACATCGAGGTAGTTGGTGAGGGTAGCGGCTCTGGCAAGAAGGGTCATGATGCAGTTCCCATGGCGACAGCTCATCTGCTGGTTGTTAACCGTTTTTTATCATTTTGCTTACATCGTGGAAAGGCTTATTAACCTATCTGTTAGTCGCAGATCCCAGGGGGTGAGCTCGCTCACAGTCCGCTTCCGATGGCATCCAGGCCCAGCGATCGCCGCCTTGTCCGGCCGAGTCTCTGTCGCAAAAAGACAACTTCATGGCATCCAAGGTAAAGCAGCCGGGGGCCCGGCACCTTACTGTGGTCCCGATGTCATCCGGCCGTCGCCGGAGCGCCTGAACAGGGGAAGATACATGAAGGAATGTCAGCCCGAGGCCACCGTATTGATCGTGCCCGGCCTGCGTGAACACGTGGCGGATCACTGGCAGACCCTGCTCGCCGAGAGGCTTGACAAGGTGGTGACGGTGCCGCCGCTCGCCTCGGACAAGCTCAACTGCCAGGCCAGGGTCGAGGCCATCGAGTCGGCGATCGCCGCCATCGAGGGCCCGGTGATCCTGGTGGCCCACAGCGCCGGGGTGCTGATGGTGGCCC
The DNA here is from genome assembly GCF_053005425.1 of Aeromonas sp. 25-248. NCBI lineage: Bacteria > Pseudomonadati > Pseudomonadota > Gammaproteobacteria > Aeromonadales > Aeromonadaceae > Aeromonas > Aeromonas sp. 25-248. The sequence goes on along the minus strand of NZ_JBRKTB010000003.1, from coordinate 285,115 downwards.
ACTGGGCTGCCCAGTACGGCGCTGTCAGTCAGCACAGGATAAAGGGCGCCCTGCTGGTGACGCCACCGGATCTGGATGCCGACTGGCCCTCCCACTATCCCAGCAAGGAGGCCATGGCGGCCGGCGGTTGGCACCCCTTGCCCCGTATGACGCTGCCGTTCCCGAGTCTGGTAGTGCTGAGTCACAACGATCCCCTGGCGAGCCCTGCGGCGGTGCGTGCCCTGGCCGGGGAGTGGGGGAGCGAGCTGGTGGATGCCGGGGCGGTGGGACACCTCAATCCGGCGAGCGGATTTGGCCCCTGGCCAGAGGCCGAGGCCTTGCTCGGGCGTCTCGACGCCCGCTAACTCAGATGGTGAGGGGAGACGGCTCCCCTGCGCCCAAACACGAATCGGAAGGAGTCCGTATGGTGAAGACAAGGATCATACCGCCAGCCCAGGGAGCCCATGCTTATCCCTTGCTGATCAAGAGCCTGCTGTTGTCCGGGGGGCGCCATCACCCGGGCCGGGAGATCGTCTACGCAGACAGGCTGCGCTACGACTACCGCACCCTCAATCAGCGCATCCACCGCCTCGCCAACCTGTTGACCGCCTCGGGCATTGGACCGGGGGACACGGTGGCCCTGCTGGACTGGGACAGCCACCGCTCCCTCGAGTGCTTCTTCGCGGTACCCATGATAGGCGCCGTGCTGCACACGGTGAATGTGCGCCTGTCGCCGGAGCAGATCGCCTTCACCATGCACCACGCCGAGGATCACCTGGTGCTGGTTCATGACGACTTCCTGCCCATGATGGACTCCATTCAGGAGAAGCTGCCCACGGTGCGCGGTTACATCCGGCTGACCGATGGGGAGTCGCCCTCTACCGGTTTGCCCCTGCTCGGGGAGTACGAGACGCTGCTGGCCGGGGCGGACGACCAGTTCGACTTCCCCGACTTCGACGAATATTCGGTGGCGACCCTGTTCTACACCACGGGCACCACCGGGGATCCCAAAGGGGTCTACTTCAGTCACCGCCAGCTGGTGCTGCACACCCTCAACGAGCTGGGCACCCTGGCGGCCCATGCGGGCCAGTCGCTGCTCTGCTCCGACGACGTCTACATGCCCATCACACCCATGTTCCACGTCCATGCCTGGGGCGTCCCCTATGTGGCGACCATGCTGGGGGTGAAGCAGGTCTACCCGGGGCGCTACGAGCCGAACAAGCTGGTCAAGCTCTATCGCGACGAAGGGGTGAGCATCTCCCACTGCGTGCCGACCATATTGCAGATGATCCTGGACTGCGAGGAGGCCAGGCAGACCTCGTTCGAGGGCTGGAAGATGCTGCTGGGAGGCAGTGCGCTGCCGCTCGGGCTGGCGACCCAGGCGAGCCAGAAGGGGATACGGGTGCACGCCGGCTACGGCATGTCGGAGACCTGCCCGCTGTTGTGCGTGGTGCACCTCGCTCCCGAGGAGCTGGCGCTGCCCATGGCGGAGCAACTGCCGCTGCGGATCAAGACCGGAAAGCCCATCGGCCTGGTGGACTTGCGCATCGTCGATACCGAGGGCAAGGATCTGCCCCACGACGGTGAGGCCATGGGGGAGATAGTGGTGCGCGCCCCCTGGCTGGCCCAGGGCTACCTGAAGGAGCCCGCCAAGGGGGCTGAGCTGTGGGATGGCGGCTGGCTGCACACCGGGGACGTGGCCTCCATCACCCCGGACGGCACGGTGGAGATCAAGGACCGCATCAAGGACGTGATCAAGACAGGTGGCGAGTGGATAAGCTCGCTGGCGCTGGAGAGCCTCATCAGCGCCCATTGCGGGGTGCATTCGGTGGCCGTAGTGGGGGTGCCGGACGAGCAGTGGGGGGAGCGCCCGTTGGCCCTGGTGGTCGGCAAGGAGGGGACGAACCTGGATCCCCAGGCCATCAAGGCGCACCTGCAGGGGTTCGTCGACAGTGGTCGCATCAATCGCTGGGCCATTCCGCGCCAGATCCGCATAGTGCAGGAGATCCCCAAGACCAGTGTCGGCAAGGTGAACAAGAAGCTGATCCGGGAGCGCGAGTGCCATCCGGCGGTGGAGAACTGAGGGCGCCGTCATAGATCCAGAGGACGGCCTCTCAGTCATCCCCACTGTCTGAGGGGCCTTGTTGGCCGGGCTGCCATGGCTTGACTACGATAACTGAGTTATCACACAAGAGGCGTGCGCCATGAACAGAACCCAGATTCATCTCGTTGATGAAGAGGTGGATTTTCCGTCCAGTGAACAGTTGGTTTCCACCACGGATCTTCAGGGGGTCATTACTTATGCCAATGACCACTTCTGCCGGGTGGCGGGATACAGCAGGGCAGAGATGATAGGCCAGCACCACAACATGGTTCGCCACCCGGACATGCCCAAGGCCGCCTTTGCTGACCTCTGGGGCAAGCTCAAGCAGGGCAAACCCTGGCGCGGCATGGTGAAAAACCGCTGCAAGGATGGGCGTTACTATTGGGTGGATGCCTATGTCACCCCCATCTTCGAGCAGGGGCGGATCAATGGCTACCAGTCGGTCCGCAGTCGCGCCGCGCCGGAGATGAAAGCCGTGGCCGGGCGCACCTATGCCAGATTGAAGAGCGTGGAGCGGGGGGAGCGAAAGGGCGGATTGAGCCTGCGCCCGATGCGCCACGGGCTGGCCATCGTCGGTGTCTTGCTGATGCTGGCGGGGGGCGGCTATCTGATGGGGCCATGGGCTCCCCTGTTCATGGTGTTGCCGCTCCTGTGGCTCGGGCTCCTCTATCGTCACGCCATCATCACCACCCCCCGTTACCTGCGCCAGCTGGCCGAGGAGTATGACAGCCTGACCCGGCTCATCTACTCGGGGGATGAACCCAGTGCCATCGCCGATTTCCACATCAAGCTGCTGCAGGCCAGGATCCGCACCGTGCTCGGGCGGGTGGATGACGCCACCCTCTCCTTGCAGGATCTGGCGGTCCATCTCAAGACCGCCTCCAGCGAGGCGAGCGCCGACATCGCCGAACAGGATGTCCAGACCCAGCAGGTGGCGACGGCCATCACCGAGATGGCGGCGACAGCCCACGAGATTGCCCGCAATATCCTGGAGACGGACAACCAGATAGCCCAGGCCAAGGCGCACTGCCAACACACCGATCAGCAGCTGGAAGATACCCAGCACAGGGTCACCGAGCTGGCCACCCAGGCAGAGCATGCCTTCACGGCCGCCGTGGCACTGGCGGAGGAGTCGGACCGCATCGGTGTGCTGATGAGCGAGATCCAGGGCATTGCGGATCAGACCAATCTGCTGGCGCTCAACGCCGCCATCGAGGCGGCGCGGGCAGGGGAGCAGGGGCGAGGCTTTGCGGTGGTGGCGGACGAGGTGCGAACCCTCTCCACGCGCACCCACAAGGCGACCGAACAGATCCAGAGCAGCATAGGCCAGATCCAGCGTACCCTGAACGGCTGGAAGGGCATGATGCAGCAGAACCTGCAACAGACCCAATCCTGCGTGACCCTGACCCGCCAGGGATCAGAGAGCCTGCATCAGGTGCTGGCGGAAATAGAACGGGTGGTGGACCTCTCGGCCCAGATCTCGACGGCGGCAGAAGAGCAGCAGGCGGTGGTGGAGGACATCAGCCGCAACGTCAACGCCATCTCCCAGCACTCCCACACCAACAGCAACAAGATGCAGGACATGGACGCCTCGAGCGACATCCTGCTCACCAAGGCTCGCCAGCTCAAATCCCTGGGGCAGACCTTCGGGTAAGAGCGGTCAGACTCATGCAATGCAGGAAGGCCACCCCTGGGGTGGCCTTCCTGTTTATCGGTTTCACGGGGATATCGGATCTGTGTGCCGGGAGATGAGCCAGTCAGCCGGACTGCTCCGCCAGCGTGATGACGCGGCCACCCTTGTCACAATACATGGCCCTGTCGGCCTGGATGAGCCACTGCTCCGGGCTCCAGTCATGCTGGTAGTGGCTGACGCCGATGCTGATGCCCACCTGCATCGGCTGGTCATTGACCACGAAGGGGGCCTGCATGGCCTGGCGGATCACGGCGGTGACCTCCTCTGCCTGACGGATATCGTAGCCCGGCAGCAGCAGGATGAACTCGTCCCCCGCCAAGCGGGCAAAATAGCACTGGTGGCCGATGGCGTCGTGGATCCGCCGGGCCAGCTGGCAGAGGATGGCATCCCCCTGGCTGTGGCCGAAGTTGTCGTTGATGCGCTTGAAGTCATTGAGATCGCAAAACAGCAGGCAGCCCGGATTGTCGCTTTGCACCTGGTGTTTCAGCTGCTCCATCAGGCTCAGGCGATTGGGCAGCCCAGTAAGGGGATCGAGGCGGGCCAGTTGCAGTATCTCCTGCTCTCGCTGCTTGCGCAGGGCCACTTCCTGGTTGAGCCGCTTGTTGCTCATCAGAAGATAGAGGGAGAGCAGCAGGATGAGACCACCAACACCCAGGCTCAGCAGGAACCATGGACGCCAGAAGCTCCACTGTTCTGAGGGAACCTGATAGAGGAAACGGGTCAGGGAGACCGGTTTGGCAAGGAGGCCTATCTCCACCAGCTGCTGCATGATGTGAGCGAAGCGATCCGGATTCATATACCCGATCTCCACATAGAGCGGCTGGATCATCTCCTTGCTCATCTGCAACTCGTATTCCATGTGGGCCTGGCTGCGGTTGACGCCATACTCCGTGCGCAGCAGGGCGATGGCTTCCTCGGGGTGGGTGAGGGCATAGCGCCATCCCTTGAGGCTGGCTGCACGAAAACGTGCCACCCGCTCCGGATTGAGCCGCTCCTGTGCCTGGGTGGTGAAGAGAATGTCGCTGTAGAAATCGATGCCGTAGTTGCGAGGGTTGATGACGGACACCGAGATGCCGCGCTCTTCCAGATAGAAGGGCTCATTGCTCAGATAGGCGTTGAAGATGTCTATTCGGCCGGCGATCAGATCGTCGATGTTGACCGAAGTGGGTACCGGGATGAGCTGGCGCTCGTGAAGTCCCTGATAGTAGAGGGTGGCCAGCAGTTCGGCATCCTGATGACCCGGAAACATCATGATCCGTTTGCCACGCATGTCCGCAACGGTGAGAATGCCGCTGTCGCGACGTGCCAGGAAGATGGAGGGAGAGTGCTGGTAGACGCTGGCCAGCGCCAGCAGCGGCTTGCCCTGGGCGTAGTGGGTCAGCACCTCGGTGTTGCCGACGCCAAAGTCGGCGCGTCCGGCCAGCACCTCCTGAACCGGACTTATTCCCTTGCCACCTGGCCTTATCTCGACATCCAGACCGGCGTCGGCGTAATACCCCTTGGCCTTGGCCATGTGATAGCCCACAAACTGGGGCTGATGCAGCCAGCGCAACTGCAATACCACCTTCTCCGGCAGATCACGTGTCCGTTCACTGGCCTGGAGGGGCGAGAAGCAAGTGATGCCAAGCAACAACAGCCAAAACAGGCATTTTTTCATTCGTGCGATTCTTGTGCTGAGGGTCCATGAAGATGGCCTGCAGGCCTGCATTCAAGTTGTTAACAAATAACATTCTAAAGGGTTATACATGTACCGGATACAATTGCAGCACAAAGATTTCATGGTGATCAACAAGCGTCCGGGCATTGGCATGCACGATGATGCCGGCGAGCCGGGTCTCGTCAATCGGGTCAGAATGGATACCGGTCTTGACCTCTATCCGGTCCATCGACTGGACAAGATGACCTCTGGGCTGGTGCTGCTGGCCCGCACCCCCGAAGCGAATCGCGCCCTCAGTATGGCTTTCGCGGCGCGGGAAGTGAGCAAGCAGTATCTGGCCCTCTCCGATCGCAAGCCGAAGAAGAAGCAGGGCTGGGTGAAGGGGGACATGGAGAAAGGGCGAGGCGGCAGCTGGATGCTGAGCCGCACCCAGGATAACCCGGCCATCAGCTGGTTCGATTCTGTCTCGGTGCGCGAGGGGCTGCGTCTTTATCGCATCAAGCCCCGGACCGGCAAGACCCACCAGATCCGGGTGGCCTTGAAGAGCGTGGGAGCCCCCATCCTCGGGGATGAGCGTTACGGCGGCACGGCGGCGGATCGCGGTTATCTGCACGCCTGGCGCCTCGCCTTCACCCTGGCAGGTGAGAGCTTCGATCTCGTCTGTCCGCCCGATGAGGGGGCGCTGTTCCTCCTGCCCGAGTTGCATGCCGCCATCGCGGAGATCTCCGAATGAGCGCTGCAACCGCGAGAGTCCCAGCCCGCGGTTGGATCCTGGCCGACTTCGATGACACCCTGGCGCCGGATGACAGCCATGCGGGGTTGCTGCGTTTCATCTTGCGCCGCCGTATCTGGCCGCTGCTGCTGTGGCCACTGATGGCGTTCGGTGCCGTGATCTATCTGCTGCCAGGTCAGCGCAGTCGCGGCATTGCACTCATCTGGTGGGCCATCACCCTCGGGCTATCCCCCCTGGCCTGGCGCGCCCTGGTACGGCAGTACAGCCTGACCCGGCCCGGTCTGTATCGGGAGGCGCGAGCCCTCCTGACGGGGGAGGGGTACCGCTGCTGGGTCATCTCCGCCAGTCCCCGCGCCCTGGTCCGTGCCCAGATCCATCGTCAACTGCCAAGGCTCCCTCACCGCATCATCGGCTCGCGGATGGGTTACCGTTTCGGCGGCCTGGTGCCGCGCTTCTATTGCCATGGCAGGCACAAGCTGCTGCCCGAGCTCCTGACCCTGGAGGCCGCACTCACCCTGAGTGACAGCTTGCACGATCTGCCCCTGCTGGCGTTGGGGGAGCAGGCCTGGCTCATCAACCCGCAAAGGACTCGATTGCTAAAAGCGAGGGCGGTGCTGCCCCATATCGAACCCCGTTATTGGTCGCTGTAAGGCAAAGCTGACAGCCTTGCGGGACGCTAACGAGCGCAGTGCAAGGTTGATGCTGTGACGTCACATTTCATTTACATTTTTTGGCGCGGATCCCCGCCAAACTATCTGAACGCCGCCCCTTCTCATTCCCTGCGCCTGCCACTCTAATGAAACAAGTTGTTAACAATGCCGTGCGGGCTGCCTGTCGAGCCCTTGCGGCGTGAACCGTTTCGTTATCAGTTCATCGCAAGGAGCACATCATGACCACCCCTTCTTCCCGTACTCACACCATCAACCCCCTTGGCACCGACGGGTTTGAGTTTGTCGAGTACACGGCGCCGGATCTCAAGGGCATTGCGGCCCTCAAGGCGCTGTTCGTCTCACTGGGCTTTGCCGAAGTGGCCAAGCACAGGCACAAGCAGTGCTGGCTCTATCGCCAGGGGGACATCAACTTCGTGGTCAATGCCGAGCCCCACTCCCAGGCGGAGGAGTTTGCCCGGGCCCATGGTCCGAGCGTGTGCGGCATGGCGTTTCGGGTGAGCGATGCCGGCCGTGCCCAGCAGTACGCCATTGGCCAGGGGGCCAAGCCGTTTGTGGGCAAAATAGGCCCCATGGAACTCAACATCCCCGCCATCTACGGCATCGGCGAGAGTACCCTCTCCTTTGTCGATCGCTATGGCGAGCGGGGCTCCATCTATGACGTGGACTTTATCTTCTACCCCGACTGGCAGGCCCGCATGGCCGAGGTGGACGCGGGGCTCTATGAGATCGACCACCTGACCCACAACGTCCATCGCGGCAACATGAACCTCTGGTCGAATTTCTACGAGCGGATCGGCAACTTCCGGGAAATCCGCTACTTCGACATCGAGGGCAAGCTGACCGGACTGCACTCGCGCGCCATGACGGCCCCTTGCGGCAAAATTCGCATTCCCATCAACGAGTCGGCGGACGACAAGTCCCAGATAGAGGAGTACCTGCGTCAGTACAAGGGGGAGGGGATCCAGCACATCGCGCTCGCCTCTGCCGACATCTATCACACCATCCGCACGCTCAGAGGGCGGGGAACCGGCTTCATGCCGACGCCGGACACCTACTACGAGAAGGTGGACAGCCGGGTGGCGGGTCATCAGGAGGATCTGGCCGCGCTGAAAGAGCTGCGCATCCTCATCGACGGCTCGCCGACGAAGGACGGCATCCTGCTGCAGATCTTCACCGACACCGTCATCGGGCCCGTGTTCTTCGAGATCATCCAGCGCAAGGGCAACGAGGGCTTTGGTGAGGGCAACTTCCAGGCATTGTTCGAATCCATCGAGCTGGATCAGATCCGCCGTGGCGTGCTGGACGGATCCACGCAAGGGGAGGTGAACAGTGCCGCGCAGGGCCAGAAAAACGGAGAACCGAGCGATGCGTAACTGGATAAGCTTCCCCCATCGGGAGGGAACCCACTCCCGCCAGGCCCATGCCGATCTGCCGGAGCAGGCCATCTATGAGCGCGAGCTGGGGCGCTCGGGCTTCTTCGGTCCGGCCACCCACATGCACCACAAGCATGCTCCCACCGACTGGGTCAACTGGGAAGGGCCGCTTCGGCCACGGGCGTTTGACTTGAACGATCTGCAGGAGGAGGTGAGCTCCCTCTCCCCCTGGGTGATGCCGGATATCCTCAGCAACCCCCACTGCCGCTACCGCATCTGGCGCCTGCATGAGCCCATGCCGTTTCTGGTGCGAAACGCCGATGGTGACGAGCTCCTGTTCATTCACGAGGGGAGCGGCGAGTTCTACTGCGACTACGGGCACCTCATCTTGAGAGATGGCGACTATGTGGTGATCCCCCGTGGCACCATGTGGCGCATCGAGCCCACCGCGCCCCTCTTCATCCTGATGATAGAGGCGACGGAAGACAGTTATCAGCTGCCGGACAAGGGACTGGTGGGCAATCACGCCATCTTCGATCCGGCGGCCCTGGACGTGCCCGCCATCAACGAGCGCTTCCTGGCCCAGCAGGATGAAAACCCCTGGTCGCTGCAGATCAAGCGCCACGATCAGGTCTCGGTCGTCACCTGGCCGTTCAACCCGCTGGATGCACAAGGGTGGCACGGGGACTTGTGCGTGGTGCGCCTCAACTGGCGGGATATCCGCCCGCTGATGAGCCACCGCTACCACCTGCCTCCCTCGGCTCACTCCACCTTCGTGGCGAGCCGGTTCGTGGTCTGCACCTTCGTGCCGCGTCCCATCGAGAGTGACCCAGGCGCCCTGCGGGTGCCCTTCTACCACAGCAACGACGACTTCGACGAAGTGCTCTTCTACCACGCCGGGGACTTCTTCAGCCGGGACAACATCAAGCGGGGCATGGTCACCTTCCACCCTGCCGGCTTCACCCATGGTCCCCATCCCAAGGCCTTTGCGGCGGGGCTGGCCCATGCCAAGACCTTCACCGACGAGGTGGCGGTGATGCTCGACACCCGTGATGCCCTGGCTGTCGGCCCGATCTGCGAAGGGGTCGAACACCCCGGTTATGTCACCAGCTGGCAGCGTCCAGAGACGCTCGGCAAATAAGGAATTCGATATGAAACTGGCAACCCTGAACAATGGCAAGCGCGACGGCGCCCTGGTGGTGGTGAGCCGCGATCTGGCGCGCGCCGTCCACGTGACGACCATTGCCCCGACCCTGCAGTCGGCCCTCGACCAGTGGGGCGAAGTGGCGCCGCAATTGGCGAACGTCTATCAGCGACTCAACGAGGGCGCCTGCCCCGACGCCTTCCCCTTCGATGAGGAGGCGTGCCTCTCCCCGCTGCCTCGCGCCTACCAGTGGATTGACGGCAGTGCCTACGTCAACCACGTGGAGCTGGTGCGCAAGGCCCGCGGCGCCGACATGCCAGAAAGCTTCTGGCATGATCCCCTGATGTATCAGGGAGGCTCTGACAGCTTCCTGCCGCCCCGTGGCCCTATCGTGATGGGCTCCGAGGAGTGGGGTATCGACTTCGAGTCGGAAGTCGCCGTCATCACCGACGACGTGCCCATGGGCACCTGTTTGCAGGGGGCGGCGAGCCACATCAAGCTCTTGATGCTGGTCAACGACGTGAGCCTGCGCAACCTCATTCCCGGGGAGCTTGCCAAGGGCTTCGGCTTCTTCCAGTCCAAGCCCTCCAGCAGCTTCTCGCCGGTGGCCATCACCCCGGACGAGCTGGGGGATGACTGGCGCGATGGCAAGGTCCACCTGCCCCTGGTGACCCACCTCAACGGCGCCCTGTTCGGGCAGCCCGACGCCGGGGTGGACATGACCTTCAACTTTGATGAGCTGATTGCCCATGCCGCCAAGACAAGGCCGCTCGGGGCGGGCTGCATCATCGGCTCGGGCACCGTATCCAACTACGACAGAAGCCGGGGATCCTCCTGCCTTGCCGAGCGGCGGATGCTGGAAATTATCGAGTCAGGTCAAGCCACTACACCCTTTCTGCGCTTTGGTGATACAGTGTCCATCGCGATGCAGGATCGCAACGGGATGAGTCTGTTTGGCACCATTTTGCAGCGGGTCACGCAAGCAACGGCCGAGCGGGCGAGCTAGGAGAGCCCGATCCCTGGAGGGGCGGGCGACACGGCAGGTGGCAGACACCTGCCACCACAGGGACACACTATGCTGCAGTTGTTTGGATATTGGCGCTCATCGGCCAGCTTTCGCGTGCGTTTGGTACTGCAACTCAAGGGGCTCGATTATGAGCAGCACCCGGTCAACTTGCGGCAGGGTGAGCAGAAGGAGAAGGCCTACCGCCGGGTCAATCCCCAGGGGCTGGTGCCGTTTCTCGTGGACGATGACGTGCATCTGGGTCAGTCGGTGGCCATCATGGAGTACCTCGACGAGACCTATCCCGCCTACCCCCTGATGCCCTCCGCCCCCATCGAACGTGCCCGGGTGCGCCAGATAGTCAACATGATCGCCTGTGACACCCACCCCCTCAACAACCTGCGCGTGCTGCACTACCTGGAGCAGGAGTTGGGGCAGAGCAAGATGGCGCGGGATGCCTGGTATCGCCACTGGATAGACGAGACCTTCACCGCGCTGGAGCAGCTTCTCATGACCACCGCCGGCATCTATTGCGTGGGCAACGAGGTCACCCTGGCGGACTGCATGCTGGTGCCCCAGGTCTACAATGCCCGCCGCTTTGACATGACCCTGGATGACTACCCCACCATTGCGCGCATCGTCGCCAACTGCGAGCAGTTGCAGGCCTTTATCAAGGCCGCCCCCGCCAATCAGCCGGATGCCCAGCCCTGAAGCTGTGCAGACCGGGCCAGCGCGTTGGCCCGGTCTGCCGTCTCTTTCCTTGCCCGGGTTATCTTGCTCGCCTCAAGGCGTGCCATTGGCCCCATAGCGTCGAAACCCCGGCCGCTCTTTCAGTCGCTGGTAGTAGTCGTCCACGGCGGGTAGCGACGGGCGATCATAGGGCGTCTCCAGCCAGCGGTTGACTGACAGCCCGATGGGAATGTCTGCCAGCGAGAAGTGCGGACCGGCCACATATCCTCCGGTTGTTTGAAGCTGTCTCTCCAGGATCTTCATGCAGTGAGACCACTGCAGGCAAGCTGCGTGAAGGGCCTGATGGTCTTGATGCTGGGGGGAGCGCCTCACCAACGACAGGAAGGCGTAGCGCCAGGCGGTGTTCAAGTCCGATGCCTGCCAGTCAATCCATTGATCGACCCGAGCCCTGGCTCTCGCCTCGGCGGGATAGAGTGCATTGGCACCATGGCGCGTCGCCAGGTAGCGGATGATGGTGTTCGACTCCCACAGCGTAAAATCCTCATCCTGAATGACGGGCACCATGGCATTGGGGTTGAGCGCCAGAAACGCCGGGGTGTCCGTGGGTTTGAAGCCGGATCCCCACTCCTCCAGCTCGAAGGGGAGGGCCAGTTCGGCGCAGGTCCACAGTACCTTGCGCACATTGATTGACGACGCCTTGCCCAGTATTCGCAACATCTTTTTCGTCCTTGTCCGGGGTGATGGATGGCCTGTTTGTCGCAGACATGCCACTTCCCTGTTTGCGTAGCCATCAGTGCCCTGCACTGTCACTGACCGTGCGGGGCCCTGTTTTATTGACTGGCGAGTCAGCCGTGGGTGGTTCTGGGCTGGAAATAGGCGATAAATTTGCCGAGTTTCTCCCCGTCGTAACTCTTCCCCTTCTCCAGCAGCCCGGTGTTGAAGGACTCAAGCAGCCTGCCCTTGGCATCCAGCACGTAGAAGTGGGGGACCCCCAGATACTCGGGATAGTCTTTCAGGAAGGATTCATTCTTGTTCTGCTCGCTGACGTTCACCTTGACCACCACGAAGGTGCGGTTGAGCTGGCCGGCGAGATCGGGTTCCCGGTCTAGAAAGCGGTTCATCTCCTGGCACCAGCTGCACCATTCGCCCCCCACCAGCAGCAGGACTTTCTTGCCCTCGGCACTGGCCTTGGCGGTAGCGGCGGCGAGATCGCGGGCCGGATCCCGCGTCTCGTCATAACCCTGGCTGTAATCGGGCAGGCTCTGACTCCAGAGGTGGTCGCCCGCGCAGGCGGCGCCATTGAAAAGGAGGGTGCCCAGCATCAGGGGCAGTAACAGTCGTTTCATGGTCTCTTCCTTGTGTCGTTATCTTTGCTTCCAGGCGCAGACAATGTGACACGGGGCGTTTCCTGCGCCAAGCCGCAAACAGGGAAGGGGAAGGCAAAAAGCGGCAATGGAATGGCAGAAAACAACAAAGCCCCTCGAGAGGGGCTTTGTATTCAGGTCAGGGGCGATCAGTAACCCTGCTGGTGGACGTCCATCACGGCGCGACCGGACGGGTCGGCCATCTCCTTGAACTTGGCATCCCATTCGAGCGCGGTCGGGGTGGAGCAGGCGACCGACTTGCCGTAGGGCACGGTGCGGGCGGCGGACTCCAGCGGGAAGTGCTCGTCGAAGATGGCGCGGTAGTAGTACGCCTCCTTGGTGAGCGGGGTGTTGACGGGGAAGCGGAAGGCCGCGGCCTCGAACATCTGATCCGTCACCTCTTCCTCGACCATGGCTTTCAGGCTGTCAATCCAGGAGTAGCCTACGCCGTCTGAGAACTGCTCCTTCTGGCGCCACGCCACTTCGTGGGGCAGCAGATCCTCGAAGGCTTCCCGCAGGATGTGTTTCTCGATCTTGCCCTTGCCGCACATCTTGTCGGCGGGATTGAGGCGCATCGCCACGTCCATGAACTCCTTGTCGAGGAAGGGCACGCGGCCTTCCACGCCCCAGGCGGCCATGGACTTGTTGGCCCGCAGGCAGTCATAGAGGTGCAGGGAGGCGAGCTTGCGCACGTTCTCCTCGTGGAACTCACGGGCGTTGGGGGCCTTGTGGAAGTAGAGGTAGCCGCCGAACAGCTCGTCGGAGCCCTCTCCCGACAGCACCATCTTGATCCCCATCGCCTTGATGTAGCGGGCCATCAGATACATGGGCGTGGAGGCGCGGATGGTGGTGACGTCATAGGTTTCGAGGTGATAGATGACGTCCCGAAGGGCATCCAGCCCTTCCTGCACGGTGAAGTGGATCTGGTGGTGGATAGTGCCGAGGTGATCGGCCACCTTGCGGGCGGCGGCGAGATCCGGCGACCCTTCCAGGCCGACGGCGAAGGAGTGCAGCTGGGGCCACCAGGCTTCGCTCTTGCCATCGTCTTCCACCCGGCGGGCGGCATAGAGCTTGGTGATGGCGGAGATGACGGACGAATCCAGACCACCGGAGAGCAGCACGCCATAGGGCACGTCGCACATCAGCTGGCGCTTGACCGCCGCTTCCAGGGCCGCTTTGAGCTCGGCCTTGTCGCTGACGTTGTGCTCGACCGGCGCGTATTCCATCCAGTCCCGTTTGTACCAAGTTTTAAGCTCGCCATCCTTGCTCCACAGGTAGTGTCCCGGCGGGAAGGTCTCGACGCTCTTGCACACCGGCACCAGGGCCTTCATCTCGGAGGCGACGTAGAAGTTGCCGTGTTCGTCGCGGCCGGTATAGAGGGGGATGATCCCCATGTGGTCGCGACCAATCAGGTAGGCATCCTGCTCGGCGTCATAGAGGATGAAGGCGAAGATGCCGTTCAGATCGTCCAGGAACGCCGGGCCTTTCTCCTTGTAGAGGGCCAGCAGCACTTCACAGTCGGAGTGGGTCTGGAACTGGAAGTCGACCTTGAGGTTCTTCTCCAGCTCCTTGTGGTTGTAGATCTCGCCGTTGACGGCCAATACGTGCGTGCGCTCGGGGTTGTAGAGAGGCTGTGCGCCGTTGCCCGGATCGACGATGGCCAGACGCTCGTGCACCAGGATGGCCTTGTCGGAGCTGTAGACGCCGGACCAGTCAGGCCCGCGGTGACGCAGTCGCTTGGACATCTCCAGGGCCGATTTGCGCAGGGCAGTGGCGTCGGTCTTGATGTCCAGAATGCCGAAAATAGAACACATTGGCGGTAATCCTCTTGATTTTTATATGAGCCCCCCACGTTTGGGCTCGAAATTCCATTTACATTCCTCGCCAATCACAATGCCTAGCGGAAAACCCTTTTGCAAGCGGGAAAACCGCAGAAAATCATGCCGTAAGCGTCAAGTTGCGCCAGGGGATGGCGACCGTCCGGCCGCCTGAAGAGAGAGGGTCAGGGTTGACGTGCGCGTCAAGTCGCGGCGGGTTCGAAGATCACATAGAGCTTGCGGCAAGGGGTGAGGGTCTCCCACTGCCCGACAAAACCGGCGGGAATGACGAACTGATCCCCCGGTTTGAGGTGCAGCCGGCCGCCCTGCTCGTCGTGGATCACCGCCTCCCCTTCCAGCATCTGGCAGTATTCGTGTTCGGTATAGTGAACGGCCCAGCAGCCCGGCTCGCAAGCCCAGAAGCCCACGTGAAACTGCTGGCTCGGGTCGGAGTAGTGGTTCCATGCCGTCTGGCTCGGCGTTCCGGCCCTGATGCGCTCGGGGGCGGGCATCAGCGGGGTGGGGGAGACAGTGTGCTTGTCCAGCAGGATCCAGTCGTTCAGGCTCTTCATGGTGCGTCCTTGAGTGGCGAAGGAGCATCCTGCTCCCGTTTAGTTTGTTTAACGATGTTGCGCTTACGTTAAACGAAACGGGCCCCCTTTGCCAAGGGGGCCCGTGCAGGCTGAAGGCTACCGGAAGGGCGGCACCCGGGATCAGACGATGTCGATGTCCACCACGGAGTCGAAGATGTGGTTCGGTCGAAACGGCATGCGGTCGATGTCCGCCACCTTGCTCACCCCGGAGAGCACCAGCACCGTCTCGAGACCGGCCTGGAAGCCTGCCAGGATGTCGGTACGCAGGTTGTCGCCGATGATGATGGTGTCGTCGGAGTGAGCCTCCATCCGGTTGAGGGCCGCGCGAATGATCCAGGCGCTCGGCTTGCCGACATAGAAGGGCTTCTTGCCGGTCATCCGCTCGATGGGGGCACACAGGGCGCCGCAGGCCGGGTACATCAGGGGGCCGTGGGTATCGGGGTTGGTGGCGATGAAGCGGGCCCCCTGATCCACGAACTTGGCGCCCTGCTGCATCATGGTCCAGTTGTAGTTGCGGGTCTCCCCCACCACCACGAAGTCCGGGTCGATATCGGTGATGGTGAAGCCGGCTTTATAGAGCTCGTGGGTCAGGGCCCCTTCGCCAATCACATAGGCCTTCTTGCCATCCTGGCGCTTGAGAAAGTCGGCGGTGCCCATGGCGGAGGTGTAGAAGCACTCCTCGGGCACCTCTATTCCGGCGGATCGGAAGCGGTTTTGCAGATCTTTCTGGGTCTGGGCCGGGTAGTTGGTGAGGAACAGGAGCTTGCTGCCCTGCTCCAGCAGGCGGTGGACGAAGCGGTCGGCGCCGGGAATGAGATCGTTGTTGTGCAGGATGACGCCGTCAATGTCACAGATGACGTTTTTCTTCATGAATTCTCCTTGTAGGGCGCAAGAGCGGGGACAGGGCCTCCCTCTGTTCGTCTCTTCAATCGGTTATGGTTTTTGTGCCGCCATTATAAGGCCCTTTGATGACAAGTCTCCCTCGGTGGGCCAGATGGGGGCACAATGAAGGCGAAGGGAGGGCGCCGCCCCGGTGGTGCCCGCACGGAGTCTGACGATGGAGCCGTCATCATGGAGCACTTTATTGCCGGCTTGCCCAAGCTGGAACTGCACCTGCATATCGAGGGGACCCTCGAACCCGAGCTGATGTTCGCCTTCGGCCAGCGCAACGGGGTGGCGCTGCCCTGGCCCGATGTCGACAGCCTGCGCGCCGCCTATGAGTTCGACGGCCTGCAATCCTTCCTCGATCTCTACTACCTCGGCGCCAGCGTGCTCATCCACGAACAGGATTTCTTCGACCTCACCTGGGCCTATCTCGAGCGCTGCGTTGCCGATCACGTGGTGCACGTGGAGATCTTTTTCGACCCCCAGACCCACACCGCCCGCGGCGTGTCCTTTGCCACCGTGCTGGGGGGCATCGAGCGGGCGCTGCAGGCTGGCGAAGCAGCCTTTGGCATCAGCTGGCGTCTTATCATGAGCTTCCTGCGCCACCTGAGTGAAGAGGCGGCATTCGCCACCCTGGCAGAGGCCACGCCGCACCTGGCGCGCCTGCACGGGGTCGGCCTCGATTCGGGGGAGCGGGGCAACCCGCCCAGCAAGTTTGCCCGGGTCTTCGCTCGCTGCCGCGAGCTGGGGCTGCCGCTGGTGGCCCATGCCGGCGAGGAGGGACCTGCGGACTACATCTGGCAGGCGATCCGGGAGCTCGGGGTGCAGCGTATCGATCACGGGGTGCGCTGCGTCGAGGATCCCGCGTTGCTGAGCTATCTTGCGGACACACGGCTGCCCCTCACCGTCTGCCCGCTTTCCAACGTGCGGCTCAGGGTGTTTGACCAGATGGCCCACCACAATGTGCTGAGGCTGCTGGAGCAGGGGCTCTGCGTCACCGTGAACTCCGACGATCCCGCCTATTTCGGGGGATACCTGGGGGCCAACTTTCAGGCCCTGGCCGACGGGCTTGGCGCCAGCCAGGAGCAGCTGTGCCGACTCAGTCTCAATGCCGTGGAGGCGAGCTGGCTGAGCCTTGCGGACAAGGTGCGCCTGACCCGGGACATTCGCCTCCATGCCGCCCTGCACGGGGTGAGCCTGCACTGAGCAGGCCGCCTTGCACACCTTGAATGGAGGAGGCCCGCCATGGCTGGCGGGCCTCTTTGTGCCATCGTTGGGCGGGTATCAACCCACCCTCACCAGATACTTCTCCCCTTGTCCCTCCTGCTTGACGCGGGTGAGCAGGGCAGGCAGGGCGTCGAAGTCGCCCACTACCAGCGGCGGCAGGGTCAGCTCGCCGCTCGCCATCTGCGCCATCATGGCGACACCGGCCGCTACCAGACGGCTCCACTGTTTGTCCGAGCCAAAGGCGTGCTGGGCGCCGAGGGCAATCTCGTGCAATGAGTGGCAATGGCTAAAGGCGGGCAGCGGGTTGCGCGCGATGCGCCCGAGCACCGTCACCATGTGGCCGTAATAGCCAAGGGCAGGCAGCAAGGCTTCTGCCTGCTGGCTGGAGACCAGATCGATGATCCCCTCGAAGGGTTCACCGCCGTTGGCGGCCTGCAACTGGGCCAGCCAGTCGGGATCCCGATAGTCCGCCACCCCCTGCACGCCTAGCTGTTTGAGCCACTGGTGGTGGCGCGGGCTGGCGCTGGCAAAGACGCGGGCCCCCTGCTTAAGGGCAAGTTGCACCGCGAAGCGGCCGACACTGCTGCCAGCCCCCGAGATGAGCAGGGCCTCCCCGTGCAGGTGCGGCAGCTTGGCCAGCGCCTGCCAGGCGGTGAGGCCGGGGCAGGGGAGCGCGGCGGCCGCTTCGTCGCTCAGGGCATCGGGCACCGGCATCAGGGCGCGAGCCGGCACCAGGGTGTGGTGGGCAAAGCTGCCGCCGTGGCGCAGGTCGGTGTGATAGGCGACCCGGGTGCCGGGGCGCAGGTGGGTGACATTGGCCCCCAGTGCCACCAAGGTGCCCATGCCATCGACGCCGGGCACATGGCCGGGCTGCCAGTGGGGATGACCCTGTTCGATGAGTTTCCAGTCCACCGGATTGAAGGCGATGATCCGGTTGGCGACGAGGACCTCGTCGGGCCCGGGGGTGGGGAGCGCTTGCCGGGTGAGGGTGAGCTGGTCCGGTTCGCCGGGGGCGTGCCAGCACCAGGCCTGGGTATGGTTCATGGTGACTCCTTGAAAGAGAGGGGGCGCAGATTGAGTCATATGGCGTAACAATGTCTTGAGTTGTTGTTGCACTGGCAAGACAGCAAGGCGGACCCCACGCTGGTGGGGCCCGCCCGATAAGGCGTTCGGCGCGAGCCGCCCTATGCCCGCTCTGCCCCATAGACGGGGTAATCGGTCAGCCCTTTCTCGCCGCCGCCAAACAGGGTGGCGGGATCGTGGGGGGCGAACGGATGGCCGTGGCGCAGGCGGTTCGGCAAGTCGGGGTTGGCCACGAAGGGGCGACCGAAGCCAATCATGTCGGCCCAGCCCGCCTCGATGGCGGCGCGGGCGCGTTCCCCATCGTACTTGCCGGCGTAGATGAGGGTGTTGGGGAAGGCATCGCGCAGCCCCTGCTTGAAGCTCTCCGCCATCAGGGGGGCGTCGTCCCAGTCCGCTTCGGCGACGTGCAGATAGACCACGCCGAGCTTGCCCAGCAGGCGCGCGGCGGCCAGATAGGTCTCCTGGGGGTTGGCATCCACGGTGCCGTTGAGGGTGGTGAGCGGCGCAAGGCGTACCCCGACCCGGTCGGGACCGATCTCGTCACAGACCGCCTCGGTCACCTCTTTGAGGAAACGCAGCCGGTTTTCGAGCGAACCGCCATAGCCGTCGGTGCGGGTATTGGACTCGGAGTCGAGGAACTGGTTGATGAGGTAGCCGTTGGCGGCGTGCAACTCGATGCCGTCAAAGCCCGCTTCCATGGCGTTGCGGGCGGCCCGGCGAAACTGCCCCACCACGGCGTCGATGTCGGCCTGGGTCATGGCGCGCGGGGTGACGGTCTCCACAAACCCCGGGGCATCGCTGCCGTTGTCGACGAACACCTTCACTCCCTTGGCCTGGATGGCGGAGGAGGAGAGGGGCTGGGCGCCGCCGATGTTACCAGGATGGGTGACCCGGCCCACGTGCCAGAGCTGGGCGAACATGATGCCCCCCTCGGCGTGGACCGCGTCTGTTACCTGCTTCCAGCCTGCCACCTGCTCGGCGCTGTGGATGCCCGGCGTCCAGGCGTAGCCCTTGCCCAGGGGATCTATCTGGGTGCCTTCGCTGATGATGAGGCCGGCCCCGGCACGCTGGGCGTAGTAGGTCGCCATCATGGCGTTGGCCACGTCCCCGGGCTGGCTGGCGCGGGAGCGAGTCATGGGGGGCATGACGATGCGGTTGGCAAGGTGCAGCTGGCCGAGGCGAAGGGGGCAGAACAGGGGATCGTGGTGCATGATGGATTCCTCAATCTTTGGGAGTGAGGTGACTCTAAAGGGGATTTTTATTGTGAAAAAGAGGGGGTATTGCAGAAGAGAATTGCCGTTATCGCAGCAATGGCGCGGGAGGGGCCGGGCTCGGGCCAGAAAAAAGAGGGCCAAAGGCCCTCTTTTGCTGCATTGCCACCGATGATCAGGGGGAGAGTGGGGTGACCCGTACTCGCTCGATGCGCCGCTCGCTCACGGCCATGACCTCGAAGCAGAACTGGCCGAGGTGCAACTGCTGACCGACGTCGGGCAGGCTGCCGAAGTGGGAGAGCAGCATGCCCGCCAGGGTCACGTACTCGTCGCTCTCGCTCACCAGACCGTCGCAGTTCAGGGCTTGCTCCACCTGGTGGATGTTGGTGGTGCCGTGGATGAGCCAGTGCTCGCCCTCGCGCACCACATCGGGGGTCTCGTCCTCGTCCGGCAGCTCGCCGACGATGGCCTCCAGCAGATCGTGGTTGGTGACCAGCCCCTGGATGACGCCAAACTCGTCCGCCACCAGAATGAGGCTGCCCCTGGCCTGGCGCAGCTCCGCCAGCAGCCGGATCACGTTGATGGTCTGGGGCACGATGACGGGCTCGTTCTGTCTGGCAAGCGCTGCCAAGGATTGCCCCTCGTTGAGGGCAAACAGCAGATCCCGAGCCTTGACCACCCCGATGATCTCGTCCAGCTCCCCGTCACAGACCGGGAACAGGCTGTGGGGGGCCCGTTGCAGCAGGGCGCGGATCTCGTCCTCGCTGTCGCTGACGTCGATCCACTCCATCTCGGAGCGCGGGGTCATGATGGTGCGAATGGAACGCTCGGCCAGCGACAGCACGCCGCTCACCATGTAACGCTCCTCTTCACCGAAACCGGGGGGCAGGGGCTGAGCCTGCACCTCTTCTTCGTCCTCCTGCGGGTGGGCGGAGCGCTTGTTCCCCCCCATCAGCTTGAAGATGGCGGCGGTGGTGCGCTCGCGCAGGGGCTGGCGCGCCTCATGGCGCAGGGCACTGCGCTGGGCGAGCTGGTTGAAGAACTCGATGAGCACCGAGAAGCCGATGGCCGCGTAGAGGTAGCCCTTCGGAATGTGGAAGCCGAAGCCCTCCGCCACCAGGCTGAAGCCGATCATCAAGAGGAAGCTCAGGCAGAGCACCACCACAGTGGGGTGGGCGTTGACGAAGCGGGTCAGGGGCTTGGAGGCGAGCACCATCACTACCATGGCGATGGTTACGGCCGCCATCATGACGCCGAGGTGATCCACCATGCCGACGGCGGTGATGATGGAGTCCAGGGAGAAGACCGCATCCAGCACCAGGATCTGGGCGATCACCACCCCGAACCCGGCATAGACGCCGGTGCCGCCTTGCTCCTCGGGCTTGGCCTCGAGTCGCTCATGCAGCTCGGAGGTGGCCTTGAACAGCAGGAAGAGTCCGCCTCCCATCAGGATGAGATCCCGACCGGAGAAGGGGTGATCCCAGATGTGCAGCAGAGGCGCCGTGAGGGTGACCAGCCATGACATGATGGTGAGCAGTCCCAGGCGCATCAGCAGGGCCAGGGAGAGACCGATGATGCGCGCCTTGTCCCGCTGGGCGGGGGGCAGTTTTTTCACCAGGATGGCGATGAAGACCAGGTTGTCGATCCCGAGAACGATTTCCAGGATGATCAGGGTAAGCAGACCGACCCAGATTGACGGGTCCAGCAAGAATTCCATGTGATTGACCTCAATGAAGACAGATGCAGTGAATCGTGGTCACGGCGTGGCCGTGGTGACGGAGACGATCGCTTCAGAGGCGTTGGTTGAGCAGGTACAGATAGGCTTTGATGGGAAAAGACGAAGGGCTACTTCGGGGATTGTCCATGATGGGCAATAAAACCTCGGGTCAAAAGTGAGCCCTGATGATAACGGGAATCCCGTATTTGGCAAGAGGGGTCTGGATGCGCAGGGGGAGGCGCTCGCCCAACAGGGCAACAGGGGCAGGCGGAGCTTGCCAGGGAAGCCCCGCCTTGCGGCTTACAACCAGCGTTTTTCCCGGGTGAAGCAGACCGAGAGCCAGGCGTCTCCCAGGGTGTCGCCGAGGCGGGACCAGAGCTCCTGGCGCAGGGCATCCTGGCGCTCGACGGGCCACTCCTGGCCGGGGGCCACCAGGATGTTGAGCTCGAGATCGAAGCGGCGGCCGCTTTTTGCCAGGTGGCTGTAGCATTCGATGCCATGGCGCTGGCGCAGGGCCTCGATCTCGTGTTCGACTCGCTGCTTGACCTCTCCCTTGGGGGCGATCTTCAGCACCTCCCGCAGGTTGCGACCGAGCACCTTGATGGGAATGAGGGTGGCGCACAGGGCCAGCAGGGAGACCAGCATGGGGTCTATGTAGCGGTTGTAGTGGCCGTAACCCAGGGTATCGAGCCCGATGGCGACCAGAAAGCCGATGAGCAGGGTGGCGCTGAGCAGGGTATCCACCAGCCACTCCTTGGAGTCCACCCGCACCAGCTCGGAGTTGACCCGCTCGGCCACGTCGGCCTCGATGAGATAGAGGATGCTGCAGAAGAAGGTGGAGACGACGGCATAGATGAGGGCGTGGCCGAGATCGATCTCCCGTCCGCCCGCCAGCAGGGAGGTGATGCCGCCATAGAGGGCACCGAGGCAGAGCAGCAGAATGATGGCGCCGTTGATGACGTTGGCGATGGGTTCGAAATGGGCGTAGCCGTATTGGAAACGGGCGTCGGAGGGGCGGGTAACCAGGTAGGCGGTGATGAGCCCAAGGCCCGTCATGCCCATGCTGAACAGGGTGAAGATGCCGTCCAGCATGATGGCGTTGGAACCGACGAACAGACCATAGCCGATCCCGAAAATGGCAAAGGTGATGCAACCAAACAGCGACAGGGTCAGCGCCTGTTTTTCGGTGCGAATAAGCGTACTGATAACATGGCTGTAGTGAGCCATAAAAGTCCTCCTTTCAAATGGTGAAGATTGCGCGCGCAAGCGGTTTTCTAGCTGATATACTGCCCGCTCACATGTGAGCGGACTGGTTCGGACACCCGCAAAGAGGCTGGTCCGAACGGTCGTTGTCGCCGGAATGCCGGCATCAAGCAAAGGATGGGAACAAGGATTCATGATCCCGAGACTCGATTACCAGGACAGTTTGTCACCTACAACCCTGCAGTTTCTTGAGTTGCTGGCGCGATCAGCATTTCGTGGTGATATCGAAAAGTCTTATGCAAGCCGATTGGCGATGGCGACGGATAACAGCGTCTATCAGGTCGTACCTCAGGCGGTTCTCTATCCGCGCAGCGCGGATGACATAGCGGTGATGCTCAAGCTGGCCCAGGGGCCCGAGTACGCAACCTTGAGTTTCTTCCCTCGCGGCGGCGGTACCGGCACCAATGGCCAATCCTTGGGCGGCGGCATTATCGTCGATCTCTCGCGCCATATGAACCAGATCATGGAAATTAATCTGGAAGAGGGCTGGGTGCGGGCCCAGGCAGGAGTGGTCAAAGACCAGCTCAACGCCTTTTTGAAGCCCCACGGCTACTTCTTCTCGCCGGATCTCTCCACTTCCAACCGGGCCACCTTAGGGGGCATGGTCAACACCGATGCCTCGGGGCAGGGCTCCTTGGTGTACGGCAAGACCTCGGATCATGTGCTCGGCCTCAAGGCCGTGCTGGAAAACGGCGATCTCATGGCGACCGAGCCGGTGACCGGTCAGCGTCTGGCGGACAAGCTGGCCCTCAAGACCCGTGAAGGGGAGATCTATCGCACCCTCTATCGCATCGGCCGCGAGCGGCGCGCCGACATCGAAGCCACCTTCCCCAAGCTCAACCGCTTTCTGACCGGTTACGATCTCAAGCACCTCTATCAGCCCGATACCGACACTCTGGACGTCAGCCGGGTGCTGTGCGGCTCGGAAGGCTCTTTGGGCTTCATCACCGAAGCCCGCCTCAACATCACCCCCATCCCGCGCTACCGCACACTCGTCAACGTCAAGTACGACAGTTTCCCCTCCGCGCTCAGAAACGCCCCCTTTATGGTACAGGCCCACGCCCTGTCGGTGGAGACGGTGGATTCCCGGGTGCTGGGACTGGCCCGCGCCGACATCATCTGGCACTCGGTGAAGGATCTCATCCAGGATGTGCCGGGCAAGGATCTGCAGGGGCTCAACATCGTCGAGTTTGCCGACACCGACGAGGATGCACACAAGGCCAAGGTGGCGGAGCTGTGCCGGCGCATCGACGGCCTGCTGGCGCGTGGTGAAGCCGGGGTCATTGGCTATCAGGTGTGCGACCACCTGCCGAGCATCGAGACCATCTATGGCATGCGCAAGAAGTCGGTGGGGCTGCTCGGCAACGCCGAGGGGCGCAAAAAGCCGGTGGCCTTCACCGAAGACACCGCCGTGCCGCCGGAATCCCTGGCGGACTTCATCATGGAGTTTCGCGCCCTGCTGGACGCTCACGGCCTTGACTACGGTATGTTCGGCCACGTCGATGCCGGGGTGCTGCACGTGCGCCCGGCGCTGGACTTGTGCGATCCGGAGCAGGAGGTGCTGCTGCGGCGCATCTCGGATCAGGTGGTGGCGCTCACCGCCAAATACGGCGGCCTGATGTGGGGGGAGCACGGCAAGGGCTTTCGCTCCGAATACAGCCCCGCCTTCTTCGGCGAGCTGTGGGAAGAGCTGCAACGGGTCAAGGGGGCATTTGACCCGGCCAATCGCATCAACCCGGGCAAGATCTGCATGCCTTATGGCAGCGGCGCTTCGCTTGTCTCGGTGGACGGGCCCAAGCGCGGCAAGTTCGACCGCCAGATCCCGATTGCCGTGCGCGAGAGCTATACACGGGCCCTCGATTGCAACGGCAACGGTCTCTGCTTCACCTTCGAGACCGACTCCCCCATGTGCCCCTCGGTCAAGATCAGCCGCGACCGCCGTCACTCCCCCAAGGGGCGGGCTGGCCTGATGCGTGAATGGCTGCGCCAGTTGTCGGAGCAGGGCTTCGATCCCCTTGCCGAAGAGGTGGCGCTGCAAAGCGGCGGTCTGCGCGTCAAGCAGATCGTCGACAAGTTCCGCAATACGGTGGCCCGCGCCCGGGGCGAGTATGACTTCTCCCACGAGGTGATGGAGGCGATGGAGGGGTGCCTTGCGTGCAAGGCATGCACCAGCCAGTGCCCCATCAAGGTGGATGTGCCCACCTTCCGCGCCCGCTTCATGCAGCTCTATCACAACCGCTATCTGCGCGGCCCCAAGGATTATTTCGTGGGCACGGTAGAAAGCTATGCGCCCCTGTTGGCCAAGGCCCCCAAGCTGGTCAACTTCTTCCTCGAAAAAGAGTGGGCCCAGAAGGCGACCGAGAAGAGCATCGGCATGGTGGATGTGCCGCTGCTCTCCGTGCCGACCCTGGCCGAGGAGCTGCGGGATCACCGCGCCCGCTATTTCGATCTGCCGGGCCTCGAGGCCATGAGCCCCGAGCAGCGCCAAAAAGTGGTGCTCATCGTGCAGGATCCCTTCACCAGCTACTACGACGCCCCCGTGGTGCGTGACCTGGTGAAGCTGGCCAGCAAGCTGGGCTATCAGCCCTACCTGCTGCCGTTCAAACCCAACGGCAAGCCTCAGCACGTGAAGGGATTCCTGCGCGCCTTCGCCCGCACTGCTGCCAGCAGCGCCCAGTTCCTCAACAAGGTGGCGGCTCTCGGCATCCCCATGGTGGGGGTCGACCCCTCTCTGGTGCTCTGCTATCGAGATGAGTACGTGAAGGCGCTCGGCCCCGCCCGCGGTGATTTCCAGGTGCTGCTGCCCCAGGAGTGGCTGCTCTCCCTGCCTGCCGAGGCGCTGCCGCTGCGGGGAGAGGCTGCCGCCGCCCCCTGGTATCTGTTTGCCCACTGCACCGAGAAGACCGCCAAGCCCACCACCCACGGTGACTGGAGCACCCTGTTCGGCCGCTTCGGTGCGCGTTTGCAGCCGGTGTCGGTGGGTTGCTGCGGCATGGCGGGCACCTATGGTCACGACGCCAAACAGGTGGAGAACTCCAAGGGGATCTACGGTCTGAGCTGGGCCGAGCCTCTTGAACGCCTGCCCAAGGCTCGCTGCCTGGCCACCGGCTATTCGTGCCGCAGCCAGGTCAAGCGGATGGAGGGGGAGAAGCTCAAGCACCCGCTGCAGGCCCTGCTGGAACTGCTCTGATGCTCCACTTTCCCAAGGGATTCCGGGTGCCAAAGGCCTATCGGCACCCGCATTTTCTGTTGCTCCCCACCACACCGTCCCAGGCCGTGGTGGAGTTTGTCGCCATCCTGCGCGAGCGGGATCAGCTCCATCAGCTGTTTCGCCCGGACGATGTGTGGCCCTCCGCCCATTTCAGCCTGAGTCAGCACGAGGCCGACTTGGAGTGGCAGCACTCCGAGTTTCTGGCCAAGCGCTCCTTTGCCTATGGCCTCTGGAGCCCGGACAGGGAGCCCCGCTTCTGGGGCGGGGTTTACCTCTATCCGTCGGTGCTGCCGGAGGTGCAGGTGGAGCTCTTCTTCTGGAAGGTGGTCGAGGCGCCTCTCACGGACAGCGAACTCGAAGCCGAACTGCGCGCCTGGCTCGGCAAGGTATGGCGCTGGTCCGAGCCGCGTCTGCCGGGGCGGGACGGCCCCTGGGCCGAGTGGCCAGGGGTGACCTATCCCTGGTGAGGGTCAATCTCGATGCAAGATGCCCCGGCGTGGGCATCTTTTTTTTTGCGCCTTTTTCGCCGACACTGCTGGCTTACCGCTACAGCGCAGCGATAACCCGTTGATCACGCAAGGAGTCCGCTCACCATGAGTCAAGAAAGCAGCCCCATCTGGCGCAAACCCATGAGCCTGGAGGGGCTCAATGCCAGCTCCCGCAACACCCTGATGGCCCACCTCGACATCGTCTACACCGCCTTTGGCCCCGACTGGCTGGAGGCCACCATGCCGGTGGATCACCGCACCCATCAACCACTCGGCATGCTGCACGGCGGCGCCTCCGTGGTGCTGGCGGAAACGCTGGGATCGCTTGCGGCCAACATGGCGGTGGGGGAGGAGAGTTATTGCGTGGGGCTGGAGGTCAATGCCAATCACCTACGGGCCAAGCGGGAAGGGGTGGTGACGGGGCGCTGCGCGCCGCTGCATCTGGGGGCGACGACTCAGGTGTGGCAGATCGAGATTCGCGATGAACGTGGTCGTTTATTGTGCACCAGCCGATTGACCATGGCGGTGCTCAAGCACAAGCGGGACAAGGACTCTGGCGAAGCGTGATCGGCAATAACGCATCATGAGTGAAAAATAAGCAAGCCATAGTCGCGAGATCCCTCTATAATTGCCAACGTCTTGAGACACCTATCACATTTTTCAAGACAGCAGAACAAAGTGGCGCTATAATCGCCGCCTTTTTGCTATTCCGCGGTGTTAGCCGCCTGCCTTAATCTGGAAGAATCTATGTCTGATACCGAACAACTGCCCCTTTTTAGTGAGCTTGGACTGGCCGCGCCCGTATTGAAAGCGCTGCAGGACGTGGGCTATGAGCGCCCGTCTCCCATCCAGGCCGCAGCAATTCCCCACCTGATGGCGGGACACGATCTGCTGGGGCAGGCACAAACCGGTACAGGGAAGACCGCTGCTTTTGCCTTGCCTCTGTTGTCTCGTCTGGAAGCTGGTAACCGCAACACCCAGATCCTGGTGCTGGCCCCGACCCGCGAGCTGGCCCTGCAGGTGGCTGAGGCATGCCAACGCTATGCCCACCACATGCCTGATTTCCACGTGCTGCCCATCTACGGCGGCGCTTCCTACGAAACCCAGACCCGCGCCCTGCGTCGCGGTGCCCAGGTTGTCGTGGGTACCCCGGGCCGCGTGATGGACCTGATCCGTCGCAAGAACCTGGACCTCTCCGGTCTGAAAGCCCTGGTGCTGGACGAAGCGGACGAAATGCTGCGTATGGGCTTCATCGACGACGTGGACTGGATCATGGATCAGTGCCCGGCCGGTCGTCAGGTTGCCCTGTTCTCCGCCACCATGCCGGAGCAGATCCGTCGCGTGGCCCAGAAGCACCTGAAGCAGCCCAAAGAGATCAAGATCGCCTCCAAGACCGCGACCGCCACCACCATTCGCCAGCGCTACTGGCAGGTGACCGGTCTGCACAAGCTGGACGCCATGACCCGTCTGCTGGAAGTGGAATCCTACGAAGCCCTGCTGGTGTTCGTGCGTACCAAGAACGCCGCCGAAGAGCTGGCTGGCAAGCTGGCCGCCCGTGGTCACGCCTGTGAAGCGCTGCACGGTGACATCCCGCAGAAACTGCGTGAGCGTACCGTTGACAAGCTGCGTCAGGGCCAGCTGGATATCCTGATCGCCACCGACGTGGTTGCCCGTGGTCTGGACGTTGAGCGCATCACCCACGTGGTGAACTACGACATTCCCTACGACACCGAATCCTACGTTCACCGTATCGGCCGTACCGGCCGTGCCGGTCGCAAGGGTGAAGCCATCCTGTTCGTGGCACCGCGCGAGCGTCGCATGCTGCGCGCCATCGAGCACGCAACTCGTCAAGCCATCGAGCCGATGAAGATGCCGAGCACCGAGGACATCAACCAGCACCGTCTGGCCAAGTTCAAGGAGCGCATCCGCGAAACCATGATGGGTGAAGAGCTCGAGATCTACCACAACCTGGTGAACGAGCTGATCGAAGAAGATTCTGCCGATCCGCTGGAGCTGGCTGCCGCACTGGCCAAGCTGGTACAGGGCGATCAACCGCTGCTGCTGGATGACTCCATTCCGGATCCGGTGTTCAACGCTGGTAACGATCGCGGTGGCTTCGAGCGTCGTGAGTTCAACGACCGTGGCGGTCGTGACTTCGGTGACCGTGGCGATCGTCCGGCCCGTCGCATGCCGTCCCTGGAGCCGCGTCCGCTGAAAGACAACCCGGACGTGGAGATGGAGCGTTACCGTGTCGACGTGGGCGCCCATCACGGCGTCAAGCCGGGCCAGATCGTGGGTGCCATCGCCAACGAAGCGAACATTGAGAGCCGCTTCATCGGCAACATCGACATCGCCGATGACTTCTCCACCGTCGATCTGCCCAAGGGCATGAGCGCCGAGGTGCTGGAAGTGATCAAGAAGGCCCGTGTCTGCCAGCGTCCGCTGCAGATCACCCGTTACACCGAAGTGCCGGCCGGCGGCAACACTGCTCCCCGTCCGCCCCGTGGTGATCGTCCGTTCCGTGGCGACCGTCCTTTCAACAAGGATCGCCGTCCCCAGGGGGATCGTCCCTTCAACAAGGATCGCCGTGAAGGCGGTTTCGACAAGGGTCGCAAATTCGGTGGCAACAAGCGCCGCGACAGCTAAACCCTGACTGCACTGATGAGAAGGCCGCTCCATGGAGCGGCCTTTTTTGTGTCTGTTTTTCAGATGCCTAGCGAAGATTGTCACCTTTTCCGGCCGTGGTGGGCACCCGGTTTTATGAGGAGCCAGTGAAAAGAAAAATGGTGCAATCCATTTGCCTGGGGGTGGCGCCTGGTGTCATTCTTTGGGAAGCGATTGGGTACTTTTGGAAGGCGCAGAGATAGTTGCTGGTTGCAAACGACTGCGACTTTGGTCTGAAGGTGCATTCTGTTGTTTGCATATGAGTCAGCAGAGTGAGATGAATAAATAAACCGTATGACAGGGAGGTGCGTGATGGGCAAGTGGCTTGGCAAGGTGTTGCTGATATCTGGATGGCTCGTGTCGGGTATGGTGTTGGCGGAGGAGCCCTTCTTCAGAATTGCGGGGGCGGGGTGCTGCAATGGCAAGGGGGAGGTGGTGCTGACCCGTACCGAGTTTGAGGCCTTGCCGCAGACGGAGGTTAAGACGGGGACGCCCTGGACCGAGGGGGAGCACCTCTATCGCGGGGTGTTGCTGCGGGACCTTGTCAGGATCTACGGTCTCAAGAGCCAGGAGGTTAAGGCCCTCGCGGTCAATGAATACTGGGCCGCACTGCCGCTGGAAGACGGGGAGAAGTACCCGGTGCTGGTGGCCGAGAAGCAGGATGGCAAGGCGCTGACTCTGCGCAACAAGGGGCCGCTCTGGGTCATTTATCCCCTCACCGACCATCCCGAACTCAACAAGGAGCTCTATCACAGCCGAATGGTGTGGCAGCTGACGGCGCTGGAGAGCAAATAAGATGCTGCGCGGCAAGTTCTTGAGCCTGATCCTGATGGTGACCACCTTTTTGGGGGTGACCCTCTGGTCGGTCTGGAACTATGACCGCGCGTTCAATGCGGTGACGCGCTACACCCAGCTCTCCGCCTGGGCACTGGCCCAGCTCGAGCTGGAGATCCACGCCTTCGAGGAGGGTTTGCAGCTCTATCGTGCCGGTGCCGCCAGCCGGAAGGAGATGAACAAGCGCTTTGACATTGCCTGGAACCGGCTCGATGTCTTCCTGCACGGGGAGGAGGCAAAGTCGGTCAGGGCCCGATTCGGTGCGGACAAGGCGGTCGGCAAGATCCTCGCTCTCTTCGAACATTATGAGCAGGATGTGGTGCATGGGGAGCCGGATTCCCCCGCACTCAAGATGTTCACGGCCGCGCTCGATGAGGAGATGCGCGGGGTGCGGGACGTGATGGTGAAAAATTTCACTGGGCCCTCTGCCATCGCCCAGCGCGAGCTGCTCAACGAGTCGAAAACCCAGAACTTCTTCATCCTGGGATTTCTGATGCTGGCGACCATGGTGATGTTGATGGTGCTGTTTCGCGAAGTGCGTCGCCAGCATTTTCTGGCGTGGAACGACCCTCTCACCCGTCTCCCCAACCGGGCGGCGCTCATCAAGCACCTCCAGCAGTGGACCAGCCATCCCGGTCGGCGCAGCAGCATCACCGTCTGTCTCATGGATCTGGGGCATTTCAGGGAGGTCAATGACAGTCTGGGTTACGAAGTGGGGGACGCCTTGCTCAAACGGCTTGCGGCGCGGATCAAGGCCGCCTCTGGCCAGGGGATCTTCGTTGCCCGTACCGGCAGTGACGAGTTCACCCTCATCATCACCGGCACCATGCCCACCTATCTGCGCTTCCCGTTTCTGGATCAACTGCGCAGCGAGCTGGCGGATCTGGTGTTTGCCGCCGATCCGGCGCACCGGGTGCGGGTCTTCATGGGCACCAGCCAGTACGTGAAACCGGATCATTCACCGGAAGAGATGCTGCTATTTGCCGATATCGCCCTCGACAGCGCCAAGCGCAAGCGGCTGAATCGCAATGTGCTCTTCTCCAGCAGCATGTATCAGCACTATCAGCGCAAACGCCGGCTGTCGACCGAGCTGCGGGAGCTTATCCACTGCCCGCAATGCCCGCAACTGGCCCTTTACTATCAGCCCATCGTGCGCGGCCAGAGTGTGGTGAGGCTGGGGGCCGAGGCGCTGATCCGCTGGCATCATCCGGAATATGGCTTTATTGCCCCCCTCGACATCATCTCGCTGGCAGAAGAGAACGGGTTGGGCGAGGCGCTCGGGGGCTGGATCATCCGGCGCATGCAGCTCGATCTGTCCGGCTTCCCGGAGGAGGCGCTAGCACCGCTCGAGATCTCCATCAACCTCTCCAACTCCATGTTCAACATGGGGTTGGCCAGGGAGATTGAAGAGAAGATGGGTGATGGTCCGTTGGGATTGCACCAGTTGATAGTGGAGCTGACCGAAACCATCGCCCTCGATGACATCGCCCTGAGC
The DNA here is from genome assembly GCF_053005425.1 of Aeromonas sp. 25-248. Taxonomy (NCBI): domain Bacteria; kingdom Pseudomonadati; phylum Pseudomonadota; class Gammaproteobacteria; order Aeromonadales; family Aeromonadaceae; genus Aeromonas; species Aeromonas sp. 25-248. Next base: position 254,216 of record NZ_JBRKTB010000003.1, on the reverse strand, counting down.
AAGCAGATCATTCACTCCCTGCGCCAGATAGGGGTGCGGGTGGCCCTCGATGACTTCGGGACCGGCTGGTCCTCGTTCTCTTACCTGCGTGAACTCTATTTCGACAAGCTCAAGATAGACAGATCCTTTATCACCGCGATCGACAGTGACACCCGGCAGGCGCTCTTCGTCGAGACCATCACCACCCTCTCTCATCAGTTGGGGGTGCGTGTCGTGGCAGAAGGGGTGGAAAACAGCGATGAGCTCAAGGCGGTGCTCACCATAGGGGTGGATGAGATCCAGGGTTATTTCTACTCGCGTCCCTTGCCGCTGCCGGAGTTCATGCAGTTCTGTCACCGCTATTTCGCCCACAGTGCCGCCATTCAGGAAGTGGCACTGGGCTAGCCTTGGGGCAATCGAGCTCCTGTAGCCTTGTCTTCGAGTCCCTCTGTTCGATCGTTCCTGGTTGATATTTCATCCCGACACCTTTCTCCCATGGCAGGAGCGCTCATGACGCGGTTTTCTTGTGCCTCCTGCCAGAACGAGGGTGCGAGAGGGCAGGCCCGGTGCTACCTTGTGCCACGAACAGTGCCACAGAACAGAGGAGCCATAAATGGATCGCTTGGGGGTGATGGAGGTGTTCGTGCTGGCGGTGGAGACCGGCTCGTTTTCGGCGGTGGCCCGCCGACTGGGGATGGGGCAACCCACGGTTTCCAGATTGATTGCCCAGCTTGAGGCGCACCTTGGCAGCCGCCTGTTGCTGCGTTCGACCCGGGGGCTGGCGCCCACCGAGGCCGGAGAGGCCTACTATCTGCGGGCGAGAGAGATCCTGGCCCAGGTCAACGAGGCTGATGCCATGGTGCAGCAATGCCGGGCGGGCCTGAGCGGGCGTCTGCGGGTGAGCGCTCCCGTCACTTTCGCCCGCCTGCATATCATTCCCCATCTTGCCGGTTTTCTGGCGGCTCACCCGGGACTGGATCTGGAGATCCTGCTGGATGACGGCAATGTGGATCTCATTTCGGCGGGCATCGAGGTGGCTCTGCGGATCGGCAAACAGGCCGACTCGTCGCTGGTCGCCCGCTGCCTCGCCCGAAGCGACATGCGGGTGCTGGCGACGCCGGCCTATCTGGCCGCCAAAGGAGAGCCTGAGACCCCTCAGGCTCTGCAACAGCATGATCTGGTGCTTTACAGTCCACGGCCCGGAGTGGGGCAGCAGTGGCGATTTCGCCGCGGCGTCGAAGAGAAGGTGGTTTCCGGAGAAGGCAGGCTGACGGTCTCGGCGGCCGAAGGCATGCGCGCCGCCGTGCTGGCAGGACTGGGGCTCGGTATCGCCTCGGAGTGGATGTTTGCCCCCGAGCTTGCCCGCGGCGAGGTGGTGGCGGTGCTGCCCGAGTGGCAACTGCCCATGCAGGAGCTCTGGACCCTGCTCCCGGCAGGTCGCCAGCCTGGTGCCAAGGCGAGCGCCTTTCTGGCATTCGTGACCGGCCTGCCCGGGGTGGGGCATACGCCAGCGGAATAACTGTTATGGTCCCCACCGCTCTACTGGTGGCGACGCTCCCCGGGTAGGCTGTGCGCATGGGGCCCGTGTCCTGGCGGGAGCCCTTCTACCACGAGGAGAAGATCATGAGTACATCGCCTTCTGCCGGAGGGGCCGCAACCCCCGGCCCCTCCCTGCTCTTCGCCATGGCCCTGTCATGCGGCCTGGCAGTTGCCAACATCTACTACAACCAGCCCATGTTGGCGGTGATGGCGCAGGACTTTCCCGGGCACTCGGGCATGCCATTGATCGCCATGCTGACCCAGCTTGGCTATGCCATGGGTCTGCTTTTGCTGGTGCCGCTTGGCGATGTGCTCGAGCGCCGCTGGCTGATTCCGGGGCAGTTTGCATTGATCGCGCTGGCTTCCCTGCTGGCGGCCACGGCCACGAGTGCCACCACCTTGATGCTGGCCTCCGTCCTACTCGGCATCGGGGCCACGGCGGCCCAGCAGATAGTTCCGGTGGCGGCGACCCTGGCAGATCCCGCCCGCCGTGGTGCCGTGGTCGGCAGCGTGATGAGCGGCCTGCTGGCCGGAATACTGCTCAGCCGCACCGTCGCCGGTCTGGTCACCGCCTATGGCAGTTGGCGCGCCATGTTCTGGCTGGCCATTCCCCTGGCCCTGTCGGGGGCCCTGCTGATGGCCAGGATGATACCATCCGGATTGCCGCGCTCTCCCCTCGGTTATGGCCGTCTGCTTCATTCTCTGGTCGGTCTGTGGCGCGAGGAGCCCGCCTTGCGCCGCGCGACCCTGACCCAGGCCTTGCTGTTTGCCTCCTTCAGCGCCTTCTGGACCGTGCTGGCGTTCTACCTGGCCGAACCTGCCTATGGGTTGGGGGCCGACATGGCGGGTCTGTTCGGCGTCATCGGGGTGGCTGGGGTGGTGGCGGCCCCTTTGGCAGGCCGGATGGCGGATCGGTTGGGGGCCAGACCAGTGGTATTGGCCGGTGCCGTGCTGGTGGTGCTTGCCTGGATCTGCTTCGAGCTGTGGCTCTCTCTGGCCGGGCTGGCGTGCGGGGTCATCTTGCTGGATCTCGGAGTGCAGAGCGCACTCATCGCCCATCAGCAGCGCATCTATGGTCTGAGACCTGAGGCCAGGGGGCGCATCAATACCCTCTTCATGACCGGCATGTTCCTGGGGGGAACCCTCGGCTCCAGCCTGGGGATGCTGGTCTGGCAACAGGGACACTGGCTCGGGGTGGGAGCAGCCGGCATGGGGTTGGCCCTGGTGGCCTGTCTCTGCGCCCTGGCCGGCAGGCGGGGGCTGCAACCGGCCATCTGAGGCATGTGCAAGACAAGAAAGGCGACCTCGGGGTCGCCTTTTGTCTGTCTGCTTGGGATGGTCTCAGAGCACCATGGCGGCAATCCAGCCGAAGATCACCAGGGGGATGTTGTAGTGGATGAAGGTTGGCACCACGCTGTCCCAGATGTGGTCGTGCTGACCGTCGGCATTGAGGCCCGATGTGGGGCCGAGCGTCGAGTCGGAGGCGGGGGAACCCGCGTCCCCCAGCGCGCCCGCGGTGCCCACCAGGGCGATGGTCGCCATGGGCGAGAAGCCGAGGTGGATGCACAGGGGCACATAGATGGTGGCGATGATGGGCACGGTGGAGAAGGAGGAGCCGATCCCCATGGTGATGAGCAGGCCCACCAGCAGCATCAGGAAGGCCGCCAGTCCCTTGTGACCGGCCATCATGCTGGAGACGGACTGCACCAGACTCTCCACCCCGTGGGTCTCCTTCATGACGGCGGCGAAGCCTGCGGCCGAGATCATGATGAAGCCGATGAGGGACATCATGCGCACACCCTGGGTGAAGGCATCCTGGCTCTCGCGGAATTTGATGACGCCGCCGCAGGTGAAGATGATGAAGCCTGCGAGTGCCCCCAGCACGATGCTGTTGGTCATCAGTTGCAGGCCGAGTGCCACGGCGATGGCCAGCAGGGCGACCCAGATGTGGTTGAGATTGAGCTCGACCGTCTCGGGTTCGGCGGCCAGGATCTTCTCCAGATCATACTGACGAGGCTTGCGGTAGCTGAAGAAGACGGCGATGAGCAGGCCGAGGAACATGCCGAATACCGGGATGGCCATCGCCAGGGGCAGTTGGCTGAATTCCACCGGTACGCCGTTGTCGACGAGATTCTTGGCCAGGATGTTGTTCAGGAAGATGCCGCCAAAGCCCACCGGCAGCAGCATGTAGGTTGCGGTCAGGCCGAAGGTGATGACGCAGGCCACCTGACGGCGGTCGATCTGCATCTGGGCCATGACATGCAGCAGCGGCGGGATCAGGATGGGAATGAAGGCGATGTGCACCGGGATCAGGTTCTGGGAGGAGATGGAGACCGCGAGCACCGAGGTGAGCAGCAGGCTCTTGACCCAGAGAATGCGGGTGCTGCTGGCATCCTTGCCGAGCTGGTTGATGACCTTGCGGGCCAGCAGATCGGTGATGCCGGAGCGGGAGATGGCTACCGCGAAAGCCCCCAGCATGGCGTAGGAGAGGGCGATTTCTGCACCGCCGCCCAGGCCGCCGGTGAAGGTGCTGAGGGTCTGCTCGAGGGAGAGTCCGCCGAGCAGGCCACCCACGATGGCACCGATGGCGAGGGAGACCACCACATTGATCCGCAGCAGGCTGAGCACCAGCATCAGCGCCACCGCGATAACAACAGGATTCATTTGATTTCCTTATGGATTGTGTTGCTGTCAGTCGTATGAAAGCCAGCTAGTTTGCGAAAAACAGGCTAAATGTCGAGAAAAAAATCGGCAGATCCCGGCCAAGGGACGCATCTTCTGCTGGCGGTGAACGGGAACCGGGAAAATGGCCCTTCTTCCTTGCCCAGACAGGTCCCCTCATGCAGACAGGCTGCCATGGGCAGCCTGTCTGGGCAGGGGCTGGGAGTGTTCAGCCCTCGTCTTCGGTGTCCGTCGTTTCATCCGGGTTGGCCAGAGGCCAGCCTCCCAGGCTCTTCCAGCGATTGACGATGTGGCAGAAGAGCTCTGTGGTGCGCTCGGTGTCGTAGAGGGCCGAGTGGGCCTCTTTGTTGTCAAAGGGGATATTGGCGCTCTGACAGGCCTTGGCCAGCACCGTCTGCCCCAGGGCAAGACCCGAGAGGGCGGCGGTGTCGAAGGTGGCGAAGGGGTGGAACGGATTGCGCTTGAGGCCGGCCCGCTCGGCGGCGGCCATCACGAAGCCGTGGTCGAAGGTGGCGTTGTGGGCCACTATGATGGCGCGACCACAATCCTGCTCCTTCATGCCCTTGCGCACCCCCTTGAAGATCTCGGTGAGTGCTTCCTTCTCGTCCACCGCGCCCCGCAGCGGGTTGAAGGGGTCGATGCCGGTGAACTCCAGCGCCGCTTTCTCCAGATTGGCGCCCTCAAAGGGCTGGACATGAAAATGGAAGATCTGGTCAGGGACGAGCCAGCCCTGCTCATCCATCTTGAGGGTGTGGGCGGCTATTTCCAGCAGGGCATCGGTCTTGGCATTGAATCCGGCGGTTTCAACATCGATGACGACGGGGTAAAAGCCGCGAAAACGGCCCTTGAGGGTGTGAACGGCGTCGGTCATGGTATCTCGGTCGGCGTGAAAGGAGGCGGCATTATGGCAAAAAAGCGTGCCCTTGTCCCTTATCTGCCGCCATGGGACGGCAAGAGGGCCATTTTGAAACACCTGTGCTTATAATGGGCGACGTCAACCATGGAGGGAGAGGACGATGAAGAAGCTGGGATTGGCACACAAGATGATGTTGGTGGTCTGTCTGCCGCTGTTGGCCCTGCTGTTTTTCTCCGGCCGGTACGTCTATGAACGTTATCGGGTCGAACAGGAGATGAGCGGCGCCCTGGTCGCGCTGGCGGTGGTGAAGGAGGCGGCGCAGCTGGCCCATGAGCTGCAACGGGAGCGCGGCATGTCGGCCGGCTTCCTCGGCTCTGGCGGCAACAAGTTTCGCGATGCGCTGCCTGCCCAGCGCAAGGTGGTGGACAGCCTGTTGCAGCGTTTTCATCAGGATCCTGCCTTGCTGGCGCTGACCGAGGTGCAGCAGGGAGTGGCGGGACTCACCGCCATGCGTGAGCGGGTCAGCGCCCTGGGGGTCGAGGTGGCGGAACAGGTCGGCTTCTATACCCGCCTCGTGACCGCCCTGCTGGCGGTGGTGGACAAGATAAGCGTCGACAGCATGGATGCCACCATCGCCTTGCAGACGAATGCCTACGCCGCCTTCCTGCAGAGCAAGGAGCGTGCGGGACTGGAGCGGGCGACGCTCAGCAACGTCTTTGGCCGTGACAGCTTCACGCCTGCGCTGTTGCAGCAGTTCATCTCCCTGCTGGCGGCCCAGAACACCTATCTCGAACGTTTCCAGGCGGTGGCGAGTCCCGCCCAGCGTCAGTTGCTGAACGACAGCCTCGCCTCACCCGTGGTGGTCAAGGTGGCCGCCATGGAGAAACTGGCCCTGGACAAGGCGGCAAGCGGCGGTTTTGGTGTCGATGCGGAGGCCTGGTTTGCCTTGAGTACCGACAAGATTGGCCTGCTCAAGGAGATAGAAGACAGCCTTTATCAACAGCTCTTCGAGCGGGTTGAACAGATGCGGGTCGGGAGTGCCAGTGACTTCTGGTGGGGGGCGGCTGGCGTGTTGCTGTGCATCGTCCTGACCACCTTCGTCTGCTGGCGGGTGGTGCGGGATCTGCATCTGGGCTTCATGGCCCTGCACCAGACCTTCAAGCGCTTGGTACAGGAGAACGACCTGACCGTGCGGGTCGACTGGCGATCCGGGGATGAGCTGGGGGCCCTGGCGCGGGATCTGAACCATTTCCTCGGGCACCTGGAGAGTTTGCTGCTGGCTGTGCGCCACTCCTGTGACGTGCTGATACGCAGCGCCGCCAGCTCGGCCGAGGTCATTGCCGAGGTGAATGCCGGCGTAGTCAGGGGATGCGGGCAGGTGGATCTGGTGGCGACTGCCGCCACCGAGATGGCATCGACTGTCGCGGAGATTGCCCGCAACGCAACCCAGACCTCCCAGGCGACTCAGCAGGCCATCGGCCGGGCGAAGCAGGGTGACAAGGAGGTGGATCAGACCATCCACACTATCCAGCAGGTGGCGGGTACCCTGAGTGATACCCAGCAACTGGTGGACAGCCTGCATCAGGATACCGAGTCGGTGGGCGAGGCCTTGAGCCTCATCAAGCAGATCTCGGACAGAACCAACCTGCTGGCCCTCAATGCCGCCATCGAGGCGGCCCGTGCTGGTGAATCCGGGCGCGGTTTTGCAGTGGTGGCCGACGAGGTGAGAGCGCTTGCCTCCCGTACCCAGCAGGCGGCGGACGACATAGAGCGGATGCTGGGCCGCTTGCGCCAGGGGGCCAACGAGGCGGTGGCTGCCATGCACACGGGCACCGAACAGGCCGGCCTTAGCGTGACGGAGGCCAAGCGGGCGGGGAGCGAGCTGACCGACATCGTCAACGAGGTGCGCAAGGTGAGCGACATGACGGCCCAGGTGGCCACCGCCACCGAGGAGCAGCGTTATGTGACCGACGACATCCAGCAAAACGTGATGACCATCCGTGACGTGTATGAGGCCCATCGCCAGCACTCCCATACCCTGCAACAACACAGTGCCGAACTGGATGCCCTGGCCCGGGATCTGGCGGGACGCATCGCCAGCTTCAAGCTGATGGCCCCTTCTTCCCCCCACTGAGCGTTTTGACCTAAAGCTTGTCCTGCCGCTGCCGATAGATAATTCGAGATAGTGTGGAGGACAAGCCGTTGAATGCTTGGGTGTTGGGGTTGATCAGCATATCAGTGAGTATGCAGTTGCAGGCGGGCGTGACCGAATTTGGCGCCGGTCTGGATCAATCCGTCTGGCGCCTGACCTCTGATACCCAGGTGGAGTGCAGGTTGGAGCATCCTATTCCCCGCTGGGGAACCGGGGCCTTTGTCAGCCGGGCCGGGCGCAAGATCAATCTGGATTTCGAGCTCAAGGGGCAGCGACCCCAGGCGCGTACCCAGACAGTGAGCCTCGGGATCATGCCCCCCAGCTGGCGTCCCGGGGTGGCCGGGCGACAGATCAGCCAGTTGCAGTTCTATCAGCAGTTTGACGGCCTGGTGGCGGGGCAGACCGCCTGGACCATGCTGGACGAGCTGGAAGGAGGGCGTATGCCGACTTTCCAGTATCGCGACTGGTATCGTCAGGACAGGCCGGTGCGGGTATCGCTCTCGTCGGTCAATTTCAGGGTCAAGTACCAGGCGTTCATGGACTGCCTGAGTGGTTTGCTGCCCTACAGCTTCAACGACATCGCCTTCAGCGTGCTCTCCTATGACAAGAACAGCGATCAGTTGTCACCGGCCTCCAAGCGGCGGCTGGCGATGATCGGTGACTATGTGAAGGCAGACAAGAGCATCGATGTGGTGGTGATCGACGCCTACAGCGACAGCTATGGCGGCCGCTGGCCAAACCAGAAGCTCTCCGAGAAGCGAGCGGATGCCATCAAGCAGGTGTTTGTGGATCTCGGCATCGAGGAGGGCAAGATCTCGGTGGAAGGGCACGGTGAGAAACAGCACGTGGCCTCCAACGAAACGGAAGCTGGCCGAGCCAAGAACCGCCGGGTGGTGATCAACATGGGACGCAACGGCACTATCTGATCCCGTTGAGTCATCGAGAAGGGCGGGATTTTCTCTGTAGTCAGGAATAAAAAATGCCAGTCGGTGAACCGACTGGCATTTTTTTCACGGGTATCCGGGATTACTTGGCCAGGGATTCCGGCAGGTTTTCACGGATCTTGCCGAGCATCTCTTTAAGAACGCGCGGGTTGGCAACCACGATGTTGCCGGAGTTTTCGTAGTTGTGACCACCGACGAAGTCGGTGACGATGGCGCCGGCTTCTTTGGCCAGCAGCTCACCGGCGGCGGTGTCCCAGGGTTTCAGGCCGATTTCCCAGAAACCGTCGACGCGGCCAGCGGCCACATAGGCGAGATCCAGCGCGGCGGAGCCAGCACGACGGATGTCTGCGCACTCGATGAACATGCTCTGGAACATCTTCAGGTAGGGTTCGATGTGGTGCTTCTGCTTGAACGGGAACCCGGTGGCCAGGATGGTGCCGGAGAGCTCTTTGGCCTTGCCGACACGGATGCGGTAGCCGTTCAGCTGGGCGCCGCTGCCGCGGGTGGCAGTGAACAGCTCGTCACGGATGGGATCGTAGACAACGGCTTGTTCGGTCTTGCCCTTGACGCGCAGAGCGATGGAAACGGCAAAGTGCGGAATGCCTTTGACCAGGTTGGTCGTGCCATCCAGTGGGTCGATGATCCATTGGTAGTCCGGATTGGTACCGGCAATCTCGCCAGACTCTTCAGCAACGATGCTGTGTTCCGGGTAAGATTTTTTGATGGTGTGAATGATGGCCGCTTCGGCGTCACGGTCAACGTTGGTCACGAAGTCATTGCTGCCTTTCTGGATAACCTCGATGTTCTCGGGTTGAGAAAAGGCTTTTACTACTACTTGACCGGCGTTGCGCGCAGCGCGCACGGCGATATTCAGCATCGGATGCATAGGTTCACCACTGGATGTTAAAGAACGGGGGATAAAAGGACGCGACATCTTACCAAGATATTCGGGAATAGCAACTGCTATGCCCTCATTCGGTCAGGGTGGTGACTGACAGATCTGACGGCTCCAATAAAGACCTGTAATCAACTAGTCTTATCGCGACAGCCGGATAACAGGCTGTGGTGAGCATAGGGATATGAGCCATGAATCTGTCATTAATCAGTCAGAAACCGTCGTCGCCGACGACTCTGGGTGTGTTGGCCGCACTGCGTGCCGCCAGCGAAGAGAGCGATTATGTCACCGAGGTCCGGGTGGCACAGCCCCAGCAGTGGCAACCGTCGAAGGATGAAGCGGCGATCCTGCTGCTGGAAGAAGAGGGCGCTGCCTGGCCTGCTCCGCTCTGGCCTGCAGGAGGCAGTGCACTGGGATTGCCGGTGCTTCCCCTGTTGGTGCATCGACAGTATGAACATCCTCCACAGGGGCCGGATGTCCGGGATCCGCATTTTTATTTCGTCTCCAACGGTATTCTGCTGGATGAGGCCGAACTGGCGGATCCTGCCTGCAGCCTGGTGCTGCAAAGCAAGTTTGAATCCTATTTCCCGCTGCTTTCCCGTCTTATCTTGCTGCGCCAGCGCCAACCAGGGGTACTGAGCAGCTAATCATCTCCCCCTCGATGCGGGCTGTTCAAGGGGCACAATATTTGTCATAACTGACCGACATTGTGCCGCTTTGCTATGGCCTGCGCAGCGGCTCACCGTGTGTTCGTCGACGGAGGTGACATGAAGGTTTATGAGCTGAGACGAGCCCCCAATGCCCGTCGGGTCAGAATGTTTCTGGCGGAGAAGGGGGTCGAGATGGAATATCAACAGGTTGATCTGGGGGCGGGGGAAAACCTGGCGCCCGCTTTTTTGACCAAGAACCCGGCCGGGCGCATTCCTGTGCTGGAACTCGATGACGGAACCTGTCTGAGTGAAACCCTGGCCATCTGCCGCTATTTTGAAGAGCTCCACCCCGAACCGAACCTGTTTGGCAGCACCGCGCTGGAGCGCGCCACCATAGAGATGTGGAGTCGCTTCATCGAGTTCAACCTCTGGCTGCCGACCGGTATGGCGTTTCGTCATATCACCGGTTTTTACAAAGACCGGGAACGGGTCTTCCCCGAATGGGGGGAGGAGTGCAAGCAACAGGCTCAGATCTGGTTTGACAAGCTGGATGCCCGTCTTGCCGAGGTGCCCTATATTGCGGGGGAACGCTTCACCATCGCCGACATTCTTGCCCTCTGTACCATTGATTTTGGCAAGGTGGTCGGCCTGCGTATCACCCCCGAACTGCCCCATTTGCAGGACTGGCATGAACGGGTGAGTGCCCGGTCCAGCGCCCAGGCCTGATCCTTTCCCCTGAACGTTCAAGGAGTCCAAGATGATAGAGTTGTACACTGCCGCCACGCCCAACGGGTTCAAGGTGTCGATCGCCCTCGAAGAGCTGGGGCTGCCCTACAAGGTCATTCCCCTTGATTTCGCGACCATGGAGCAGAAGAAGCCCGAGTTCCTGGCCATCAACCCCAATGGCCGCATCCCGGCCATCGTCGATCGGGACAATGGTGACTTTGCGGTGTTCGAGTCCGGCGCCATCCTTATCTATCTGGCGGAAAAAACCGGCAAGTTGCTGCCGCAGGATCCCAAGCGCCGCTCCCAGGCCATCCAGTGGCTGATGTTCCAGATGGGGGGCGTCGGTCCCATGATGGGGCAGGCCAACGTCTTCTATCGCTATTTCCCCGAGAAGATCCCGGCCGCCATCGAGCGTTACCAGAAGGAGGGGCGACGCCTGTTCGAGGTGCTCGACGGTCATCTGGCACACCATGAGTATCTGGCGGACGAGTACAGCATCGCCGACATCGCTACCTGGCCCTGGGTGCGCATCCACGACTGGAGTGGTATCTCCATCGAGGGGTTGGTGCATTTGCAGGCCTGGATGGCACGCATGGAAGCCAGGCCCGCCTGCCAGAAGGGCATCACCATTCCACCGCGCAATGAGAGCCCCGAGGATCAGGTCAAGCGGGCGCAGCAGATGGTGACTCGCTGACACCATCATGATGGCCCTGACGGGCCATCTTTTTTATTCCCCTTTGACTCCCCGTTGTTTGACGATCTGCATCGCAGTCGCTTTTTGTCTTTCAAATAAGCCATTTATCAAAAATCAAAAGTCATTCTTCCTGATTAATTGTTATGTTATAACGCCATTTCTTTGGTTGATGAACATGAAGCTTGGATGGAAAGGATGACAAAAAAATGCACCGCAGCCGGGTGGTTCGCCCTGGCTCTGATGGCAGGAACGACTGCAGCCGACGGCAAACCGCTTGCCATGGTGGGGCCTTGGGAGATCCACAGTGTCGACCCCGCCAGCAACGGGGTCTTCTTTACTCGCATGCAGGTGGCGGAGACCCTGGTGGATGTCGATGGGAAAGGCAATCTGCAACCCGGGCTTGCCAGTGAGTGGTCGCGTAGCGATGACGGTCTGCAGTGGCGATTCACGTTGCGCCCCGGGGCCCGTTTTCACGATGGCAGCGAGGTGAGCGCCGAGCAGGCCGCTTTTGCCCTGCAACAGGCCTGGCGCAAGCCCGGTGTGATGATCAGCGCTCCTATTGCGTCCATCGGATCTGGAGATGGCGTCTTGAAGGTCACCCTGAGCGAACCCTTCGCCTCCCTGCCCGCCGTGCTGGCCCACCCCAGCACCCAGATCCTGGCGAAGGCCGCCTACGATACCAAGGGGGAGGTAACCCAGGTGATAGGCTCTGGCCCCTACCGCATCACCCGCCTGCAACAACCCCAGCGGATAGAGACTGTGCGTTTCGACGGCTGGCAGGGGGCCAGGCCCGCGATCGAGGAGGTCAGCTACCTGACGGTGGGGCGCGCAGAGAGCCGCACCCTGATGGCCGAGAGCGGTCAGGCCGACATCGCCTGGGGGCTGGATCCGGTCAGCATCCGCCGCTTGCAGCAGGCGTCACGGGTCTCCATCGCCTCGGTCACCCTGCCACGGACCATCCAGCTCAAGCTCAATGGCGCCGATCCTCGTCTGAGCGATCCGGTGGTGCGCCGTGCCCTGAGTCTCGCCATCGATCGTCGTGGTATGGCAGCCGCCCTGCTGCGGGATCCCGAGATGGCGGCAACCCAGCTCTTTCCTCCCACTCTGGGGGAGTGGCACCAGCTCGGGTTGACGCCGCTTGCCTATGACGTCAAGGCGGCCCGGGCGGCCTTCGCGGCGGCAGGCTGGCAGCCGGGGGAGGACGGTGTGCTGCGCAAGGGGGAAGAGCGCTTCGCCCTGACCCTGCGTACCTTCCCTGACCGTCCGGAGCTGCCGCTCCTTGCCACGGCACTGCAGGCGCAGTGGCAGGCGGTAGGGGTGGAGCTCAAGGTGGCGGTGGGCAACTCGAGCGAGATCCCGGCGGGCCATCAGGACGGCTCCCTCCAGCTTGGTCTCTACGCCCGCAATTATGCTCTGGTACCGGATCCCCTGGTCACGTTGCTGGGGGACTTGGCCCCTGCCGGTGCGGACTGGGGGGTGATGAACTGGCACTCCCCAGCTATGACGCAAACACTGACCCGCCTTGCCACGCAAGCCTTGTCGCCCACAGACGCCGCCGCGGCTCGCCGGGAGATAGCCACGACATTGCAACAGGAGTTGCCGCTCCTGCCCATCGCCTGGTACCGCCAGAGCGCGGCGGTCAGTCGGGGGCTGGAGGGATTTGAACTCGATCCCCAGGAGCGCAGCTATGGCCTGGACAAGTTGACATGGAGCGCACGATGACAGCGACACCCTTGTCTCGCGTCATGGGGATACTGGGTCAGCGTCTGGTGCAGGCGCTGGTGGTTGCCCTGCTGGTGGCCGGACTCTGTTTTCTGATGGTGCAGTCCCTGCCCGGAGACATCGCCTTTCGCATCGCGGCGGGTCGTTATGGCTATGACTATGTCACCGCCGAGGCGGCCAACGCGGTGCGCAGCGAGCTGGGGTTGGCCGGCTCGGCCCTTGTCCGTTTTGGCGACTGGCTGTGGGCCTTGCTGCAAGGGGATCTCGGCAGCTCCCTGGTGACGGGCGCACCGGTCGCCACCGACGTGGGTCATCACCTGGGCGCCACCCTGACGCTCGCGAGCGCCTCCGTGGTGCTGGCGCTGGTGGTGGCGCTGCCGCTTGGCAGCCTGAGTGCGCTGCGCCCGGGGGGATGGTGTGATCGCCTGACCCTGGGCTGGAGCGTGCTGATGCGTGCGTTGCCCCCCTTCTTGCTCGGCCTGGTGCTCATGGTGATGCTCTCGGTGGAGCTGGGCTGGGTCAGTGCGGCAGGGCACGGGGAGGGGAGCAACCTGCTGCTGCCCGCCCTGACCCTGGGATTGGGGCTCTCCGGCGTGCTCTCTCGGGTGGTGCGTGAAAGCGTGCTCACCGTGGTGCAGTCCGGTTATTACCGATTTGCCCTCACCAAGGGGCTTTCGCCGGCCCGGGTTTTCTGGCGCCACGGTCTGCGCAACACCGGGGTCAGCATCATCGCCTACACCAGCGTGCAGCTGGTGCTGCTCATCGAGGGGGTCGTGGTGGTCGAGAGCCTGTTTGCCTGGCCCGGGATCGGCCATGCGCTGGTGCACGCCATCTTCTGGCGCGACATCCCCATGGTTCAGGGGACAGTGCTGGTGCTGGCGGTGCTCTTCGTGCTGCTCAATACCCTCACCGATCTGCTTTGTCTTGCCATTGACCCCCGCGGTCCCAAGGAGTCCTGATCATGTCGTTGTCTGTCAAAACGGGGCTGGGCCTGCTCCTGCTGGTGGTGCTGTTTGCCCTGCTGGGCCCCGTGCTCTGGCCCGATCCGGCGGCTCAGGATCTGGCACAGTTTCTGGCTGATCCCTCCTGGCAGGAGCCCCTCGGGCGGGATCAGATGGGGCGCAGCCTGATGGCGCGCCTCGCGGCGGCGACCCGGCTCTCCCTGCTGTTGGGACTGCTGTGCGTCATCACGGCGGCGCTGCTGGGCTCATTGCTGGGCTGGCTTTCGGCCTGGCGCGGCGGCTGGGTCGACGGTCTGTTGCGCAGCCTGGCCGACGGCGTGCTGGCCCTGCCAGGCCTGTTGCTGGTGCTGCTCTTCTCCGCCATGGCCCAGGGTGGCTTTGCCATCCTCTATCTCGGGTTGGCCATGGCCCAGTGGGTGGAGTATTACCGGGTGGTGCGTGCCCGCAGCCGGGGGCTGCTCGCCTCGCCCCAGGTGGAGGCGTCCCGTCTGCTGGGATTCGGCCATGCCCATGTGGTGCGGCGCCATCTCTGGCCCGAGCTCGCCCCCCAGTTGCTCACCATGATGGCCTTCGGCCTAGCGGGTGCCATTCTAACCCTCTCTACCCTGGGCTTTGTCGGAGTGGGCATTCAGCCGCCCACGCCGGAGCTGGGGCTGATGATGACGGAGGCGCTGCCCCACTATCAGGAGGCTCCCCGTCTGCTACTGGCCCCCATTCTTGTCATGGGGCTGATGTTGCTGGCCCTGGTGCTGCTTCATCAGACGCGCGGCCTTGACATGCCATCTTCACAAGGAGCCACCTCATGACGGCCATTAAAATCAAGGGGTTGCAGGTCGATGATGGCCAGAAAACCCTGTTGCAGGCGCTGGATTTCACCATTCATCCCGGCACCGCCCTGACCCTGATCGGGGAGAGCGGTTCGGGCAAATCCCTGTTGGCTCATGCCCTGATGGGGACCTTGCCAGCCCCCCTGACAGGCCGGGGTGAGATGGTGTCGGGTGGCCGCCATCACAACCTGGCCGACACGCCTCGCCTGCGTACTCTCTGGGGGAGGGAGCTGGCGATGCTACCCCAGGAGCCGGTGCTGGCGCTGGATCCCACCATGGGGTTGCTTGCCCAGGTGGAGGAGGGGTGGCTGCCAGGGGGCAAGGATGCCCGATCGCGGGCCCGCGCCGCCCTCGAGCGGCTTGGACTGGCCGGGCGGGAGGGCGCTTTTGTACACCAGCTCTCGGGAGGCATGGCCCAGCGCGCGGCCTTTGCCGCCGCCACCCAGGGGGAGGCTCGTCTGCTGGTGGCCGACGAGCCCACCAAGGGGCTCGACAGCCGGGCCGCAGCCAGGCTGGGTGCCTTGTTGCTGGGCTACCTGGCCCGTGGACGCCATCTGCTGACCATCACCCATGATCTCTCCCTGGCTCGCGCATTGGGGGGCTGGGTGCTGGTGGTCAAGGGAGGAGAGATCGTGGAGCAGGGGCCCGCCGAGCGTGTGCTGCACACGCCATCCCATGCCTATACCCGGGCCCTGCTGGCGGCGGAGCCCTCCGCCTGGCCCGAGGCGGCTGTCCCTCCCACCGGAGACTGGCTCATCCGCGGAAAGGGGCTTGCCATGGGATATGGGGATCAACCCCTGTTCACGGGGCTGGACCTTGCCCTGGCGCAAGGGGAGCGAATGGCCATCATGGCGCCGAGCGGCGCGGGCAAGAGCACCCTCGGCAACGTGCTGCTGGGTCTGCAACGCCCCCTGCAAGGGGAGGTGCTGCGACGGGAAGGGGTAGCCCCCTGCCGCTGGCAGAAGCTCTATCAGGATCCGGTGCAGGCCTTTGCCAGCCGGGTGCGCCTCGCCACCCAGTTCGATGATGTGCTGCGTCTGCACAGGCTGCCCCGCCATCGGCTTGTCGACTATCTGGCCCGGTTGGGGCTGGATGAACGGCTGCTGACGCGCCTGCCAAACCAGGTCTCGGGAGGGGAGCTGCAGCGGCTGTCGCTTATCCGGGCCCTGTTGCTGCGCCCCGTGCTGCTGTTCGCCGATGAGCCCACGTCCCGGCTCGATCCCCTGAGCCAGCAACAGACCATCGCCTGTCTGCTGGAGGAACTGGGAGAGATAGGCTGCGCCCTGCTGTTGGTGACCCATGACGAGGGGCTGGCCGGCAAGGTTGCTCCTCGTTGTCTGAGACTGGGGGAGGCGGGTACCCCCATGTTCGAAGGCGCGTCGGCCGAGGTGAGAAGAGTGGGGTAAAGAGGGGACAGGATGAATCCTTCCCCCATGATGAGATGACAGTGACGGGGCCTTGGGCCCCGTCGCATTAGAAAAACTTGGGTAAGCAGATTATAAAGTTTCGTTCGTTTTTTGTGATATGAATCACTAATATTGTCGTAAGCCAGAGAGCGTCCTGCTGCTGGCGGGTGCGGGTCCTCCGCCTTGTTCCTCTTCAACGACCTTTGTCAGACACCTCCTGCAGATCCCTGCCCGGAGGGTGGCGGCTTTTTGATTTTTTCGGACGACAGTATGTATCGGCACAGCTTCTATCCCCTGTTTTTCCTGACCATCCTGATGGTCGCCGTGGGTCAGATGACCCAGACCCTCTATGTGCCCTCCATTCCCATGATGGCGGGGGACTTCCATGTGGCCTCCGGCCAGCTGCAGGCGGTGATGGCCTGCTACCTCATTCCCTACGGCCTCTCCCAGTTCGTTTATGGCCCCTTGTCGGATCGCATCGGTCGTCGTCCTGTGCTCATCATCGGCATGATGATCTTCCTGGTCGGCACCCTCACCATCCAGCTGATCCCGAGCTTCACCGCCCTGCTGGCGGGCAGCCTGATCCAGGGGCTGGGAACCGGGGCAGGGGGCGCCATGAGCCGGACCGTGATGCGCGACCGTTACAGTGGCGCCGAGCTCAACCGTGCCAACAGCCTGGTGAGCATGGGGGTCATCTTCTCCCCTCTGCTGGCACCTGTGCTGGGCGGCTGGCTCACCGAGCTGTTCAACTGGCGTGCCGGCTACTGGTTCCTGTTCGGTTTTGGTGCCCTGACCACCCTGGCGCTGCTGGCCTGGTTTGGGGAGACGCTGCCAGCATCGGCCCGCCAGCATTCGCTGCGGGTGGGCGCCGCCTATCGTCATGTGCTCGGCAACCCGCGCTTTCAGGGCAACCTGCTCTGTCTGATGGCCACCTTTGCCGGCCTCGCGGTGTTCGAGGCGGCGGCCGGGGTGTTGCTGGGGGACGTGCTCAAGCTGAGTGCCCGCACCGTCAGCGTGCTGTTCGTGCTGCCGCTGCCCGGTTATCTGTTCGGCGCCTGGCTCTCCGCCAGACTGAGTTTTCGCCTGAGCCAGGGCAAGCTGATGCGCCTTGGCATCGCCTTCCTGGCCCTGGGGTCGCTCATCATCCTGGTACCCGGGCTGCTCGGCATGGTGAGCGCTGCCTCCCTCGTGGGCGGGGCTGCGGTCTACTTCATTGGCAGCGGCATTCTCTATCCGACCGCAACCTCCTGTGCCATCGAGCCCTTCCCGGGCCAGGCTGGCACCGCGGGAGCCGTGCTCGGGGGCATGCAGAATCTGGGGGCTGGCGTGGTAACCCTGCTGGCCGCCAGCTTCCCGATGACGGGGCAGGTGACCCTGGGGGCCATCATGACGGTGATGGTGCTGATCGTGGCCTTGAGCTTTGTGTGGCTGCGCCACCACGGCGCGCCCCACGAGCAGATGGCCGTCTGACACGGCCAAGAGCCCGCCCCGTTGGCGGGCTTTTTACTGCCTCCTTCCGGGTGGCGAGACGCCGCAGGGGAGTGGAAGGGGGATACCGCGCAGGCAAAGAAAAAGCCCGTCGTGATGACGGGCTTTTTTGGGTAGGTACCCCGGAGATGCCGTTGCCGGTTTGGGCCCTTGAACCGTCGGTTCAAGGCGGAGATCTAATCTGGCCGCAGGCTTCTCGGTCGGGCCGAGCATGCTCAATAGCCAGAAGGCAGACCCCCTGTTTGGTATGAATATCGGCTCGGGGACTTGAACCGGCTGACAAACACTCCAGGGAATTTCAAAACTCGGTGCGATTAGGGCTGTTGCGCCTCTTCGCTGGATTCACCGTATTGTCCGTGCTCGATCAAGGCGGCTTCGATGGTGCGTTGCAGCATCTTGATCCGCTTGTCCATGGTCTCAGAGTATTGGTGGTTTTTCTCTTTTTCAAGGCAGAGCTCATGACAGAAATTGAGCGCTGCCATGACGGCCAGCTGTTCGTTGCTGGAGACCTTGGAACGTTGACGAAGCTCGATGAGCTTGTCGGTCAGCTGGTCGGCGGCCTGGCGCAGGGCATCTTGTTGTCCCAGGGGACAGGACACCTTGTAGGGACGTCCCAGAATGACGATTTCTACGGCCTCTATGCTCATGCCTTCCTCAATACGGCGGGGCTGATTTCCGCCTATATCCACGTGGACAACTGGGCGGGACTATATAGCGCAGATGCAGAAGTTTCAAGGCCTTGCTGGCTCTGGCAGGGGGAGAATGCTAGGATCTCGGCCATAAATTCTGCATATTTGCCTGAACTTTGAGCGGATCCTAGATGAGCAAAACAACCCCCCTGAAATACGCCGCCGTGGCGGACCTGATGGCACAGCACGACCTCATGGCGACGGCCGTCGAGGCCCATGGCGTGATCTGCGGCCTAGTGTGCGGTGGCGTGGCCCTGGACGACAAAAGCTGGCAGCCCCATTTCAATGATCTGATCAACGACGGTTTCGGTCTGCCGGCACCGGTGCGCCAGGTGATGACCGACCTCTATCACGAGGTGATCGAGAGCCTGATGGCACAAAAGGGCGTCGAGCTGCTGCTGCCAAGCGACGAGGCGCCGCTCGATGAGCGCATCGACTCGCTGGTGGACTGGTCCCAGGCCTTCCTGGCCGGCTTTGGCGTGGTGCAACAGGAGCTCTCCAAGGCATCCGAAGAGTTGCAGGAGATGATTCAGGACATCGCCAGCATCACCCAGGTCTCTGCCGAATTCGATCAGGAAGATGAAGAGAACGAAGCCTCCTTCCTGGTGCTCTACGAACACGTGCGCCTCGGGGTCATGATGGCGTTCGAGGAGTTTGGCAAGCGCCCGGCCGCGCCGAGCACGCCGCCTACCCTGCACTGATCTGCCTGCCCAGCGGGTCAATGAAAGAGCGCATCACGGCGCTCTTTCTGTTTTACAAGGGTGAGAGCAGGGGAGGTACTCTGCTAACCCATGGTGCCAAAGCGGTTTTTTGCCCGTGGCTTCGCATCCCGTCCGCCACCTTTGTGGTAGGATTGGCCCACGTTTTTTCGCCTATGCCCTCTTCTCATGTCTCAATCTGATCTGGTTCACGTCGACGTGGCTATCGTCGGCGGTGGTATGAGCGGTGCCGTGCTGGCCCTCTCCCTTGCCGCCCTGAAAGGACAGGATGGCGCCCCCCTGCAGATCCTGCTGCTGGAGGCGAGTGCGCCCGAGCTCAATGCTCATCCCGGTTTCGATGCCCGTGCCATCGCGCTTTCCGCCGGTACCTGCGAGGCGCTGGCCCGTCACGGCCTCTGGCCGCACCTGGTGCCCCACTGCTCCCCCATCACCCATATCCATGTGTCGGATCGGGGCCACTGCGGCCAGACCCGGCTGTCGGCGGCGGAGTATGCCCTGCCCGCCCTCGGTCAGGTGATCGAGCTGTCGGCGGCGGGCATCGTGCTGCAAGAGGCGATCGCCGCCTGCCCGCAGATCCGTATGTTGTGCCCGGCCAGGCTTGAAGCCATCGACCCCGACGAGGGGGGAGTGACGCTCGCCCTGGAGGGGGGCGCGCGCTACCGCACCCGGCTGCTGGTGGCGGCCGACGGGGGCCACTCCTTCGTGCGCCAGCATTTCAAGATGCCGGTCAGTCGCCACGATTATGGCCAGAGCGCCATCATCGCCACCGTCAAGACCGCCGAGGATCCCGCCGGGCGGGCCTTCGAGCGCTTCACCGATGGAGGGCCGTTGGCCCTGCTGCCCATGCAGGACGGCCTCTCCTCTCTGGTGTGGAGCGTCCCGCGGGACGAGGCACCGGGGCTGCTTGCACTGGATGACGCCGCCTTTCTCGCCCGTCTGCAGCAGGCTTTTGGCTGGCGCCTCGGGCGCATCGAGCGTACAGGCGTGCGCCACCTCTATCCGCTGGTGCTGACGGTGGCCGACTACCCGCTGGCCCAGCGCACCGTGCTGGTGGGTAACGCCGCCCACCTGCTGCACCCCATCGCCGGTCAGGGGTTCAACCTCGGCATGCGGGATCTGGACGTGCTGACCCGGACCCTGGCCCGTGCGCTCGCGGCGGGGGAAGACATCGGCGGCTTTGAGGTGCTAAGCGGCTACTGGCAGCAGCGGCGGGACGATCAGGCCCAGACCGTCTGGCTCACGTCCTCCCTGGCCCAGTTCTTCTCAAACCATCACGCTCCCCTGGTGGTGGGCCGCAATCTGGCGCTCTCCCTGATGGGCAGAGTGCCCTGGCTCAAGGCTCCGCTCGCCTCCCGCACCCTGGGATTCGTGGACGAGGTGTGCGGCCAATAAGCGCTGTCGCCCTGGGCGGCAAAGACGATTTCGAGCAAGAGGCACGCCTGTGGGCGTCGCCTCGCAGATCCTGGCGACTCGCCCGGAAAGGACACAAGAGAATGCAGATGCAAGATGTGGATGTGGTGATCGTGGGGGGGGGCATGGTGGGCCTGGGGCTCGCTGCCGCCCTCAAGAACCGGGCGATCAAGGTGGCCATCGTGGAAGGCCTGCTGCCCGATGCAACGCTCGGTGAGACGCCGGACAACAGGGTCAGTGCCCTGAGCCTCGCGAGTCAGCACATCCTGCAAGGGGTCGGCGCCTGGGACGGCATAGTGGCGTGCCGCCTGCAGCCCTACGAGAAGATGCAGGTGTGGGAGCAGGACAGTTTCGGCCACATCGATTTCGATGCCGCCAGCCTGCGTCAGGGGGCTCTTGGCCACATCGTCGAGAACCGGGTGATCCAGCTTGCGCTGCTGGACGCCATCGCGGGGGCCAGCAATATCCAGATGCTGACCCCGGCCCGGGCCACCAGCCTGCAGTGCGGGCCAGCGGGCGCCCTGCTGCTGCTGGAAGATGGCCAGGCCCTCTCGGCCAAGCTGGTGGTGGCCGCCGACGGCGCCCACTCCTGGGTGCGCCGTCAGGCAGATATTCCCCTCACCAGCTGGGATTACGGTCATCACGCCCTGGTGGCGACGGTGCGTTGTGCCGAGCCCCATGAGGCGGTGGCGCGCCAGATCTTCACCCCCCAAGGGCCGCTCGCCTTCCTGCCCCTGTGGCAGCCCGACCTCTGCTCCATCGTGTGGTCTGTGCCCGCGGCCCGCGCCGAGGCGCTCTGCGCCCTGGATGACGACGGCTTCAACCGCCAGCTCACCGCCGCCTTTGATGGGCGCCTCGGGCTGTGCAAGGTGGAGGGGGCTCGCAGCGCCATTCCGCTCACCGCCCGCTACGCCCGCGACTTTGCCCGCGAGCGCCTGGTGCTGGTGGGGGATGCGGCCCACACCATCCACCCGCTGGCGGGGCAGGGGGTGAATCTGGGCTTGCTGGATGCCGCCGCCCTGGCGGAGCAGACCCTCATTCATCACGGCAAGGGCGCGGACATCGGCCTGCTCGCCAACCTGCGGGGCTATGAGCGCTGGCGCAAGAGCGAGGCGGCGCGCATGCTGGCGGCCATGGAGGGGCTCAAGCGACTGTTTGCGGGCAGCAACCCCCTCAAGAAGCTGGTGCGCGGGGTGGGGCTTCGCGCCGTCGACGGTCTTGCTCCCCTCAAGCAGGGCATGATCCGGGCCGCCATGGGGCTGGATGGGGAGCTGCCCACCCTGGCCAAAGGTGAAAAAATCTAATCTTACCCCGGGGTTTTAACAAAAAAACTAATCTGACAGGGCGAGATGCCCCTTCGGGGTGTCAGCCTTTAATGTTGGCGAGAAGCGAAACGTTTTTCTGTAAATTGTGACGGGACGGTAAAAATCAACATTAAATCCCGCAATGGCGCGGTTTTGGCTGTTTTTATCACTGTTTTTACCTTAGTGTCTGGTGTCAGTGAGTTGGGTGAGGATTAGTTTTTTTTGAGCGGTGCCCCGGCACGCTTGTCATATAATCCGCTCCGTTCAAGGAATCACTCCTGCCCGCCCGGGCGGGAACGAGCACAGAGCTTGTGGTCCGTAGTTCCCGACGAGCCGGGGCGGATTGCGAGTGTTGTCGCGAACGCTTAAGGAAACATAGCGATGATCCAGACTACTGTATTGCATCCGAAACACCTGGAAGCGGGTGCCAAGATGGTGGACTTCCACGGTTGGGAGATGCCCATCAACTACGGTTCCCAGTTGGAAGAGCACCATGTGGTGCGCACCGATGCAGGCATGTTCGATGTCTCCCACATGACCATCGTCGATTTGACCGGCGAGCGGGTCAAAGCCTTCCTGCAACACCTGCTGGCCAACGACGTGGCCAAACTCACCGTCCCCGGCAAGGCCCTCTACAGCGGCATGCTCAACCCGGAAGGCGGCGTCATCGATGACCTCATCACCTATTTCCTGACCGATACCTTCTACCGCCTGGTGGTGAACTCCGCCACCCGCGAGAAGGATCTGGCCTGGATCCGCCATCACGCCATCGACTTTGCCGTGAGCGTGACCGAGCGCCCCGAGCTTGCCATGATCGCGGTGCAGGGCCCCCACGCCAAGGCCAAGGCTGCCAAGGTGTTCACCCCCGAGCAGAATGCGGCGGTCGAAGGGATGAAGCCCTTCTTCGGTGTGCAGGCCGGGGATCTCTTCATCGCCACCACCGGCTACACCGGTGAAGATGGCTACGAGATCGTGGTCCCCCAAGAGAAGGCGTGCGATCTGTGGCAGGCCCTGCTGGACAACGGCGTGGCCCCTTGTGGCCTGGGTGCCCGTGATACCCTGCGCCTGGAAGCGGGCATGAACCTCTACGGTCAGGACATGGACGAGACAATCTCTCCGCTCGCCGCCAACATGGCCTGGACCCTGGCCTGGGAGCCTGCCTCCCGCCAATTCATCGGCCGCGCAGTCCTGGAAGCCCAGAAGGCCGCCGGCAACCAGCCCAAGCTGGTGGGTCTGGTGATGGAAGAAAAGGGCGTGCTGCGTGCCGGCATGCCGGTCACCTTCACCAGCGAGAGCGGCGAGACACGGGAAGGGGTGATCACCTCCGGCTCCTTCTCGCCCACCCTGGGTTACAGCATTGCCCTGGCGCGGGTGCCCCGTGATATCGGCGAACAGGCCCAGGTGGAGATCCGCAAGAAGCAGGTCACCGTGAAAGTCACCAAGCCGGCCTTCGTGCGCAACGGCCAGCCGTTGGTGTAATCATTGATTGCGGCGAGGGTTGACCTTCGCCGCCCCATTTTTGTTGAAGCGATCCAAGAGCATAAAGGAAGCACAAATGAGCCATATCCCGAGCGAACTGAAATATGCCACCTCCCACGAGTGGGTCCGTGTTGAAGCCAACGGCGAAGCCGTGGTCGGCATCACCGAGCACGCCCAGGATCTGCTGGGGGACATGGTGTTCGTCGATCTGCCGGAAGTGGGCAAGCAGGTGAGCGCCGGTGAAGATTGCGCCGTGGCGGAGTCCGTCAAGGCCGCCTCCGACATCTACAGCCCGGTGAGCGGCGAGATCCTGGCCGTCAACGAAGAGCTGGAAGGCAGCCCCGAGCTGGTCAACTCCGACCCCTACGGCGCCGGCTGGCTGTTCCGCATCAAGCTGGACGACGCGGGCGAGCTCGCCAACCTGCTGGATGCCGAAGGCTACCAGAACGTGGTGGACGAAGAGTAATGCCCCCGGGCCCTGCCAACACAGCAGGGCCCACTTGTATGACTGCCATCCTGCGGCCATGGCGGTTGCAGGATGGGCGCAGCCTTTGCGCCTTCGGGATGCCTTGCCGCATTCCCCGTCTGCCCGCGGCGGACACAGAACATGAGTGGAGCCGGTATCGACCGGCTACAGGAACATCAGGTCTTGGTTATCAGGATGTCATGCCAGGACCTATTACCAGGAAATAGGGAAATGACCCAGTCACTGTTTGAACTCGAGCAAAAAACCGATTTCATCCGCCGTCATATCGGCCCGGGTGAGGAAGAACTGCGGGCCCTGCTCGCCACCGTAGGTGCCGAGAGCCTGGACGATCTGATTGAGCAGACGGTCCCCGCCGCCATCCGTCGTCCGGGGCCGCTTGGTATCGGCGCCCCCATGACCGAAGTGGAGGCCCTGGCCAAGCTCAAGGGCTATGCGGCCAAGAACCAGATCGCCAAGAGCTACATCGGCATGGGCTACCACGACACCCATGTGCCCCACGTCATCCTGCGCAACGTGCTGGAAAACCCGGGCTGGTACACCGCCTACACCCCCTATCAGCCCGAGCTGGCCCAGGGCCGTCTCGAAGCCCTGCTCAACTTCCAGCAGCTCACCCTGGATCTCACCGGCATGGATCTGGCGAGCGCCTCCCTGCTCGATGAAGCCACCGCCGCCGCCGAAGCCATGGCGCTGGCCAAGCGCATGGCCAAATCCAAATCCAACCTCTTCTTCGTGGCCGACGACGTTCACCCCCAGGTGATCGACGTGGTCAAGGAGCGCGCGGTCCACTTCGGTTTCGATGTGGTGGTCGGCCCTGCGGGCGAGGCCGTGAGCGAAGAGGTATTCGGTGCCATGTTCCAGTACCCGGGCACCACCGGCAATGTGGCCGATCTGCGTTCCCTCATTGCCGCCGTCCAGGCCCAGAAGGGGCTGGCCTGCGTCGGGACCGACATGCTCTCCCTGCTGCTGCTCAAATCCCCGGGTGAACTGGGTGCCGACGTGGTGTTCGGCAGTGCCCAGCGCTTCGGCGTGCCCATGGGTTACGGTGGCCCCCACGCCGCCTTCTTCGCCACCCGCGACGCCTACAAGCGCTCCATGCCGGGTCGCATCATCGGCGTCTCCAAGGATGCCCGTGGCAAGAGCGCCCTGCGCATGGCCATGCAGACCCGCGAGCAGCACATCCGCCGCGAGAAGGCCAACTCCAACATCTGTACCGCCCAGGTGCTGCTGGCCAACATGGCGAGCTTCTACGCCGTTTACCACGGCCCGGTGGGGCTGAAAACCATCGCCTCCCGCGTGCACCGTCTGACCACCATCCTGGCGCTCGGCCTTACCGCCAAGGGCGTGGCCCTCAAGCACGGAAGCTGGTTCGATACCCTCACAGTACTGACGTCGGACAAGGCTGCACTCATTGCCAAGGCCGAAGGGCTCGGTATCAACCTGCGTGCGGATCTGGACGGTGCGGTCGGTGTGTCCCTCTCTGAAACCACCACCCGAGGCGATGTGGCCGAGCTGTTCGACCTGTTCCTTGGGGCGGGTCACGGCCTCGATGTGGAGGCCCTCGACCAGGCCGCCCAGACTCATCACGCCATTCCGCAAGACCTGCTGCGCACCGACGCCGTGCTGACCCACGAGGTATTCAACAAGTACCACTCCGAGACCGAGATGCTGCGCTACATCCACCGTCTCGAAGCGAAAGATCTGGCCCTGAACTACGCCATGATCTCCTTGGGCTCCTGCACCATGAAGCTCAACGCCACCGCCGAGATGATCCCGGTGACCTGGCCTGAATTCGGCAAGCTGCACCCCTTCGCGCCGCTCAAGCAGACCCAGGGTTACCAGCTGCTGCTGGCAGATCTGGAAGACTGGCTGGTGAAGGTGACCGGCTACGATGCGGTTTGCATGCAGCCCAACTCCGGCGCGCAGGGCGAATACGCGGGCCTCTTGGCCATCAAGAAGTACCACGAGTCTCGCGGAGAGGGGCATCGCGATGTCTGCCTCATCCCGGCCTCTGCCCACGGCACCAACCCGGCTTCCGCCCAGATGGCGGGCCTCAAGGTCATCGTCACCGCCTGTGACAAGGCAGGCAACGTGGATCTGGACGACCTGCGCGCCAAGGCCGCCGAGGTCGGAGACCAGCTCTCCTGCCTGATGGTGACCTACCCCTCCACCCACGGGGTGTACGAGGAGACCATCAAGGAGGTGTGCGACATCGTTCACCAGTATGGTGGTCAGGTGTACCTGGACGGCGCCAACATGAACGCGCAGGTCGGGCTGACGGCGCCAGGCTTTATCGGCGCGGACGTGTCTCACCTCAACCTGCACAAGACCTTCGCCATTCCTCATGGCGGTGGCGGTCCGGGCATGGGCCCCATCGGCGTGAAGAAACACTTGGCACCGTTTGTAGCCGGTCACGCCGTGGTCAAGACCGAACTGGCGAGCCGTGACAACGGCGCCGTGTCTGCCGCCCCGTTCGGCTCGGCCAGCATCCTGCCCATCAGCTGGATGTACATCGCCATGCTGGGGGACGAGGGGCTCAAGAAATCCACCCAGGTCGCCATCCTCAACGCCAACTACCTGGCCAAGAAGCTGGGTGAATCCTTCCCCGTGCTCTATACAGGTCGCAACGGCCGGGTGGCCCACGAGTGCATCCTGGACATCCGCCCGCTCAAAGAAGCCAGTGGCATCAGCGAGATGGACGTGGCCAAGCGCCTGATGGACTACGGCTTCCACGCGCCGACCATGAGCTTCCCGGTAGCGGGCACCCTGATGGTCGAGCCGACCGAATCCGAATCCAAGCGCGAGCTGGATCGCTTCGTGGAAGCCATGACCGCCATCCGCGCCGAGATCGCCCGGGTGCAGGACGGTCACTGGAGCCTGACCGACAACCCCCTGGTCAATGCGCCCCACACCCAGGATGACGTCATGGACGAGCAGTGGAGCCGCGGCTACAGCCGCGCCGAAGCGGTCTTCCCGTCCGACGCCGTGCGCGCCAGCAAGCTGTGGCCCTCGGTCAACCGCATCGACGACGTCTACGGGGATCGCAACCTGTTCTGCTCCTGCGTGCCCACCGAGGATTACGTCGGGGAGTGATGTGCGGGCAGTGTAATTAACCGAAATGGACTTGGTTCATACCAGGTCCATTTTTTTATCGGGTGGATATGACAGGGGATAACCTCTTTTTAGCCTTCGTACTTATAAGGAACAGAGATGGAAATATCACGGAATGGCATCATCCTGAATGTCGAGCGTTATGAGGAGTGTGTCGCCTTCTACCGCGATCTGTTTGACTTACCGTTAATGTTTAGCAGGAACGAGGGAGAGTTTAGGCTGAGCTGTTTGGCGCTAGGTAGCAGTTACCTGATGATTGAAACCGGTGGAACGGCAATAGATGAAGGTAAATCAATTTTGGTTTGCCCAACGAAGATCAGATTCAATGTGTCGGATATGGCGGCTGCACTTTTGCGGGTACGTGAGTTCGGTCTAACAGCTGAGATTATTGAGAACGATTGGGGAGTGACCATCAATATTCATGATCCGGATGGTAACAGGGTAGGCATCCGGGATGAGGTTGGCTTTGTCCGTCAGTTATGTGGATCAGATGTCTAGTACTCAATGACCGCCTAATCAAGAGTCCGGATTTAGTGGACAACTACACTGACAGCCAATATGCACAAGGCCACCCCCAGGGGTGGCCTTGTTGTGTGTGGCGCCCGTGCGAACGGGCTACTCGCCCCGGCGCGCCGCCTCGATGGTGGCAATGTCAATCTTGCCCATCTGCATCATGGCCTCAAAGGCGCGTCTCGCTGCCTCGGGGTCGGGATCGCTTATCGCCTCGATGAGGACCTGAGGGGTGATCTGCCAGGAGATGCCCCACTTGTCCTGACACCAGCCGCACTCGCTCGCCCGGCCGCCATGGTCGATGATGGCGTGCCAGTAACGATCCGTCTCGGCCTGGTCCTGGGTGGCCACCTGAAACGAGAACGCCCAGTTGTGGCTGACCCCGGGCCCGCCGTTGAGGCCGAGGCAGGGGGTCCCCATCACCCTGAACTCGACCGTCAGCACGTCCCCTTTCTTGCCGGCGGGATAGTCGGCCGGGGCCCGGTGTACGGCACCGACGGCGGAGTCGGGGAAGGTGCTTGCGTAAAACCGTGCCGCCTCCTCGGCATCCCCGTCATACCAGAGGCAAATCCTGTTCTTGATTGGTCTCATTGTGTCGCAGCTCCATCCTGGTGATTGTCCTTCGACGCCCGTGAGCGGGCGCCCAGATGGGTATCCTGCCGCCCGCAGCGCCTGCTGTTTTGCTGGGTGGCAAGCCAGCCTGTACACCGTTTGCCACCCGCTTGGGGCTTGCATGATGGGGTCAAGTGTAGTGGCATGGGGATCCTGGTCACCAGGCCGGGAGCCGGCATGAAGGCCGCAGCAAGAGAGGAGTCTGCCATGGACAGTACCCAGCGATTCTCGACCCGGGTCGAGGCCTATGTGAAATATCGACCCGGTTATCCCGCCGCCATGCTGGATTTTCTGGCAAGGGAGCTGGCCATGGGGCCAGAGGCCCAGGTGGCGGACATCGGCGCGGGCACCGGCATCCTGACCGCCCTGCTGGCCCCCCGGGTCGCGCGGGTCTGGGCGGTGGAGCCCAACGACGATATGCGGGCAGCCGCCAAACGGCTGCTCGCCCAGGTGGGGAACATCGGCTGGCTGCACGGCAGTGCGGAAGCCACGGGCCTGCCCACGGGGGCGATGGATCTGGTGACGGTCGCCCAGGCGTTTCACTGGTTCGATCGCGCGGCTTTTCGGCAGGAGTGCCAGCGGCTGCTCAAGCCCGGTGGCCAGGTCGCCCTCATCTGGAATGACAGGCTGACGAACACCCCGTTTCTCAAGGCCTATGAAGAGGGGCTGCACGCCTACTCGGGGGATTACGAGGAGGTCAATCATCGCAACCTCGGTGAGGCGGATTTTCGCGCCTTCTTCACCGGGGAGTACCGGCTCGATCGCTTCGAGAACAGTCAGCTGTTCGATCTTGACGGGGTGCTTGGACGGCTCAACTCCTCCTCCTATGCGCCTGTGGCGGGCACGCCGGCCCACGATCAGATGACGGCGCTCGTTCGCCGCGAGTTTGCTCGCCATGCCGTTGACGGCAAGATAGCCTTCAACTATTGCACCCTGGTCTACAGTGGCCGGGTGTAGAACCGTTCAGCGCTGACATCCGCAGTGAAAAGGCCCCCGCCAGTGATGGCGAGGGCCTTGTTTCATTTTGGCGGTCTGTATCCGGGCGATGCGAAAGAGACCGTCGCGCGGCGAAGGGGCGGTATCAGCCCTGATCGATGCCGAGAATGGCCATGGCCTTGGCCAGTGTATCGACCGATTCCTGATGCTTGCCCGCGTTGTGCAAGGTCTCTCCGTCCGCTCTCAACTGTTTTACCTCGGCCAGTTGTTCGGCACTGAGGGCGGGGCCTGCGGCCAGGGCGTCGTCTATCTTCTTCATGTCCATGGGGCAGTGGAAGGCGAGGGCGCTGCCGCAAAAGAGCAGGACGGCCAACAACAGCATGAGTCTCATCTTTCGGATCTCCATGTGGGGTTCCCGTCAAGCATAGCCCGCAGGGGGAGGGCATTCGGGTTGAAGGGGGCGGGAGGCAGGGGCTACCATGACCCTTTTGTTGCGAGGAGGCTCCATGGCACTGACAAGGTTGCTGTCCCCCCTGACCAGTCTGGTGATCTTCATTCTGGGTCACGGTCTGTTCAATACCCTGCTGACGGTGCGTCTCTCCGCCGAGCAGGTGTCCGCCCAGGCCATCGGTCTGGTGTCGGCTGCCTATTTCGGCGGCCTGGTGCTGGGGACCTTCATCAATGCCC
This sequence comes from Aeromonas sp. 25-248, assembly GCF_053005425.1. Lineage (NCBI taxonomy): Bacteria > Pseudomonadati > Pseudomonadota > Gammaproteobacteria > Aeromonadales > Aeromonadaceae > Aeromonas > Aeromonas sp. 25-248. The sequence goes on along the minus strand of NZ_JBRKTB010000003.1, from coordinate 224,753 downwards.
GCCTCATCATCCGGGTGGGTCATATCCGGGCCTATGCGGCTTACGCCTCCCTGCTCTGTTTTCTGTTTCTGCTGCACGGCATGGTGGTGGAGCCTGTCACCTGGGCGGCGCTGCGGCTGATCGGGGGGTTTGCCACCGGCGGCCTGTTCGTGGTGCTGGAGTCCTGGATGCTGGTCTCAAGCACCCCGGCGAACCGGGGGCGGTTGATGTCCCTCTACATGATCCTGCTGTACGGCTCACTCGCCCTTGGCCAGCTGCTGCTCAAGCAGGTGGACCCCATGGTGCTGACGCCGTTCGCCCTGTGCGCCATGGCGGCGACCCTCTCCGTGGTGCCTCTGGCTCTCTCCCGGGTGGCGACGCCGGCCATGGTGGCACCCCAGCCGGTGGGAGTGCTGGAGCTGGTGCGTCTCACCCCGGCGGGAATGGGCAGCAGCTTTACCTCGGGCCTCATCCTCGGGGCCATCTATGGGCTGTTGCCGCTCTATTTCACCGACAGCGGCGCCTCCCTCTCCCAGGTGGCGGACATGATGGCGCTGGTGATCCTGGGGGGGATGTGTCTGCAATATCCCATCGGACGTGCATCTGATCGTTACGACAGACGGTTGGTGATCCTGCTGCTCTGCGCCCTGCTGACCCTGATCGCGTTGTTGATGGTGCTGCTGCCGGGGCCCTGGCGCGAGCCAGTCGAGGGGACTCTTGTCTTCTTGCTGGGGGGCATGGCGTTCTCCATCTATCCCTTGAGCCTCAGCCATGCCTGCGATGAACTGCGCCCGGATCAGGTGCTGGGGGCAAACCAGGGGTTGCTGCTTGCCTACAGCCTGGGGGCCATGACGGGTCCGCTGCTGGCCCCCTTTACCATGGCAACGTTCGGACCACAGGGGCTGTTCGTCTACTTTGCCCTGTGCGGTCTGCTGCTGTCGGCCTATCTCGGCTGGCGCAGGCGTAAGCGAGCCCCCATTCCGCTGACGGAGCATCAGGTCTTCATGCCTGTGCCCCCCAACACCCCCATGACGGCGGAGCTGGAGCCAAGAACGGATCTGGAAGGGGAGGCAGTGCCGGCGAGCTATGCCGTGCCTGATGCAGAAGAGTGCGCGGTGAGTGAAGAGGGGCAGGAGAGGGACGCGCCGCAAGGGCGCTGAAGGCTGGCGACCCAACGACAGGGATAAAAAAACCGACTCCAGGGAGTCGGTTTTTTGTTGGGCGACGGTTATCAGGCGGTCACGGCATCGGCCTGGGTAGCTTGTGCTTCCGGCGCCGGGTTGCGAATGAGGTAATCAAACGCACCCAGGGCGGCGGTGGCACCTGCCCCCATGGAGATGATGATCTGCTTGAACGGTACCGTGGTGGCATCCCCTGCGGCATAGACGCCGGGCAGGGAGGTGGCACCCTTGGTATCGATCTCGATTTCGCCAAAGCGGGTCAGGGCAATCTCGCTTCCTTTGAGGAACTCGGTGTTCGGCACCAGGCCTATCTGCACGAAGATACCGGCTACCGCCAGGTGCTTGATCTCGCCGGTAGTGCGATCCTCGTAATCCATGCCGACCACCTTGCTGCCATCGCCGATCACTTCGGTGGTGCGGGCGCTCATGATGATGTCGATGTTGCCCATGGAGCGGGCCTTCTTCTGCAGCACCTCGTCGGCACGCAGGGTATCGGCGAACTCCACCACGGTGACGTGCTCGACGATGCCGGCCAGATCGATGGCCGCCTCGATGCCGGAGTTGCCGCCACCGATCACCGCCACGCGCTTGCCCTTGAAGAAGGGGCCGTCACAGTGGGGGCAGTAGGCCACACCCTTGGTACGGTACTCGAGTTCACCCGGCACGTTCAGGTCGCGCCAGCGGGCACCGGTCGCCAGGATCACGGCGCGGCTCTTCAAGGTGGCACCGGAGGCGAGGTCCACGTTGACGTAACCATCCTTGCTGATGGCGGCGGCGCGCTGCTCGGTGATCACTTCCACGCCGTACTGCTTGACGTGCTGCTCCAGGCTGGCGGCCAGCTTGGGGCCCTCGGTGTAGGGCACGGAGATGAAGTTCTCGATGCCGACGGTGTCCATCACCTGGCCACCGAAACGTTCGGCGACAATGGCGGTGCGAATGCCTTTGCGGGCGGCATAGATGGCCGCGGCGGCGCCGGCCGGGCCACCGCCCACCACCAGCACGTCATAAGGCGCTTTTTCGCTCAGCTCTTGCGCCTTGCGCTCGGCAGCGCCGGTGTCGAGTTTGGCAACGATCTCTTCCAGCGAGATGCGGCCCTGGCTGAACGGCTGACCGTTCAGGTAGACGTTCGGGACCGCCATGATTTGACGCTCGTTCACCTCATCCTGGAACAGGGCACCATCGATCATGGTGTGGGTGATGCCGGGGTTCAGGGTGGACATCAGGTTCAGGGCCTGTACCACGTCCGGACAGTTGTGGCAGGAGAGGGAAATATAGGTCTCGAAGTGGAACTCGCCCTTGAGGTTCTTCACCTGCTCCAGCACGGCCGGATCGGCCTTGGAGGGGTGACCGCCGCTTTGCAGCAGGGCGAGCACCAGGGAGGTGAATTCATGACCCATGGGAATGCCGGCAAAGTGCACGCGCGGGGCCTGGCCCTGGGGCGCGATGCTCATGGAAGGCTTGCGGGCGTTACGACCATCGGTCAGGGAAATTTTGGGGGACATCTCGGCTATCTCGCTGGCCAATGCCAGGAGTTCGGCGGATTTGTCGCTGTCATTGCCGGACACGCTGATCTCGATGGGATTGACGATGTACTGCAAGTAACCGTTGAGTTGTTGTTTGAGGTTGGTATCTAACATGGTCGAATTCCTTCTTGCTGAATGCGGGTCGGCACGATGACCGGATACAGAAAACAGAGGTCCACACAGCAGACCGGCGCATTTTCTGAGGGCCGTAAACAAGACCGGCCCTTGAACGGGCCGGTCTTCAGAGCGGGGAGGCTTAGATTTTGCCTACCAGATCCAGGGACGGGGCCAGGGTGGCGTCGCCTTCTTTCCACTTGGCCGGGCACACTTCACCCGGGTGGGAAGCAACGTACTGGGCAGCCTTGACCTTGCGCAGCAGTTCCAGTGCGTCACGGCCGATGCCGCCAGCGTTGATTTCAACGATCTGGATGACGCCTTGCGGGTCGATGACGAAGGTACCGCGGTCAGCCAGGCCAGCTTCTTCGATCATCACGCCGAAGTTGCGAGTGATGGTGCCGGTGGGGTCGCCGATCATCGGGTACTGGATCTTCTGGATGGTGTCAGAAGTGTCGTGCCAGGCCTTGTGGGTGAAGTGGGTGTCGGTGGAGACGGCGTAGATCTCGACGCCCAGCTTCTGGAATTCGGCGTAGTTGTCGGCCAGGTCGCCCAGCTCGGTCGGGCAGACGAAGGTGAAATCAGCCGGGTAGAAGAACACCACGGACCACTTGCCTTTCAGGTCAGCGTCAGACACCTGAACGAATTTGCCATTGTGGTAGGCGGTGGCGTTGAACGGCTTGATTTCAGTGTTGATGTAGGTAGACATGTATTTGCTCCTTGGTGATGTACATATGCCTGTCTGGTGTTGAAGAGTCGTGCCAGACGAGGCGCTTAACTTTCGATGGAGTCATCATAGTGACTTTTTCTAATCGGTCAAAGCCACAATTTTGAATCACATAAATCTATTTATTAGATAGACCATCACAACTGTACCTAACATGAATATCTCAGGCCTTCGGAGATAACTCATTGTCGAAGTTCAATTTCTGTCCTGCATGTCACATTTTCAAGGGCTGGGCCGGATTTGTTTTCATTGCGTGAGCAGAGAAGGGGGCAGACGAGGCGGCGCAGTAGAAAAAAATAGGGATAAAAAAATCCCGGCGCAGTCGCACAGACAGGGCCGGGTCATCAAACAAGGAATGGCGATAAATATGCTTTACAGCAAAGACTAACTACGGGGTGTGCAAACTTGCAGACATATGAAGAGAAGATGGCGGGTGCACAATCCTCATCTCCTCTTCGGCAACCATTGCATGGTGGGCATCATAGTGTGATGAATGTCACAATGCAAGTTTTGTGGTGTAATTTTACAGTCAAATTGAAAGTGTTTCACTTAAATAGCCGTTAAATTAGGCTGAAAACGCTTTTATTGTAATTTTATTACAGAGTTTTAAGATCAAAAGTCGGTTGGGGGCTCCTGCTCCTCCATCAGCTCCAGCAGATTGATGGCCACGGCGATGAAGTCCGACTCGGTGACGATGCCAACCAGCTTGCGCCCCTTGAGTACCGGCAGACAGCCATATTTGTGGCGCTGCAGATACAGGGCCGCCTCCTTGATGCCGGCGTGGGGATCCACGCTCGCCACCTGACGGGTCATGATCTCGTCGAGCTGGACGCTGTCGGTGAACTCTGCCTCCCGCTCGGGGTTGATCAGCAGCAGCTTGGATTCACGGGTGGCCAGGATGTCCGAGAGGGTGACCAGACCAAGCAGATGCTGGTGTTCATCGACGATGGGAACGTGACGGATCCGCTCCTGCTGCATCAGCTCCATCGCCTGCTTGACGCTGTTTTCCGGACCCAGGGTAAAGGGGTGTTCAGTCATGATCTCGGAGAGGGTCATCATGGTGGGCCTCCTTGTGTGTCTGCTTCCACCCTAGCCCAGCCCCCGTCGCCAGAACATGATCGGGGTCAATACAAAACCTTAAAGGTTTTTTAACGGGCCCAGCCTCACAAAATGGCCCGCTATCCCTTGTCTTCCTTGGGTTTTTAGTCTTTTGGGTTGCCTTGGAAGAGGGGGATAACTAGACTAGCCGCCGATTCCCCCGAGGTGAAAGATGCAAGTATCCGATTTTCATTTTGATCTGCCAGACGAGCTGATTGCCCGCTACCCCATGGCGGAGCGTACCGCCAGCCGCCTGCTGCAGCTCGATGGTCAAACCGGCGCCCTGCGCCACGGTCATTTTGTCGATGTGCTTGACCAGCTCAACCCCGGCGATCTGCTGGTGTTCAACAATACCCGGGTCATTCCGGCCCGCATGTTTGGCCAGAAGGCCAGCGGCGGCAAGCTGGAGGTGCTGGTGGAGCGCATTCTGGACGAGCACAGCGTGCTGGCGCACGTCCGCTCGTCCAAGTCCCCCAAGCCAGGTACCCGTCTCCTTCTGGATGGCGGTGCCGACGGCGTGCCCGTCGAGGCCGAGATGCGTGCCCGCCACGACGCTCTGTTCGAGATCCACTTCCTCGACCCGCGCCCTGTGCTGACCATTCTGGATGCCATCGGCCACATGCCGTTGCCTCCCTATATCGACCGCCCCGACGAGGATGCCGACAAGGAGCGCTACCAGACCGTCTACAACCAGAAGCCGGGTGCCGTGGCGGCGCCGACCGCCGGTCTGCACTTCGACGAGCCGCTGCTCGAGCAGATCCGTGCCAAGGGCGTGGAGATGGCCTTCGTGACCCTGCACGTGGGGGCGGGCACCTTCCAGCCGGTGCGCGTCGACAAGATTGAAGATCACCACATGCACTCGGAATACGCCGAAGTGCCCCAGGAGGTGGTGGATGCCATCGCGGCGACCCGCGCCCGCGGCGGTCGGGTGGTTGCGGTGGGCACCACGTCGGTACGATCCCTCGAGAGCGCAGCCAAGGCGACCCTGGCCCAGGGCAAGCCGCTGGCGCCCTTCTTCAATGACACCGACATCTTCATCTTCCCCGGTTACGAGTTCCAGGTGGTCGATGCCATGATCACCAACTTCCACCTGCCCGAATCCACCCTGATCATGCTGGTCAGCGCCTTTGCCGGCTATGACAACGTGATGGCCGCCTATCAGGCCGCAGTGGCGGGACAGTACCGTTTCTTCAGCTACGGGGACGCCATGTTCGTCACCCGTCGCCGGGGGCAGGGTTAAGCCTTGCCCTTCAGAAGTCGTTCAGGCTCTGCTTGTCAGTATGCCGACCGGCTTCATATTACCGGGCCCCTCGGGCCCTTTGTTGTCAGACTGTTTCTCTGACTGAATAGAGGTAGCAATGAAATTTGAATTGAAAACCACCGATGGGCGTGCCCGTCGCGGTCAACTGGTGTTCGAGCGTGGCGTGGTCCAGACCCCAGCCTTCATGCCGGTCGGCACCTACGGCACCGTCAAGGGGATGACACCGGAAGAGGTACGTGAGACCGGTGCCCAGATCCTGCTTGGCAACACCTTCCACCTCTGGCTGCGCCCGGGTCAGGAAGTGATGCGCGCCCACGGCGATCTGCACGACTTCATGAACTGGCAGGGGCCGATCCTGACCGACTCCGGTGGTTTCCAGGTGTTCAGTCTGGGGCACATCCGCAAGATCACCGAGGAGGGGGTGCACTTCTGTCATCCCATCAACGGCGAGAAGATCTTCCTCGACCCCGAGAAGTCCATGGAGATCCAGTACGATCTGGGTTCCGACATCGTGATGATCTTCGACGAGTGCACCCCGTACCCGGCCACCTACGAGGAAGCGCGCAAGTCCATGGAGATGTCCCTGCGCTGGGCCAAGCGCTCCCGTGACAAGTTCGATGCGCTCGGCAACAAGAACGCCCTGTTCGGCATCATCCAGGGTTCTGTCTACGAACCGCTGCGGGATGTGTCGCTGGACGGTCTCCTTGAGATCGGCTTCGACGGTTACGCGGTCGGCGGTCTCGCCGTGGGTGAGCCCAAAGAGGACATGCATCGCATCCTTGACCATGTCTGCCCGAAAATTCCGGCCGACAAGCCGCGCTACCTGATGGGGGTGGGCAAGCCGGAGGATCTGGTGGAAGGGGTACGCCGCGGTATCGACATGTTCGACTGCGTGATGCCGACCCGCAACGCCCGCAACGGTCATCTCTTTACCACCGATGGCGTGGTCAAGATCCGCAACGCCAAGTACCGGGAAGACACCAGCACCCTGGATGCGGACTGCGATTGCTACACCTGCAAAAACTACACCCGCAGCTATCTGTACCATCTGGACAAGTGCAACGAGATCCTCGGTGCCCGTCTGAATACCATCCACAACCTGCGTTATTACCAGCGCGTGATGCAGGGTTTGCGGGACGCGATCGAGCAGGGTAAATTAGACGACTTTGTAACTGAGTTTTACCGTCGGCAAGGGAAGCCTGTGCCTCCACTGGCTGAAAATGACGTGAAATAACAACGACATATAAGTTATTATTCAAATCTACATCAATAAGAGGTTGTTAAATGAGCATTATCTCCAAGGCGTATGCAGAAGGCGCGGCTCCGGCAGCACAGGGTGGTGGCATGGAAATGATCATCATGCTGGCCGTGTTCGGTCTCATCTTCTACTTCATGATCTACCGTCCCCAGGCCAAGCGTGCCAAGGAGCATCGCAATCTGATGAGCTCCCTCTCCAAGGGCGACGAAGTGCTCACTTCCGGTGGCCTGGTCGGCAAGATCGCCAAGGTTTCCGCCGACAGCGACTACATTGTGCTGGCCCTGAACGATCAGACCCAGGTCACCATCAAGCGTGACTTCGTCTCTGCCGTTCTGCCCAAGGGTTCTATCCAGTCCCTCTAATCTCCCGAGGAGCACAGCGTGTTAAATCGCTATCCGCTGTGGAAATACCTGATGGTGATCGTCGTGATCGCCATCGGTTTTCTATATGCAGCCCCCAATCTTTACGGCGAAGACCCGGCCTTGCAGGTCTCTGCCAGCCGTGGTGCCGAAGTCAAACTAGAAACCCTCGATCAGGTGAAGGAAACCCTCGACGAGGCGAAGATCCCGGTCAAGCATGCGGCGTTCGAGCACGGCTTCATCCTGATCCGTTTCAACAACACCGAAGACCAGCTCAAGGCGCGCGACATCGTGGCCAACAAGCTGGGCGACAATTTCATCACCGCCCTCAACCTGGCACCCTCCACCCCCGCCTGGCTTGAGGCCATCGGCGCGGCGCCCCTGAAGCTCGGTCTTGACCTGCGGGGCGGTGTGCACTTCCTGATGGAAGTGGACATGGCCGAAGCGCTGGCCAAGCAGCAGGAACAGATGGTGCAGGATTTCCGCGCCGAGCTGCGCACCCAGAAGATCCGCTACTCCGGTGTACGCCGGGTCGGGGAGCAGGTGCAGGTGGTCTTCCGTGACGAGGCCGATCAGGCCAAGGCACTCTCCTTCCTGCGTCGCCAGAATGCGGATCTTGTCTTCACCACAGACCAGAAAGGGGATGACTTCATCCTGCTGGCCAGTCTGAGCGAAACCAAGGTCAAAGAGGTGAAGAAGTATGCCCTCGAGCAGAACATCACCATCATCCGCAACCGGGTGAACGAACTGGGTGTGGCCGAGCCGTTGGTCCAGCAGCAGGGCGGTGAGCGTATCATCGTCGAGCTGCCGGGGATCCAGGACACCGCCCGTGCCAAGGAGATCCTGGGGGCCACCGCGACCCTGGAGTTCCACATGGTCGATGAGGCTGCCGATATCCAGGCCGCTGCCGCAGGCCGCGTGCCGCCGAGCTCCAAGGTCTACAACGATCGCAACGGTCGTCCCGTGGTACTGCAAAAGCGCGTGATCCTGACCGGTGACCACATCGTGGGTGCCCAGTCCGGTTTCGATGAATACAGCCGTCCCCAGGTCAACATCAAGCTCGATGGTCAGGGTGGCAACAAGATGGCCAACTTTACCAAGGACAACGTTGGCAAGGGCATGGCGACCGTCTTCATCGAGTACAAGCCGGTGGGTCAGCCTGGTCCGGACGGCAAGCGCAAGTTCCGCAAGCAGGAGGAGGTGATCAACGTCGCCACCATCCAGTCTCGCCTGGGTAGCCAGTTCCGCATCACCGGGATCGACAACGCCAACGAAGCCCACAACCTGGCGCTGCTGCTGCGTGCCGGTGCCCTGATTGCCCCCATCCAGATCGTCGAAGAGCGCACCATAGGCCCGAGCCTGGGTCAGCAGAACATCGACAGCGGGATGGAAGCCATCGGCTGGGCCATGCTGGTTATCGTGCTCTTCATGGGGATCTACTACCGTGCCTTTGGCTGGGTGGCCAATCTGGCGCTGACCATGAACCTGGTGCTCATCGTTGGTATCATGTCGATGATCCCGGGGGCCACCATGACCCTGCCGGGCATCGCCGGTATCGTGTTGACGCTGGGCATGGCGGTGGATGCGAACGTACTGATCTACGAGCGTATTCGTGAAGAGATCCGCAATGGTCGCGGGGTGCAGCAAGCCATTCACCTGGGCTTTGATCGCGCCTTCTCCACCATCGCCGACTCCAACGTCACCTCGCTCATCACCTGCGTGATCCTGTTCGGTATCGGTACCGGTGCCATCAAGGGCTTCGCCCTGACCCTCGGGATCGGCCTGACGGCGTCCATGTTCACTGCCATCACGGTATCCCGCGCCATCATCAACCTGGCCTGGGGTGGACGGCGCATCGACAAGCTGCCGATCTAAGGAAGAGACATGTTTCAAATTCTACATTTTGAAAAGCCCATCCCCTTCATGCGTTTCGCCAAGCTGGGTATGGTCCTCTCTGCTCTGGTGACGGTGCTCGCACTCTACGTTCTGTACGATCGTGGCCTGAACTGGGGGCTGGACTTCACCGGCGGTACCACCATCGAGGTGGGGTTCCAGCAGTCGGTGAGCCTGGACAAGATGCACGAGGCGCTGGATCAGCAGAAGATTGACGGGGCGACCCTGCAGTTCTTCGGCTCCAGCCGTGATGTGCTGGTGCGCATGGCCCCCCAAGAGGGCGTCAAGGTCGAGCAGCAGGGCAACGAGGTCCTGGCGGCCGCCAAGCTGGTCGACGAGAGCGCCGTGCTCAAGCGTGTCGAGTTCGTCGGTCCCTCCGTGGGTGACGAGCTGGCCACCGACGGTGCCCTGGCCATGCTGGCCTCCATCCTCTGTATCCTGATCTACGTGGCGGTGCGCTTCGAGTGGCGTCTGGCCACGGGGGGCATCCTCTCCCTGGCTCACGACGTGATCATCACCCTCGGCATCTTTGCCTACTTCCAGTACGAGTTCGACCTGACCGTGCTGGCGGCGCTGATGACGCTGGTGGGGTACTCCCTGAACGACACCATCGTTGTGTTCGACCGGGTGCGGGAGAATTTCCGCAAGGTACGCCGTGGGGACACCGCGGAGATCATGGATCTCTCCATGACCGAGACCCTGAGCCGGACCATCATCACCTCGGGGTTGACCTTCGTGGTGGTGGTGGCGCTGCTGCTCAAGGGGGGGCCTCTGATCCACGGTTTCTCCATCGCCATGGTGATCGGGGTGGCCTTCGGGACCTACTCCTCCATCTATGTGGCGAGCGCCTCAGCCATGTTCCTCGGGATCAAGCGGGAGCACATGCTGCCGACCCAGGTGGAAAAAGAGGGCGCGGATCAGCAAGAGATCCTGCCGTAACAGACAAGGGCGCCGCAAGGCGCCCTTTCTCTTGTGGCCGGGGTGAGTCATGATGCTCCCCACAACCCAGCATCCATTACCCAAAGCAAGGAGCAAGCCCATGCAACACAATCCCCGTTTTCTGGCCCTGGTAGAGGCCATCCGCCCACAGGTGCAGGAAACCGATGTGCACCAGATCAAGCGCTGGCAGGATGAGGGCCGAACATTTCATCTGATCGACGTGCGCGAAGAGAGCGAGTGGGCCAGGGGCCATCTGCCGGGGGCCGCCTATCTCGGGCGCGGGGTGATAGAGCGTGACATCGAGACCCGGTATCCGGATCCCGACACCGAACTCTACCTCTATTGTGGTGGGGGATTTCGCTCCATCCTGGTGGCGGATAACCTGCAGAAGATGGGTTATTCCCGGGTCGTCAGCGTCGATGGAGGCTTTCGCGGCTGGAGCGATGCCGGATACCCTGTCGAATCCTGATTTATTTGAGGGAGAGGGGCTGCGCCACATGACAAACGGCCCCGTGATCTTTACCATATGCGGGGTCAAGCGTAAGCGTCGGAGTGTTCATTGAACGTCAGGATAGGGATTGGATACCTCACGGGTATCCTGTTGTTGCTCCCCTTGTGGGGTTGCAGCAGTAGCAGTCAGGTAAAAGCGCCTCAAGTTCCCAAGCCGCAACCCGCTTCACTGGTATTGGCGACCCCCTTGCAGGTCTCCTACCAGAGCGAGTTGGCGTTGGCGCGACTCGGGCAGATGCTCAGTGAAATGGAATTGACGACCGAACAGCGGGCAGAACTCTTCTATGAGCGTGCCGTGGTGTTTGACCGGGTGGGCTTGCGTTCCCTGGCGCGACTCGACTTCAACCGCGCCCTGCGGGAGAAGCCGGATTTTGCCGAGGCCTACAACTTCATCGGTGTCTATCTGGTTCAACAGCAGAACTACGACGAGGCCTATGAGGCGTTCGACTCCGCCCTGGAGCTCGCCCCGGATTACGACTACGCCTATCTCAACCGGGGAATCGCGCTCTATTACGGCAATCGTCCCGAGCTTGCCGCGGCGGATATGAAGCGCTTCTACGAGGCGCAACCAGAAGACCCTTATCGGGTGATCTGGCTCTATCTGGCCGAGCAGAAGCTCAACGGACCGGCGGCCATGAGCCGGATGCGCGAGCGGCTCAACAAGTATGACGACGACGCCTGGAACTGGGATCTGGTGCGCCTCTATACGGGCGACATCAATGCCACCCAGTTGATGAGCAACGTGGTGAAAGGGGTCAAGGACAACAGGGAGCTCGCCGAGCGCCTGTGCGAGACCTACTTCTACCTCGGCAAGTTCGAGCTGGCCAAGGGCAACCGCAAGGAAGCCATCAGCTACTTCAAGCTGGCGCTGGCCAACAACGTCTATGACTTCATCGAGCATCGCTATGCCTTGCTGGAGCTGGAACTGATGGCGCGCAAGCCCCAGCCACCCGGAGCCCAGGGCAAGAGCGGCAAAGCGTGACTAAACGGGTTTGATCCCCACGAAAAAGGCCTCTTGACGAGGCCTTTTTGCTGTCTGGTGACACGGGGTGTGCCGCTACTCCACTAGGCTCATGCCGGGGATCTGGCGCCAGTAACCGTTGCAGTCCCGCTCCTGCAGCAAGGGCAGGGGGGCCATCCCCTGTTCGTTGGCCTTGAAGCGCTCCAGCATCGTCAGGGTCTCCATGCCTTCGGGCGAGAGGCGCACCACATCCACCAGGCCCTCCATCCCCTTGAGCTCGTTACCCAGGTTGTAGCAGTAACCGGACTGGGTCTGGATGCCGTTGAGGTTGAACACCTTCTGCCCCTCACGACTGCTGGCAAGTCGCCCGGTGGGGTAGTCGATGCAGGCCAGTTCGCAGTTGTCCTTGGGCCGGTCGAGGGAGCGGGCGGTGAAGCAGCGTGCCGAGTAGGCGAGCGGCAGATGACCATAGGCGAACACCTCCACCTCGAACTGCTGGCGCTCCCTGCCCAGATCCTGATTGAGCTGCATCAGCCAGTCGCGGGAGAGCTCCACCGGCATCACCCAGCGCTGCATTCCCTGTTTGAGCAGCATGCGCAGCACGTCGGCGTTGTAGGCGTTGATGGCGGGGCCGCAGACGAACGGCAGCCCGGCTGCACTGGCGAGCTGGACCGCCCCCAGATCGTTGGCCTCGATCATCAGCTCGCCGTTGTCGACCAGCCGCTTGACCTCCTTGAGCTCGGAGGGAGCTGAGATCAGCGCCAGCGTGGAGAGTACCGCCTGCTTGCCGGAGCCCGCCACCTGACGGGCGAGGGCAATCCAGTCATCCACTTTCAGTTCGCGCCGCTTGCTGCAGACGGTTTCCCCCAGATAGACGATGTCGGCCTGGCTGGCGGCGGCCGCCTGATAGAAGGCCTGGGTGTCGGCCTTGGGCCAGTAGAAGAGCAGGGGCCCGAGTGAGAATTTCATGAACAGGGCTCCTTATTGCCACTGGCGATGATAGGCACCGAGGGTGGTCTGGCTCCCCTCGGAGACACGGGCGAGCTGGGCATCCCACTCAGCCTTGACCTGATAGGCCTCGGGGTTGGCCTGATAGGCGTCGATGGCGGCGCGCCAGACCCGGGTCACCTGCTCCACATAGGCGGGGCTGCGCTGGCGTCCCTCGATCTTGACTGACTGGATGCCGGTCTGGAACAGCTCGGGCAGAAGGCCGAGGGTGTTGAGGCTGGTGGGCTCCTCCAGCGCGTGATAGGTCTGGCCATCCACCTCGAAGCGGCCCTTGCACAGGGTCGGGTAGCCGGCATTTTCCCCCGGGCCGTAACGATCGATCAGCACCTCGTTGAGGCGGGATTCGAGGCCGCTCGGGGTCTCCTCCCAGCGCACGAACTTGGCCGGTGAACAGGCACCGACGGTGTTGGGGCTCTCGCCGGTCATGTAGGAGGAGAGGTAGCAGCGCCCCTCCGCCATGATGCAGAGGCTGCCGAAGGCGAACACCTCGAGGCCGACGTCGGTCTCGCGGGCAAGCTGCCTGACCTGATGCATGGAGAGCACCCTCGGCAGCACCACCCGGCCGACGTTGAAGTGCTGCTGGTAGAAGCGGATGGCAGCGGCGTTGGTGGCGCTGGCCTGGACCGAGACATGCAGCTCCATGTCGGGATGGCGGCGGCTGGCATAATCGAGCACGGCGAGATCGGCGATGATCAGGGCATCGGCACCGAGCGTCACCCCTTTGTCCACGGCCTGCTTCCAGCGGGCATCGGAGCCCGGGTGGGCAAAGGTATTGATGGCGATGTGCAGCTTGCGGCCATGCTGGTGGACATAGTCAACCGCTCTTTCCAGCTTGCTGTCGGTGAAGTTGAGCCCGGCGAAGTGGCGGGCATTGGTGTCATCCTTGAAGCCGATGTAGACCGCATCGGCCCCGTTATCCACGGCTGTCTTCAGTGCCGGCAGGCTGCCTGCCGGGCAGAGTAATTCCATCGGGTACGCTCCGAGAGGGCAAAAATGCAAAGTGGCCCGATTGTATTCATGCTTGCCCTCCCGCTTTTTGACCTGAGGCAGCTTTAGGTGGCTTTACCCTTCTTGAGGTAAGTGGGCACAAGTTTGATTTTCAACAGGATCTTGCCGAAGGGGCTGTGCTTGAATGCGCAAAAAACTGGGAGTTTATCGTGTTTCAACATCTGCAACGTCGCCTGGTCGAACAGGCACCCCGTCTCTTGCGCCACCCCCTCAAGCTGGTGCCCTTCCCTTTGCAACAAAACCTGATGGAGGCCCTGCTGGGCAGGGTATTCCGGGAGGCCATCGAAGAGGGGGAATTTGCGTTTCTTGCGGGCAAGTGGCTGAAAGTGGAAGTCAGCGATCTGGGACTATGCTGGTTTATCAGCGAGCAGGAGGGCAAATTGGTAGTGGCGAGGAAGTGTGAGCACGTCGATGTCTGTTTCAGCGGCAATAGCCAGGATCTTGTTCTGATCGCCGGGCGCCGTGAAGACCCGGATTCCCTCTTCTTCCAGCGCCGACTGAAGATAGAGGGGGATACAGAGTTGGGCCTGGAGGTGAAAAATCTGATGGACAGCCTGGATCTGGACGGGCTGGGATTGATGAAATACCCCCTGATGGATCTGGCGACCTTTATCGAGCGGGCCCGCGAGACGCACGTGCCCACTGCCGCGACAATGAGCTGAGCCGTTTTCTTGCCCGAGTGCTGCGGAACAGGCGAACTTGAGCCGCAGTACCCCACTGTCAGCGTGACCACGCAGGGTGGGGAGGCGTCATCTGCCTGTCTGTGCAGAAATGCTTGGTTGGAAGCGGTGCCAAAATAGCGATTGGTTATGTTACAATTGCGCGCCATTTTTGACTGAAGATTGACTGGGCATGTTGGATCAGATTCGTATCGTGTTGGTAAACACCTCTCACACCGGCAACATGGGATCCGCGGCGCGGGCCATGAAGACCATGGGGCTGACTCAACTGGTACTGGTCGATCCCCAGGCCCAGCCGGATGAGGAGGCCGTCGCCTTGGCGGCGGGGGCCAGCGATATCCTGGCTCGCGCTCGTATCGTGCCGACCCTGGATGAAGCCATTGCCGACTGTACTCTGGTCATCGGCACCAGTGCCCGTTCCCGCACCCTGAGCTGGCCCATGCTGGATCCCCGTGAAGCGGGCGAGAAGCTGGTTGCCGAGGGCATGGAGCACCCGGTCGCGCTGGTGTTTGGCCGTGAACGTACCGGCCTCACCAATGACGAACTGCAAAAATGCCACTTCCATGTGGCCATTCCCGCCAATCCAGAATACAGCTCCCTCAATCTGGCCATGGCAGTGCAGACCCTTTGTTACGAGGTGCGGATGCGCTGGCTGGAAGTACAGAACCAGGAGCATTCGGCCCCGGAGGATGAGCGGGTCGAGTACCCCAGCGCCCAGCAACTGGAAGGGTTTTATCAGCATCTGGAGCAGACGTTGCAAAAGACGGGGTTCATTGCCGATGACCATCCAGGCCATGTGATGAGCAAACTGCGTCGTCTGTTCAATCGGGCCAGACCCGAAGCGGTGGAGTTGAACATCCTGCGGGGCATTCTCACCTCTGTCCAGAAGTCCAGGGCACAGGATTAATCCCGACTGATTTACTCAAGCATATACTTGACTGATTTAGTCGGGTATGTGACCATATGCCACATATTGATTGGTTCGCAAACGGTAAGGCATATGAGACTGACCTCAAAAGGACGTTACGCGGTGACAGCCATGCTCGACGTGGCGTTGCATGCAGAGCAGGGGCCCGTGCCCCTGGCTGATATTTCAGAGCGCCAGGGCATCTCCTTGTCCTATCTGGAACAACTGTTTGCTCGTCTGCGCAAACATGGTCTGGTGAGCAGCGTACGTGGCCCCGGTGGCGGCTATCGCCTCGGTCTGGCCCCTGGCGAGATCTCGGTCGGTCAGGTGATCACCGCGGTCGATGAATCGGTCGATGCGACCAAGTGCCTCGGCAAAGGGGGCTGCCACGGTGGTACCCAGTGCCTGACCCACTCCTTGTGGCGGGATCTGAGCGAACGCATCTCCAGTTTCCTGGGGGATATCACCCTGGCCGAGCTGGTTGGTCAGGCCGATGTACGCCGTATCGCCGGCAAGCAAGATGAACAAATGAAGACCGTGTTGTCCCTGGTTGATCGGGCCGAACGCGGTGATGTGAGCTTGAAAGTCCAACTATAAACGTGCTTTCCACGACGAGTCGCTGTGTGACCCCGTCGTAACGGAGAAAAAGATGAAACTGCCTATTTACCTTGATTATTCGGCAACCTGTCCGGTGGACCCGCGTGTCGCAGAAAAAATGATGCAGTGCCTCACCATGGACGGCCTGTTCGGCAACCCAGCCTCCCGTTCCCACCGTTTCGGCTGGCAGGCCGAAGAGGCGGTGGATCTGGCCCGTAATCAAGTGGCAGAGCTGATCGGCGCGGACCCGCGCGAGATCGTCTTTACCTCCGGTGCGACCGAGTCCAACAACCTGGCCATCAAGGGCATCGCCCATTTCTACGCCGGCAAGGGCAAGCACATCGTCACCTCCAAGACCGAGCACAAAGCCGTGCTGGATACCTGCCGCCAACTGGAGCGGGAGGGCTATGAGGTGACCTACCTCGAGCCCATGCCCAACGGCCTGTTCACTCTTGAGCAGATCGAAGGCGCCCTGCGTGATGACACCATCCTGGTCAGCATCATGCACGCCAACAACGAGATCGGGGTGGTGCAAGACATCGCTGCCATCGGCGAGCTGTGCCGTTCCCGCAAGATCCTGCTGCACGTGGACGCCGTCCAGAGCGTGGGCAAGATCCCGGTCGACGTGGAAGCACTCAAGGTTGATCTGCTCTCCATGTCCGCCCACAAGGTATACGGCCCGAAAGGCATTGGCGCCCTGTATGTGCGCCGCAAGCCCCGTGTTCGTCTGGAAGCCCAGATGCACGGCGGTGGCCACGAGCGCGGCATGCGCTCCGGTACCCTGGCAACCCACCAGATCGTCGGCATGGGGGAAGCCTTCCGCATCGCCAAGGAAGAGATGGCGAGCGAGAGCCAGCACATCATGGCCCTGCGCCAGCGTCTGTGGGATGGCATCAAGAACATCGAAGAAGTCTATATCAACGGGGATCTGGATCAGCGTGTACCGGGTAACCTGAACGTCAGCTTCGCCTATGTGGAAGGGGAATCCCTCATCATGGCACTGAAGGATCTGGCGGTCTCTTCCGGTTCTGCCTGTACCTCGGCCAGCCTGGAACCTTCCTACGTGCTGCGCGCCCTGGGTCTGAACGACGAGCTGGCACACAGCTCCATCCGTTTCAGCATTGGTCGCTTCACCACCGAAGAAGAGATCGACTACGCAATCAAGCTCATCTGCGACTCCATCGGTCGTCTGCGCGAGATGTCCCCCCTGTGGGAGATGTTCAAGGATGGCGTCGATCTGAACACGGTCGAATGGGCACATCACTGATCCTTGCCAGCATGGCAAGGATCTGGTGAACAACGGAATTAGCAGGAGTTAGATATGGCTTACAGTGAAAAAGTAATCGACCACTACGAGAATCCCCGCAACGTCGGTGGTTTTGACAAGAACGATCCCAGCGTCGCCACCGGCATGGTCGGTGCACCGGCCTGTGGTGACGTCATGAAGCTGCAACTGAAGATCAGCGACGATGGCATCATCGAAGATGCCAAGTTCAAGACCTACGGCTGTGGTTCCGCCATCGCCTCCAGCTCCCTGGTGACCGAGTGGGTCAAGGGCAAGACCCTGGACGAAGCGGCCGGTATCAAGAACACCGACATCGCCGAAGAGCTGGCGCTGCCGCCGGTGAAGATCCACTGCTCCATTCTGGCGGAGGATGCCATCAAGGCCGCCATCGCCGATTACAAGCAGAAGAAAGGTCTTTAAGGTCCGGAGAGCAGTATGGCCATAACCATGACAGATGCCGCAGCGGCGCGGGTTTCCTCCTTCATGATCAACCGGGGCAAGGGCATCGGCCTGCGCCTCGGCGTCAAGACGACCGGCTGTTCTGGCCTTGCCTATGTGCTCGAGTTCGTGGATGAGCTGGCTGCCGAGGA
Source organism: Aeromonas sp. 25-248 (assembly GCF_053005425.1). Taxonomy (NCBI): domain Bacteria; kingdom Pseudomonadati; phylum Pseudomonadota; class Gammaproteobacteria; order Aeromonadales; family Aeromonadaceae; genus Aeromonas; species Aeromonas sp. 25-248. The sequence continues at coordinate 206,875 of NZ_JBRKTB010000003.1, read as the reverse complement.
TCAGGTGTTCGAGCAGAAAGGCGTCAAGATCATCGTGGATGCCAAGAGCCTGATCCACCTGGATGGCACCGAGCTGGACTTCGTGAAGGAAGGCCTCAACGAGGGCTTCCAGTTCAACAACCCGAATGCCAAAGGCGAATGTGGTTGTGGCGAAAGCTTCAGCGTGTAAGTGGTTCGATTGACCGATCGCCCATGTTTGCAACGCCTCGCAGCCCCAAGGGTGAGCCCTGTTGCGGCGAGTCTCTTGTGATCAACACCTTGCTCATCAACACAGTGGTGTGGACGCCAGTCCATGCCACTGCTTTCAAGTTCAAGACGAGTGTGGTTGCACTCCCAGCGCTATTGTCTGAGGACGAAGGATGAATCATTTCGAGCTGTTCGGGCTGGCTGAGGGCTTCGAGCTCGATACTCGCCAACTGGCTGACACCTATCGTCAGCTGCAGACCCAGTTCCATCCCGATCGTTTTGCGACTGCCCCCGAGCGGGAGCAGCTTGCTGCCGTGCAGCGTGCTGCCCAGATCAACGATGCGTTTACCACCCTCAAGGCCCCCTTGCGCCGAGCCGAGTACCTGCTCTCCTTGCGGGGCACCGATATTCGCGGCGAGCAGCAGACACTGCAAGATCCAGCCTTTCTGATGCAACAGCTGGAGTGGCGAGAGCGGCTGGCTGATCTCAAGGACGACGCCGACCCTGAGGGGGCCATCAAGGATTTTCGCCAGGAGATCAGGCATGATCACCAGGCGTTGATGCAACGGCTGACCGACTCTCTCACCAGGGGTGAGGATCTGCAGGCGGCGGATTGCGTTCGCAAGCTCAAATTTGTCGACAAGCTCCTCGAGGAGCTGGAACGATTCGAAGACTCGCTGTTCGAGTCTTGACCCTCTAACGCAGGAATTGTGATTACCCATGGCATTACTGCAAATTGCCGAGCCAGGCCAGAGCGCCGCGCCTCACCAGCATAAACGTGCCGTCGGCATCGATCTTGGCACCACCAACTCCCTGGTCGCCGCCGTGCGCAGCGGCCAGGCCGACACCCTCTGTGACGAGCAGGGGCGTGATCTGCTGCCTTCCGTGGTCCATTACCAGGCCGATACCATCCGGGTTGGCTTCGATGCCAAGCGTGAGGCGGCCCTCGATCCCCACAACACCATCGTCTCGGTCAAGCGGATGATGGGCAAGGGGCTGGCCGACATCGATACCCGCCAGCAGCCTTACGAGTTCGTGGCTACCGAGACGGGCATGCCCCAGTTGCGGACCCGCCAGGGGCTGGTCAATCCGGTGCAGGTCTCGGCCGAGATCCTCAAGAAACTGGCCGAGCGCGGTGCCGCGTCCCTCGGGGGAGACCTCGACGGCGTGGTCATCACGGTGCCCGCCTATTTTGACGATGCCCAGCGTCAGGGTACCAAGGACGCGGCCAGACTGGCCGGTCTGCACGTGCTGCGGTTGCTCAATGAACCCACGGCGGCCGCCATCGCCTATGGCCTCGACTCCGGTCAGGAAGGGGTGATCGCCGTCTATGACCTGGGTGGCGGAACCTTCGATATCTCCATCCTGCGCCTGCATCGCGGGGTGTTTGAGGTGATGGCCACCGGTGGCGACTCGGCACTCGGTGGTGACGATTTCGACCATCTGCTGGCGGACTGGCTCAAAGAGCAAGCCGGGTTGTCCGGTCAGCTCGATGCCCGTACCCAGCGCGAGTTGCTGGATGCGGCGGCCAGCATCAAGCACGGCCTCACCGATGCCGATGCCGTTGCCTGCACCTTTGCCGGCTGGCAGGGTACCGTCACCCGCAGCCAGTTTGACGAGCTGATCCAGCCCCTGGTCAAGCGCACCCTGCAGGCCTGTCGGCGCGCCCTGCGCGATGCGGGTCTCGAGCAGGAAGAGGTGCTGGAAGTGGTGATGGTCGGCGGCTCGACCCGGGTGCCGCTGGTGCGCGAGCGGGTGGGTGAATTCTTCGGCCGCACACCATTGACCAGCATCGACCCCGACAAGGTGGTGGCCATCGGTGCCGCCATCCAGGCCGACATCCTGGTGGGCAACAAGCCCGATGCCGAGATGCTGCTGCTGGACGTCATTCCGCTTTCCTTAGGGTTAGAGACCATGGGCGGCCTCGCCGAGAAGGTGATCCCGCGCAACACCACCATTCCGGTGGCCCGCGCCCAGGAGTTCACCACCTTCAAGGATGGCCAGACCGCGATGGCGATCCACGTGGTGCAGGGGGAGCGCGAGCTGGTGGCGGATTGCCGCTCCCTGGCCCGCTTCACCCTGACCGGCATTCCGCCCATGGCGGCTGGCGCCGCCCACATTCGCGTCACCTTCCAGGTGGACGCGGACGGTCTGCTGTCGGTCAGCGCCATGGAGAAATCCTCCGGCGTGCAGGCCGAGATCCAGGTCAAGCCCTCCTACGGGCTGGGGGAAGATGACATCCTCAACATGCTGAGCGCCTCCATCGCCAATGCCCAGCAGGACATGGACGCCCGCATGCTGGCGGAGCAGCAGGTCGAGGCCGACCGGGTGGTCGAGAGTCTCAACGCCGCCCTGGCCGCCGATGGCGAGGCCTTATTGAGCCCCGCCGAGCGGGCCGAGCTGGATGCCGCCATCGCCCATCTGCTGACCATGCGCAGCACGGGCACCACCAACCAGATCAAAGAGGCCATCGAGGCGGCGGACGCTGCCAGTGGCGAATTTGCAGCCCGCCGGATGGATGCCTCCATCCGCAAGGTGCTGACCGGACAAAACGTCAACAAGGTGTGATATGCCAAAACTGATTATTCTGCCCCATCCCGAGCTCTGTCCGGACGGCGCAGCCCTCGAAGGTGCGACCGGTGAAACCATTCTGGATATCGCACTGCGCAATGGCATCGAGATCGAGCACGCTTGCGAGAAGTCCTGTGCTTGTACTACCTGCCACTGCGTGGTGCGGGAAGGGTTCGACTCCCTCGAGCCTAGCGACGAGCTGGAAGACGACATGCTGGACAAGGCGTGGGGGCTGGAGCCGGAATCCCGTCTCAGCTGCCAGGCCAGACTGGCGGACGAGGATCTGGTGGTGGAACTGCCCAAGTACACCCTGAATCTGGCGTCCGAGCGCCACTGATGACCCCTTAATTACACATGAGTGAATTGCGCGTGCAGCATCTCATGGTGCAGTAATGATATGGTGAAGGCCGTGACCCTTGAGGGAGCGGCCTTTTTTGTGCCCGTGATTTCCCTATTCGTTGATGAAAGTGCCAATAAAAAGGAAGCAAGAGAACATGGCTGACATGATGAACGTAAGGTTGTCGTCCCAGGCTGCCGCCGCCCAGTGGGGCGAGGGTGCCCTGCTCAGTTTCAACGGGGACGAGGCCCATCTCCATCTGGCCGCTGGCCAGGAGAAGGAGGCGCTGCGCGCCATCCAGCGCGGGGCCAGACGCCTCGAGTCGAGCGGCATCAAGCGCATCAAGCTGGTGGGCGAGGGGTGGAATGGGGAGCGTCGTTACGCCTTTGCCCAGGGCTTCTATGCCGCCAAGGGGGTTCGCGAGCTCGATTTTGGTGAACAGAGCGAACAGGAAGCGGCCGAACTCGCCGCCTTGCTCAAGGCGACCCACTGGGTGCGCGAGGTGACCAACGGCTGCCCGGAAGCCATCTACCCCATGAGCCTGGCGGAGTCCGCTCTGCTGCTCATTCGCAGCCTCGGCGGTGACAAGGTGACCGCCCGCATCACCGCTGGCGAAGCCTTGCGTGAATCGGGTCATATCGGGATCTGGTCGGTGGGCCGTGGCAGCGAGCGCGAGCCGGTGCTGCTGGAGCTCGACTACAACCCGACCGGGGATGCCAACGCCCCCGTGGTCGCGGCGCTGGTGGGCAAGGGGATCACCTTCGATTCCGGCGGCTACTCCATGAAGTCCTCCGACAACATGCTGCCGATGAAGTCCGATATGGGCGGCGCCGCCATGGTGACCGGCGCCCTGGCGCTGGCCATCAGCCGTGGCCTGAACAAGCGGGTCAAGCTCATCCTCTGCTGCGCCGAGAACCTGGTCTCCGGCCACGCCTTCAAGCTCGGCGACATCCTCACTTATCGCAACGGCATCTCGGTCGAGATCCAGAATACCGACGCGGAAGGTCGCCTGGTGCTGGCAGACGGCCTGCTGGCCGCGAGCGAAAGCGGGGCTGCCTACATCCTCGACGCTGCCACCCTGACCGGCGCCGCCAAGACCGCGCTGGGCCGCGACTACAACGCCGTGTTTGCTCTCGATGAGGCGGAGCAGGTGCGCGCGCTGGCTGCCGCCAACGCCGAAAACGAGAAGGCCTGGCCGCTGCCGCTCGAACCCTGGCACGCAGGCCAGCTCACCTCGGCCTTTGCCGAGCTGGGCAATGTGGCATCCGCCGAAGGTACTGCCGGCGCCACCACGGCAGCGGCGTTCCTGTCGCGCTTCGTCCGTGACGAAGGCAAGGGCTGGGTGCACTTGGACCTGGCCGCTTCCTATCAGAAGTCGGGCAATGAGCTCTGGGCGACCGGGGCCAAGGGCCATGGTCTTCGCACGATTGCCCGCTGGTTGCAGGAGGTGTGCGCATGAACGTCTGGTTGAGCCGAGAGTTTGCACCGGCCGAGTGGGGGGAGGGGGCACTGCTCTCCCACCGTGCCGACGGCATGGTGATCCATCTGGTGAGCGCCACTCCCTTGCTGGATATCCAGCAGGCGGCGCGGCGCCTGTGCAGCCAGGGGATCCAGCAGGTGGTGCTGGCTGGCCACTGGGAGCGGGAGCAGCAGTGGGCCTTTGCCCAGGGGCTGCAGACGCCCAAGGCGGAAGTGGGGTTGCAGTGGGCCACTTCGTCCGAGGAGGACAGGGAGGAGCTGGAGGCGCGCTGGCTGTGCGGGCGCTGGGTGCGGGAGATGACCAACGCCACCCCGGAGCAGCTGGGGCCGCTGGAGTTGGCGGTCGAAGCCGCCGCCTTCCTCACCGAGCTGGCACCGGACCGGATCAGCCATCGCATCCTCAAGGGAGAGGCGCTGCAACAGGCGGGCTGGGTCGGTCTCTATCAAGTGGGTCGTGGCAGTGACCGCGAGCCCGTGATGCTGGAGCTGGATTTCAATCCGGGCAAGGATCCCAAGGCGCCGGTAGCGGCCGCCCTGGTGGGCAAGGGGATCACCTTCGATTCCGGCGGCTACTCCATGAAAACCTCCCAGGGCATGCTGACCATGAAACACGACATGGGCGGTGCCGCCATCGTCACCGGCGCGCTGGCGCTGGCCATTCTGCGTGGCCTCGACAAGCGGGTGAAGCTCATCCTCTGCTGCGCCGAGAACCTGGTATCCGGCCATGCCTACAAGCTGGGTGACATCCTCACCTACAAGAACGGCACCACGGTGGAGGTGGTCAACACCGACGCCGAAGGGCGTCTGATCCTGGCCGACGGCTTGCAACTGGCCGGCGAGTCTGGTGCGCCGCTCATCATCGACGCCGCCACCCTCACCGGGGCGGCCGTGATGGCGCTGGGGGGGCGTTACAACGCCCTGTTTGGACTGGACAAGGGGCTGGTGAGCCGCGCCATGGCCTATTCGGATGCGGAGCAGGAGCCAGCATGGCCGCTGCCGCTGGAGCCCTGGCATCGCCAGCAGTGCCCGTCCCACTATGCCGACACCGCCAACAGCCGCCCCGTGCCGGGCGGCGGACCGGGGGGGGCCTCCAATGCGGCAGGCTTCCTCTCCCGCTTTGTCCCTGATGAGGGAAGAGGCTGGCTGCATGTCGATCTCGCCGCCTGCTTCAGCGAGAACGGCGACAGTCTGTGGGCGCCAGGGGCCAATACCCTGGGGATGCGCACCATCGCCCATACCCTGATGGCGGAGACGCGCTGAGTCAGTGAACGGCATCACAAGGGCACCTCAGGGTGCCCTTTCCAGTGCTGCTTTGCTGAGCAATTGATACGGTTTTGAGGCATTAGCATGCCGATCGTGCGCAAGCGCACATTTTTTCTCTTTGCCCTGGCACAAGATGAGTCACCATGTTGTTTCAAGGATTCTTTTGTTTAACAAAAAGTTGATTTTTTGTGTGTTATTTCGTTTTTTGTTTACGTATAATCGCCGCCGAACATGGATTCCTACAATAAAACTCTGTAGTTAAGGAAAGAACTCAATGGCTATCGAACGTACCTTCTCCATCGTCAAGCCGGATGCGGTCAGCAAGAACCTGATTGGTGCCATTTACAGCCGCTTCGAAAGCGCCGGTCTGAAAGTGGTTGCCGCCAAGATGCTGCACCTGACCAGCGAACAGGCCGCCGGTTTCTACGCCGAGCACCAGGGCAAGCCGTTTTATGATGCTCTGGTCGGTTTCATGACCTCTGGCCCCGTCATGGTACAGGTGCTGGAAGGTGAAGACGCCATCCGCCGTCACCGTGAAATCATGGGCGCCACCAACCCGAAAGAGGCTCTGGCCGGCACCCTGCGCGCCTGCTACGCCGAGAGCATCGATCGCAACGCCGTCCATGGCTCCGATGCCCCGGCCTCTGCCGCCCGTGAAATCGCCTACTTCTTCTCCGACGACGAGATCTGCCCGCGCGGCTGATGTTGTCTGCTGGTGACCAAGGGAGCTTCGGCTCCCTTTTGTTTTTTGGTCATCCTGCCAATATCCACTTATTCTCCAGGTGGAAAGCCAGACCCATTATTTGTACAATGCCGCCCCCTGACGTAGGTCAGCCGATAATTTATGAAGTGTGTGAGCTGAGGCCCCTGATGAGCGAAACAAAAACCAACCTGCTGGATCTCGACCGGGATGCCATGCGTGCCTTCTTCGTCGAGTTGGGCGAGAAGCCGTTCCGGGCAGACCAGATAATGAAGTGGATCTATCACTTCGGTTGTGATGATTTCGATCAGATGAGCAACGTCAACAAGGCGCTGCGCGAGCGGCTCAAGGCCATTGCCGAGATCCGAGCCCCCGAGATCAGCCGTGAACAGCGCTCCGCCGATGGCACCATCAAATGGGCGCTGCAGGTGGGCGATCAGGAGGTGGAGACCGTCTACATTCCGGAAGCGGACCGCGCTACCCTGTGCGTCTCCTCCCAGGTGGGCTGCGCCCTGGCGTGCACCTTCTGCTCCACCGCCCAGCAAGGGTTCAACCGCAACCTGAAAGTCTCCGAGATCATCGGCCAGGTGTGGCGTGCCGCCAAAGTGGTGGGTGGCAAGCGCCCCATCACCAACGTGGTGATGATGGGTATGGGTGAGCCGCTGCTCAACCTCGCCAACGTGGTACCTGCCATGAAGCTGATGATGGATGACTTCGGCTTCAGCATCTCCAAGCGCCGCGTCACTCTCTCCACCTCCGGTGTGGTGCCGGCGCTGGACATGCTGGGGGACCAGATCGACGTTGCCCTGGCCATCTCCCTGCATGCGCCGAACGATGCGCTTCGCTCCGAGATCATGCCGATCAACGACAAGTACAACATCGAGTCCTTCCTTGCCGGGGTACGCCGCTATCTGGCCAAGTCCAACGCCAACGGCGGCCGGGTGACCGTGGAGTATGTGCTGCTCGATCACATCAACGACGACATGCAGCATGCCCATGAGCTGGCCAAGGTCCTCAAGGAAACCCCTTGCAAGATCAACCTGATCCCGTTCAACCCCTTCCCGGGCAACCCGTTTGGCAAGCCGAGCAACAGCCGTATCGACCGTTTCTCCAAGGTGTTGATGGAATACGGCCTGACCGTCATCGTGCGTAAGACCCGTGGTGACGACATCGACGCCGCCTGCGGCCAGCTGGTGGGGGAGGTGATCGACCGCACCAAGCGCACCATGAAAAATCGGATGCAACAGGATGGGATTTCCGTCAAAATGGTTTAACTCCTAAGCCATTGTATAGACAGGAAATGGATATCCGTACATTGATCGTAGTGGCAGCGCTCTGTGCGCTGCCAGGCTGTGTCACAGAGACCACTTACGCTGGCCAGAATTCGACCCAGCGTGAAGTGGGTCCTGACCTCAAGGCCGCCGCCCAGACTCGTCTCGATCTGGGTATCCAGTATCTGCGCCAGGGCAATGCCGAGCAGGCCAAATTCAACCTCGACCGCGCCCTTCAGTACGATCCCAACAATCCTCAGGTCTACATCGGTTTTGCCTATTTCTACCAGCAGGTGTCGGATTTCAAGGCCGCCGAGGCGAGCTACAAGAAAGCGCTGGCCATGGATCCGTCCAATGCTGACGCGATGAACAACTATGGCGCCTTCCTCTGCAACCGTGGCCGCTTCGACGAAGCAGAAAAGGCGTTCTTGCAGGCCGTCAGCCAGCCCGATTACGTGAAGATCGCCGATACCTACGAGAATGCGGCGCTCTGCTCGATGCAAAATCACAGAAATGACAAGGCTGGCGAGTATTATCGTCTGGCCTTGGGGTATAATCCCCGCAATCCTAGGTTATTGCTGGACATGGCCGAGCTTTCCATGAAAGATGGCAAGCTTCCTGATGTCCAGTCTTACCTCGCGCGCTTTGCCGACGTGGCAGAGGAGAACGAGGAGAGCCTCTGGCTCCGGCTGCGGCTGGCCCAGGCCATGGACAAACCGGCATTACTTCACCAATTCGGGACTGAGCTGGTAAGGCAATATCCCACTTCGCAACAAGCCAAGCGTTACTTAGCCAATGACTACTGAACAGCCACACGATTTCCAAGACGACTCCCAGGCAGCGGGCCCAGGCCAGCTGCTGCGCAACGCCCGTGAACAGCTCGGCTGGACCCGGGAACAGGTTGCGTCCCGCATTCACCTTCGTCTGACCCTGATCGCCGCCATCGAAGCGGATACCTATGACAAGCATACGTCCCATACCTTCATTCGTGGCTATCTGCGGGCCTATGCCAAGCTCGTGGGCATCCCCGAGGAGACCATCCTCGCCGCCTACGAAAAGCTGGGGCTGACTCCCCCCGACAACATCGACATGCAGAGCTTCTCCCGTCGCTCCCGCCAGCAGGCCAATGACAGCCGGCTCAAGGTGGTGACCTGGCTGGTGATCCTGGTGCTGATCGGGCTCTCCGTCGCCTGGTGGTGGCAGAGCACGGCGCGCCGCTCCGCCGGTGACGACGCCCTGGCGGCGACCGAGATGAGCGCGACCGTCAATACGCCGGAAGCGAATGTTGCCCCCGCCGTGGAGGTCGCCGAGCCCGTGCTGCCCGCAGCGTCCGATGCCGTGTCCACCCAGGTTGTGGTGAGCGGTGCCACCGCGACCCTGCCTGTGGTCGCTACGGATGCCAGCGCAGCCGTCCCGACGGACGTTTCCGGTGCGGTCTCGACTGCCGAGAGCACGACCACCGAGCCCGCCAAGGCGCCCCAGCTCAAGATGAGCTTCACCGCCGATTGCTGGCTGGACGTCAAGGATGCCAACGGCAAGACCCTGTTCAGCGGTCTGAAGAAGGCGAACGACGAACTGGTACTGGAAGGACCCGAGCCACTCAGATTCATCATTGGCGCGCCCATGGCGGTCAATCTCGAATATCAGGGCAAGTCCTTCGACATGAGCCGTTACAACAACGGCCGGACTGCCCGCTTCTCACTGCCGCAGGAGTAATCAGTCCGCCATGTCTGTTCACGAAAAGCCCGCACACGAATCACCCATCGTTCGTCGCAAATCCAGACAGATCATGGTCGGCAACGTGCCGGTTGGGGGCGATGCCCCCATCACGGTACAGACCATGACCAACACCAAGACCACGGACGTGGCTGCTACCGTCGAGCAGATCCAGCGGATCGAGCGGGTCGGCGCCGACATCGTCCGGGTCTCCGTCCCCACCATGGAGGCGGCGGAAGCGTTCAAGCTCATCAAGCAGCAGACCCGCATCCCCATCGTGGCCGACATTCACTTCGACTACCGCATCGCCCTCAAAGTGGCCGAGTACGGGGCCGACTGCCTGCGCATCAACCCGGGCAACATCGGCAACGAAGAGCGGGTGCGTGCGGTGGTGGATTGCGCCCGTCACTACAATATCCCCATCCGCATCGGCGTCAACGGCGGTTCCCTTGAGCGTGATCTCCAGGAGAAATACGGCGAGCCGACCCCAGAGGCGCTGCTGGAGTCCGCCATGCGTCACGTGGATTACCTGGATCGCCTCGACTTCCAGAACTTCAAGGTGAGCGTCAAGGCGTCCGATGTCTTCCTGGCGGTCGGTGCCTATCGCCTGCTGGCCAAGCAGATCGATCAACCCCTGCATCTGGGCATCACGGAAGCGGGCGGTTTTCGCGCCGGCGCGGTCAAGTCCGCCATCGGTCTTGGCATGTTGCTGAGCGAAGGGATTGGCGACACCCTGCGCATCTCCCTGGCCGCCGATCCGGTGGAAGAGGTGAAGGTGGGCTTCGACATCCTCAAATCCCTGCGCATCCGTTCCCGCGGCATCAACTTCATCGCCTGTCCCTCCTGCTCCCGTCAGGAGTTCGACGTCATCGGCACTGTCAACGCCCTGGAAGAGCGGCTCGAAGACATCATCACCCCGATGGATGTCTCCATCATCGGCTGTGTGGTGAACGGTCCGGGGGAGGCGCTGGTCTCCGATCTCGGCCTTGCGGGCGCCGCCAACAAGAGTGCCTTCTACGAGGGGGGCCAGCGGGTCGACCGGCTCGACAACAAGGATTTGATCCCGACCCTGGAGCGTCGCATCCGTGCCCGGGCCGCCATGCTGGATCCGGCCAACCAGATCCAGGTGGACAAAGGTTGAACCATGACGGGGCCACCTGGGGTGGCCCCGGCTTTAGGTTGTTGATTTTACATCCCGCATCCGGGCACCCGATTTTACCTCGGGGTCGAAAATCCCTATAATGCGGCCAAATTTTACCTCTTTTTCTCGAGTATCAACGTGGCAAAACAGATCCAAGCTATTCGCGGTATGAATGATTGCCTGCCGGAGCAGAGCCCGGTATGGCAGAAAGTAGAACAGATCCTGCGCCAGGTCGTGGCCAGCTATGGCTACAGCGAAGTGCGCATGCCCATCGTCGAGCAGACCCATCTGTTCAAGCGTGCCATCGGTGAAGTGACCGACGTGGTCGAAAAAGAGATGTACACCTTTGAAGACCGCAACGGCGACAGCCTGAGCCTGCGTCCGGAAGGGACCGCCAGTTGCGTGCGTGCCGGCATCGAGCACGGTCTGCTTTACAACCAGGAACGCCGGATGTGGTACATGGGCCCCATGTTCCGTCACGAGCGTCCCCAGAAAGGTCGCTATCGCCAGTTCCACCAGTTCGGGGTCGAGCTGTTCGGCATCAACGGGCCGGACATCGATGCCGAGCTCATCATGCTGACTCACCGCCTGTGGCGCCTGTTTGGCATCAGCGATCACGTGACTCTGCAGCTCAACACCCTCGGCCAGAGCAGCGAACGTGCCGCCTATCGCGATGCCCTGGTCGCCTATCTGGAACAGTACAAGAGCGAGCTGGACGAAGAGAGCCAGCGCCGCATGTACAGCAACCCCCTGCGGGTGCTCGACTCCAAAGACGAGAAAGTACAGGCCATCCTGGCAGGTGCCCCCCGTTTGTTCGACCACCTGGGCGAAGAGAGCCTGGCTCACTTCGAAGGGCTCAAGCGCCTGCTCACGGCGGCCGGCATCCAGTTCGAGGTGAACGAGCGTCTGGTGCGCGGCCTCGACTACTACAACCTGACCGTGTTCGAGTGGGTGACCAACAGCCTGGGGGCCCAGGGCACTGTCTGTGCCGGTGGTCGCTACGACGGCCTGGTGGAGCAGCTCGGTGGCCAGCCGACCCCGGCGGTGGGCTTTGCCATGGGCATGGAGCGTCTGGTGCTGATGCTTGAAACCCTCGCACTCAATGCTGACATCCGCCCGGCGGTGGATGTTTATCTCTGCATGGTGGGTGAGGGGACCGAGCAGGCTGGCTTTGCCCTGGCAGAGCGCCTGCGCGATGCCCTGCCGGACTTGCGCCTCATGAGCCACTGCGGCGGCGGCAATTTCAAGAAACAACTCAAGCGTGCCGACAAGAGCGGCGCGGCCATTGCCCTGATCCTTGGGGAGACCGAGGTGCAAAGCGGGGAGATCACCATTAAATATCTGCGTGGCCAGGCCGAGCAACAGACCGTCTCGGTCGATGCCGCCATTGCCCTGCTGGCAGCGAAAGGAGAGTAAGCTGTGGAAGTGTATACCACTGAAGAACAACAGGTTGAGGTCATCAAGAGCTGGTGGAAAGAGAACGGCACCTCGGTGATCGCAGGAACTGTTATCGGTCTGGTCGGCCTCTTTGGCTGGCGCTACTACAACGAGATGCAGCAGAACAACCAGGAAGCCGCCTCCCAGGCTTACAACGAGATGACCGCCCAGCTCGCCAAGGGGGACGACGCCGCCCTGGAGCAGGCAAAGAGCTTCATTACCGCTCACAAGGGTGACGCCTATGCCGAGCTGGCCGCCTTGCAACTGGCCGCGGCCGCCGTCAAGGCGGGCAAGCTGGATTTGGCTGCCGAGCAGCTGACCCAGGTGGCCGCCAGTGGCGACGACAGCATCAAGCCCATCGCCGCCCTGCGTCTGGCCCGGGTCCTGAGCGATCAGGGCAAGGCAGACGAGGCCCTGGCCCAGCTTGGCAAGATCAACAACGACGCCTTCAAGGCCCAGGTGGCGGAAGTGCGCGGCGATATCCTGCAAAAGCAGGGCAAGGCTGAAGAAGCGCGCGATGCCTATCAGGCGGCGGCGGATGCCGGCGGCCTGCAGAGCAGCGCCGAACTCAAGCTGAAAATGGATGATCTGGCGCTGCCAGCCGTCACTGCGGGCGAGGCTCCGGATGCGTAATCTGTACAAGCGAATGGCGCTGGGGGTGGCTGTCTCCTTCGCCTTGCAGGGCTGCTCCCTGTTCAGTTCGGAAGAAGATCTCAACCCCATGGCACCCCTGCCCAAGGTCGAGTCCGCGTTCACTGCCGATACGGCATGGTCCTCCTCGGTTGGGGATGGCATCGGCAACTTCTACTCCCAGCTCAAGCCGGTGGTGGAAGAGGACCGCATCTATGCAGCGGCCCGCGATGGCGATGTGACCGCCTTCGAGCGCGAGAGCGGCAAGGAGCTGTGGAGCGTGGATCTGGCAGATCTGCCCATCAACGCCGACAAGCGCAGTGCCCGTCTCTCCGGTGGCCTGGTCTCCCGCTACGGCAAGCTGTTCCTCGGGTCCGAAAACGGGGTGGTCTACGCCCTGAACGAGGCCAACGGTGAAGTGCTGTGGCAGACCACGGTGCCGGGTGAAGTGGTGGCGAGCCCCGCCGTTGAGGATGGCCGCGTGGTGGTGCTGACCACCTCCGGTCGCCTGGTGGCGCTCGATACCGACGAGGGCAAACTGCAGTGGACCCTGTCCGAAGAGCAGCCGCCCCTGACCCTGCGCAGTGCCGGCGCCCCCATTATCACCAACGGTGCCGTCATCTATGGCCGCGCCGATGGCAAGGTGGGCATCGCTCTGCTGAGCAACGGCCAGCCTGTGCGTCAATCCAAGGTGGCTGACCCGCGCGGCGCCACCGAGCTGGATCGGATGGTGGACGTCGATGCCAGTCCGCTGATTGCCGGTGATGAGCTCTACGCCATCGCCTACAACGGCCAGTTGATGGCGCGCAAGCTGATGAGCGGCGACGAAGTGTGGAAGCGCAAGTATTCCGGTTATCGCGACATGGCGGTGACCGGCAATGCCATCGTGCTGACCGACAGCCGCAGCCATCTGTTTGCGGTCGATCGTCGCAACGGTCTCGAGCTGTGGTCCAACACCCAGCTGGAAAACCGCACCGTGACTGCCCCCGTCATCCTGGGTGACTATGTGGTGGTCGGCGATGTGGAAGGTTACCTGTATTGGCTGGACCGTACCGACGGGACCATCAAGGCCATGCAGCAGCTCGACAGCAGTGGTCTCTATGCCGCTCCGCTGGTGGAGGGTGACACCCTGTATGTGCAGAGCCGTGACGGCAAGTTGTACGCCCTCAAGCGTCCTTGATCGTCCGATAATGTGAATATCCGGCTCCTGGTCTTCGGACCCGGAGCCTTTGTCGTCTTGAGAATGAGGCTTTTATGACTCCTGTAGTTGCCCTGGTGGGCCGCCCCAACGTGGGGAAATCCACCCTGTTTAACCGCCTGACCCGTACCCGGGATGCCCTGGTTGCCGACTTCCCCGGCCTGACCCGGGACCGCAAATATGGCCAGGCGAAGCTGGGCGAGCTGGAATTTATCGTGGTCGATACCGGCGGTATCGATGGCACCGAGGAGGGGATCGAGCTGAAGATGGCCGAGCAGTCCCTGCTGGCCATCGAAGAGGCCGATGTGGTGCTCTTCATGGTGGATGCCCGTGCCGGTCTCACCGCGGCGGATCAGGCCATCGCCGAGCACCTGCGCAAGACCCACAAGAAGGTGTTTCTGGTGGCCAACAAGACCGACGGCATCGACGGTGACTCCGCGGTGTCCGAGTTCTACGGTCTGGCCCTGGGCGAGGTCTACCAGATGGCGGCCGCCCACGGCCGTGGCGTACTGAGCCTGCTGGAGCTGGCCTTGGCCCCCCACCTCGAGACCCTGGTCGGCTCTGCCACCGAGGCACAAGAGGAAGAGGAGCTGGAGGAGTTCGACGAAGAGGCCCTGCTGCGCATGGTGGCTGCCGGTGAGCTCGACACCCGGGAAGACACCAAGGAGACGCCGTTCGCCGACCTGCCCATCAAGTTCGCCATCGTCGGTCGTCCCAACGTTGGCAAATCCACCCTGACCAACCGCATGCTGGGTGAAGATCGGGTCATCGTCTACGACATGCCGGGTACCACCCGCGACTCCGTCTACATCCCCATGGAGCGCGACGATCAGAAATACGTGGTCATCGACACCGCCGGCGTGCGTCGCCGTGGCAAGGTGCACGAGACGGTGGAGAAGTTCTCCGTCATCAAGACGCTCAAGGCGATTGAAGATGCCAACGTCTGCCTGCTGGTCATTGACGCCCGGGAGACCATCACCGATCAGGACTTGAGCATCCTCGGCTTCGTGCTCAACAGCGGCCGCTCCGTGGTACTGGTGGTCAACAAGTGGGACGGCCTGGATCAGAAGGTGAAAGAGGACGTCAAGAACGAGCTGGACAGACGTCTGGGCTTCATCGACTTCGCCCGGGTGCACTTCATCTCCGCCCTGCACGGCAGCGGCGTCGGTCACCTGTTCGAATCCATCAACGAGGCTTACGAGTCCGCGACTCGCCGTACCAGCACCGCCATGCTGACCCGCATCATGCAAATGGCCCAGGAAGATCACCAGCCGCCCATGGTGAATGGTCGCCGGGTCAAGCTGAAGTATGCCCACGCCGGTGGCTACAACCCGCCGCGCATCGTGATCCACGGCAACCAGTTGAACGACCTGCCGGACTCCTACAAGCGCTACCTCATCAACTACTTCCGCAAGTCGTTGAAGATCATGGGTACCCCGATCCGGGTGGAGTTCCAGGAGTCGGTCAACCCGTTCGAGGGCAAGAAGAACACCCTGACCCTGAGCCAGGAACGCCAGCGCAAGCGCCTGCTCAAGGCCAAAGCGAAGAAATAAAGCCCTGCGGCTGCCCTTACCGGCAGCCGTTTTTCTTGGTGGCCCTCTTCAGGGCAGACAAACCGGGGGAGGGGCTGCGGGTAATGCCGGTGCACAGTGACGTAAAGAGGAGTCGAGAAGAGAATGAACACGCTGACCTGCCCTGCCTGTCAGGGCGAACTGGACAGCCGCAGCCGGGAGACGACGTGTGGCCAGTGTCAGGCCCGTTATCGCATCCGGGCCCTGTGTCCTGCCTGCGGGCAGGAGCTGGAACGGCTTCGGGCTTGCGGCGCGGTGGATTATTTTTGCAACCACTGCAACACCCTGGTCTCCAAGCGCACCGTTCTGTTTGAAGCGCAGCCTGACAAGGCATAAAAAAACCCGGCTGATGCCGGGTTTATACTGTGTGCTCCGCTATCAGCAGCGTGAAGGAGCGGTTTCTGTGCCAGATCTTGCGTTTCATGTCGGCCAGCTTGAGCTTGCGTCTCGGGCTCCAGGCACATTTGGTTTTTCGGGCCAACATGGCTCTTCTGCGTGCTCGCATCCTGTTCTCCTCCCTGGTCTTGCGTGGGGTCGAAAGGGCCCTTGGCAGGAACTGCAACGCAATGAATACATTGCAATAAGTTCGCTCCAGCGCCCCTCGTATACCCAAGGATGGTAACAGAGAACAGGGCAGGAAAACACACCCCCGGCGAGGCTAGGGGGTGATGATCTGTTTGACCACTTCGGCGATGATGGCCGGACGCTGCGCTTGCACGTCCGGCTCGCTGCTGTCGTCCTCGTCCAGCTCCTCCCGACGATGGGCCTTCTGCTGTTCGTTGTCGAGCCAGAGCAGGCTCTGGTAGTACTGGCGCACGTTGTTGACATAGTTGCGCGCCTCGCCGCCACGGGCATAGCCATAGCGTACCTTGCGATGCCAGCGTGACTGCTGCAGCAGCGGCAACACCTCTTTCACGTCGCTCCAGGCGTCCGGGTTCTTGCCCAGCTCCTTGGTCAGGCGGCGGGCATCCATCATGTGGCCGTAGCCGATGTTGTAGGCGGTGAGGGCAAACCACACTTTCTCGTCCGCCGGGACCGAGTCGGGCACCTTCGCCATCATCTCCTGCAGGTAGCGGGCGCCCCCCTTGATGCTCTCTTCCGGGTGGGTGCGATCGTTTACCCCCATCGCCTTGGCGGTCGGACCGGTGAGCATCATCATGCCGCGCACCCCGGTGTAGGAGCGAGCCTGGGGATCCCAGTGGGATTCCTGATAGCTGATGGCGGCCAGCAGCCGCCAGTCGATATCCTTGGCGTGGGTTTGGAACAGAGCCTGGTACTTGGGCAGCAGGCTCTTGGCCCGTTGCAGGAAGGTACGGGTGTCGACGAAGTCGAAGTTCTGCACGTGGCCGAAGTACTTCTCGTCGAGCTTGGCGATGGCGCCATCCATGAAGCGCTGACCGAAGAAGTCGATGATGCTGGCGTAGAGGCTGTCGTCGGGCAGCTTGGTCATGGCCCAGGCCACGGTCTGCTTGCTGGCGAGGGTCAAGCCTTCGGTGAGTTCGGGGTAGTAGCGCTGGGTACGGGCCAGTATGGTGTCCTGCACCACGGTGTAGTCCACCTTGCCGTCGGCCACCTGCTTGAGCAGCTCCTCCACGTCCGCATCCCGATTGGTGCTCCACTTCAGGTTGGGGTACTGCTTGGCCAGCTCCTTCATCAGGTCCTCGCCGGTGGAGCCCGCCGGCACCACTATGCTGCCCTTGATGTCACCGAGGTTCTTGGGCCTGGGGGAGCCGTTGCGATAGACCAGCTTGGGGGAGACCTGGTAGAAGCCTGGGCCGAAGCGGAACAGCTTGCGCCGCTCCGGGGTCACGACGATGGCGGCGGCGGCGAGATCCAGCTTGCCCTTTTGCAGTTGCTCGACCAGCTCGGCGGTGCTGTAGGCCGGTACTATGGTCAGCTTGACCCCCAGCCAGTCGGCGTAGAGCTGCGCCAGCTCGTAGTCGAACCCCAGTGCGGTGTCGTCACGCTGGTAATAGGAAGTGGGGCCATAGAGGGTGCCAACCCGGATCTCGCCTCGCTGGCGGATCTGCTCCAGTTGGCTGGAGGGGTGGTAGAAGTCGCAACCGGCCAGGGCCAGCGTCAACATCATCCCGATGAACAGTCGAAAAATGCAGCGCAAGTAGGTGAGTACCCTTGTTGAAAAAAACGGCATTTGTCAAAAAAGAGGCACCTTTATACCAGAGAGTATGAAGGGAGTCACACCGCGCGAGATGAGAAAAACGTTTGTTCAGGATGGGCCTGATCCCTATAATACGCGCGTCTCAAATCCCCCCACACTCTAAAACTTGGTGAGAAAGGTATATGGAAATCTTGCGTGGTGCCCCAGCACTGTCTGAGTTTCGTGTCCACAAGCTGCTGCAGAGCTGCGCACAGAGAGGAGTAGAGATAGCAAGCGTCTATGCGGAATACGTGCATTTTGCCGAACTGACGAGCCCGCTGTCGCCCCCCGAGCGAGCGACCTTGGGCCAGCTTCTGCGCTACGGCCCGACCATCCCGGAACACACCCCCAGCGGTCAGCTGTTCCTCGTTACCCCCCGCCCCGGCACTATCTCCCCCTGGTCTTCCAAAGCAACCGACATCGCCCACAACTGCGGCCTGAAACAGGTCAAGCGGCTGGAGCGCGGCATTGCCTATTACGTGCAGGCCAAGGGTGAGCTGAGCGTGGCCCAGCGCAGCGAGATCGCGGCCCTGCTGCACGATCGCATGATGGAAGTGGTCTTTGCCGAGATGAACGAGGCCGCCGCCCTGTTTGCTCACCACGAGCCGCGCCCCTTTACCCAGGTAGATGTGCTGGGTGGTGGTCGCGCCGCCCTGGAAGAGGCCAACGTGACCCTGGGTCTGGCCCTGGCCGATGACGAAATAGATTACCTGGTGACCAACTTCACCCGGCTGGGTCGCAATCCCAACGACATCGAGCTCTACATGTTTGCCCAGGCGAACTCCGAGCACTGCCGTCACAAGATCTTCAACGCCGACTGGACCATAGACGGTGAACAGCAGCCCAAGTCGCTGTTCAAGATGATCAAGAACACCTTCGAGCAGACGCCGGATCATGTCCTGTCTGCCTACAAAGACAACGCCGCGGTGATGGAAGGCAGCCAGGGTGGCCGCTTCTTCCCGAGCCCCGCCAACGGTGAGTACCAGTATCACCAGGAGCGCGTCGACATCCTGATGAAGGTGGAGACCCACAACCACCCGACCGCCATCTCTCCCTTCCCGGGTGCCGCCACCGGCTCCGGCGGCGAAATCCGCGATGAGGGTGCGACAGGCCGTGGCGCCAAGCCCAAGGCGGGCCTGGTGGGCTTCTCCGTATCCAACCTGCGCATCCCCGGTTTCGAGCAGCCCTGGGAGCAGGACTTCGGCAAGCCGAGCCGCATCGTCAGCGCCTTTGACATCATGCAGGAAGGGCCCCTTGGCGGCGCCGCTTTCAACAACGAATTCGGTCGCCCTGCCATCCTGGGTTACTTCCGTACCTTCGAAGAGCAGGTGCCGAGCCACAACGGCGTCGAGGTGCGCGGCTACCACAAGCCCATCATGCTGGCGGGCGGTATCGGCAACATCCGCAGCGAGCACGTCCAGAAAGGGGAGATCCCGGTGGGGGCTGCCCTCATCGTGCTGGGCGGTCCGGCCATGAACATCGGCCTGGGTGGCGGCGCAGCCTCCTCCATGGCGTCCGGTCAGTCTGCCGAAGATCTCGACTTCGCCTCCGTGCAGCGTGACAACCCCGAGATGGAGCGTCGTTGCCAGGAAGTGATCGACCGCTGCTGGCAACTGGGGGACGACAATCCCATCGTCTTCATCCACGACGTGGGCGCCGGTGGTCTCTCCAACGCCATGCCGGAGCTGGTGAGCGACGGGGATCGCGGTGGTCGCTTCGACCTGCGTGCCATCCCGAACGACGAGCCGGGCATGAGCCCGCTGGAAGTCTGGTGCAACGAATCCCAGGAGCGCTATGTGCTGGCCGTGGCCCAGGACAAGCTGCCTCTGTTCAAGGCCCTGTGCGAGCGCGAACGCGCCCCCTATGCCGTCATCGGCACCGCCACCGAAGAGAAGCATCTCACTCTCTCTGATGATCACTTTGACAACCAGCCCATCGATCTGCCGCTGGACGTGCTGCTTGGCAAGGCGCCCAAGATGCACCGCGACGTGCAGAGCCTGCCCGCCCAGGGCAAGGCGCTGCAACTGGACGGCATCACCCTCGGCGACGCCGCAGAGCGCGTGCTGCGCCTGCCGACCGTGGCGGAGAAGTCCTTCCTCATCACCATCGGCGATCGCACCGTAACGGGCCTCGTCAACCGCGACCAGATGGTCGGCCCCTGGCAGATCCCGGTGGCTGACTGCGCCGTCACCGCCGCGACCTACGACAGCTACCACGGTGAAGCCATGTCCATGGGCGAGCGCACCCCGGTGGCGCTGCTCTCTCATGCCGCCTCCGCCCGCATGGCGGTGGCCGAGGCCTTGACCAACCTGGCACCAGCCAATATCGGCTCCCTCAAGCGGGTCAAGCTCTCCGCCAACTGGATGTCCGCTGCCGGCCATCCGGGGGAAGATGCGGGTCTCTACGAAGCCGTGAAAGCGGTGGGCGAAGAGCTCTGCCCGGCCCTTGGCATCACCATCCCGGTGGGCAAGGACTCCATGTCCATGAAGACCCGCTGGCAGCAGGACGGGGAAGAGCGCAGCGTCACCTCGCCGCTCTCCCTGCTCATCTCCGCCTTTGCCCGGGTCGAGGACGTGCGCAATACCGTGACTCCGCAACTGCGCACCGATCTCGGTGAGACCGACCTTATCCTCATCGACCTTGGCAACGGCAAGCAGCGCCTCGGCGCCTCGGCCCTGGCCCAGGTTTACCGCCAGCTTGGGCAAAGCGCTCCGGATCTGGACAACCCGGTCCAGCTCAAGGGCTTCTTCAACGCCATCCAGGCGCTGGTGGCGGATCGCAAGCTGATTGCCTACCACGACCGCTCCGACGGCGGCCTCTTCGTCACCCTGACCGAGATGGCGTTTGCCGGTCACTGCGGCCTCGACATCCAGCTCGATCGCGTGGGTGGCGACCTGCTGCCGGCCCTGTTCAACGAGGAGCTGGGTGCCGTCATCCAGGTTCGTCGCGAAGACAAGGAAGCGGTGCTGACCCTGCTGGCCGGTCACGGTCTGGCAGCCTGCTCCCATGTGCTGGGCACGGTGCGCGAAGACGACCTCATTCTGTTCCAGCGTGCCGGCAGCGAAGTGTATCGCGCCAGCCGCACCGCCCTTCGCACCATCTGGGGCGAGACCAGCTGGCAGATGCAGCGCCTGCGCGACAACCCGGAATGCGCCGATCAGGAGCATGCCGCCCGCCAGGACGCCACCGATCCGGGTCTGCAGGCCAGGCTCACCTACAACCCGTCCGACGACGTGGCCGCGCCCTATATCGCTCGCGGGGTTTCTCCCCGTCTGGCGGTGCTGCGCGAGCAGGGGGTCAACTCCCACGTGGAGATGGCGGCCGCCTTTGACCGCGCCGGCTTCACCGCTGTCGACGTGCACATGAGCGACATCCTCGAGGGGCGCATCAAGCTGGAAGATTTCCAGACCCTGGTGGCCTGTGGCGGCTTCTCCTACGGCGACGTGCTGGGGGCGGGCGAAGGCTGGGCCAAGTCCATCCTGTTCAACGACAACGCCCGTGAGCAGTTCCAGCGCTTCTTCGAGCGCGGCGATACCCTCTCCCTGGGGGTGTGCAACGGCTGCCAGATGATGTCCAACCTGCGTGACCTCATCCCGGGGGCCGATCTCTGGCCGCGCTTCGTGCGCAACCGCTCCGAGCGCTTCGAGGCGCGCTTCAGCCTGGTGGAAGTGCAGGACTCCCCATCCGCCTTCTTCGCCGGGATGGCGGGTTCCGTGATGCCGATTGCCGTCTCCCACGGGGAAGGGCGCGTGGAAGTGCGCGATGCCGCTCACCTGGCTGCGCTGCAACAGAGCGGTCTGGTGGGGCTGCGTTTCGTGGACAACCGCGGCAACGTCACCGTGCAATACCCGGCCAACCCCAACGGCTCCCCTGACGGTATCACCGCGGTGACCAGTGCGGACGGCCGCGCCACCATCATGATGCCGCACCCGGAGCGGGTGTTCCGCACCGTGGCCAACTCCTGGCACCCGGACAACTGGGGTGAGGATGGCGCCTGGATGCGCATGTTCCGCAATGCTCGGGTTCGCCTGGGCTAAGCGCCAGCAAGAAACCAAAAACCGGCCCCAGTGGCCGGTTTTTTTATGGGCATGGGTCTGAGAATGGGGAGGGCAGGAGGAGACGATCACGATGGGGGCGAGGCCATCTTCAGCTCGCTGCTCCGCCAGCTGCTTGCTGGAGGATATGGGATGGATTGAGGGGAGGGATCTGGTATCGCCTGCCAGATAGGCAAGCCGGACCGGGCCTTGGCGGACATAAAAAAAACCGGCCATGGAGGCCGGTTTTGCTGTGTGAGCTGAACCTGAGGCTAGCGCAGCACCACGTGTTGGAAGCCCTGCACCAGGCTGATGACGGGCTGGGGGTAGATGCCGAGCAATACCACCAGAATGGCGGAGAGCAGCACCACCAGGCCCCCGGAGGAGAAGGCCCAGTCGGCCCTGGCATCGCGCAGTTGCATGCCGGGTTCACGCAGGTAGAGGGTGACCATGACCCGCAGGTAGTAGTAGAGCCCCAGGGCACTGCCGAGCACGATGGCGCCACTGAGCCACCACAGCTTGGCATCGACGGTGACGCCGATGAGGTAGAACTTGCCGATGAAGCCCAGCGTCATGGGGATACCCGCGAGGGAGAGCATCATCACCGTCATCACCGCCGTCAGATAGGGGCGCTTCCAGAACAGACCGCGATAACTGTGCAGGGAGTCCGCATCCTTGCCGCGATAGGGGCTGGACATCATGCTGATGACGCCGAAGGCCCCCAGGCTGGTGAACAGGTACATCAGCAGGTAGACACCCGCCGCTTCCACCGGCATCTCGCCGAGGCGGCTTGCCACCACCACTGCCAGCAGATAGCCGAAGTGGGAGATGGAGGAGTAACCCATCATCCGCTTGATGTTGGTCTGGATCAGCGCCAGGAGGTTGCCGACCACGATGGAGATGACTGCCATGGCCGCCAGCAGCCAGTGGATCATGGGATCCGAGGTGGCGGGTACCGCCAGGTAGAAGCGCAGCAGCACGCAGAACACGGCGATCTTGCTCACGGTGGCGAGGAAGGTGGCCACCGGTGCCGGCGCCCCTTCATAGACGTCCGGGGTCCAGAGGTGGAAGGGGGCGAGGGACAGCTTGAACGCAAAGCCGACCAGCATCAGGCCAAAGCCCCCCATCAGCAGCGGATGGTGAGCCGGGCTCTGGGCCAGGGTCACACCGAGATCGCTGAAGCTCAGGCTTCCGGCCTGGGCGTAGAGCAGTGCCATGCCGAACAGCAGGAAGGCGGTGGCACTGGCGGAGAGCACCATGTACTTGATGCTGGCTTCCAGCGAGTGCCGCTCGCGATAGGCATACCCCACCAGACCGAACATGGGCAGGGTCAGCATCTCGATCCCGATGAAGAGCGAGGCGAGGTGACGGGAGGCCGCCAGCACCAGACCACCTGCGGTGGCGATGAGCAGCAGCAGGTAGAACTCTTCCCGGTTGTCCGGATAGCCCTTGAGCCAGGTGCGACCGAAGGTACAGGTGGCCAGGGCCCCGATGAGCACCAGCCCCATGTAGAAGACCGCGTAAGCGTCCACTTGCAGCAGGGGAGTGACCCCCTGATCCCCCTGGGCCATCACGATGGGCAGGGAGAAGAGCGCGAGGTTGAGGCCGATGATGGTGACCACGAAGGCGGTGTCGTCACAGCGCTTCCAGGCGATGGCCAGCATCAGGGCCACCATGGCCCCCGTGGTCAGCAACAGGGGCAGCAGGGCCAGCAGTTGAGAAACAGTAAACGTCATGACAGTGCTCCCGACATGGACAAGGAAGGCGAAAGAGAAAGCATCATTGCAGCGCCCCCGTGCCCGGCAGCGCGTACCAGTGCAGCACGCTCAGGAGGCTGCTGCTGGCGGTGTCGAGCACCGGCTGGGGATAGAGACCGAGCAGTACCAAGAGGCCGGCGATGGTCAGCATCATGGTCAGTTCCCGGGTATCCAGCCCCTTGAGCATGCTCTCCTCCCGGGGCGTCCCGAAGCAGGCCCGTTGCAGCATGATGAGGGAGTAGACCGAGGCCAGCACCAGCCCGAAGGTGGCGATGACGGTGATAACGGGGGCCACCTGGAAGCTGCCGATGAGGATCAGGAACTCGCCGACGAAGTTGCCGGTCCCCGGCATCCCGAGGGATGCGACGGAGAAGAACAGCATCACGCCGGGCAGGTAGCGCAGCCGTCCCCAGAGACCGCCCATCTGGCGCAGATCCCGGGTGTGCAGGCGCTCGTAGAGCTGACCGCACAGGATGAAGAGGCCGGCGGCCGAGAGCCCGTGGGCAATCATCTGTACCACTGCCCCTTGCAGGGCGAGCTCGCTGCCGGAGTAAATGGCGATCATCACGAAACCCATGTGGGAGATGCTGGTGTAGGCAACCAGCCGCTTGATGTCGGTCTGGGCAAAGGCCAGCAGGGCGCCATAGACGATGCCGATGAGGCCGAGCACCATGGCGTAGGGGGCAAACTCGGCGGACGCCTCGGGGAAAAGCGGCAGAGTGAAGCGCAGCAGGCCGTAGGCCGCGGTTTTCAGCAAGATGCCCGCGAGATCCACGGAGCCTGCGGTGGGCGCCTGGCTGTGGGCATCAGGGAGCCAGCCATGGAGCGGCACCAGGGGCATCTTGACCGCGAAGGCGATGAAGAAGCCCAGCATCAGCAGCCACTGTACCGTGCTGCTCATGGGGGTGTTGAGCAGTTCCTGATAGTTGAAGGTGAAGACACCGGTGGCGGCGTGGTGGGTCAGTACCAGGCCCAGGATGGCCACCAGCATGATGAGGCCGCTCGCCTGGGTGTAGATGAAGAACTTGGTGGCGGCGTTGATGCGCGACTTGCCATCGGTGACCGAGTGGCCCCAGAGCGCGATCAGGAAGTACATCGGCACCAGCATCATCTCCCAGAAGAAGAAGAAGAGGAACAGATCCACCGCCATGAAGACGCCGAGCACGCCCCCCAGGATCCACAGCAGGTTGAGGTGGAAGAAGCCGATGCGCTGGACGATCTCCTTCCAGGAACAGAGGATGGCCAGCACGCCGATGAAGCTGGTGAGGATCACCATCAGGAGCGACAGCCCGTCCACAGCGAGGTGCAGGGAGATGCCGAAGCGGGGGATCCAGGGTTGTTGCCACTCGGCTGCCCAGACGGGGAGGCCGGGGTTGGCGAGGGTGAAGTCACCACCGAGCCAGATGGCGCTGGAGAGCACCAGACAGGCGCTCATGGAGGCGAGGGCCACCCAGCGGACAAACTGTCCGCCGAGCCGCTCCATCTGCCAGCAGAGCAAGCCGCCGATGAAGGGAATTAGCAAGATCCAGAGTAAGGTCACGATATCAGCTCTCATCTAGGTTCTAGTCGGGCAGGCGCTGAGCCTGCCACACAATATTGGGCTCATGGATCAGCCGAGCAGCAGCAGGGCCAGGATCAGGGCGGCGCCCATCCCCATGGAGGCTGCGTACCAGCGCAACTTGCCGGAGACGGTCCAGGCCAGCAGCTGATGCCCCCCCTGGGCCAGCACGGCGGGCAGGTTCATCATCCTGTCCAGCGGATCCTTGCCGAGCAGGCGAGTCGCCAGCAGGTAGGGTTTGACCCAAATCAGGTCATAAAGCCAGTCAAAGCCCCAGGCATTGAACCAGAGGGTGGACAGAGCCCGCCCCGGTGCACTCTCGGCGATCCCCTTCGCCAGGCGACGTTCGCCGAGGAAGAGGAAGGCGGCCAGCGCAATGCCTGCCACGGCGATGACGCCGGAGAGGATCTCGAGGCCATGGCGTCCCTCTTCGATGTGATCCCCGGGGCCTGCCGGCAGTACTCCGGCGAGCGGCGGCACGATGAGGGCGCCGACGCCGGTGGAGAGCACCAGCAGCACCAGCAGTGGCAGATGGTGGGCAAGGCCCTGTCCGGCGTGAGCCTGGGTCTGCTCCTTGCCGTGGAAGGCGATGAAGATGAGGCGGAAGGTGTAGAGGGAGGTCAGGAAAGCCCCCCCCAGACCGGCCCACAGCAGGGCGCTCTGGCCACTGGCCTGCACCTGCCAGAGGATGGCGTCCTTACTGTAGAAACCGGCGGTCACCAGCGGCAGCGCGGCCAGGGCCGAGCCCCCCACCAGGAAGCAGGCGTAGACCAGCGGCAGGCGATGCCGCAGACCTCCCATCTTGAAGATGTTCTGCTCGTGGTGGGTCGCGATTATGACGGCCCCGGCGGAGAGGAACAGCAGCGCCTTGAAGAAGGCGTGGGTCATCAGGTGGAAGATGGCCCCTTCCCAGGCACCGACCCCCAGGGCCAGGAACATGTAGCCAATCTGGCTCATGGTGGAGTAGGCCAGGATCCGCTTGATGTCGGTCTGTACCAGGGCGGCGAAGCCCGCCAGTACCAAGGTAATGGCACCAACCAGCGCCACCAGATGGAGGATCTCCGGTGCCAGCAGGAAGAGGCCGTGGGTGCGGGCGATGAGATAGACACCAGCGGTCACCATGGTGGCCGCGTGGATCAGCGCCGAGACCGGGGTCGGGCCCGCCATGGCGTCCGCCAGCCAGGTCTGCAGCGGCAGCTGGGCGGATTTGCCGACCGCGCCGCCGAGCAGCATCAGGCAGGCGAACGACAGGGCAGGGGAGCCTTCTGCGAACATCGCGGGGGCGCGCACCAGCAGCTCGTGAATGTTGAGGGTGCCGAGCTCGCGATAGAGCACGAAGAGCCCGATGGCGAGGAAGACGTCGCCGACCCGGGTCACCACGAACGCCTTGAGGGCGGCGGCGCCGTTGTTGCGATCCTTGTAGTAGAAGCCGATCAGCAGGTAGCTGCACAGCCCCACTCCTTCCCAGCCCAGATAGACGAACAGCAGGTCATCGGCCAGCACCAGGAACAGCATGCTGGCGATGAAGAGGTTGGTGTAGGTGAAGAAGCGTGAATACCCCTCTTCCCCACGCATGTACCAGGAGGCGAACAGGTGGATGAAGAAGCCCACCCCGGTCACGACCCCCAGCATGGTCAGTGACAGCCCGTCCAGGGAGAGACGGAAGGCGGGCTGGAACTCGCCCACCGTCATCCACTGCCACAGGGTCTGGGTATAGACGCCGCCTTCCGGCATGGTATTGAGAAAATCGATGCCGACCCACAGGGTAGTGAGGGCCGAGAGACCGATGCTGCCGACACCGATGAGCGCCGAGGTGCGCTCGCCGAGGCGGCCGAGGGAGAAGGCCAGCAGCAGCCATCCCAGCAGCGGGAACAGGAAAGTCAGATATAGGAGGCTCATCCGCGCATCTCGCTCACAGTGTCCACGTTCAGGGTGTGGTAACGACGATAGAGCAGCAGTAACAGGGCGAGGCCGATACTGGCCTCCGCTGCCGCCAGAGAAATCACCAGTATGTACATGATCTGGCCGTCGGCCTGGGCCCAGCGGCTACCCGCCACCACGAATGCCAGGGCGGACGCGTTCATCATGATTTCGATACTCATGAGGATAAACAACAGGTTGCGGCGTATCAGCAGGCCGCACAGGCCGATGGCAAACAAAATGGCCGCCAGCAGGAGGCCGTGCTCCATGGGAATTCCACTCATCGCCATGCTCCTTGTGCTTGCTGGATGGAAAGGGGGCGGGCTGCCGGCAGCAGGCCATGCCTCACCACGGGGATGTCGCTCATTGCTGACCTCCTTCCTGTGTGGTGCGAGGCACGGAGAGCACTTCCCCGCTCTTGTCCTCGCGGCCCAGGTGATAGGCGGTGACCAGACCCGCCAGCAGCAGGATGGAGGCGAGCTCCACCGCCAGCACATAGGGGCCGAACAGGGCGATACCGACTTCCTTGGCGCTGACCTCGGTCAGACCCAGTTCACCGCCGGTCACGCCGAGAATGCCGTGGGCCAGAAAGCCCAGCAAAATGAGGGAGAGCAGGGCCGGGCCACCCCAGGTCATGGGGGTGAGCCACTTCTTCTCCTGATCCTGGGCGCTCCCCAGGTTCAGCATCATCACCACGAACACGAACAGCACCATGATGGCGCCGGCGTAGACGATCACCTGCAGGGCCCCCGCAAAGGCGGCGCCCAGGCAGAAAAAGATCATGGCCACGGCGATGAGGGAGATGATGAGATTGAGCAGCGCATGCATGGGGTTGCTGGTGCTGATCACCCGCAGCGTGCTGTAAACGGCGACCAGGGCCGCGGCATAGAATGCCAGTTCCATGATTGACTCCTAGGGCAGCAGGCTCTTGACATCGATGGGCTTGGCTTCGTTCTCGGCATCCCCTTTGGGTTTGCCGTCGATGGCCATCCCGCTCATGCGGTAGAAGTTGTAGTCCGGGTATTTGCCGGGGCCGCTTATCAGCAGATCTTCCTTCTCGTACACCAGATCCTGGCGACGATACTCCCCCATCTCGAAATCCGGCGTCAGCTGGATGGCGGTGGTGGGGCAGGCCTCCTCGCACAGGCCGCAGAAGATGCAGCGGGAGAAGTTGATGCGAAAGAACTCCGGGTACCAGCGGCCATCTTCCCGCTCCGACTTCTGCAAGGAGATGCAACCGACCGGGCAGGCGACCGCACACAGGTTGCAAGCCACGCAGCGCTCGTCGCCGTCAGGATCCCGGGTCAGTACGATGCGACCGCGAAAACGGGGGGCGGCGTAGACCGGCTGCTCCGGGTAGCTCAGGGTTTCACGGGGGCGCCAGGCATGGGAGAAGACCATCCCAAGACTGCGCAACTGGGTGCCAACACCCTTGATAATGCTCGTAATTTTCATAGGTGCCTCACTGCACATTTATCAGCACTGGCGTCTGGGCGTTTCCTTGCCGCAGACGGCCGAATCATCGTCATGTCCATCTCGTTTTGCTCACGCATTCATCAGCACCACGGCAGCGGTGACCAGCATGTTGAGCAGGGTCAGGGGCAGGCACACTTTCCAGCCAAAGGACATCACCTGGTCGAAGCGCGGGCGGGGCAGGGAGGCCCGCAGCAGGATGAAGAACACCATGAAACAGGCGGTCTTCAGGGCGAACCAGATGAAGGGCGGCAGCCAGGGGCCGTGCCAGCCACCGAAGAAGAGGGTCACGATGAGGGAAGAGATCAGCACGATGCCGATGTACTCCCCCACGAAGAAGAGACCCCACTTCATGCCCGCGTACTCGATGTGATAGCCGTCGGCGAGCTCCTGCTCGGCCTCCGGCTGGTCAAACGGGTGGCGGTGGGTGACGGCGACCCCGGCAAACAGGAAGGTGACGAAGCCCAGGATCTGGGGGATCACGTTCCACATGCCGGCCTGGGCCTCGACGATGTCACGCAGGTTGAAGCTGCCTGTCTGGATGACGATGCCCATGAGCGAGAGGCCAAGGAACACCTCGTAGGAGAGGGTCTGGGCCGAGGCGCGCAGGCTGCCGAGCAGGGAGTACTTGTTGTTGCTCGACCAGCCGGCGAACAGCACGGCATAGACCGCCAGCCCGGCGATCGCCAGGATATAGAGCAGCCCCACGTTGAGATCCGCCACGCCCCAGGTGGGGGTGATGGGCACCACCGCAAACGCCAGGATGAAGGCGGTGAAGGCGATGATGGGGGCCAGCACGAAGATCCGGCGATCCGCAAAGGGCGGGATCCAGTCCTCCTTGAAGAACATCTTGACCATGTCGGCCGCCAGTTGCAGCAGGCCGAAGGGGCCAACCCGGTTGGGGCCGTAACGGTCCTGCCACAGTGCCAGCAGGCGGCGCTCAATGAAGCTCATGAAGGCGCCAGCCCCCACGATCCCCACGAGCACGACCAGGGCCTTGCCGACCTCGATCAGCAGATCCATCAGAGAGTCGCTCATGCGATGACCTCCTGCAGGTTATCGATCAGGGCGTGGTGCAGGGCGGTCGGCAGGCCGTTCACCCCGAGTGGCAACCCTGCCAGACCCGGAGCCAGCGCATCGCTCAGGCGCAGACGCAGACGCCAGTGGTTGCCACCCCAGGAGAAGGCCACCAGTGCGTCAGGGGACAGTGCCAGGCGCGCGGCATCCGCCGGGTTCAGTACCAGGGTGGGTTCCCCCATGCGAGCCTGGATGACCGGGCTTCTGGCGGAGAGCTCCTCGCCCCCGAACAGCTGGTCATAACTCACCACCTGGAGGGAGGCGGTGGGCTGGAAGGGGACCGGGATGGCGCCAAACCAGCCCAGGTTGCCTTCGCCCGGCTCCAGCAGGCGGCGACCGGGATCCCCGGCACGCAGGTTGCCACCCACCTCGTCCTGGAACTTGTTCCAGGCGGAGGGGGAGTTCCAGCCCGGCGCCCAGGCAAACGGTACCTGGGAGAGGGGCTGGCGGGCACCGGCGTAGCCTTCCATGGAGAAGGCGAACGGCGAATCGGGATCCTGGGCGACTCTGGGCTCGCTCACGTTCTGGTTCGCCAGCATGGAGGTGCGACCACTGTAGCGGTGCGGCTCCCGGGCGAGCTTCATGCCGCGAATGCGCAGGCCGGCGTTGGGTGCAGCTTCACCCATGGTGGTGAGCAGCGGAGCGCTGGCGGCGCAATCGCGACTCACATCGTCGAAGGTGTTCCAGCGAACCGGACGCGGTTGCTGGCTCCCTTGCAGGGCATCCAGCCAGCGCCAGCTTTCGCGCACCTGGATATCGGCGTTGTAGAAGGCGGGAGCATAGACCTGGAAGAAGCGCTGGGCGCGGCCTTCCATGTTGACCAGGGTGCCATCGCCTTCGGCAAAACTGGCGGCAGGCAGCACCAGATCCGCCTTCTTCGCGGTGGCCGTCTCCTGATGGTCGATGACCAGCAGGTGTTGCAGGCGATCCAGGGCGGCGTCCACCCGGCTGCGGGGGGCTCGGCGGTAGAGGTCGTTCTCAAGAATGACCAGGGCAAGCCTCTCTTCCCCTTCCATGCGCTCGAGGGCTGCCTCCAGCGGGGCGGCATGCCGGGCCAGCATGGCCAGTCCCAGGCTGTTGGCTTCCTGAGCCACCAGGGCAAGCTCCGCGGCCTGGCCACGGCCCTTGAGGGCGCGGGCGATGTTGCTGGCCGCTTCGATCAGCGCCTCGTTGCGGGCACCATTGCCTGCGATGATGAGGGGCTTTTTGGCGTTGCCAAGCAGGTCTGCCCATTGGGCGGCGAGGGCCTGCTGTTCGGGGGAGAGAGCCGTTGGCGCCGGTGCACTGGCGTCCAGCAGATGAGCGATGGCAAACCCGAGGCGCGCCTGATCCGCGTGGGGGGCGTGCAGGGTGCTGCTCGCCACGTCATCCAGGCGGGTGGCATCCAGACTGGTGATGAGCAAGGGGTAGCGCTGGTTCTGGGCCAGGGTCTGCACGGCAGCGACCTGCCAGAGATCCACCTTCAGCTTGCGGGCAATGTCGCGCCCCTTGCCTTTCACCGCCTGGCGCAGGGCCAGGGCGATGCGGGCGGCGGTCTGGGTGACATCTTCCCCGAGCACCAGCACGGCGTCGGCCTCTTCCATGTCGCGCAGGCTGGGAGTGCGCACGCCGCCGTGCTCCAGAATGTCCAGCATCTTCTGCAGGCATTTCCATTCGCTCTGCTCGACCCCGGAGTAGAAGTTGGCGGCCCCCACCAGTTCGCGCAGGGCGAAGTTGCTCTCCAAGGAGGCGCGGGGTGAGCCGATGCCGATGACGCCGCTGGCGGTGCGCAGCGCATCCGCGGCCCGGTTCAGGGCACCATCCACCGTGATGGCCAGCCTGTCACTGCCATCCTGCAGCAGGGGCTGGCGCGGGCGGTCGGTCAGATTGACGTGACCGTAGCCGAAGCGGCCGCGATCGCAGAGGAAATAGTGGTTCAGGGCGCCGTGGAAACGGTTCTCGATGCGGCGCAGCTCGCCGTAGCGCTCACCCGGGCTGATGTTGCAGCCGACCGAGCACCCCTGGCAGATGCTGGGGGCGAACTGCATGTCCCACTTGCGGTTGTAACGCTCGGAGTGGGTCTTGTCGGTGAAGACGCCGGTGGGACAGACCTCCACCAGGTTGCCGGAGAATTCGCTCTCCAGGGTGCCATCCTCGACCCGGCCGAAGTAGACGTTGTCGTGGGCGCCATAGACCCCGAGATCCTCGCCACCGGCGTAATCCTTGTAATAGCGCACGCAGCGGTAGCAGGCGATGCAGCGGTTCATCTCGTGGTTGATGAAGGGACCCAGATCCTGATTCTGGTGGGTGCGCTTGGTGAAACGGTAGCGGCGGCTGTTGTGGCCCGTCATCACCGTCATGTCCTGCAGGTGGCAGGCGCCACCCTCTTCGCACACCGGGCAGTCGTGGGGGTGGTTGGTCATCTGCCACTCCACCACCGTCTTGCGAAACTCCTTCGCCTCTTCATCCTCGATGGAGATATAGGTGCCATCGGTGGAGGGGGTCATGCAGGACATGACCAGGCGGCCGCGCTTGTCGTCGGCATTCTGATACTGTTTGACCGCGCACTGGCGGCAGGCACCGACGCTACCCAGCGCCGGGTGCCAGCAAAAATAGGGGACGTCCAGACCCAGCGACAGACAGGCTTGCAGCAGGTTGTCTGCCCCGTCTACCTCGTACTCTTTACCGTCTACATGAATGGTTGCCATACAACTTCCCTGAAACCTGTTTTATGAAATCGGCTATTGCCCGATGCGTCCTGGCGCTTACCAGCGCTCGCCCAGCAGGTTGGGCTGGATACCCTTGAACAGCTTGTGATTGTCATGGGGGGCCTTGACCCCGGCCTCGAACTCGGACCGGAAATACTTCATCGCACTGCCAAGGGGCTCGACGGCGCCGGGGGCATGGGCACAGAAGGTCTTGCCCGGGCCCAGGAAACTGACGAGTTGTTCCAGGGTCGCGAGATCCTCGGGTTGGCCCTCGCCCCGCTCCAGCGCCCGCAGGATCTTGACGCTCCAGGGCAGGCCGTCGCGGCAGGGGGTGCACCAGCCGCAGGATTCGCGGGCAAAGAACTCCTCCATGTTGCGCAGCAGGGAGACCATGTTGATGCTGTCATCCACCGCCATGGCAAGACCCGTACCCATGCGGGTGCCCACCTTGCCGATGCCGCCTGCATACATCTGGGCATCCAGGTGCTCGGGCAGCAGGAAGCCGGTGCCGGCGCCGCCCGGTTGCCAGGTTTTCAGGCGATAGCCGGGCTTCATGCCGCCTGCGTACTCCTCGAACAGCGCGCGGGCGGTGATGCCAAAGGGCAGCTCCCACAGGCCGGGATTGTTGACCTTGCCGGAAAAGCCCATCAGCTTGGTGCCGTGATCTTCCGAACCCGGCAGTGCCAGCCCCTGATACCAGGCCACACCGTTGCCGATGATGGCGGGGACGTTGCACAGGGTTTCGACGTTGTTGACGCAGGTCGGCTTGCCCCAGACGCCGGAGACGGCGGGGAAGGGGGGTTTGGCCCGCGGGTTGGCGCGCCGTCCTTCCAGGGAGTTGATGAGGGCCGTCTCTTCGCCGCAGATGTAGCGACCTGCGCCGGTGTGGACGAACAGCTCGAAGTCAAAGCCCGAGCCCAGGATGTTCTTGCCAAGGAACCCCGCGGCCTTGGCCTCTTCCACGGCGCGGCGCAGGTGGATGGCGGCATCCACGTACTCGCCGCGCAGGAAGATGTAGCCGCGATAGGCCTTGAGAGCACGTGCACTGATGATCATCCCCTCGATCAGCAGGTGGGGCAGCTGCTCCATCAGCATGCGGTCTTTGTAGGTATTGGGCTCCATCTCGTCGGCGTTGCAGAGCAAGTAACGGATGTTCATGCTCTCGTCTTTGGGCATCAGTCCCCACTTCACGCCGGTGGAGAAACCGGCGCCACCGCGTCCCTTGAGGCCGGCATCCTTGACGGTGCTGACGATGTCATCCGGGCTCATCTGGCCAAGGGCCTTGCGGGCGGCCTCATAGCCCTGTTTTGCCTGATACTCTTCGAGCCACACCGGCTGGCCATCGTCCCGCAGGCGCCAGGTGAGAGGGTGAGTCTCGGCGGTGCGGGGGATGCGATTGGCGGTGCCGAGGGAGGCAAGCGTCTTGCCTGGCTGAATGCTCATGGGTAAGCCTCCAGGGTTTTCAGCAGGCTGACGGCATCGAGTCCGCCATAGGTATCGTCATCGATCATGATGGCCGGCCCCTTGTCGCAGTTGCCAAGGCAGCAGACGGGCAACAGGGTGAAGCGGCCATCCGGGGAGGTCTGACCGGGGGCCAGATTGACGACCTCTTTCAGACCGGCAAGCAACTGCTCGTGGCCGTTGATGTAGCAGACCATGCTGTCGCAGACGCGGATGATGTGACGACCCACCGGCTGGCGGAAGATCTGGCTGTAGAAGGTGGCGACCCCTTCCACGTCGCTGGCGGGGATGCCGAGCTCGGCGCCGATGGCGTGAATGGCGCCGTCAGGCACCCAGCCACGGGCCTGTTGCACTATCTTGAGCGCTTCGATGCTGGCTGCACGGGGATCTTCGTAGTGGTGTTTCTCGTGTTCGATGGCATCGCGCTCAGCCTGGCTCAGGACGAAATCTCCCTGCTGGCTGCTGCATGCCCCTTGCCCTTGTGGGGTCTGGTTATTGTGACACTGACATTGGCTCATGACTTGACCTTTTGTGGCTTGTCCCTTTACTGCGCGTCTTGCCCTTCGCCCCGGCTGCCGGGGCGAGAGGACTCAACGATCCACATCTGACATAACGAAATCGATACTGCCCAGGTAGACGATAAGATCCGACACCATCTGGCCGCGGATCACCGAGGGGATCTGCTGCAGGTGAGCAAAGCTCGGGGTGCGGATCCGGGTCCGGTAGCTCATGGTGGATCCGTCGCTGGTCAGGTAATAGCTGTTGACTCCCTTGGTCGCCTCTATCATCTGGAAGGACTCGGCGGCCGGCATGACAGGCCCCCAGGAGACTTGCAGGAAGTGGGTGATCAGGGTTTCGATGTCCTGCAGGGTGCGCTCTTTGGGCGGTGGCGTGGTGAGCGGATGATCCGCCTTGAAGGGGCCCTCAGGCATGTTTTTCATGCACTGCTCGATAATGGACAGGCTCTGGCGGATCTCCTCGATGCGCACGGTGGCGCGGTCGTAGGCGTCCCCGTTGCTACCCACCGGCACCTCGAACTCGAACTGATCGTAACCGGAATAGGGGCGCCATTTGCGCACGTCAAAGTTGAGCCCCGTGGCCCGCAGACCGCCCCCCGTGGTGCCCCAGGCCAGGGCCTGGGCCGTGTTGTAGGCGGCGACGCCGATGGTGCGGCCCCGCAGTATGCTGTTGCGCATAGCCGCCTTTTCATACTCCATCAACCGCTTGGGCAGCCAGCTCAACAGGTTGTCCTGGATGAGGCGGGTCCAGCCGGCAGGCAGATCGTGGGCCACGCCGCCGATGCGGAACCAGGCCGGGTGCATGCGGGCCCCGGTGATGGCCTCGATGATGGTGTAGATCTTCTGGCGGTCCGTGAAGGTGAAGAAGACCGGGGTCATGGCCCCCACGTCCTGAATGTAGGTGCCAAGGAACAGCAGGTGGCTCTGGATGCGGAACAGCTCCGCCATCATCACCCGGATCATATCGACCCGCGCCGGCACCTTGATGCCGGCCAGCTTCTCGACCGCCAGTACATAGGGCAGGTTGTTCATCACGCCGCCCAGGTATTCGACCCGGTCGGTGTAGGGGATGTAGCTGTGCCAGGACTGGCGCTCGCCCATCTTCTCGGCGCCGCGGTGGTGATAGCCGATGTCGGGCACGCAGTCGCGGATCTCTTCTCCGTCGAGTTGCAGCACCAGGCGGAAGGCGCCGTGGGCGGAGGGGTGGTTCGGCCCGAGGTTCAGGAACATGTAGTCCTCGTTCTCGTTGCCGCGGGCCATGCCCCACTCTTCCGGCTTGAACAGCAGGTTGTCCTGCTCCTGATCCTGCTTGACCGCATCGAGCATGAAGGGATCAAACTCGGTGGCGCGCGCCGGGTAGTCCTTGCGCAAGGGGTGCCCTTGCCAGCTCTTGGGCATCATGATGCGGGTCAGATGGGGGTGGCCATCGAAGGTGATCCCCATCAGATCCCACACTTCCCGCTCGTACCAGTTGGCGTTGGGGAAGTGGCGGCTGACGGTGGGCAGATGGAGATCACTCTCCTTGAGCGCCACCTTCAGCATCACGTCGGCGTTACGGTCGATGGAGATGAGGTGATAGAAGACGGTAAAGTCGCTCTCCGGCAGGCCGTGGCGATGGCTGCGCATCCGTTCGTCGGTGGCGCTGAGATCGAACAGCATCACGAAGGGGGAGGGCAGCTTTTGCAAGAAGCCCATCACGTCCAGCAGCAGATCCCGGGAGAGCCAGATGACCGGCACGCCGGTACGGGTGCTCTGCACGGTGAAGCGCTCGGCACCGAAGTAGGCGAACAGCTCGCCGACCACCTGGGCATCGGCGTGATCGGCGGTTTGCCACTGGGCCATGGTGTAATTGCTTGGGAATTCTCGAGTCAGTTTCATGATCAGATCTCATCCGGCGTGCGCAGGTTGGTCACGTTGATCCGCTCGCCGCGCTTGCGTTCCTTCTCGGATTGCATCTGGGGACGGTAGATCCCCTGATCCCCCACCACCCAGGAGAGGGGGCGGCGTTCCTTGCCGATGGACTCCTGCAGCAGCATCAGGGCTTGCAGGAAGGCCTCGGGGCGGGGCGGGCAGCCCGGAATGTAGACATCGACCGGCAGGAACTTGTCCACCCCCTGTACCACGGAGTAGATGTCATACATGCCGCCGGAGTTGGCGCAGGCCCCCATGGAGATGACCCACTTGGGTTCGAGCAACTGCTCATAGAGCCGCTGGATGACAGGGGCCATCTTGATGAAGGGGGTGCCGGCAATCACCATGAAGTCGGCCTGACGGGGGGAGGCTCGTATGACCTCAGCGCCGAAGCGAGCCACGTCGTGGGGAGAGGTGAAGGCGGTACACATCTCCACGTAGCAGCAGGAGATGCCGAAGTTGTAGGGCCAGAGGGAGTTCTTGCGGCCCCAGTTGACGGTGTCTTGCAGCACCTCTTCGAGGCGCCCGATCATGATGCCGCGGGTCGCTTGTTGCGCCAGTGGATCATCGACGGTCTGGCGCTGTTCCTGGGGGTAGCGCTCAACGGGCGCATCCGGGTCAATCCGGGTCAGGGTGTACTTCATGGTGCAACCTCAAAGAGATAATCGGTAGTTCAGTCTGGTTTCTTGTCAGTCAGGACACGCTTTTTCGGGGCCCAGTCGAGGGCACCAATGCGCCACAGGTAGAGGAGGCCTACCAGCAGCAGGGTGATGAAGATGGTGGCTTCGATGAAGCCGACCCAGCCGCTCTCCCGAACGGAGACGGACCAGGCAAAGAGATAGAGGGCTTCGACATCGAAGATGACGAAGAACATGGCGACCAGGTAGAACTTGGCGGAGAAGCGCAGGCGGGCGTTGCCGACGGAATCCACCCCGGATTCGAAGGGTTTGTTCTTGGCACGGCCATAGGCGCGTCCCCCCAGCAAGGCCGCCAGGCCTATCATGGTCAAGCAGATACAGATGGCGCCAATGACATAGACAGCAAAAGCCCAGTGCTGGACGGCAATATCAGCAAACATATAGGTTTTTCCCTAACCAAATTAATCATGTGACTTAACAATGACGTTACGTAGTATGCCACTTTCGTACTGATTTACATGTCATTTCAAAGGATTAATTATTAATCAACGGGATGAAAATTGTGTTTTGCTAGCGGGGTCAACTTTCTCGTTTGAGAATTGTTTTCAATCGTTTTTATTTAGCAGAAAAAAACCGGATAGTTTGAAAATCCGGTGGATGGCAGGAAACAAAAGACCCCGCATGGCGGGGTCTGTTTCAGGGTTGGAGAA
This sequence comes from Aeromonas sp. 25-248, assembly GCF_053005425.1. Taxonomy (NCBI): domain Bacteria; kingdom Pseudomonadati; phylum Pseudomonadota; class Gammaproteobacteria; order Aeromonadales; family Aeromonadaceae; genus Aeromonas; species Aeromonas sp. 25-248. Next base: position 169,473 of record NZ_JBRKTB010000003.1, on the reverse strand, counting down.
CGGGGAGGCTCTGCTCTGCCGCCTTGCCCTGGGAGAGCACGATCTCCACCCGGCGGTTGGCCTGGCGGTGAGCCGTGGTATCGTTTGGATAACGGGGTTGGGTATCCGCCACCCCCTGGGCGATCAGCCGTCGTGAATCCAGTTTGGGGTTGGTCAGTAGGGTGTGGGTGATGGTGGCTGCCCGCAGCACCGACAGCTCCCAGTTGTTGCGATAGAGCTCCACCGGCGCCTGGGAGTTGTCGGTGTGACCGGTGACCACCACCATGCCGGGGATGTCTGCCAGTACGTCCGAGACCTTGTTGACCAGGGGAATGAACTGGGGCTGCAAGAAGGCGGAGTCGGCGGGGAACAAGGTCTTTTCGCCGATGCGGATGACTAGCTGGCTGCCAAGCTGCTCCACCTCGATCTCCTTGGACTCGATTTGGCTCTTGAGCTGCTGATCCAGCTTCTGCTTGGTGACCGTGACCCAATCCTGCTCCTTGGTCTTGTGGGGCCAGGACTCCGTGGCCGTAGGTTTCTCCGAGGAGCCGATGGTCTCGTTGAAAGGGTCGGCCGCCGCTGCGGGCGTCTGGGTATCCAGCACCTGCTCTTTCTGGGAGGTATTGGGGGTGGTCTTGGACTCGGGTTCCAGTATGCCTGTGCCCCCCTGCATCACGGGGGAGCCGGCGGGAAGGGAGACCAGCCCTATCTTGCCAAGAGATTCGATAAAGCCCTGAATGAGCACGCGAGTCTCCGACTGCTTGGCCATGGCGAAGGAGTAGAGCACCACGAACAGGGCGAACAGCAGTGTCATGAAGTCGGCGTAGGAGACCAGCCAGCGTTCGTGGTTCTCCGGCGCCTCAGCCTTTTTCTTTTTCGCCACTGTGGCCTCCGAGGTAAGGCTCAAGGGTCACTTGCAGCCGTTGCTGTGACTCGCCGTCCACGATGCAGAGGATGCCGGTGAGGGTCATCTCCTTGTAGTGGCGGATCTGGTGGGCAAACGACTTGTAGCGGTTGCCGAAGGGCAGGAAGATGAGGTTGGCGGCCGACACCCCGTAGATGGTGGCGATAAAGGCCACCGCGATGGCGCCCCCCAGCTTGTCGGGGGCATCCAGCAGGCCCATGGCGTGAATGAGACCAAATACGGCCCCGACGATCCCCATGGTCGGGCAGTAGCCCCCCATGGCCTCGTAGAATTTGACGGTCTGTTCGATATCTTCCTGCTCGAACTCGATCTCGTTTTCCAGTACCTCGTGGATCTTGGTCTTCTCGTAGCCATCGACCATCATCTGTACCCCTTTTTGCAGGAAGGGATCCTTGATGTCGTCGATCATGCCCTCCAGTGCTAGCATGCCACTGCGCCGTGCATTGCCCGCCAGGGTTTCAAGCAGTTGGGCCTGCTCCAGCATGTCGAGGCGCAGGGGAGTGATGAGCCACTTGAAGCGCTTGAGGGTTTTACCAACCACGGAGAAAGGAAACTGGGTCAGTGCGGCACCGACGGTACCGCCGATCACGATGAGAAAGGCGGGCAGATCGAGCAGGGCGCTGGGGTGCCCCCCTTCTATCATGTTGCCACCCAGAATGGCTGCCAGGGCCAGCAGCAAGCCAATAAGACTCATTTGTCCATATCCCTATGCGATGTGTGAGGCTAGTGTAGCCATTTAACTATCAGTTTTTCAAAACGATATCCAATCGGTGAGCAATATCCGAGAGGTTGCGCAGACCCGGTAGTGTCCGGTGGCATCGGCCTGTGCCGCCTGATCTGCAGAGCAGGTTGACGGTGCCGGCATGGCAGGACGAGGCGGTTATCCAAGTGATATCACAATATACTGTGCTATCTGTGAGAGGGTGTTGGTTATTTATATCGTCACTTTCTCTTTGATTGGCGTAATGCGCTGTCAACGAGAGAGGGCTGGCTGCCCTCGGGGCATATCCCTTGTCGGCAGAGAGCAGAGAGCAGAGAGCAGAGAGGCGGAAGGGGTGGGATTGGCTGGGCGGCACTTGGCCAGGTATCGCGGCAAGCCGTTTTTTCTGGCCCCGCCGATGACGGGTTTCTCCTGCCAGGGGGTTGGCAGACTCCTTGAAGCAAAAACCGACCCTGGGGTCGATTCTTCAAGCTGTAAGCTGGTTCGGGATTGACTCGCACCATCCCTGGCGCTCGCCCTGCGGGCGGCCTCTGGCCGTCCAGTCGGGCTATCCTGCCCGCCTGTCGACAGGGTTCGAACCGAGCCGCCCATCTTCGGAAGAAGTAAAAGGCCCCGTCTTGCGACGGGGCCTTTTACTTTATTTGGCGGTGAGGGAGGGATGATTCACCACTGCGTGGCTCACCCCTTCGGGGCGACCTGCGGCCGTTCATCGCAGCAAGCTGCTCTGCTCGAACCCGACGAGGCTTCTCACCCTCCCTCCATCGGCATCGGATGTTGCCATGTCACCAGATGCAAAAAACCGACCCTGAGGTCGGTTTTTACAATTTGGCGGTGAGGGAGGGATTCGAACCCTCGATACGTTGCCGTATACACACTTTCCAGGCGTGCTCCTTCAGCCACTCGGACACCTCACCAAATTTTTACTGCTTGAAGTGGTTTTCGAAGCGCGCTGCGCGTGCATCTTGCCGACTTCGTCGGTGGGCAGCCTCTCGGATACCGCACCAAATTTTGTCTGTGGTTTAACGTGTTCAGCCAACACGGTGTTCGCTGCGCCGTTGCGCTGGAACGGGGCGTAATTTAGGGGAAAGGGCTGCCTGGGTCAACCACTTTTCCCCTTATTTTTCATAATCTTTATCGAGTGCCTATCCCTTGAACAGAATGCTGGTTTTTTAAGCCCATTCAGGGCTTGTCGAGAATGATCAGGCTGTCAGGCAGCTCGTTCTGATCCCGGGTTGCGGGGAAGGCGTCGGTCAGAATGGCGCTGGTGCGCTCCACGCACTCCAGGAACCCCTGCTCGACCTCCTTGTTGCGTACCCGAACCACGAAGTCGTCGATGATCTGCTGCCACTGGGTGTTGTCGATGTGCTGGGCGATCCCGTCGTCTACCAGGATCTCCACATAGTGCTCCGCCACCGAGACGAAGATAAGCACACCGAGCCGGTCCCGGGTGCGGTGAAGTCCCTGCTCGACAAACTGCAGGCGGGCCATCAGGGCGGCCCGGTGACGGCGTACCTTGTGGGGGATGAGCCGCATCTTGATGGGCGTCCAGTGGAACAGCAGGCTCAGCAGCAACCAGACCGACCACTGCACCAGCAGGATCTCGTACCAGCCAAGCCAGAAGCCGAGCTGGAAGACCAGCAGGGGGGTGAGCATGGCCAGCAGGGCGGCCCACAGGGTCGGGATATAGCGATAGCCATCGCTGGCCGGGGCCAGCACGGTGACCAGTTCGGCATCCGTGGCCTGCTCGGCCTGTCGAACCCTGGCCTGCAAGGTGTGGAAAAACTGTTTCGAAATCATCTTGTTGTCTCTTTTTCCCTGATTACCAACCGCCAGATGCACCGCCGCCGCCAAAGCTGCCGCCGCCACCACTGAAACCGCCACCACCACCGCCAGTGCGGCCGCCAAAGGAGCCGGCACCGAATCCACCGGCCATGTAGGCGGCCCGGCGACGTCCTCCCGGCCCACCGCCGCCGCCGCGTAGGTTGTGCAGCACGATCATCGCAATCACCACCAGGATGAAGAGCCAGGGACCTCCCTGCTTGTCGGCCTTGCTGGCGTGGTCCACGGGCTGATACTCCCCGGCCAGGGCCTGCATGATGCCCTGGCTGCCGGCGAGGATGCCGGCCACCATGTCACCGCGCTTGAAGGCGGGCAGGATCCGGGTCTGGATGATATTGGCGGCGATGGCGTCGGGCAGGGCACCTTCCAGGCCATAACCCACCTCGATGCGCACCTTGCGCTCGTCCTGGGCGATGATCAGCAGAACGCCGTTGTTCTTGCCTTTTTGGCCGATGCCCCAGTGGCGACCGAGCTGGTAGCCGTACTCTTCGATGGTATCCCCCGCCAGCGTGTCGATGGAGACCACCACCAGCTGGACGCCGCTGCGCTTCTCGAAGACGGCCAGTTGCTGTGCGAGTTGGTGGGCCTGCTTGCGGGACATCAGATTGGCCTCGTCCACCACCCGCCCGGTCAGGGCCGGGAAATCGGGGGCGGCATGCAGTGCCGTGGCACAGAGCAGCAGACAGAGCGCCAGCCAGTGTCTCATCACGTTCATTGGAAGCTGACCTTGGGCGCCTCATCGGCACCGGGTTTGGCGCTGAAGGTGGGTTTGGCTTCCAGATCGGAGTAAAGCAGCTTGGACCAGATGACCCCGGGGAAGGTACGGATCTCGGTATTGAACTGGCGTACTGCCTCGATGTAATCCCGTCTGGCCACCGCGATGCGATTCTCGGTGCCTTCCAGCTGGGCCTGCAGGGTCAGGAACTGCTGATCGGCCTTCAGATCCGGGTAGCGCTCGACCACTACCATCAGCCGGGAGAGGGCGCTGGAGAGCTGCTCCTGCGCCGCCTCGAACGCCTTGAGCTGGGAGGGGTCACTCACCTGCACGCTGCCGACTCGGGCACGGGCATCGGTGACAGCCTTGAGGGTCTCCTGCTCGTGGCTGGCGTACCCCTTGACGGTGGCCACCAGGTTGGGAATGAGATCGGCCCTGCGCTGGTACTGGTTCTCGACCTGTCCCCAGCTCGCCTTGACCTGCTCATCCAGGGTCGGAATAGTGTTCATGCCGCAGCCGGTCAAACCCAGCAGCAGGGTCAGGGTCAGCAGGGCATGGGTACCACGCTGCCAGAGTGAAGTGGCCATCTTGTTGTTCTCCATTGATATTTCTCTCGGAAATAGGTTCACCATAACAGCTTGTGGTCAGCCCTCACAACGCCTGGGTAAGAGGGGGGCGCGGTAGCTCATCGACACCTTGGGCAGCTGGGGTTTGTCCTTGAGCCAGGAGGCCAGCTCCTCCCCACAGCCATTGCCGGGGGGAATGGGAGCCTGGGGCTGGCAGTCCGGACTGTTTGCCGGGCAGCGCAGGCGCACGTGAAAGTGGCTGAAGTGGCCGACCCAGGGGCGCAGCTTGCCGACCCAGGCTTCACCGGGTGCCTGTTTGCACACCTCGGCCTTGATGACGGGGTTAACGAAGATACGCGCCACCTCGGGGCGATCAGCCGCAAGGCGCAGCAGATTGAGCTGCCTGGGGCCGAATCGGCCGGGCAGCATCCGGTAGCTGGGTTCGTCGATCAGCGCCCACTCCCTGGGGGCATCCTGCTCCCAGCGGCTGATGGGCCTGTCAGCCATCCTGAACCAGATGTCGGCATCCAGGCCGGTCTGGTGGCTGCGATGACCTGAGGTAAAGGGCCCCCCGTGCATCATGGCGAGGTCGGCGATATAGAGATCCGGCATGCCGGCCAGTCTGGTCTGGTTGGCCAGATGCTGCAGGTAATGGATGAGGTCGGGGTGACCGTAATAGCGCAGCCGTTTGGTGCGGATCACCTGATAACCAGGACCTTCGAGGGGCAGGGCCACGGCATTTTTCAGGCAGCCGGCGGAGTAGCCGCCGATGGCCTCGGCATAGAGTGTGCTCGCGGACAAGAGCAGGGCGGTGGCGAACATGGGACTCCCGGGATGGCGCCCAGTGCGGGCTCAGACAGCCCCAAGCATACCAAGAGTGGCCGCTGGCCGTCATCCGTGTCGCGGTGGCGGTTGCATCGCGGCGCGTCGCTCGCGCACAATGCGCGGCAACGCAGCGACGGCAAGGCCGTTCGCATCACAGAAGGAGAAGAGAAGATGAGAGTCAGTGAGCTGGCAGCGCAAGAGAACGTGAGCTGGCTGATGCCCCCGGCCCGGCGGTTTTACGGGGTCATGATCTGCCTGTTGCTGGCGAGTCTCGCCACTGTGGTGGCCGCCCTCTGGCTGGGATATCCCGACATGGGCCTGCTGCCCTGGGTCGGGGTGGTCTTTGGCGGCATCGTGCTGGTGATGATGGTGTTGCCGCGCAACTGGCAGCGCTGGCGTCTGGCGGAGCTTGCCTGGGATGAACGCCATCTCTATCTGCTCAATGGCGGCGAAGACCGGGCGTTGGCCCTGCCCAGAGCCGTGCTGGTGGGCATGGAGCGGGATCGCAAGGTGGGACACGATGGTCAGTGGCTCGATTTCAGCCTGGATCTCGGGCTGGATGAGGTGACCCTGGCGACGGCCACCAGCCTGCTCGGGTTGTCCCGGGAAGGGACTCACGAAGTGGCCCCCGGGGTCTATCGATTCGGGTTCAAACGTGCCTGGCATGGGCGTCGTGCCCTCGGCACATTGCTGGCCGAACTGCACCCGCGCTGACTATTTTCTCGACAATTCATCCCAATGCTCAGATACTGCCTCTGATTCGATTTGATCTTTCCTGCTCCGATAGCCCAAGAGATCAAGGACTTGGGATACGAAGCTGGAAGTGCCATGGCATGATGCCGTGGCTGGTCCGGCAGGGGGGTTGTGCCCTTACTCCCAGGTCGGTGGATGCATAGATAAGGCACCTTGAATCGAGAGTGGATGGCATGAAGATTTACGTAGGTAATCTGTCGTACCGGATGACGGCCGACGAACTGACAACCGTGTTCAGCCAATTTGGGCAGGTAGACAAGGTCGATATCATCATCGACCGCGATACCGGTCAGTCCAAGGGGTTTGGTTTCATTGAAATGCCGGTCAATGGTGAGGCCGAGAAGGCCATCGCCGAGTTGCACGGCACCGAGGTCGGCGGCCGCACCATCACGGTCAATCAGGCCAAACCGAAGACGGATGCACCCCGTGGTCGCCCCCAGCGCCATCGTTGAATCGTCTCGATAACGGAAAACGGCATGGAATCCTCCATGCCGTTTTTGTTTTCAGGGTCTGGTGCAGACTCAGGGAACGTCATAACCCAGAGCGGCCTTGCGGATGCGGAACCACTGCTGGCGAGTGAGCTCAATGGACTCGGCTGCCACGGCGGCGGCGATCCGCTCCCGTTTGCCGGAGCCGATGAGGGGCAGCGGCTGACTCGGCAGCATCATCACCCAGGCGTAGACCACCTGCTCCAGACAGTCGCCGCCCACCTCCTGGCGGATCTGCTCGAGTTCCGACCGCAGCGGGGCATAGTCGGGGGCATGGAACAGCCGCCCGCCGCCAAGGCAGGACCAGGCCATGGGCTTGATGCGCAGTTGCTGGCATTGATCCAGGGCACCATCCAGCGTCCCCTCCTGATGGAGCGGGGAGATCTCCAGCTGGTTGGTGACCAGGGGGAAGGGCAGGCGGGATTGCAGCAGGGCGAACTGGTGGGGCGTGAAGTTGGAGACCCCGGCGTGCTTGATCTTGCCTGCCTGCTTGAGGGTGATGAAGGCGTCGGCCACCTCGTCGGCGTTCATCAAGGGGTCGGGGCGATGGATCAGCAACAGATCCAGATGATCGGTGCCGAGCTTTTGCAAGGAGGCTTCGGCACTGGCGACGATGTGTCCCTTGCCGGTGTTGTAGTGATTCAGGGCGTGGGCCGGATTGGCGGTGAGGGCGATGCCGCACTTGCTGACGATCTCCATGCGATCGCGCAGGGAGGGCTCCAAGCGCAGGGCATGGCCGAAGGCCTCCTCGCATTGGTAGCCACCGTAGATGTCGGCGTGATCGATGGTGGTGACCCCGAGATCAAGGTGATATTTCATCAGGTCCAGCAGGGCGGTGGGGGAGAGCTGCCACTCCATCAGGCGCCAGTAGCCCATGATGAGGCGGGAGAAGGTGGGGCCTTGCTCATGCAGGGCCAGACGGGATACGGACATGGTGACTCCTCTGGAGATAACAATGCGAAAAGAAAGGGGCAAAATCATGTGCCAGCATCTTGGTCTCTTCCGGCGGACAAGGCAATAATGCCCCCTTCGCGAATTCGAACTATGGTTCTGACTCCGACGGGTCAAGATCCCGGTGTCAGTGAGAGGAGAAGGGGTGATGGAAGGATTTGCCGCCAGGCTGCAAAGCCTGATCGGGGAGGGGAGTGTGAGCGCCTTTGCCCGCAAGGTGGGGTTGAGTGAAGCCCTGATCCGCAAGTATCTGAAAGGGGCCGAGCCCGGCCTTGGCAAGGCGAACCAGATTGCCATGGGGGCCAACTGCTCGCTGGAGTGGCTCGCCACCGGTTGCGGGTATCTCTATCGTCAGGCCGAGGTGGTGGACAGGGACGCGCTGGCGGCGGCGGGGGCGCTGGTGCAGGAGACCCGTCCGGGAAAGCCCATGCCGGACGAGGAGCAACTGGTGACCTTGCTCGCCTATTACCAGTTCCTGCGCAGCCACAAGCAGGCGGACGGTTTTCTGGACCTGGCCCGGGCGCGGGAGTTTGGGCGCCATCTGGCCGAGGCCTGAGCCTGACGGGGGCTCCCGGCAGTCCGCCATTCTTCTGATACCCTCTAAGCAGTGATCAAATCCAAGGACACGCAGATGAGCTATCTGATCCTGGGCAGTGGCGGGTTGGGCAGTGCGCTGGCACGGGAGCTGGCCAGACGGGGCGAAGAGTGGTTGCTGGCGGGCAGGCAACTGCCCAGGGGGCTGGATCCCGCCTGCTACTTTCCGCTGCAGGAGGTGGACTCGCTCTCTTTTGAGGCCCTCTTCACCCTCTATGACAGCACCACCCTGCCGACGGTGGTGATCAACACCATAGGCCTGCTCCATGATCTTGCCCACATGCCGGAGCGGCGGGTGGAGGAGGTGACCCCCCAATGGCTCGAAGAGAGTCTGCTGGCCAATGCCTGGCCCCACCTGGCCCTTGGTGCCAATCTGAGCCGGCGCATGATGCCCCAGAGCACGCTCTGGCTCTGCACCCTCTCGGATCGGGCGGGAAGCCTGGAGAAGGGGGGCCAGGAGGCCATGTGCCATTACAGCTACCGCATGAGCAAGGCCGCCCTCAACATGGGATCCCGGATCCTGGCGGGTGAGTGGGCCGGACGTTTTCCCGGCGCCGGTGTCATCACCGTGCATCCCGGCCTCATGAATACCCCCATGCAGCAACCTTTTCTTCAGGAGATGGATCCCGCCCTGCTGCAGGATCCCGCCGAGGTTGCCGTCCGCCTGCTGGATCTGATGGCCACACTGACGCCCGCGCACTCGGGCCGTTTCGTGGATCTGCAGGGTCAGTCGCTGCCCTGGTGAGCCGCCGGGCTCACATTCCCGCTTGCCGTTTCTTGCCAGCCGGGTGTCGGCTGGTTAATGTCATCGTCCTGCATCAGGAGGATGACATGCGCTATATCGATTTACGAAGTGATACCGTGACCCAACCCACGGAAGCCATGCGCCAGAGCATGCTGCATGCCGAGGTGGGAGACGATGTCTATGGGGAAGATCCCAGCATCAATGCGCTGGAGCGCCGCGGCGCCGAACTGCTTGGCAAGGAGGCGGCCCTGTTCGTGCCCTCCGGCACCATGTCCAACCTGCTGGCCATGATGAGTCACTGCCAGCGTGGGGAAGGGGCCGTGCTGGGGGCGGCCTCCCACATCTATCGCTATGAGGCTCAGGGCTCTGCCGTGCTGGGCTCGGTGGCCCTGCAATCCGTCCCCATGCAGGCGGACGGCACCCTGGCCATCGAGGATGTGCGGGGGGCCATCGCTCCCGATGATCCCCATTTCGTCCAGACGCACCTCGTCTGCCTGGAAAATACCCATAACGGCAAGGTGCTGCCATTGACCTACCTGCGCGCCATGCGCGAATTCGTCGACGAGAAGGGACTGAAGCTGCACCTGGACGGGGCTCGCCTCTTCAATGCGGTGGTGGCGAGCGGGGAGCCGGTGGCCGCCATCGCGGCGCCTTTTGACAGCATCTCTGTCTGCCTCTCCAAGGGACTGGGGGCACCGGTGGGTTCCCTGCTGGTGGGATCGGCTGCGTTCATCGCCCGCGCCAGACGGCTGCGCAAGATGCTGGGGGGCGGCATGCGCCAGGGAGGGATCCTGGCCCAGGCCGCACTGTTCGCGCTGGATCAGCACGTTGCCCGGCTGGCGGATGATCATCGCCGCGCCAGGCGTCTGGCAGAGGGGCTGGCCGCGTTGCCAGGCATCGCACTCAACATGGGGGAGGTGCAGACCAACATGGTGTTCCTGCGCCTGACCCAGGGGGATCCCGCCACCTTGCTGGGTTTCATGAAGGAGCGCGGCATTCTCTTCTCCGGCTACGGGGAACTCAGGCTGGTGACCCACCTGCAGATCACCGACGATGACATCGACGAGGTGATCGACGCCTTCACCGAGTACCTGAGTGGCTGACGCCATTCCCCATCGCAACAACAAGGGCGCCATCGGGTGCCCTTGTTGTCATGGCAGGGTCGGTCATCCCTGGCGCTGGCCGGTGATCAGCATGGCCTCGTCGGTGGCGTCATAGATCATGATGGCCAGGTGGGTGACCTCTCCGGCGAAGTCGGCCAGCGGCACCAGGGTCAGGTTCTGGTACATGTAGGGGGCTGATCCCGTGATGGGGCGGTAGTTGGAGAAGCGCAACAGGTAGGGGCGCTGCTCCCAGGTGCTGAAGGCACGGTTGTTGAGCTTGAACACCATGTTGGCCTTGCGCTCGAACCAGGCCTTGTCCACATCGGGGAAGAGCGAGAACAGCCCTTGATCGCGCACTTCGCCTGCCAGTCGGCCGCTGTGACTCTCCATGAAGCCGTTCCACACCTGGATCCGGTACTCCCTGTCGAGCACGACCAGCCCCACGTCCAGATTCTGGACGATGTTCATCAGCCAATGAAATTCCCGAATGTCCATGGTCACTCCTGGTGGTTGCTGCCGCGGGGCGGTCAGAGCATGTGCATGATCTTGTTGTTCATGGTGGCGATGGAATCTTCGGTAAACAGCAGCAAGAGATCGCACTGCACCGCATAGCCCTGCACCCGATAGTTGATCTCGATGGCCAGAGTGCGGCGCCAGCGGCTCTGGTTGGTCCGAATGAGATCCTGAATGGGCCTGTGCTGGCCCAGCACCACGGGGTGACCCTGGCTAAAAGGGGTGTCGAGCTGGTTGGCGTAGCCGCGCAGGAAGGCTCCGATCAGCACGTTGGCGGTGTCCATCAGCAGTTCCAGTTCGGCGCCGTGATCCAGCTCCCCCTGATGGTTCATCAGGCGGGCCAGGTCCTGGAAGCTGGCATCGTGGAACAGCAGCAGGGCCTCCCCGGCGATCCCGGCCCCGATGAAGCCTTGACAGACCGCAGAGAGCGTCTCCGACTCGGCGGCGGCCGAGAGCGCCATGTGCAGCTCGGAGACCTCCAGCACGTTGACGTTGGGGATGGGGAGCAGCACGAAGGCGCCGAGCAGGCGGGCCAGCAGATCCGCCCCCTGGCCCATGGCGACGTTGGCCAGTTCCTGATAGACATCCCGCAGCTCGGGGGTGAACTGGATGCTGCTCTGGGCAGCCTGGTGGCTGGCGACGGGCTGGGGCTGGATGGCCGTCACCTGGGTGGCTGATTGCCACAGACCGTGGCGCTTGAGCAGGGCAAGGAGGGTGTCCGGGGAGGCCGGCTTCTTGATGAAATCGAGGGCGCCAAGAGCCATGACACGCTCATGGGCTTCCGGCTGGATGTCGCCGGAGACCACGATCACCTTGCTGCGCACCCCTTCTCGCTTGAGGGTCTCGAGAACCCCATATCCGTCCATCTCCGGCATGGTGAGATCGAGAAAGATCAGGTCCCCGTGCCCCATCAGGATCTGCTCGACCCCTTCCAGCCCGTCCGCGGCCTGGTGCAAGGTGACATCCCAATCGGCGGGCAGGGCGCGCACCAGCTGTTTGCGCGCGAACCCGGAGTCATCACATATCAATACATTCATAGTGTTAGCCGACCAGTGCAACGAGGATTGCGCTAAGTGTGGGTCATCAGCCGTCAGATGCAACGGGCAGCGGCTGCGCCGGTGAAAATTGATCGTTCTGCTGACGGGTACGATAGCGCTCGGAGTGCTTCTCGACGAAATCGGCGAACATCTTAACACGCAACGGGGTGAACCGGGGCTGGCAATGGAGCATGTAGAAGGGACGTTTTCCCGACTGCCAGTCCGGCAGGACGGGGACGAGCTGACCATCTTGCAGGAAGGGGTGCACATAGTGCTGCGGGGCGTTGACGATGCCGAGGTGGCGCTGGGCTGCTCGCACGGCGGCCTGGGTCTGGTCGATGCAAAGGCGGGGTGTGCGCTTGATGCAGACCGTCTGTTCGTCCCGCCCGCTCAGTTGCCAGTGCTGGTGGGGCCAGCAGTAGATGAGATCGTGCTCTTCCAGCTGGGTCGGGTGGGAGGGCACCCCCATCTTCTCCAGATAGAGGGGGGAGGCGAACAGACCGTACTGGATGTGGCCCAGGCAGAGGGCGTTGGGTAGGGTCTGGGGAAGCTCGCCGTTGAAAAAGACCAGGTCCCTGTCCTGATCCGCCTGGAGGGCATGATCGTTGGACTGGCGGATGTCGAACTGTACCCCGGGATAGCGCAGGCCGAAGTCCGCCAGCATGTCGACCAGGATGGTGTTGGAGAGGGCGATGGGGGCCGCGAGGCGGATGAGGCCGCTGATGTCCGTCTCCTCACCCCGGATTTCGCCGGTGGCCTGCTCTATTTCCGCAAGGGGGGTACAGAGGCGCTCGTAATAGCGCAACCCTTCGTCGGTGAGACGCAGCTTGCGGGTGGATCTGTGCAGCAGGCTGCATCCGAGCTGCTCTTCCAGTTGGGAGATACGTCGACTGATGGTGCCGGTCGGCATGCCCAGCGCAGCGGCGGCGTGGGAGAAACCGCCCTCTTGCACCACCTTGACGAACAGATAGAACTCTTCGATGTACTTCATAGCGGTTTTAGGGGGTGTTCTGACTGTAACAAGCCAGTGACCTTATGAAGAGTCACCGGGCTTGGCAAGCGCAATCCGGCGTTTAATTGATCTGGATTAGATTCGACTCGCGCTGGTATTGCTGGAGCAGATGGACGAAATCTTCCGGGGATCTGTCCAGGCTGTTGTCGGGCACCAGCAGATCGTACCCCAGCAGATCTCGCAGCCGTGCCATGCGGTTGCCGAGCATGGCGATCACCCCCTCATAGCGCTGGCCGGAGGGTGAGCAGAAGCGGCTCTCCTCCAGCAGTCCCTCTCCCAGGAGCCCACTGCCGCACCCTCCGGTCGGGCAGTCGGGGCGCTCGCTTCGCATGGCCTGCATCAGCACGGCGCGCTGCTCGGTCAGCAGACGGACGGCGAGCCGGGGTGTGATCAGCGTCAAAAAAGCGTCGTAATCCTTTATTTTCAAACCGATGTAGGGCAGCTCCACCAGATCCCACCCCAAATGGATACGTGGTTGGTCAATTCGCTGAATATTTCTCCATTTCAGGATCCAGCCGCCGTACTTGTGATGGTATTGCAGGCAGTCCTGACACAAAGAGAGACTAAAATGAGGCTCACCCAGTTTCCAAGCCCCGACAAGAATTGTCATCAGGCCCGCCAGGAGGAGGGAAATGGCGGGGATTAGTAGTTGTTCACGAAGAAAAAAAAGTATAAAAATCATAGCAATGGTTATCACCATGCCCAACAATACCAGTGTGAGTCCATTTCTTCGTACCATGGGGATCACATGTAGCGTTTTCATATGATTTCGGCCTTTTTTCATCCGTTTGTTATCCGATTATGGGCCGGAACGGATTTTGTACCAGCGTGAATACTCCTGTCAGGGGGCGCAAGCGACTGGTTCGACCATGAGCTTTCAGCATGAATCATCACTCAACATGAATACGCTAGACGAACGCCTGCTCACCGTGATGGATGTCCTCCACACGCCGGTCTGGGTCTATGACATCCAGCGTCATCATATTTACTGGGCCAACGATGCTGCCCTCGGGCTCTGGGAGGCGAGCTCCCTGGCCGAGCTGAAGTCCCGGGATTTCTCCGCCGACATGGCCGCCGCCATCGATCTGCTGCTGCAGCGCTATCTCGGCGATTTCCAGCAGGAGCGCAGTTACAACGAGTGGTGGACCCTCTCGCCCAAGGGGGTCAAGAAGCAGGTCTATCTGCGTCTTTCCGGGATCCAGCTTGCCGGACGGCAGATGATGATGGCGGAAGCGGTCATCGATGCCGACACCCTCTATCAGGAGTCCTCCCTCGCCACCGGCGACACCCTGGCCTGTCTCTTTGACAACGAGGGGCGCCTCGAGAGCGGCAACCATCACTTCGACATGTGCTTTGGCACCGGCATTCTGACGCTGCCCCAGATCTTCTCCGGTGCGGACGAGGCCTTCTATCGTCGCCTCTCCCGTCTGGACGAAGTGGTGGCCGAAGGGGAGTGCCGCACCCAGAAGGGGATGCGCTGGTTCCAGTACCAGTTTCGCCATATCCAGCAGGGGGCACGGATCCTGCTGACCATGCGGGACATCACGGATCGCAAGCTCGAAGAGCTGGAGCATCGCCACCTGGCCTGGCACGACTCCCTCACCGGGTTGCTCAATCGCTACGGCCTGATGAAATCCCTGGAAGCCTATTGCGGCCTCGGGGGGCGCTTTGCCCTGGTGTTCATGGATCTGGACAACTTCAAGCTGGTCAATGACAACTACGGCCACAAGGCAGGGGATCGCCTGCTGGAGCGGGTCGCCGGACGGCTCAAGCAGATCTGCCCGCGGGACGTGGAGCTGGCGCGCCTTGGCGGGGACGAGTTCACCGCCCTGGTGCCCCTCAACCAGGCGAGCGATCGGGCCCAGGAGGTGGCGGATCTCATGCTCTCCCAGATGAGCAAGCCACTGCAGCTGAGCGGTGTCCCCGAGGTCACCATCGGCGGCAGCATCGGCATCGCCATCTACCCGGACGACGCCGATGATGGCGATAACCTCATCACCCGTGCCGACATGGCCATGTACCAGGCCAAGCAGATGGGGCGGCTTCGCTGGCAGCGCTTCACCCCCAGCATGCAGCAAAGCCTGCATCGCAAGCTGACCCTCAAGCAGTTTCTGGCCAAGGCCGTCGGTCGGGGGGAGCTCAGCCTGCGCTATCAGCCCCAGGTGGATGTGGCGCAAGGTCAGGTCATCGGTTTCGAGGCCCTGGTACGCTGGTACAATCCCGTGCTCGGCCATGTGTCGCCGGCGGAGTTCATTCCGCTGGCCGAAGAGATGGGGCTCATCCGGGAAATTGGAAGCTGGGTGCTTTCCACCGCATTGGCCCAGATGGGGGAGTGGCAGCGACAGGATGGGGTGAGGGTGCCGGTGTCGGTCAATCTCTCGGGCTTCCAGCTCTCTGCCAGTTTGCCGGAGCTGGTGGCCCAACTGCTCGAGGCATTCTCGGTGGAGGCGGCACTGCTGACCCTGGAGCTGACCGAGACGGTGCTGATGCTGGACATGAAGGGGTGCATCGAGATCCTCGACGCCCTGAGCGAGCAGGGGATCAAGATCGCCATCGACGACTTCGGGACGGGCTACTCGTCGCTTGCCTACCTCAACCGGTTGCCCATCGACACCATCAAGCTGGACCGCTCCTTCGTGGTGGGGCTCAACCTGCCGGTGATCCGGGCGACGGTGGCCATGGCCACCAGTCTGGGGCTCGGGATCCTGGCGGAAGGGGTGGAGGAGGAGCACGAGCTCGCGGCCCTGCAGACCCAGGGTTGCCATGTCTTCCAGGGATTTCTGTTCAGCCGTCCCATGACACCGGAAGAGGTGGCGGCGGCGGGGTTCGCAGTACAGTGCCGGCTGGGCCGCTATCCCCTCGCAAACCATTGAGAAAGTTGTCGATAAATGTGCGGCATCTCCCATTTATGAAGTGCGAGATGCCAAATTAAACATAATTAATCGAATTTTTGTCTCATATCATGGGATCCATTAGACGTTATCGCTAGTATGCGCGCTCATTCCTTGGTAATGGAGTATCACCATAATGAGTCAAGCTGCAGTGAACGAGCGTCCGGCCCCTCCCAACGGCTGGTTGAACCGCTTTCTGAACGGGGTGGAGAAGGCGGGCAACAAGCTGCCGGATCCCGCCATGCTCTTCCTCTATGCCTTGCTGATCGTCTGGGTCGGCTCCTGGATAGGCTCCCAGTTCTCCTTCGATCTGGTCAATCCCCGCACCGGAGAGGCTGTGGTCATCAACAACCTGTTGACCGGGGCAGGGCTGGCGGACTTTCTCGCCAGCATGGTCACCACGTTCACCGGGTTTGCTCCCCTTGGCATCGTGCTGGTGGCCATGCTGGGGGTCGGGGTGGCTGAACAGTCCGGTTTCATCAACACCGGGCTCAAGAAGCTGCTCAAGGTGACGCCGGCGCGCTTTCTGACCCCCATGCTGATCCTGGTGGCCATCGTCAGCCATACCGCCGCCGATGCGGGCTATGTGCTGGTGATCCCCATTGGCGGCATCATCTTCCATGCGGCGGGTCGTCACCCGCTGGCGGGGATTGCCGCAGCCTTTGCCGGGGTTTCCGGCGGGTTTGCCGCCAACTTCCTGCCCTCCGGCGGGGATGCGCTGCTTCAGGGGTTCACCCAGTCTGCAGCCCAGTTATTCGACCCTGACTACATGGTCAACACCCTGTGCAATATCATCTTCACCGGCGCTTCTTCCTTGCTGATCATCTGCGTGGGCTGGTTTGTCACCGAGAAGATTGTCGAGCCGCGCCTCAAGCAAGTGCCCCTCAACGAGGATCTGGAGAGCGCCGACGAGATGGGTCGTTACAGCGCCCAGGAGAGCCGGGCCTTCAACTGGGCCGGGTTTGCCATGCTGGCGGCCGTGGTGCTGCTGGGGCTGGCGCTGGCCCCCGGCGACTCGCCGATGAGGGCACCGGACGGTTCCCTCACCACCTTCGCCGCGCCGGTGATGAAGTCCATCGTGCCCCTCATTTTCCTGCTCTTCATCCTGCCCGGGATCGTCTATGGCTTTGTCGCCGGCAGCTTCAAGAGCGGCAAGGATGTGATCGACGCCATGTCGGCCACCATGAACAAGATGGGCTCCTACATGGTGATGGCCTTCTTCTGCGCCCTCTTCATCAAGGCGTTCGGGGATTCCAACCTCGGTACCTTGCTGGCGCTCTCCGGTGCCGAGGTGCTTCACGCCCTGGCGCTGCCGGGAGAGGTGACCATCGTCGGCATCATACTGCTGACGGCTACCGTCAACCTGGTGGTGGGCTCGGCCTCCGCCAAGTGGGCCCTCATCAGCCCCATCCTGGTGCCCATGCTGATGGCGGTGGGCATCTCGCCCGAGCTGACTCAGGCCGCGTATCGGGTGGGGGATTCCGCCTCCAACATCATCACCCCGCTGATGGTCTTCTTCCCCCTGGTGGTGGTCTATTGCCAACAGTATGTGAAGAGCACAGGCATCGGCACCCTGGTCTCCATGATGCTGCCTTACTCCCTGGCCTTCCTGGTGAGCTGGACGGGCTTCCTGCTGCTCTACTGGGCGCTGGGGTTCCCGCTTGGGCTACAGGCCCCCTATGTCTATCCTGCCCCTTGAGGGTGATGGGGGGCCTTGGGCCCCCCGCTTTTTTTGGGTAGAGTGTGACCTTCATCCCGGAGGTACCATGAACCCGACCATCGATCTCATTCTTTCCCATCGCTCCATTCGCCAGTTCACCTCAGAGCCCGTCAGCGCAGAGCAGTTGGATCAGATCCTGAGCGCCGCCCAGAGCGCCGCGAGCTCCAGCTTCCTCCAGGCCAACAGCATCATCCGGGTCACCGACAAGGGGTTGCGGGCCACCCTGGCGGAGCTGGCCGGCCATCAGGCCTATGTGGTCGAAGCGGCGGAGTTTCTGGTGTTTTGCGCCGACTACCATCGTCACAGCCAGATAGTGCCGGAGGCCCGCACCGGCTTTGTGGAGCAGCTCATGATCGGGGCCATCGACGGCGCCCTGATGGCGCAAAATGCCTTGCTGGCGGCCCAGTCACTTGGGCTGGGGGGGGTCTATATCGGCGGCATTCGCAACAATCCGGCCGAGGTGAGCGAGGTGCTGGGTCTGCCCCATCAGGTGATCCCGCTGTTTGGCCTCTGCCTGGGCCATCCCGCCCAGCGGCCGGAGCAAAAACCGCGGCTGCCCCGGGCGCTGGTGGTGCACGAGAACCGCTATCCTGCCACCCTGGACCGCGCCCTGCTTGCCCGGTACGACGGGCAGATCCACGACTACTACCAGGCCCGCAGCAGCAACAACAAGGATCAGACCTGGAGCGGACAGATCAGGGGGATCCTGGGCAAGGAGGCGAGGCCCTTCATGCTGGGATTCCTGCAGTCGAAGGGTTTTTGCCTCAAGTAATGGGGGCGGCGGGCGATATGGAGCATGACGCACCGGATGCGGTCACCGCCTGCGAGCGTTCTTGTGAGGCAATACGGGATCTGGGCGCTACCCTATGAGGCTAAGCTGTTGTAGGATCTCGCAATTGGATTGGGACTGGAGTGTGAACACCCTATGATTTTAACCCTGATATTGCTGTCAATCGGCGCACTCCTGTTTCTGGTCATCGCCTATAACGTGGTGCAGCAATACAAGCAGAAGGCCGAATCGGACAAGCGCCAGGCCATTGCCCGTCACAAGGCGGTGGCAGACGAGACCGAAGAGGTGTTGCTGAACGTCAACCTGGTGCCCTTTTCCAAAAACATGGTGCTGCTGTTGCAACACCGGATCCTGGATGCCTACCGCGCCATCGCGCTGGTGATGCCCAATGCGCAGGTCAAGCAGCGCATCGCCGATGTCCAGCTCCAGATCAAGAACGTGCAGGAGAACTACAGCAGCCAGGACGAGGGACATTTCAAGACGCCGGAGTCCGACCGCCAGGCCATCCAGATGCTGCAACTGGCCAAGAAGATGCGGGCCGTGCTGCGGGTCGAGCACAACAAGGGCAAGATAGATCCCCAAGGCTTTGCCCAGGAGGATCGCCGCCTCGAGCTGATGCAGCTCAAGATCAACATCGCCAACCTGCTCAAGCGGGCCATGGATGCCCAGATCCAGGGGCAGTACGGCACCTGCCGGCAGCTCTACACCAAGGGGCTGGGGGCGCTGGCCAATGTCACCGACAAGGATCCCTACCTGCTGGCGCGGGAAGAGGACATGCGTCAGGGGATGCGCCAGCTGGAAGAACACCTGCAGCAGCACAGCGAGAAGGAGCTGCAAAACATCAAGGACAAAGAGACGGACGAACTGGACGTCCTGTTCCAACCCAAGAAGAAATGGTGATCATGTCACATCCCCTGGATTCCACACTGGGGCCTATGGCCCCATTTGTTTGCCAACTGCTCACGGAAATGCATGCCGTCATGGGAGTCAATGACTCCCCCGTGGTGGATCACCTCTGCTACCGCGCCGCCACCCTGCCGGAATATCTGGAGTTGAAAGCGGTGCTGGCCGCCCACGGAGTCTTGCTGGTGGAGGGGATGATAGGCGGGCGTCCCATCGCCACCTATCGCCTGCACCAGCCCGTCTGCTGGGAGCAGGTGACCGTACCCTGCATCGAACTGGCCGCCCCCAAGGCGGGCCGAAGCCATCAGGCCGGGCTCGAACATATCGAGCTGGTGGTGCCCTCGCTCACGGCCTTGGTGGCGACGCATCCCGATGTCCCCTTCAAGACCGGCAACATCGATGACGGACGCAATCCGGATATAGGATTGATGCTGCCCTCTGGGCAGATCAAGCTTCATCTGCGCCCGCTTGAGGAGGTGATAGATGAAGAGCTCTGTACCGGCGCCGTGGTGCCGGTACCGGCGGACTATTATGACGGTCTGTGAGGGGAGGGCCCGTTGACGGGAGCCTGACCCTGTGGCGTCAACGTACAAGTGGGCGCCACACGTCCTTTCAAGTGACCGAGCCAGAGGCTCAACCCCGCGGTGATGATCAACACCAGCTCGATGCCGAGTACCAGACCCCAGAGCCCCCCTTGCTCCCAGAAGGGGTGCAGATAAAGCCCGCCCAGACTGGCCCCCAGGTAATACCCCACCAGATAGAGCGACGAGGCGAGCGCCCGGTTGTGCTCCACGTGCTGGCCGACCCAGGCGCTGGCACAGGCGTGGGCGAGGAAGAAGCCAAAGCTCGAGACAAGCAATCCCCCGATGATGGCGACAAGGCTCCCCTGCAACAGGGCCAGGCTGCCGAGTGCCATCAAGGTTATTCCCGCCAGCAGCAGGCGTTGTGCTCCCCAGCGATGGGCCCCGCGGCCGCTCAGTGAAGAGGCGACGGTACCGGTGAGGTAGGTCAGAAACAGCATGCCGAGCCACTGGGTCGGCAGGGAGAAGGGGGCCTTGGCCAGCAGAAAGGTGAGATAGCTGTACTGGTTCAGGAAGACCATGAAGTTGAGGCCGCCGATGAGATAGGCCCCCACCAGCAAGGGGTTGCCAAGGTGACTCTGGATGGCACGGCGCAGTTGCCCAGGCGCTGCCTCCACGGCCACGAAGCAGCGTTGGGCGGGCAGCAGCCAGATGACCAGTGGCAGCAGGGCGAGGCTGATGATCCCGATACCGAGGAAGGTGTGCTGCCAGTCACCAAACCAGCCAGCCAGCAGACCGCCGACCACCCGGCCCGCGATGCCCCCCAGGGAGTTGGCCGCGATATAGACGCCGACGGCTACGATGAGGGCACGTTTGCTGAACTCTTCCCCCATGTAGGCAATGGCGGTGGCGGGCAACCCTGCCAGCAGGACGCCTTGCAGGATGCGCAGGCTCACCAGCACATCAAAGTGGGTGACCCAGGGGATGCACAGGGAGAGCAGGATGGCGGCCGCCAGGGTCCACAGCATGATCCGCCGCCGTCCGAACCGATCAGCCAGACGGGCACAGACGAGCAGGGAGCCTGCAAGCCCTGCGGTGCAGCCTGCCAGCGTCCAGCTGGCGGACAGGGCGCTGACGGAGAAGACCTCTGCCAGGAGCGGCAGCAGGGGATGGGTCTGGTAGAGATTGAGGAATACCAGGAAGGAACCCAGGCTGAGGGCCAGGGTGGCGCGTATCCATTCGCGACTGCCTACTTCGATCATATGGAGTTGTCCCGACGACTTTTGTGCAGGGTAGTGCGACGAAACGTATAAATATAATATATTTAAGTTATCACCCTGATAAATGAAATTGATATGGATCTGAAACAGCTCGGATACCTGCTGGCGGTGCGCGATGCCGGCTCCTTCACCAGGGCGGCCCAGGGGCTGAACGTGGCCCAGCCTGCCGTCAGCATGGCCATCGCCAAGCTGGAGCAGCAGCTCGATCTGCGGCTGTTTGACCGGCAGGACCGCAGCGTGCGCCTCACCCCGGAGGGAGAGGTCCTCTGTCGCCACGCCGAACGGCTGCTGCGCCAGATGCACCAGGCCGAGGCCGAGATGGCCGAGCTCAAGGGGCTGGAGCGGGGGGAGGTGCGCATCGGCATCCCCTACATGATGGGATCCTATTACTTCCCGCCAATCCTGATGGCGTTCAAGCATCGCTACCCCGGCTTGAAGATCCGGGTGGAGGAGGCGGGCACCCGGGAGCTGCTCAGCCGCATGGTGGATGGCAGTCTGGATCTCGCCATCCTCATCACCAGCGATCTGCCACCGGCCCTCGAGGGGGCGCAACTGCTGCGGGAAGAGATGCTGATGGTGGTGGGGGAGGAGCACCCGCTGCGCGGCGCTGAGTCGGTCTCGCTGCCACAGTTCTTCGGCCAGGAGCTCGCCATGTTCCGGCGAGGCTTCTACCACAGGGAACACATGGAGGTGTTGGCGCAGGGGCTGGGGGTAGAGCCTGACATCGCGTTCGAAAGCAATCTCATCCCGCTGCTCAAGGCGGTGGTGCGTCAGGGATTCGCCGTGACCACCTTCCTGCGCATGGCGCTGGAAGAGGAGCCGGCCCTCACCGGCATCCCTTTTTCACCCCCTATCTTCCTGGATCTCTGCGTAGCCTGGCGACGGGGGGATCCGCTCTCCATGGCGAACCGAGCGTTGCGGGATTTTTTGCTGGCGCAAGGGGACGTGTCTAATCATTACGCTACAGATACTGAATGATTCAGTGGTATCACCAATAAAAACGCCTCCAATCTGGAGGCGTATGCTGACAAGGTGGATGCAACCTTATTTCTTGAACAGGTGATCCAGCTTGTTTGCCTTGGTGGAGAGATAAAACTCGTTGTGGGGATTGCGACCTTCCTGAAGGGGCACGCGCTCCGCCACCGGGATGCCAAAGGATTCCATCGCCTTCAACTTGCGCGGGTTGTTGGTCATCAGGCGCAGGGACTTGACCTCGAGCGCCTTGAGCATGTCGGCGCAGATGGTGTAGTCACGCATGTCGGCGGCAAAGCCAAGCGCCACGTTGGCCTCCACGGTATCGGCCCCCTGATCCTGCAGATGATAGGCCCGGATCTTGTTGAGCAAGCCGATGCCTCGCCCTTCCTGACGGACATACAGCAGGACGCCGCGGCCCGCCTTGGCGATGTTTTCCAGCGCGGCCTGCAATTGGAAGCCGCAGTCACA
Organism: Aeromonas sp. 25-248; assembly: GCF_053005425.1. Taxonomy (NCBI): domain Bacteria; kingdom Pseudomonadati; phylum Pseudomonadota; class Gammaproteobacteria; order Aeromonadales; family Aeromonadaceae; genus Aeromonas; species Aeromonas sp. 25-248. Next base: position 147,159 of record NZ_JBRKTB010000003.1, on the reverse strand, counting down.
ACGCAGACTGAACAGGGCATCCCCGGTCAGACACTCGGAATGAATGCGTCCCAGCACGGGTTCGCCGTCTGCGATATCGCCCATCACCAGCGCGGCATGATCCTTGCCCGTGCCGGTTTCCTGAAAACCAACCAGCGTAAAAGTGCCCCAGGGGGTCGGCAACTTGGATTTGGCCACGAGGGTAACGCTGCTCATATGGTTGCTCCTGACTACAGCTGCTTAAAAAAGGGCGGCCAGTTTAGCGCGCATTGTTCGGAACAACCATAAGAACAAAACCTTGCGTGAGAAGTGGGTTAACCCGATTGGTCAGAATAGGTGCAATCGCGACGACTTTTGCGCAATTGTGTGCCCTGACAACTGCCAGCGACGGCGCATTCGGGTATAATCGGCGCCCATTACCCCATCCCGACAGGGATGTGTGCAACCAGTCAAGATGCCGAGTGCGCAGGAGAAACGTTATGGCTCAGATGGCCCCCGTGATGACTATTGATGGCCCAAGTGGAGCAGGAAAAGGCACCTTGTGCCAGTTGCTGGCTGAAAAACTGGGCTGGCACCTGCTCGATTCCGGTGCCATCTACCGGGTGCTCTCCCTGGCAGCCCTGCATCACGATGTGGAGCTCGATTCCGAAGCCGCATTGGTTCCCCTGGCCGCCAATCTGGATGTGCAATTCCAGGTAGAAGGGGAGCTGGTCAAGGTGATCCTCGAAGGGGAGGATGTTTCCCGCACCATTCGTACTGAAGAAGTGGGCAACGCGGCCAGCAAAATCGCGGCGTTTCCCCGGGTACGTGAAGCCCTGCTGCGTCGTCAGCGTGCATTTCGCCAAGCCCCCGGTCTCATCGCCGACGGTCGCGACATGGGTACCGTGGTTTTCCCCGAGGCGGATGTGAAGATTTTCCTCGACGCCAGCGCCGAGGAACGGGCCCAGCGCCGCTATAAGCAGTTGCAAGATAAGGGCTTTGATGTTAACTTTGAGCGTCTTTTAACCGAGATTCGGGAACGTGACGATCGCGACAGAAATCGCGCCGTCGCTCCCCTGAAACCCGCGGAAGATGCTCTTGTTGTAGACTCAACGTCCATGACCATAGATGAAGTGCTGGCAACGGTGCTTGCCTATGCAGAGCAACAACTTGGTGATGTCAGCGCAAACTGATGTCAGTCGTCTGCACCAAGGATGGCGCAGATAATTTAAAACAACCCCGCTTGTGCCGGATTGCAAGTGGATGTTTCATTTGTGACATAAACAATGATCGAATCTTTTGCTCAACTCTTTGAAGAGTCCCTGAACGCCGTTGAAACCCGTCAAGGTTCCATCGTCAAGGGCACTGTCGTTGCTATCGAGAACGGTTTCGTACTGGTTGATGCCGGTCTGAAATCCGAGTCTGCTATCCCGGCTGAAGAATTCAAGAACGCCATGGGCGAGCTGGAAATCAACGTAGGTGACTCCGTTGACGTGGCTCTGGACTCTATCGAAGATGGTTTCGGCGAAACCAAGCTGTCCCGCGAAAAAGCCAAGCGCCACGAAGCCTGGCTGCAGCTTGAAAAAGCTTACGAAGAGCAAGCTACCGTTATCGGTATCATCAACGGCAAGGTCAAGGGTGGTTTCACCGTTGAGCTGAACGGCATCCGTGCCTTCCTGCCGGGTTCTCTGGTTGACGTGCGTCCGATCCGTGACACCGCTCACCTGGAAAACAAAGAACTCGAGTTCAAAGTCATCAAGCTGGACCAGAAGCGCAACAACGTTGTTGTTTCCCGTCGTGCCGTGATCGAGACCGAGAACACCTCCGAGCGTGAAAGCCTGCTGGCCAACCTGCAAGAAGGTCAAGAAGTTAAGGGTATCGTCAAGAACCTGACCGACTACGGTGCATTCGTAGATCTGGGCGGTGTTGACGGCCTGCTGCACATCACCGACATGGCGTGGAAGCGCGTTAAGCATCCTTCCGAAATCGTCAACGTTGGCGACGAGATCGCTGTCAAGGTTCTGAAGTTCGACCGCGAGCGTACCCGTGTATCCCTGGGCCTGAAGCAGCTGGGCGAAGATCCCTGGGTTGCTATCGCCAAGCGTTACCCGGAGACCACCCGTCTGTCTGGCCGCGTGACCAACCTGACCGACTACGGCTGCTTCGTTGAAATCGAAGAAGGCGTGGAAGGCCTGGTACACGTATCCGAGATGGATTGGACCAACAAGAACATCCACCCGTCCAAGGTTGTCAACGTTGGCGACGTGGTTGACGTGATGGTTCTGGACATCGACGAAGAGCGTCGTCGTATCTCCCTGGGTCTGAAGCAGTGCAAATCCAACCCGTGGCAGCTGTTTGCCGAAACTCACGCCAAGGGCGACCGTGTTTCCGGCAAGATCAAGTCCATCACTGACTTCGGTATCTTCATCGGTCTGGATGGCGGCATCGACGGCCTGGTTCACCTGTCTGACATCTCCTGGAACAACCAGGGCGAAGAAGCCGTGCGTGAATTCAAGAAGGGCGACGAAATCGAAGCCGTTGTTCTGCAAGTGGACCCGGAGCGTGAGCGTATCTCCCTGGGCGTCAAGCAGATCGAAGAAGACCCGTTCAATAAGTACCTGTCTGACAACAAGAAAGGTGCTATTGTGAAGGGCAAGGTTACCGAGGTTGATGCCAAGGGTGCCGTGATCGAACTGGCTGACGGCGTAGAAGGCTACCTGCGTGCCTCCGACGCTGCTCGTGACCGTGTAGAAGACGCCACTCTGGTGCTGTCTGTTGGTGACGAAGTTGAAGCCAAATTCATGGGCGTTGATCGCAAGAACCGCACTGTGAGCCTGTCTGTCCGTGCCAAGGACGAGGCTGACGAGCGTGTTGCCATCGACAGCCTGAACCAACAAGAAGAAGTTGTGTTCAGCAATGCCATGATGGAAGCGTTCAAAGCCGCCAAGGGTGAGTAATCCTTGATGCAAGAAAAGGGCGGCATTGCGCCGCCCTTTTTTATCTTGGCAAAATGATTATTGCATGTGATCGGGGAAGGAGATTTAACCTTATGACCAAATCAGATCTCATCGAACAACTGGCAGCCAGCCGCATGCATATGCCGGCCAAGGATGTCGAAGCCGCTATCAAGGAGATCCTTGAGCAGATGGCATCGACCTTGCAAAACGGCGACCGGATTGAAATCCGAGGATTTGGCAGTTTCTCGCTGCACTATCGTGCGCCCCGCGTGGGTCGCAACCCCAAGACCGGGGACAAGGTTGAACTGACCGGGAAATATGTCCCGCACTTCAAACCTGGCAAAGAGTTGCGCGAACGCGTCAACATCATCGAATAATGCAGAAAACGGCATACCTGAGTATGCCTTTTTCATTTTTATGGCCTGGAGTCTGCCCGTTGTCGGGTTTCTCACACTCTTTTCCCATTCGCGCTAGAGTCTGCCTGTGATTTTAAGGATAATCAGTCACTCATTCGCTACAGACAGGGAGCTCCCATGAAGCGTATCTTGGCCCTCATTCCACTGGTGCTGGTGTTTGTCCTGACCCTTGCCATCGGTTCTCAAAATGGTCAGCTGGTGCAGTTCAACTACCTGATTGCCCAGGGGGAGTTCTCGCTCTCCATGTTGCTGGGGTTCTTCTTCGCCGGCGGTTTTCTGCTGGGCTGGCTGGTATTTGGTCTGCTGTTCCTGCGTCTCAAACTGCAAAATCGCACCCTGAACCGAACCATGCGTCGTCAATCTCGCGAGTTGGAGCTTGCCCGGTCGACAACCAAGGAATAATGTCCCTCGATGCTTGAACTGCTTTTCCTGCTGTTGCCCATCGCCGCCGGTTATGGCTGGTACATGGGCCGCAGGAGTGTTCGCCAGGACACCCAGCAACAGAGTAACCAGTTTTCCCGCCAGTACGTGGCGGGCCTCAACTATTTGCTCTCTGACGAGTCGGACAAGGCGGTGGATCTCTTTATCCAGCTGCTGGAAGTCGACAGCGAAACCATCGAAACCCACCTCTCCCTCGGCAACCTGTTCCGTCAACGGGGCGAAGTCGATCGCGCCATCAAGATCCACCAGAACCTGGTCGCCCGTCAGCTGACCCGTGAGCAGCGTCAGCTTGCCTTGCAGGAGCTGGCCCGTGACTTTCTGGCTGCCGGCTTGCTCGATCGGGCCGAAGCACTCTGGAAAGAGCTGTGTGATGACAGCGATTTCGAAGAGACGGCTCTGGCACAGCTCCTGATCATTCATCAGCAGTTGCGTGACTGGGACAATGCCATCGCCGTGGCGGTGCGTCTGCAGAAATTCCAGGGCAAGAAGCTGGCCGAGCCCATTTCCCACTTCTATTGCGAACAGGCGGAGAGTGCCTTGCGCGATGGCGACAAGCCTGCGGGCATCGCCAAGCTCAAGCGTGCGCTCGGTGCGCACCCGGCCTGTGCCCGCGCCAGCCTGCGGCTGGCCGATCTGGCGATGGAGGAGGGCAGGTTCGAGGATGCGGCCAAGGAGCTGTTGCGGGTGTTCGAGCAGGACATCGACTTTGCCTCCGAAGCCATGCCAAAACTGCTCGAATGCTATCGCCAGCTTGGTCGCAGCCAGGAGCTGATCCCGCTGCTTGAAAAAGCGGTAGAGGATCATGCGGGGGTCAGCGTGACCCTGGCGCTGGCCAATCTGGTGGAGGCGCGCGATGGGTTGAGCCAGGCTCGGGCCCTGGTGCTGCGCCAACTGCGTCGCCACCCCTCCATGAAGGGCTTTTATCAGCTGGTCGGTTTCCAGTTGGCCAGTGCCGAGGAGGGGCCTGCCAAGGAGAGCCTGGAGCTGCTGCAACAGCTGGTCGGCGAGCAGATCAAGATCAAGTCGACCCACAAGTGCCGTCAGTGCGGCTTTGCCACCCATTCGCTGTTCTGGCAATGCCCTTCCTGCCGGCAGTGGGGCACCATCAAGCCGATCCGAGGGCTGGATGGGGAGTAAACGCCAGCGAGGCCAACACGCCCGGGCGAGCACGGATACCCAAGAATTTCAGATGCCAGCGTGCAACCGGGCCCCGGCTCTGCTGCGCCTGGCTGTGGCATAACAATCCATAGGAAGTGACATGCAAGACCCCAAAGTACTGGTCGCGCTGGATTATCAGCACGAAGCCGACGCCTTTGCCTTCATTGAGCAGATCTCACCGGCCCAGTGCCGCCTCAAGGTAGGCAAGGAGATGTTTACCCTGTTTGGTCCCCAGTTCGTTCGCCAACTGGTGGGCAAGGGGTTCGACGTCTTCCTGGATCTGAAATTTCACGACATTCCCAACACCGTCGCCAAGGCGGTGGCGGCCAGTGCGGAGCTGGGCGTCTGGATGGTGAATGTCCATGCCAGCGGTGGCGAACGCATGATGCGTGCCGCCAGAGAGGCGTTGCTGCCATACGGCGACAAGGCGCCCCTGCTCATCGGGGTAACCGTGCTGACCAGTATGGAGCAGTCCGACATGGCGCCCCTGGGTCTGGATGTGACGCCGGCAGAACAGGTGATCCGCCTGGCCACCCTTGCCAAGACGGCCGGGCTGGATGGAGTGGTCTGCTCCGCGGAAGAGGCGAGTGCGCTGAAGGGGCTGCTGGGGGCCGAATTCAAGCTGGTGACGCCGGGCATTCGTCCGAGCGGATCGGCTGCCGGCGATCAGCGCCGCGTCATGACGCCGCTGGCAGCGGTGGAGGCGGGTGCGGATTATCTGGTGATCGGGCGTCCCATCACCCAGTCCTCGGATCCCGCCGCCGTGCTTGGGGCGATCAATGCCGAGCTTTGCCGGTAACGGCGTCATGGGCGAATGAGCGCAGGCCGGATCCCAGATCCGGCCTGCTGCATTTTGGCCGTGGGCTGGCCTTGCCTATGGGGAGCTCAGGAGTGGACGGCCTGGGCGTCCAGACGAATGGGGAAGAGGCCGAGGAGCAGGCCGGCGAGTGCACCGATGAAGTGTGACTCGATGTGTACCCTGGCACCGATCAAGGCGGAGACCGGGCTCTCGCCGGCACTGTAAAAGTCCACACCGAGCTTGATGGCGACGCCCGCCAGCATCAGCCAGCCGGAGTGACGGCGAAAGCGGATGTCCTGCATGGCACCCCATACGAACAAGCCGTGCAGCAGGCCGGAGAGTCCCATGTACCACTGGGTTTGCGGGCAGCCCCACCAGATGCCGAGTCCGACCGCCGTCCCCAGCAGCAGCAGCAGCACGGGCAGGCGCCATCCCGTCAGGTACTCCTGAAACAGGCTGTAGAGCACGGCCACACCGCTCAGGTTGAGCAGCAGATGCCATCCATTGGTGTGTGCCAGATTGCCTGTTATGATGCGCCACCCTTCGCCCTGGGCGATCAGGTCGCGATCGAAGGCGAGCTGATGATTTGGCACGGTGAAAAAGAGCAAGGCAGTGACGAGCGAAAGCGCGATGACCCAGAGCAGACCCGATTTTCCTGACAACATGAAGCAGCCCAACGACAAAGAGAGCCGATACTGTACACGCTGTACCCGGGCCCTCAAAGCGTGCCTGTGCGATTATATTCAGCGGGTGCCGAACCTGGCTGCGCTCCATATCCTGCAACACCCTGCCGAAGTAGGTCACCCCAAGGGGACGGCTGCGTTGCTGGCGGCGTCCCTGACCGATGTGCGCATCCATGTGGGGGAGGACTTTTCCGACGATGAAGGGCTCAATGCCCTGCTTGCCGACCCCGCTGTCCAGTGCTATGTGCTGTGGCCCGATGAGGAGGCCCTGACCCTGATAGAGGCAAGGGAGCATCTCCTGAGGCGTGGGCGCACCGTGCGAGCCCACTTCATCCTCCTCGATGGTACCTGGCGCAAAGCCTATCGCATGTTGCACAGCTCGCCTGCACTGCTCGGGTTGCCGCGGATCACCCTCGGCGCCATTGCCGGGCAATATTCCATTCGCAAGAAGCCCTTTGAGGAGGCATTGTCCACCCTGGAAGCGGGCTACCATCTGTTGTCCCGGTGGGAAGGAGAGCCTGAGCGCTTCGCCCCGCTGATGACCCTGTTTACCCATTTGAACCGGCAGTGGCATGACTTTGCACAAGGCCGCCGCCGTTGAGTTGCCCAGAGGAGTGAAAAACATGAAAAAAGCCGTCGTGGTCTTCAGTGGCGGGCAGGACAGCACCACCTGTCTGGTGCAGGCGCAGGCCCGCTATGACGAAGTGCATGCCATCACCTTCGATTACGGCCAGCGCCACCGGGCGGAGATTGACACCGCCCGCCATCTGGCGACGGCGCTCGGGATCGCCGCCCACAAGGTAATGGATGTGACCATGCTCGGGGAGCTGGCCATCTCTGCGCTGACCCGGGACGACATACCGGTGAGCTTCGAGCTTCAGGAGAACGGCCTGCCCAACACCTTCGTGCCGGGACGCAACATCCTGTTCCTGACCCTGGCGGCCATCTATGCCTATCAGGTGGGCGCCGAAGCGGTGATCACCGGGGTGTGCGAGACCGACTTTTCCGGTTATCCCGATTGCCGCGACGAATTCGTCAAGGCGCTCAATCAGGCGGTCTCCCTGGGGCTGGATCGCCCCATCCGCTTCGAAACCCCCCTGATGTGGCTCGACAAGGCCGAAACCTGGGCGCTGGCGGATCATTACGGTCACCTCGATACCGTGCGTCACCAGACGCTCACCTGCTACAACGGAATCCAGGGAGATGGTTGCGGGGCCTGTCCGGCCTGCGAGCTGCGTCGCCGTGGCCTGGATCACTATCTGGCTGACAAGACCGGCATCCGTGCCAGACTGTACGAGAAGAGCGGACTGGGCGAGAAAAGCGGATCCTGAGCCTGTGCCTAGCCCGGGTTTGGGGTATAATCCGCCCCTTTTGCAGCAAGTCGTGACCAAGATGCACTACCCAATCAACGAGATCTTCCAGACCATCCAGGGGGAGGGGGTATTTACCGGCCTGCCCGCCATCTTCGTTCGCCTTCAGGGCTGCCCGGTGGGCTGCCCCTGGTGCGATACCCGCCACACCTGGGTGGTGGACCCCGAGCGTGAGGTGGCCCCTGGCGAGGTGCTCGATCGTTCCAATGAGTCCGACGGCTGGAGCAAGATGAGTACGGAAGATATCCTGGCCAGCTTTACCCGGCTCGGTTACCGGGCCCGTCACGTGGTGTTGACCGGTGGTGAGCCCTGCCTCTACGACTTGCGTGAGCTCTCTTCGGCCCTGGTGGCATCGGGTTATCAGGTGCAGATCGAAACCAGCGGGACCAGCGAGGTGCTGACCCATGAGCAGACCTGGGTGACTGTTTCCCCCAAGATCGGCATGAAGGGTGGGTTGCCGGTGCTGGTCTCTGCCCTCGAGCGGGCCAACGAGATCAAGCACCCGGTGGCCACCGAGCACCATATCGAGGAGCTGGATGCCCTGCTGGCCACCGCCAGGCTGCGCCCCGACGTGATGATTGCGCTGCAACCCATCAGCCAGAAAGCCAGGGCCACGGAGCTGGCCATGGCGACCTGCATCGCCCGTAACTGGCGACTCTCCATCCAGACCCATAAATACCTGAATATCGATTGATATGGATGGACTCAGTGATGAGCGCATCTTGCTGACGCTGGCCAGCAAGATGCCTTACGGGAAATACAAGGGGTGGCGCATCATCGATATTCCCGAACCCTATCTGGTATGGATGGCGCGAAGCGGTTTTCCGGCCGGTACCCTGGGCCAGTCTCTGGCACTGGCCTACGAGATAAAGCTCAATGGACTCGAGTCCATGATTATTCCCATTATTAACAGGATGTCAGAATGAGAATATATACAAGGCAAGGGGACAAAGGGCTCACGCGACTGGCCGATGGCACTTCCCTGGCCAAAGACGATAAACGTGTCGAGACCTATGGTGCCATCGACGAGCTGAATTCCCAAATAGGCTTGTTGATGGCTGAAATACCCGCCGGGGAGACGACACTCCTGGCCGATCTCATATTGTTGCAGCAGGAGCTGTTTGATCTGGGCGGGGAGCTGGCATTTTCCAGTGAATCGCAAACGGATACGCTGTGGCAGGTGAACGAGGCTTGGACGAACAGGCTCGAGCAACAGATCGATGCCTACAGTGCCGGGTTGCCGGTGCTGCGCAATTTTATTTTGCCGAGCGGTTCGCGGGCGGCGGCCCAGGCACATGTGGTGCGTACCCTGACCCGTCGCTGCGAGCGTCTGCTGCTTGGGTTGAGCCGCGTAGAGCGGGTGAATCCGGCCGTTTTGCCCTACCTCAACCGGCTGAGCGACTGGTTTTTCACCATCGCCCGATACCTGCTGGTATCGTCGGGCACCCCGGAGATCCTCTGGGTCAAGGCGGCTGACAGAGGCTGACCACCGCTCGACGCAGCAATAAAAAAACCTCGCCTTGCGAGGTTTTTTTATTGCTGTGGAAAGGGGCCTGATATTGCTGTCAGATGGCAAAGGCTTCCACGGATTTGCCCTCGGCAACGGCCTTGGCAATGACCGAGGGCATGCGGCCCTGACCGGTCCAGGTTTTTTCCACACCATTGTCCAGATAACGATATTTGGCGGGGCGGGGCGCACGTTTGCTGACCTTGGTATTCTCGGGCACCACGGTGTTGACCAATTCGGCGGGATCGATCCCTGCGGCCTTCAGCATTTCGGCATATTCGGCAATTTTCTTTTGATGTTCTTCACGGGCCTGGCGTTCGGCGGATTCATCTTGCCGACGTTCATCGACGATGGCGGAGAGCTTTTCCAAGCCTTCTTCCAGTTGTTCCAGCGTCAAATCGCGGCAAGCTGCACGCAGGCTACGGATATTCAACAGCACTTTCAGAAATTCGTTCATATTGGCTACCACGCGAGCAAAATATTAAGGGAAGAACTGGTTTTTCGATAATTTATAGGGGTGATTGGCACCAAGTCAAGCCTGCCAAAATAATTAATTAGGCTGATAAATTAAGTCTTGAAATAGATATGAAGGATATTTTTTTCCGTTTGACGGGCCAACATCTTCGAATGGATTCATGTCAGATGAAAATATCGCCAGCGGAGTCTTTGATGAACCATTTGACTACCTTTAAAGATATGGGGGCCACAGAAACCTTGAAATTTAATCAAAAAACTTGCTATCACCCGGTGGCTCGATAAAATGTGCCGCGAATACCTTTAAGTAGAGGCGCGCTGCCTATGAGTAACCGAGCGGAGGGTGATGCCTGCGATGCTCGATGAAAGGAGTCGGCGCCGAAGTGACCAGGCCATCATACCGGGTTGCTGGTTCTGCATCTAATAGGTGCAGGACTGCCATAGTCATCCACTATGGAGCGCTACCTGAAGGGGCTGAGGAGTATACCCTCCCCATGGGTTTTGTTTCTTTGATCCTCTCGGTAGATCTCCACCTGTTGTCTTTAGGTGCAAAGAGATCATGGACATCGTTCATTACGCCGACTCCGGTTGGTCCGTCGTTCCCCCCCTGCTGGCCGTTGCGCTGGCGATCATCACCCGCCGCGTCCTGGTGTCGCTGGGGGTGGGCATAGTCGCAGGCAGCCTGCTGCTCAACCAGTTCTCTCCCCTTGCGTCCCTGCATTACATGCTCGATACCGTGCTCAGGATCTTCTGGGTCAACGGTGCGCTCAATCGTGACAACGTCAACATGATCCTCTTCATGTTGCTGCTGGGCGGCCTCATCAGCCTGATGAGCGTCTCCGGTGCGACCCGGGCGTTTGCCGAGTGGGCGGAGCGCCGCGCCAAGACCCGCAAGGGTGCCAAGTCCCTGACCGGTCTGATGGTGTTCGCCTTCTTCATCGACGACTTCTTCCACAGTCTGTCGGTGGGGGCCATCTGCCGTCCGGTGACCGATCGCTTCCAGATCTCCCGCGCCAAGCTGGCCTATCTGCTGGACTCCACCGCCGCGCCGGTCTGCGTGCTGATGCCGATCTCCTCCTGGGGGGCCTACATCATCGCCCTCGTCGGCGGCATCATGGCGGCTCATGGTCTGACCGACCAGAGCCCCATCTCCGCCTTCGTCGAAATGATCCCCATGAACCTCTATGCGGTGTTCACCCTGATCATGGTGCTGGTGGTGATCGCCTTCCAGCTCGACATCGGCCCCATGCGCCAGCATGAGCAGTGGGCACTGGAGGGCAAGCTGTGGGACGAGTCCAAGGGGCGCCCCATCGGGCTCGACATGGAGAGCCCGGAGGAGAGCAATGGCGGCATGATTGACATGGTGCTGCCCATCCTGACCCTGACCCTGGCCACCGTCTATTTCATGATTGACTCCGGGTCTGCGGTGCTGGCCGACAAGGGGCTGCCGTTCAGCGTGCTCGGCTCCTTCGAAAACACCAATGTCGGCTCCTCCCTGGTCTATGGTGCCCTGTGCAGCCTGGTGGTCTCCATCGGTCTGGCCATGCGCCTCAAGCTCGGGGCAAGCAACTGGATGAAGGCGGCTCCGCAGGGGATCATGGCCATGCTGCCCGCCATCAACATCTTGCTGTTCGCCTGGACCATCGGCGCCGTGGTGCGCGATGTGGAGACCGGTAAATACCTGGCCTCCCTGGCCAATGGCAATCTGCCGGTGGAAGTGCTGCCCGCCGTGGTCTTCGTGCTCTCCTGTGCCATGGCGTTTGCCACCGGCACCAGCTGGGGTACCTTCGGCATCATGCTGCCGCTGGCCGGCGACATGGCGGCCGCCAGCGACATCAGTCTGATGCTGCCCATGCTGGCCGCCGTACTGGCAGGGTCCGTGTTCGGAGATCACAGCTCCCCCATCTCCAGCACCAGCATCCTGTCTGCCACCGGGGCCGGTTGCCATCACATCGATCACGTGATGACCCAGCTGCCCTATGCCCTGGCCATCGCCTTTGGCGCTGCGCTCGGCTACCTGGTGATGGGGCTGATGCACTCCGCGCTGGCCGGTTTCACCGTGAGCGGGCTCTGGTTCCTGATCTTCTCCGGTTACCATTTGCGCAAAGCCCGGGCGTATAGCGCCGTGGCAGTCGCATAAGAGAACAAGGGGCCTGCGGGCCCCTTGGTTTTGGCAGGGGCTTTGGTTAGCATGCGCCCCATCACTCCCGTTTCGGAACCCCATCATGGCTTCACTGCACTACAAATTTGCCACCATGAACTCAGGCAAATCGACCCAGCTCATCCAGGCCCACTTCAACTATCTGGAGCGTGGCATGTATCCGCTGGCCATGACCCCCGCCATCGACGATCGCTTCGGTGCGGGGATCATCAGCGCCAGGGTCGGCCTTGAGCTGAAAGTGGAGGTGTTCAGCGACAGCTGCGATCTCTTCGAGATGGTCAAGGCGCGTCACGCAAAGCGGCACATCGATGTCTTCATCGTTGACGAGGCGCAGTTCCTGACCCGTGAGCAGGTCTACCAGCTCGCCCGCATCGTCGACGAGCAGGACATTCCGGTGATCGCCTATGGTCTCAAGACCGATTTTCGCGGCGAACTGTTTCCCGGCTCCTACCACCTGCTCTGTCTGGCGGACAAGTTCGAGGAGCTAAAAAGCATCTGCTGGTGCGGCAACAAGGCCCACATGAACTCGCGGGTCAACGAGGCGGGGCAGGTGATGCGCGACGGTGAGCAGGTGGAGATCGGCGGCAACGATCGCTATGTGTCGCTCTGCCGCAAGCACTATCTGGAAGGACGGGCCTTCAAGTAACCCGTGGCTGGCTCGTGCAGCCTGGACACCAAAGAGGGCGCCCATCTGGCGCCCTCTTTGTCTGTGGGGGTCAGTCGATCTCGATGTCCACAGGGGCGATGATGGGGTCGGCCGCCGGCAGGCGGTGGAAGAGCTGGCGAAAATGCTGCTGTACCCGGCCTATGTCCACCAGGGACATGCCGGAAGCGAAGCCGAACCAGACGTAGAGCCCGGTGAGGTCGCGAAACATGGGAGGGAGGTAGCGAGGGGCGTCGATGAGCCCCTCCAGATAGTGCTGATAGAGCACGGGGATGTCGTCCAGGGTCACCTTGCCGACGAACAGCATGGGCAGGATCTCCGGCACCCCCTCCAGCACGGCGCTGCGAATGAAGTTCACCGTCTCCACATAGCCCTTCACATAGGAGAGATCCTTGGTAAAGCAGGCGCCCCCCTCGACCATGCCACCGCGAAACACCCGCTGGGTGATCTTGTAGGCGTCGTGCTCGCTGGCCCCCTTGGCCACGAAGTGGCGGAACACCTCGATGAAATCGGCGCCACGCTCCGCCATGTCGATGGCCATGACCCGATCCGATATGCGCTTGGCCCTGTCCGGGAAGGAGCTGAAGGTGAGGGTTTCTATCAGCACCGCCAACCCCTCCTGACAGGCGGTAATGCGCGGCGAGCCGGCGCCGAGCCAGGTGGCGTAAGATTGCTGACGGCCGTTGAGGGTGGTGCCGACGTGAACCCAGCCTTCGTGTACCTCCAGCACCTGCAGATCGAGTTCCGAGAAACGGGCGTGGGAGTTGAGCTTGATGTAATCCCCACCGGCGGCGGCATCGGAGACGATGCCATCGCTGAGCTTGACCTGGACTGTGCCGTCGCTGAAGTAGCTCGACAGCTTGCCCTGCAACCTCGCCACCGCGACTTCCCCCTCGAACTCCTTGGGGTAGGGGCGCACCAGGTGGCGGGCGCCGGGCAGGGAGAAGATGTCGCACAATCTGGCCCCCAGCTCCTTCAGGGTCTTGCGATCCCCGCGCAGGTGATCGCTTGCCGAGCCGTAGAGCCGCTGGCTGTAGCGCTGGAAGTCAGGCTGCCCGCGCTGGCGCAGCATCTCGATGACCACCATGTACTGATCCACCGTCTCTTGCAGGATCCGGCCGAGATCGTCCTGAGGGCCGAGGTGCCGGCGGATCCTGTCCCTCAGCTCCTTGAGCTCAAGGTACTTGTTGCGGGGATCGAACCCCAGGGGGAGGGATTCATAGAAGTGCCTGTCGATGGCGGGCAGTGCCTTGCCGCCACTTGCCAGAAAGTCGCTTTGCAGGTGACGGGGCCATTTGATGGCATCCAGGATGCGGATGGGTTTTTGCAGGGCGAGCAGTTCATCCGAGAGGGATTTGAGGTGCAGGCGATACTTTTCTTGGATGGTCATCGGGCTCTTTGGAGGCGAGTGCGCTACGAGAATGGCTGAGTATAGGCACAGGGCCTGTCAAAAAGAAGCGAGACGACGGGGATCCGGCCTGTGTGCTTTTGGTTGTCTGAAAATTGGTTTAGACTGCGCCCCTTGATCTCTACCGTGTCGTGAAAATGATGAATATCCCCAGCTCTGAAATGATAATGCGTTGGTTGCAACAGGCCCGGATCGAGCACTATGTGTGCGATCAGTGTCATGGCATCCACATGGTCTCCCTGCAGTCCGTCGAGGGCATCCAGGAGAGCCGGATCTTCGTGGAAGAGGAAGGGCTGCTGTTCTCATCCGAGCTGGAGGTGCGCCCCTCATCGCTGCTGCCCCTGGTGGCCGAACTGGGTCGTCTCAACATGCAATATCCGTCCCTCAAGGTGTTCCTCGACATCATCGATGACAACCTGCCACGCCTCGTTGTGGGTCACACCGTCTTTACCAAGGCGGGTCTCACCGTCGAGCAGTTCCTGCTGTTCGTTGAAAGCACCACGGCAGCCACCCATGAAGTGGTTTCCGAATGTGAACGCCTTGGCTTCCTCAATCTGCCGGAAATCCAGGTCGCACCGGAATCCGTTCACTGACCTCAGCACCTGAACTGTGCGTTTAATGTGCGAACGGTTCGCTGCGGCTAAAAAGCCGTTGACGGCGGCGGGGCTTTCCCCTAAATTACGCCCCGTTCCAGCGCAACGGCGCAGCGAACACCGTGTTGGTTGAACACGTTAAACAACAGACCGAAATTTGGTGCGGTGTCCGAGAGGCTGCCCACCGACGAAGTCGGCAAGATGCACGCGCAGCGTGCTCCGAAAGCCACTTCAAGCAGTAAAAATTTGGTGAGGTGTCCGAGTGGCTGAAGGAGCACGCCTGGAAAGTGTGTATACGGCAACGTATCGAGGGTTCGAATCCCTCCCTCACCGCCAAATAAAACAAAAGGCCCCGTCGAAGACGGGGCCTTTTGTTTTTCCGGTAACCGGCAATCTGGTCTCTACCCGGTATCGACAGGCGGGTGGACTAGCCCTGCTGGAGTGGCATAGGCCGTACACCGGGCGACACCGGGATGTAGTCTGGTCAATGCCTCCCTTGCTGTCAGGTTTATCCTGATCGGTTTATCGCTCCCTAACCTTGTCCCGTCCCGTTATCTCTTCAACCTGGAGACATAGGGGATATTCCGGTACTTGTGCTCCCAGGGCAGGCCGTAGCCCACCAGCAGGTCATCGCTCGTCATTTCATAGGCATAAAACTGCTCGGCGGGGATAGCCACGCGCCCTGGTTTGACAAACAGGGTCGCGATGGACAGGGAACGTGGCGCGAACGCCTGCAGGTGCGCGACCAGCCGCCTCATGGTACCCCCCGATTCGATGGCGTCGTCCATCAGGATGACGTCTCTGCCCCGGATGCCGACATTGTTGTGAAAGACGATGGGAGAGGCATTGTGGCGCTCCCCCGGAGTGTGGGGGCAGGAGATGTAGTCCATGGCGATATCAAAGCGCAGCGCCCTGACGACATCGGCGGTAAACAGCATGCCGCCCGGCACCACGGTGATCACCACCGCCTCCGTGAATCGCTCGTTGAGCCGTTTGGCGATGACCTCGACGCCGAGCGCAATGTCTTCGGTATTTAATACCACGTCGCCGAAAACAGGGTTTCTCATGGCAGCTCCTGACAGGTTGTAGAAAGAGGGGTGGCCCGGGGTGCCAGCCCCACGCCTCTGCTGAGGAGCAGGGCCAGCACCATCAGCAAGACGACGCCGTGGAGGGCTGCCGGCAGGCCGAAGGCGTCGGCGCCAAAGCCGACCAGGGCGGGGCCGGAGAGCACGCCGACATAGTCCAGGGTGGCGTCGCTTATCTGCGCGTTCAGTTTGGCTAAGGGGATGATGGAGGCCCAGGCCGCCGTGGCAAAGCCCGAGCAGAAGAAGGTGGCTCGGGTGGCGAGCCGCTCACCCCGGGGCCGCCGGCTGGAGAGTGTGGACAACATGGGGTCTCCTTGGATGACAGTCGAAGGAGGGGGCTGTGCCTGGGATCCTCCGAGCGAGGAGGTCATGCTATGATCATTTAGAGTTCATATGAACAAAAATGATCTTGCATTTGTTTATATGTGTTCATTGTGGCGATATGATGACCGCGATCAGAATGCATACATCCGAGGTAACAGCATGATCAAACTCATCATCACGGAGATGGACGGCACCTGCCTCATATAGCAGGGGGGGATGACAACCGAGCCCTGTTCGCCGAGGTGGTTGCCGCCATGGCGCAGCAGGGGATACATTTTGCGCCCTGCACGGGAAAACAGGTCGAACGGGTCGAGGCGCTGCTGGACAACGCCCTGGGCCTGGCCATCATCCGTCGGTTGGAGCGTCTGCCGGGCGAGCATATCGTCATCGCCAATGCCGGCGTGCACAAGGGGACAACGGTGGCCAGGTTGCAGCAGCTGGTCGGCGCCGGTCGTCATGAGACCCTGGTCTTTGGCGACGGGCTCAATGACATCGAGCTGATGGCGTGCGCCGACTTCAGTTTCGCCATGCGCAATGGCCACGACGAGACCAAGGATGCCGCCCATTTCATCACCCGCTCGAACGATGAAGACGCCGTCATGCATACCATCTTGCAACTGCTCGCACTGCAGAGGCAGGGGGCGTGAGGCGGGCCGGGCGATGATCGCCCGGCCATTACAAGGGAACACCATGGACAAGTATTCACCGGAGGAGCGACGGCTCCTCATTCTGGATCTGCTGGCCGCGCACCACAAAGTGATGGCGGCGGAGCTGGCGGAGCCGCTGGGCACCACGGAGGCGACCATCAGGCGGGATCTGCGCTATCTGGCCGATGAGGGACGCTGCAAGCGCATTCACGGTGGCGCCATCTCCCTGTCGCCCCAGACGGGGACCCTGACCGAACGCAGTACCCAGCATGTGGCGCAGAAGCAGGCCCTGGCCGTGGCCGCCCTGAGCCTGGTCAAACCGAACCAGCTGATCTTCCTGGATGCCAGCAGCACCCACCTGCTACTGGCCTCCCTCATGCCGGAACACCAGGGTCTGACGGTGGTGACCAACAGCCCGGCCATCGCCTGCCGGCTGCTGGAGAGACCCGGCATCAGGACCATCCTCATCGGTGGCGAGCAGGATCCGCTGGTCGGCGGGGCCGTCGACATCACGGCGGCCGAGGGCATCAAAAAGTTCCGCTTCGACCTCGGTTTCCTGGGGGTCTGTGCCTGGTCCTCGGATCTCGGCTTCAGCGCCGTGCATTACCAGGACAGCGAGTTCAAGCGCCGGGTCGCGGAGCGTTGCGGCTCGCTGGCGGTGCTGTGCAATGACGACAAGCTGGAGTCCCTGGCCTCCTACCCCTTCCTGCACGCTGCGGATCTCGACTACCTGATCTGCACCCGGCAGGATCCGGTCCTGGTCAAGACGTTCGAAGGGGAGGGCTGCACCGTCATCACCGCCGGCTGACGCCGGGCAGGCTGCGCCGTCGCGAGAAGAGCGGGGAGAGGCCGGGGGCTGGGAGCGGCCATAAAAAACGCCCCGTTAGCGGGGCGTTGGGAACGGGGCGCCTGCCAGCGTCCTCAGGCGAGGTCGAAGCGATCCAGGTTCATCACCTTGGTCCAGGCCGCCACAAAGTCCTTCACGAACTTCTCCTTGGCATCCGCACTGGCGTAGACCTCCGCCAGGGCGCGAAGCTGGGAGTTGGAACCGAACACCAGATCGACCCGGGTTCCGGTCCACTTCACCTTGCCGCTCTGGCGAGCACGGCCTTCATAGACACCCGGGCTGCCCGCCGCCGGCTTCCACTCCGTGCCCATGTCGAGCAGGTTGACGAAGAAGTCGTTGGAGAGGGTGCCCGGGGTGGCGGTAAAGACCCCGTGGCAGTTGCCCGCGTTGGTGCCGAGCACCCGCATACCGCCCACCAGTACCGTCATCTCGGGGGCACTCAGGGTGAGTAGCTGCGCCTTGTCGATCAGCATGGTCTCCGCGAAGCCCGCGCACTCGCCCGCGTAGTTGCGAAATCCATCTGCGAGGGGCTCGAGCACCGCGAAGGAGTCCACATCTGTCTGGGCCTGGGAGGCATCCATCCGGCCCGGAGTGAAGGGCACGGTCACGGCGACACCGACTCTCTTCGCGGCCTGCTCGACCCCCACGCCGCCCGCCAGCACGATGAGATCGGCGAGGGAGACCCGCTTGCCGCCGGTGGCGGAAGCGTTGAAGGTCTGCTGTATCCCGTCGAGGGCCTGAAGCACTTTCGCAAGCTGGGCAGGCTGGTTCACGGCCCAATCCTTTTGCGGGGCGAGCCGGATGCGGGCACCGTTGGCGCCACCGCGTTTGTCAGAGCCACGGAAGGTGGACGCGGAAGCCCAGGCGGTCGACACCAGCTCGGCCACGGACAGGGAGGTCGCCAGGATCTGCTCCTTGAGCAGGGCCACGTCCTTGTCATCGATCAGGGGATGATTGACGGCGGGGATGGGGTCTTGCCAGATCAGCTCCTCTTTGGGTACTTCCGGCCCCAGGTAGCGGGCAATGGGACCCATGTCGCGGTGGGTCAGCTTGAACCAGGCGCGAGCAAAGGCATCGGCGAAGGCCTGCGGATCCTCGTAGAAGTGGCGGGAGATCTTGCCAAACTCGGGGTCAAAGCGCAGGGTCAGGTCGGTGGTGAGCATGGTCGGCTTGTGGAACTTGCCGGGGATGTGCGCATCGGGAATGATCTCCGGTGCATCCTTGGCCACCCACTGCTTGGCGCCGGCAGGCGACTTGGTCAGCTCCCACTCGTAGTTGAACAGGTTTTCAAAGAAGTTGTTGCTCCACAGGGCCGGGGTCTTGGTCCAGGTCACTTCGAGCCCGCTCGAGACGGTGTCCTTGCCATGGCCGCTGCCGTAGTCGCTCATCCAGCCGAGGCCCTGGGCCTCCAGAGGCGCGGCTTCCGGCTCTGGCCCCTTGTGGGATTCGGGCGCGGCGCCGTGGGCCTTGCCGAAGGTGTGGCCGCCCGCGATAAGGGCCACCGTCTCTTCATCGTTCATGGCCATGCGACCGAAGGTGGAACGGATGTCCTTGGCCGCCTCCATGTAATCGCCGCTGGCGTTGGGCCCTTCCGGGTTGACGTAGATGAGGCCCATGTGGGTGGCACCGAAGGGGGCCGTAAGCTCGCGATCGCCCTTGACCCGATCGGGATCGACCCCGAGCCAGGCAATTTCATCCCCCCAGTTGACGTCCTGATCCGGCTCCCACACGTCGGGCCGCCCACCGCCAAAGCCGAAGGTGCGAAAACCCATGGTCTCCAGGGCGACGTTGCCGGCGAGGATCAGGAGATCGGCCCAGGAGATCTTGTTGCCGTATTTCTGCTTGATGGGCCAGAGCAGGCGACGGGACTTGTCAATGTTGACGTTGTCAGGCCAGCTGTTGAGGGGGGCGAAGCGCTGTTGACCACGGCCGCCGCCACCGCGACCGTCGGTGGTGCGATAGGTGCCCGCAGCATGCCAGGTCATGCGGATGAACTGGGGGCCGTAGTGACCGAAGTCCGCCGGCCACCACTCCTGGGAATCCGTCATCAGCTTGACCAGATCTCTCTTGAGTGCCTTGTAATCCAGGCTGGCGAAGGCCTTGGCGTAGTCAAAGTCCTTGTCCATGGGATCGGCGCCGGGGGAATGTTGATGCAGCAGATCCAGCCGCAACTGGTTCGGCCACCAATCTCGATTGGTTCTGCCGACGCCGGCGGTGTGGTTGAAGGGGCATTTGCTTTCTTCACTCATCTCTGTCTCTCCTTGGCAGTCATGTGCAATGCAGACAACTCAGTATGGGAACTTTTCCTGCAACCGGCGGGGCATCTGACAGGTTGGGCCTTGGACCGGCATCGGGGGGTTATCAATAACTCCTTATATTTCAGCTAATTGATTAAGGATGGGATGACCGTATTACGAAAAGATGAATCGGTGCCATCGAATTTGGCTCTCCTGACATGGGATAAGAGAAGGAAGGAGCGCCCTGGCAGCCATGTTATCAATCTTTTTATCCATAACACGAGGGATCAGACCTGGACTTGCGCTGGGTCATGGCATGGGGAGGGCTTGTCTTGATCGGGGCAGAAAACCCCATTTTTGTGACGGCGGTCCGGACTGCGTCCTGAGCAGGGCGCCGAGCGCCAGAGGATGGGGTGGGGGCGTTGCGCCAAAAAGCGGGCGGCGCAGAAACAAAAAGACCGGCCAGTGGCCGGTCCAAACAGACAGCGTGCTGCTGTCTCATCAGGCTGATCCCAGCCTGGAGGGGAATAATGGGGTGGCTGATGGGGCTCGAACCCACGACAACCGGAATCACAATCCGGGACTCTACCAACTGAGCTACAGCCACCACTGAAATCTGCCTTCGATACAGCAATCAAACTCATGTGTATCGATGGCGCGCCCTGCAGGATTCGAACCTGCGACCCACGGCTTAGAAGGCCGTTGCTCTATCCGACTGAGCTAAGGGCGCGTTGTATCAAGAAATCCGGGGATTTCCCGATGAACCTGGTCGGTGATAAAGGATTCGAACCTTTGACCCTCTGGTCCCAAACCAGATGCGCTACCGGGCTGCGCTAATCACCGAAAATTCGCCATCCAGCATACCTTCGGCGGCACCACTGGGCAACGGGCGGGCATCATACCCAAGCGCCAAAGTCAGCGTCAACGACTTTTTCCGCCAGTAAATTCAAGTGCCTACTTATTGCCCTCCCTGCGAGAGCCGCTAACACCCGCGCCAAAAAAATGCGACAATGCGCCGCAGTTGAACACATGGTGAGTGAAGAACGATGTCTGCCAAAATCATTGATGGAAAACAGGTTGCGCAAACGATTCGCAATCAGGTCGCCGCGCAAGTCCAACAGCGGTTGGCGCAGGGGAAACGGGCACCGGGTCTGGCGGTGATCCTGGTGGGGCTGGATCCGGCCTCCCAAGTCTATGTGGGCAGCAAACGTCGCGCTTGTGAAGAGGTGGGATTTGTCTCCCGCTCCTATGACCTCAGCGCCACGGCGACACAAGCGGAGCTGCTGTCCCTGATCGACCAGCTCAACGAGGATCCGGAAGTGGACGGCATCCTGGTGCAGTTGCCCTTGCCGGCCCACTGCGATACCACCCAGGTGCTGGAGCGAATTCGTCCCGACAAGGACGTTGATGGCTTCCATCCCTACAACGTGGGTCGTCTGGCCCAGCGGATCCCGGCGTTGCGACCCTGCACCCCCAAGGGGATCATGACCCTGATCGAGACCACAGGCGTCAAGACCCATGGTCTGCATGCGGTGGTGGTCGGGGCTTCCAACATCGTGGGGCGCCCCATGACGCTGGAGCTGCTTCTGGCCGGTTGCACCACCACCACCTGTCACCGCTTCACCCAGGATCTGGAGACCCAGGTGCGCCGGGCCGACTTGCTGGTCGTGGCGGTGGGCAAGCCCAACTTCATTCCGGGGGAGTGGGTCAAACCCGGTGCCCTGGTGATCGACGTGGGCATCAACCGCCTTGCGGACGGCTCCCTGGTGGGAGATGTGGAGTATGAGACCGCGCGCAATCACGCCGCCTTCATCACGCCGGTACCGGGTGGCGTGGGCCCCATGACGGTCGCCAGCCTGATGGAGAACACCCTGAGCGCCTGCCAGGATTACCACGACGCCTGATGAGGGCGCCGGGCAGAAAAGAGAAAGGGAAGGCATTGCCTTCCCTTTTTTTATTGCGTCACTCGCCTGGATCGCTACTGGATATCAGAGGAGGGCCAGGGCGGCGGCCAGATCGGCAATCAGGTCGTCGGCGTCTTCCACCCCGATGCTGAAGCGGATGAGGTCGTCATTGACTCCGGCGGCGAGGCGGCTTGCCTCGTCCATGGCGGCGTGGGTGGTGCTGGCCGGATGGCAGGCCAGGCTCTCGAGATCGCCGAGGCTCACCGCCTGCACGAAGAGTTGCAGGTTGTCGAGCAGGGTAGCGCAGCGCTCAAAACCGCCTTCCAGCTCGATGCTCACCATGCCGCCAAAGCCGCTGGCGAAGGCGCCGAGGGCATCGTGGCCCGGATGGCTGGCAAGGCCCGGGTAGATCACCTTCTTCACTGCCGGGTGGGCATCCAGGAAGTCAGCCACCTTCTGGGCGTTGTGCAGGTGGGCATCCATGCGCAGGGGAAGGGTCTTGACCCCGCGCTGCAGCAGGTAGGCCTCCTGCGGGCCGATGGGGGAGCCGATGTGCTTGAGGGCCACGGTGCGAATCGACTTCATCAGCGCGTGAGAGCCCGCCACCACCCCGGCGATGATGTCGCCGTGGCCGCCCAGGTACTTGGTGCCGCTGTGCATGACGATGTCGATGCCAAGCTCGAGCGGGCGCTGCAGATAGGGGGTGAGGAAGGTGTTGTCACACACTGTGATGGCACCCACCTTGCGGGCCGCCTCCACCACCACCCGCGGATCCACCACCTTGAGGGTGGGATTGGTCAGGGTTTCAAACAGTACCACCTTGGTGGCGGGGCGGATGTTGGCCAGCAGCGCCTGATCGCTCTCGTAGGCGGTGATCTTGATGCCGGCGCGGCTGAAGGTCTGCTTGAGGAAGGCATCGGTGCCGCCGTAGAGGGGGCCGATATAGGCCACTTCATCACCGCTGTCTGCCAGGGCATACATGATGGCACTCACCGCCGCCATGCCGCTGGCCACCACCAGTGACTCATCTGCACCTTCGAGGGCTGCCAGCTTCTGCTCCAGTTCGGCGGTGGTGGGGTTGCCAAAGCGGCTGTAGATGAAGCCGGGGGCTTGACCTGCGAAGCGCTCCTTGCCCGCCTGGGCGTTGAAGTAGCTGAAGGTGCTGCTCTGGTAGAGCGGGGTGGTGAGGGCGCCGGTCTGGGGATCGATCCGCTGGCCGCTGTGCACGCTCATGGTCTTGAATTTCATTTTTTTACTCCGTCATTGTCAGGTCGTTGCCCGACTGCTTGTGTTATCCGGGGCGCCGTCGCGCCCCTTTTTTAATGTCGAGTGGCGGGTTGTCAGACTAGCGCTGGCTCGCGCTGCGGCTCGCCTGCATAGTGGCGGGCCGCCACATCCGGGTGGGAGCGCAGCCTCCCCTTGAGCACGTTCTCCCCCACCTGATAAAAGAGCGGGTTGGCGGGATCGCTCTGGGGCCCTTCGGCCAGCGCCGCCAGCTCGGGGGAGAGGCTAAGCAGTGGCACAGTCGCATCCAGCCTTGCCGCCATGAAGAAGGCGCAGGAGAGGCGCGATACCCCGGGAGGGGGGCTCACCACCCGGTGCAGGGTGGCCTTGAGGTAGCCGTCGGACGCGAGCTCCAGCAGCTCGCCGATGTTGACCACCAGGGCGCCCGGCAGGGGGGGCGCGGGGATCCAGCCATCTGCCGTCTCCACCTCGAGCCCGGAGTGATCGTCCTGCATCACCAGCGTCAGGTAGCCGGGATCCTTGTGGGCACCTACCCCCTGACCACTGCTGCCTTCCGGTTGTCCGGGGTAGTGAATGAGCTTCATGTGCTGGTAGGGGGCACCGCGAATGCTCTCGTCAAATACCCCGGCGGGCTGCCCCAGCACCTCTGCGAAGGCGTCCAGCAGGGTGAGGGTGATGTCGCTCAGTCGATCCTGCCATGCCAGCAGACGTGTCTTCATCTCGGGCAGGGCGGCGGGCCACTGATTGGGGCCGATGAGGCGCTGCCAGGGTTCACGAATGTGCGCCACAGGCAGGGCCTGGGCCTCGTTCATGATATCGAACTGCTCCCGCAGATCCGGCCGTGCCCGGGTGAGCTCTGCCCCCACCTGGTTGTAACCGCGAAAGTGGGGGGAGTGGACCATCTGCACCGCCAGTTTTTCTTCAAGTGGCAGGGCGAAGAAGCGGGCGGCGAGCGCCAGGGTCTCCTGGCGCGCCGATTCGCTCAGATCATGGCCCACCAGATAGAAAAAGCCCACTTCGCGGGCGGCCTGGCCAAGCTGCGTCAGCATCTGGCTGCGTGCAGCCGGGGTGCCCTTGAGGGCGGCGAGATCGATGATCGGCAATGATGGGGTGGTCATGGGCATCTCCTCACTTTCCGTGAACGGGGTCTGCGTGCCCCGGCGTGCGGGGTGTTGCGAAACCGGGGCGCACTCTTCTTGAGTGGCGCCGTTTGGGTTGAGGGTGATGCTACTGTTCGAGGTTATAAGGTGGAAGCAACAAAATATTCTTAGTTATATACAAAATTCGAAATGGAATTCGGACTTGAGCGAATGGAACGAGCAACGGGCGGCTCAGGCGGCGATCTGCCGTACCGGGCGAGAGCGACATTGGCGTGACGGGATAGACGCGGGAGAGAAAAGGCGGAGGGAGGCATCCGCCTCCCTCCGTGTGACTGTCATGGGAAGGGTTGCTGGCGCGCCTTTCCTCAATAACCCAGGGTGAAACGCTGGCGCAGGTGAGCCGGTGCTTGCGCCTCGTTCAGCACCCCGTCCGCCAGATCGCCGACCGTGATCCCGGCGGGCTGCTCGCCGCTGAACAACACCTGATCCGTGCCAAGGCGGTAACCGCCGCGCTTCTCGCCGGGTTCGAGGAACACGGGCGGGGAGACGAAACGCCAGTCGAGGGTGGTTTCCCGGCGAAGGGCGGTGAGACCATCCCGGGCCGCGAGGGCCCCTTGCTTCCACTCTGCCGGGAACTCCGGGGTGTCCACCAGCTGCACGCCCGGGGCGATTTCCAGACTGCCGGCACCGCCGACTACCAGCAGCCAGCTCCCGGCGTCGTTGGCGGCGGCCACGATGGCGCAGGCACCCTTGAGGTACTGATCGTAGATGTCCGGGGCACTCCAGCCCGGGTTGTAGGCACTGATCACCCGATCGTGCCCCTTGAGCACCTTGGCCAGTGCCTGGCTGTCCTGGGCGTCCACCGCCACGGCGGTGACCAGGGGATGGGCGGCGACCTTGCTCACGTCACGCACGATGGCGGTGACCTGATGACCGCGGCTGACGGCCTCCTGGAGGATGGCTGAACCGACAAAACCGCTGGCACCGATGAGGGCAATCTTCATGGGAATTCTCCTTCACTGTGGGAATGGGGTTATCCTACGCCCCCGAGTATGATTTAATAATCCACTTAAAATTGCATTCACTTGTAAGCAGGGCTTCATAATGGATCAGCTCAGACGCTACGCCATCTTCGCCGCCGTGGTGGAGGCGGGCAGCATGACCGGCGCCGCCAAGGCCCTCGGCATGACCCCGTCCGCCGTCAGCCAGCATATCAGTCAACTGGAGAGCCAGCTCGGTCTACCCCTGCTGCACCGCTCCACCCGCCGCCTCAGCCTGACCGAGGCGGGGGAGGTGGTGTGGCAGGGCTGCCAGTCGTTGCAGCAGACCTTGAACGACACCGAGCTGCGCCTCTCGGAGGTGCGCGACAGCCTGCTCGGAGAAGTGCGGATCACCGCGCCGGTGGGGATGGCCGGCCAGCCCCTGGCGCGGGCGCTCTCGCCGCTGCTGCAGGCTCACCCCGGCCTGGGCATCCAGATCATTGCCGACGACGAGAAGCGGGATCTCATCAAGGATCGCATCGACGTGGCGCTGCGGGTCGGCACGCTTGAAGATTCCACCCTGGTGGCGCGCAGGCTGGGTCAGACCCGGATGCTGCTGTGTGCCTCGCCCGCCTATCTGGCACGCAAGGGCACGCCGCGCAGCCCGGCGGATCTGCTGGCCCACGACTGGCTGGCCTCGGACATGCTGGGGGGCGGGATACTGCTGCTGGACGAAAAGGGGGAGGCCCACAAGATCAAGCCCAAGCCCAGGGTGCTGTGCAACAACGTCTTGCCCCTGCGCCAGTTTACCCTGGCAGGGCAGGGGATTTCGCTGCAACCGGAAGGTGAAATAGAAGAAGATCTCGCCACCGGTCGGTTGCTCGTGCTGCTGCCGGGCTTTTTGGCCCCTCCCATGGAGATCCATGCCATCACCCCCCAGCGGGAGATCCCGGAGAAGGTGCGGCGGGTGATCAGCGCCCTTCGCAGCCACTTTGCCGAGCATGGCCAGAGCCGTCTACCCTGAGCGGGGCGGGATGAATAGCCAGGCGGTGCGCCGGCCTTGCGGTCGGCGCGACACCCCTGTTTAATGTGGCCCTCCCGGGCCAGAGCGCCCTCTGCTGGCGTGGTCTCAAGCGCATCATGACACCGACTTCTCCCCACCCACTCCGTGAGCCGGCACCCGAGGCGCGCGCCCACCTCACCCGCATCGAGCGAGTGCTCGACTACATCCATGCCAATCTGGATCAGCCGCTCTCCCTGGAGGCGTTGGCACGGCAGAGCTGCTGGTCCCGCTGGCAGTTGCAACGGGTATTCCTGCATGAGACGGGTCAGACGGTGGCTCACTATGTGCGCGAGCTGAAGCTGAGCATGGCGGCGGAGGCGCTGCTCTCCACCCGGCTGCGGGTGCTGGATGTGGCGCTGGATCACGGGTTTGGCTCCGAAGTGAGTTTCAGCCGCGCCTTCAAGCAGCAATTTGGCTGCTCGCCGCTGGCGTATCGCAAGCGGGGCCTGCGGCTGGGGCTGCGCACGCCCCTGGTGCGGGCGGCGGTCCCCCGCTCTGCCTCTCCCAACCTGGTGCAGGTGCGCATAGAGAGCCTGCCGGTGTTCACCTTGCAGGGAGTCAGGGGCACGATCCGGGGGTTGTTCGATGCCTCACCGGATTTTCAGCAGACGGTGCCCGCCATCTGGCGAGCGCTGCGCGCGACGGGGGCGCTGGACCTGTCGAGGGAATGGCTGGGGGTGGTGGATGTGTCGGGGGCAGGGGAGCTGCTGCCTTACTGGGCCGGAGTGGCCACGACGGCGCCTACGCCCCCCGGCCTGTCGAGTCTCAACGTGCCGGCTCAGGAGTATGCCGTGCTCACCCACAAAGGACCCATTGCCCAGCTGGGGGAGAGCCTGCACTGGTTCATCCTGCACTGGCTGCCGGAGTCGGCATACCGGGGGCTGGACGGTTTCGAACTGGAGCGCTATGCCCCCGGCTTTGACGGCCAGCAGCCCGACGCCACCATGGAGTACTGGCTGCCCGTCGCCCCCCGTTAGGGAAGGAGGCTCATCCCGGCATGGCGCCGGGATGGCTCCGGGCGTGTGGCGCTGGCCAGGAGATCAGTGAACTGGGCCGGTGGCAGCGGCTTGGCGAAGTAGAAGCCCTGCAGGTAGTCGATGCCATAGTGGCGTGCCATCTCGACCTGCTCCTGGGTCTCCACCCCCTCGGCGACCAGAGCCAGCCCCATGCGATGGGCGAGATCCAGGATGTTTTCGACGATATGGCGGGAGGGGCCTTCCTCTTTCATTCCCTTGATAAAGCTGCGATCGATTTTGATGATGTCCACATGGAACATCTGCAGATAGCAGAGGCTGGAGTGGCCGGTGCCAAAGTCATCGATGGCGATGAGCACGCCCAGCTCGTCCAGGGCATCGAAGATGGCGCAGGTCTGCTCGTCCGCATCCACCATCTCCCGCTCCGTCACCTCGAGCACCAGGCGCAGATCCTGGCCCGGGAAAGCGCGAAGAAAGTCGCGGCACTCGGCGACGATGTCCTGGTTTTTGAAGTGCTGGGCGCAGACATTGACGGCGATGTGAAAGCCGGGGGGCAGCCTGTCGGCCACCCCGACCAGATAATCCCGGGTCTGGGCCATCAACTGGCGAGTCATCGGCACTATGTAGCCGCACTCCTCCGCGAGGGGGATGAAGTGGTTGGGGGCAATCATCCCTTGTGTGGGATGACGCCAGCGCATCAGCACTTCACAACCGCGCAGGCGCCCCTGCCTGTCCATCACGGGTTGCAGGTGGGGGATGAACTCCCGGGCCGCCATGGCTCTGGCAAGCTCGCTGCGAGGGGAGCCGCTGCGCCCCCTCAGATAGAAGGTGAGCAGCCCCAGCAACAGCGCCAGCACAGGGGCGGCAAGCAGGTTCTCCTGGTTGTACGCCCAGGCAAACGCCAGCACTTCCTTGTAACCGTTGAGCGCCACCAGGCGATAGGGATGAGCGGTGGGATCGCTCTGTTGCAGACGTTGTCCCCCTTCCAGCAGGCGGGCTGCGGGCAGGGTCCTGCCATGGCCATCGAGGGCCTGGTCCCCGAGGAGGAAGAAGAGGTTATCCTCTCCCATCACGGCCTGCAAGGCGCCGAAGATGTGGAAGCCGTCCAGCTCCACCAGCAGGGTGCGATCGCCGGATGGCTGACGGTAGAGGATGGCGGTCTGCCCGGTGATGGGGCTGTGTCTGGCGAGGATCAGCGTCTGGTTGCCCGCCGGGCCGCGAGGAATATCCCGGGTGAGGATGGGCCTGTGCAGGGTGGTACAGCGCAGTTGCTGCCCCTCCAGCACATAGAGTGCCCGCGCATAAGGGGAGGCGGTGATGAGGTCGCGCAGGGCCAGTTGCTCATCCTGACAGCGGCCCATGGCGAGGGGGCGGGCGGCCTCGACCAGGGACTGACTGTCGTTGATGGCGCTCTCTATCATGGCCCGGGCATGGTTCAGGCTGCGCGCGTTGTCCTTGCGAAGGCCGCTGGCCGCCTGCAGGAGGTTGAGGGCGGTGAGGCCGACCAGCAAGAGGAGCCCGAGCACGATGGCCAGACGCAGACGCTGTGCCAGGGGATCAGTCGGCATGGTGCACCCGATTCTTGCCGGCATCCTTGGCCTGATAGAGCGCCTGATCGACCCGCGTCAGCAGTTGCTCGGTGGACTCCTGTCGCCACAGTCCCAGCCCGGCAGAGAAGGTCACCACCAGGTCCGGTTCGCGCCATGGTCGCTGTGCCACCTGGGTGCGCCACTGCTCGAGCATCGTCAGTGCTCTGGTGCTGTCATCCCCGGGAATGATGATGGCCAGCTCCTCGCCGCCGTAGCGGTAGAGGGTGGCCTCCTGGCCTGCAATCTGCCGCCCTTCCCGGGCCACCGCCCGCAGGACCTCGTCACCGACCGGGTGGCCGTGGGTGTCATTGATGGATTTGAAGTTGTCCAGATCGATCAACCCCAGGCAGAAAGGGCGGCCGGCGATCAGCTGGTCGTCGAGTGCCTTGTCAAAGCAGCGGCGATTGAACAGACCCGTCAGGGCATCCGTGTTGGACGCCTCCACGGCTTCCAGCATCTGGCGATGGCCGCTCTGGATCTCCTGGCGCAACTGATCCCCCGGTTTGCCCGCGTGGATGCGTCCGGTGCGCATCAGGGCGATGATCTCGAAAATCATCTTGCTGAGCACATGACGCAAGGACCACCAGCAGAGCAGGCAGATCAGCATGCAGCCCACCAGGGTGATCTGGAGCTGGTGGGACTCGCTGCTGCTCACCTCCTTGAACCTGGCATCGCTGACGGCATAGATGACGAACCAGTCCGGGTTGGAGAAGGAGTAGTAGTAGAGGTGGGTCTGGCGCTTTGCATCGAAGAGGTGGTCGGCGCCGTTGGTCATCTGCTCGATGAGCCGGCGGTCCACGCGATGGCGAAACAGGTTCCCCACATCCGAATGCAGCAGGATGTCGCCCGCCCGATCGACCAGGTAGAACTCCCCCTTGAGAGGGCTCATGAGCTGACGCAGGGGATAGCTCATCTGCTCGAGATCCACGTTCATGGCCAGGGTGCCGAGGAAGAACCCCTCCTTGTCGAGCAGGGGGCGGGAGACGGAGACGCTGCGGCTCTTGTCATCGAACTTGCTGGTGTAGTGGTCGGTGTAGTGCACGAAGAGGGTTCGCACGGCGGCCGCGAGAAACCAGGGGCGCTCCCTGGCATCAACGTGCTCCCCGACCGGCAGATGGGGGATGGCGTTGAACCGCCCCTGCGGATCGGCGAGCAGGATGCTCTTCACATAGGGGGTGAGCGCCAACGTTTGCATCAGGGAGAGGCCAAGGGGCGTGTTGCCCTCATTGAGGAAGGCATCCAGGCCTGATTCATCGATGACACTGCCCGTTTCGTTGAGGACATGCTCCAGTGACTTGAACTGTGGCTCGATGGACTGGGTCGCCATGTTGTGCACGAACATGGCCGCCACCTTGTGGTACTTGCGCTCGGCAGAGGTCCGGATGCTGACACTGACGGCCATCAGGGCGATAAGCAGGGTCAGGATGATGACTCCGAAGGTGAAGTTGAGCTGGGTATCGCAGTGCAGGTTTTGGTGGGCGGTCTCATTCATAGGCGTGTGCTGATGGCTTGGTATTGTCTCAATCAGGGCTGATAAAAGGGTGGGCATGCTATCGCCTCCTTTATCAATAGCGATTGACCAGGATCAACAAGGGGAGGGAGAACGCGACCATACTTGTCTGATGAGTGTGAATATGGGGGTGAAAATGCCGCCATGTTCTGAATATGTGATGGTTACTTGCCGATTGGCTGTGAAAGTGAAGGCGGTGACCTTCATCAGGCGGCCATGATGGACCCTCTCAGAGAGCCTCGACGACGTTGCCATGTTGCCTCCGATAGGAGATGGCATGCCTGCCACCCTCGCTTTTCCCGCTTCCCCGCCAACATGCCCCAAATTGTTAATATCGGGGCAAAATAGAACAATAAAATGCAAATGATATTTGTTACTATTCACATGCAGTAAGTAATCGAGGATCAGATGCAGCTTGTTCACCCCCCTTTGACCCTGGTCGCCGTGACCATCTCCACCCTGCTTGCAGGCTCTGTACAGGCCGCCGCGTCCGACAGCCAGGATACGGCCACCGCCGACGAGACCCTGACCGTGCTCGGCCAGACCTATCGCAACACCGCGACCAAGACCCGGCTCGACCCCATCGAGACGCCCCAGGCCATCTCGGTGGTGGATGGGGAGACCCTGTCGCTGCGCGGTGTCAGTTCGGTGAGCGAGGCGCTGCGCTACGTGCCCGGCGTCAACACCGAGCTGCGGGGCGGGGCGGTCAACCGGCTGGATCTGTTCAACATCCGTGGCTTTGACAACTACCAGAACTTCTATGACGGCCTGCTGCTCCAGTACAACGACTGGAACCTGCAACCCCAGATAGATCCGGTGGCCATCGAGCAGCTGGAGGTGTTCAAGGGGCCGACATCGGTGCTCTATGGCAGCATGCCCCCCGGCGGCATGGTCAACCTCATCGCCAAGCGCCCCCAGCGGGAGAGCAAGCACAACGTGAGCGTGGCGACCGGCACGGGCACCCTCAAGGAGATGACCCTCGACAGCACCGGTGCCATCAACGAGCAGCTTGCCTATCGGCTGGTGGGACTGGCCCGGGAGAAGGATGGCCAGGCGGTGACCTCGAAGGAGGAGCGCTACGTCTTTGCGCCGTCCCTGGACTGGCAGCTCGGCGAGCGCACCCTGCTGAACCTCAACCTTTACTACCAGAAGGATCCCGAGGCCGGCATCTACACCACTGTGCCCGCCAGCGGCTCGGCCAAGTCCAATCCCCTGGGGCAGCTTGGCAGCGACACCTTCCTTGGCGACGAGAACTGGAACGAGTACAACCGGGATGTGACCCTGCTGGGCTACAAGCTGAGCCACGACTTCAACGAGCGCTGGCAGGTGCTGCAAAATGCCCGCTACATGGATGCGTCCGCCTATCAGCGCAACACCTACAACGCGGCCCTGGCGGCGGACAACCGCACCCTGGCCCGCAACGCCTATCTCACCGATGAAGACTCTCGCGGCGTTGTCATCGACAACCAGCTGGCGGGCAAGGTACAGACGGGCTCTGCCCAGCACAACCTGCTGCTCGGGGTCGACTACCAGTACCTGGATGCCCATGTCCTCTACCGGGATACCCTCGACTACTCGGCGCCCAGCATCGACATTTTCAACCCGAACCATAGCCAGATAGTCCCAGAGGCACTCACTTTCAACTACCAGGATAAAAAGGTGATCCGTCAGTCCCAGACCGGCGTCTATCTGCAGGATCAGGTGCGCCTCGATCGGCTGGTGGCCATCGGCGGCGCCCGCTACGACCGCTACCGGATGGACACCGACAGCCGGACCCTCTATCAGGGGGAGGACAGCCAGTCCCTGGCCCACATTGACCAGGACAACCTCTCCTTCCGTGTCGGCGCCCTCTATGAGCTGGATGGCGGCTTCTCCCCCTATGCGAGCTATGCCGAGAGTTTCGAGCCGGTGCCGGGGGCGGACAAGCAGGGTCAGGCGTTCAAACCGGCGACCGGCCATCAGTGGGAAGGGGGGGTCAAGTTCCTCTCCGATGACATGAGCAAGACGGCGACCCTGTCGGCGTTCCACATCACCAAGAAGAACGCCCTGGTGACGGATCCGGACAATGTCTACGGGCCCAAGCTGCAGACCGGGGAGACGGTCTCCAGGGGCATCGAGCTTGAGGGGAGAGCCGATCTCAGCAGCCAGCTGGATCTGGCCCTCAACTATACCCTGATGGACATGGAGATCACGCGCGACACCACCACGTTGCAGGGCAAGACGCCGGTCTGGGTCCCCAGACAGATGGCGTCGCTGTGGAGCAACTACTACCCCGGCGGCAACCTCGAGGGGATGCGAGTGGGCGCCGGCCTGCGCTACGTGGGGGAGGCCGAGATGGATGCTGCCAATACCGACAAGGTACCGGACTACCTCCTGATGGACATGTCCGCCTCC
The DNA here is from genome assembly GCF_053005425.1 of Aeromonas sp. 25-248. Taxonomy (NCBI): domain Bacteria; kingdom Pseudomonadati; phylum Pseudomonadota; class Gammaproteobacteria; order Aeromonadales; family Aeromonadaceae; genus Aeromonas; species Aeromonas sp. 25-248. The sequence goes on along the minus strand of NZ_JBRKTB010000003.1, from coordinate 114,671 downwards.
TACGATCTCGCCGCCCTCAGCGCAAGCCTGAAGGGGGTGGGGGTATCGCTTGGCGCCAGCAACCTGTTCAACAAGACCTACTACTCCTGCTACGACCAGAACAACTGCTGGTTCGGGGCCGAGCGAAGCGTGGAGGCGCGACTCAAATACGCATTCTGACCTTGCGCCCCGGCACGCGCCCGGGGCCATTTCAACGAATGGGCGAGGAGAGGGCGCGCGGTGTGCCGCGCGGCCTTGGCCGGGAGAAAGCGGACGCGGATCGCGCCCTCGTCTCGGAGCACCAGGCCCTGTTCGCGGCGGCGGCCAGCCTGATCCCGTCCCTCAAGGGGAACCTGGTGGCGGCCGGTGATGCGCGCCCGCCACTGACGGATGCCACCGGAGCGACGTCGGGCGAGGTGGCCGCAGCCCTCCATGCTCACTGGCAGCAGGCACACCCGGAGGCGGGGCCCGCCTACTGGCTCACCCGCAGCTGGGGCATGCTCTGCTGGCAGTCCATCTATCTCGCCATGGTGGCCGTCTACCGCCATCAGGCTGTGCCTGCCCTCGACAGGCTGGGACAGGGGCATGAGGCCGGCGTGGTGTCGGGCTTTACCCTGCCGGCCGAGCCCATGATCAGAGGGGAGGTCGGCGTGTTGATCAAGACGGCCGGGGAGCGACTCCAGGCGCACTGGCAGGGGCTGTTCACCCTCCTTGGGACGGCGCAGCGGCTGCGCCCCGGTTTCGTGCGCCCGCTCCTGGCGGACGATCTGCTGGCGGCCCTGGTGCGGGTGCCCGATTTCTTCGGGGAGGTGAGTCGGGAGGAGGTGAGGGCCCATGCCCCCCTCTGGCTTGAATCCTGTGGCCTGCCGTCGGCACATCTGACGGGCTGGCGCGAGGCGGGCCTGCCCCGGGACGAAGCCTTCTCGGGCTATGTGCGCCAGCGCTGCTGCCTGCACTACAAGCGCCGGGATGGGGAGCTTTGTGGCAACTGCCCGCGAAGGCAGGGTGGGGCGAGGGGTGACGAGTGCTGATGCCCGACTCTTCGTCTGCGCGGGCAACCCGTGATGAAAGCCGCCTGATCCTGGCGGCTTTTTTGTGTCCGGCTTACTGGGCCGCCATCCGGGTGCGGATGCGCTCGAACAGGCTCTGCAGGCAGGCCTGATCTTTGTCGGCGGCGCGCACGGCGCCATACATGTGGCGGCGAATGCCCTCCCCGAGAGGGCGCGCCTCAAGCAGGCCCTGGCGCACGAACTCCTCGCTGGCCCAGCGGGGCAGGGCGGCGAGCCCGAGCCCGGCGGCGGCCATCTGCAGCATGACAGAGGTGTTGTCCACCGGTTTGCAGCGGGCGGGCTCCACCCCGGCCGGTTGCAGGAAACGGCTGAACACGTCCATGCGCGCCCGCTCCACCGGATAGACCAGCAGCACCTCCGGCCGCAGATCGTCCGGTGTGATGCGCCGCTGCTGGCAGAGGGGGTGATCCGGCGCCATCACCAGGGTGAGATCGAAGGCGAACAGCGGCTCGAAGTGAAGATCCCCGCGGGCCTGCACATCCGAGGTGAGCAGCAGGTCGAGCTGGCCGCCAAGCAGGGCACTGATGGCATCGAAACCCGGCACCGACTCCACCTCCAGATCCACGCCGGGCCACTGGCGGCGAAAGTCCGGCAACAGCGGCAGCAGCCACTGGATGCAGCTGTGGCAATCGAGGGCCAGATGCAGCCTGCCCGCCTCGCCGCTGTGCAGGGCGACCAGCTGGCGCTCGGTCTGGGCCAGGGCGGGCAGCACCTGACGGGCCAGGGCCAGCAGATGCTGGCCTGCCGCCGTCAGCACCAGAGGGCGGCTTTTTCGAAGAAACAGCTCCAGATTGAGGCGGGTCTCCAGCTCCTTGAGCTGGTGGGAGAGGGCGGACTGGGTGAGGTTGAGGGTGAGTGCGGCCCCGGCCAGGGACCCTTGCTCGGCCAAGGCGCTGATGGTCTTCAGGTGTTTGAGATCGATGCCCAGATTGCTGCTCTGAGGGGGGCTGGATGGGGTGGGCGCGACCATGGCACTGCTCCTTTGTGCGTCAGTTGAGAAATTCTTGAGAGCCAGTTGAAGAGGATTCAATAGCCAAGGTCACCTTATCTTGTCATTTTGGATGTGTAAACATCTGGATGGCCAAACAATCCAGATCCTCATCAGATAAACGAGCATAAGGAATGGAACCTATGACCTTCGCACACACCCTGGGCTTTCCCCGTATCGGCGCCAAGCGCGAACTGAAATTTGCCCTCGAATCCTACTGGCGTGGCGAAACCACCCAGGCCGAGCTGGTCGCCGTGGGCAAGAGCCTGCGTGAGCGCCACTGGCAGGCCCAGCGTACCGCCGGGGTCAACCTGCTGCCGGTGGGGGATTTTGCCTGGTACGATCAGGTGCTGGGTACCAGCCTGCTGGTGGACGCCGTGCCTGCCCGTCACCGCCACGGCGACACCGACCTCGACACCCTGTTCCGGGTGGCCCGTGGCCGTGCGCCGACCGGCCCGGCGGCGGCCGCTGCCGAGATGACCAAGTGGTTCAACACCAACTACCACTACCTGGTGCCGGAATTTTACCGTGACCAGCGCTTCAAGCTGGGCTGGAGCCAGCTCTTTGACGAGGTGGAAGAGGCCAAGGCCCTGGGGCTGCCGGTCAAGGCGGTGTTGCTGGGCCCCGTCTCCTACCTCTGGCTTGGCAAGGAGAAAGAGAGCGGCTTCTCCCGCCTCGAACTGCTGGATCGCCTGCTGATCGTCTACCAGGAGATCCTGGCCAAACTGGCGGCCCAGGGGGTGGAGTGGGTACAAATCGACGAACCGGCCCTGGCGCTGGACCTGCCGGACGAGTGGCGCCTGGCCTACCTCAAGGCATATGAGCGCCTGAGCGGCCCCTGCAAGCTGCTGCTCACCACCTACTTCGGGTCCGTGGCCCATCAGCGGGACATCATCACCAGTCTGAAGGTGGACGGCCTGCACCTGGATCTGGTGGCGGCCCCCGAGCAGCTCGAGACCCTGGTCCCGCACCTGCCGGCCCAGTGGGTACTCTCGGCGGGAGTCATCAACGGCCGCAACGTCTGGCGTGCCAACCTGGCCAAGCTGGCGCCGACCCTCAAGGCCTTGAAAGAAAAGCTTGGCGAGCGCCTCTGGGTGGCCTCCTCCTGTTCCTTGCTGCACAGCCCGGTGGATTTGACCCTGGAGCACGAGCTGGATCCCCAGACTCGCAGCTGGTTCGCCTTCGCCCTGCAAAAGTGCTATGAGCTGGGGCTGCTGTCCGACTACCTGGACGGTGGCGCCCTGGACAAAATTGAGGCTTACAGCCAGCCCATCGTGGATCGGGAGTCCGACAGCCGGGTTCACAAGAAAGCGGTGCAGTCACGACTCGCCAGCCTGACCAACAGTGACTTCGATCGCCAGAGCGCCTACCCGGTGCGTGCCGACGCGCAGCGCTCGGATCTGAAACTGCCGCTCCTGCCCACCACCACCATCGGCTCCTTCCCGCAGACCTCTGAAATCCGGGTGCTGCGCCAGGATTGGCGTGCCGGGCGCATCGATGACCAGGCCTACGAGGCGGGCATCCAGGCCCAGATCAAGGACGCCATCGAGCGCCAGGAGGCCATCGGGCTCGACGTGCTGGTGCACGGTGAAGCGGAGCGCAACGACATGGTGGAGTATTTCGGGGAGCTGCTGGACGGCTTTGCCATCACCCGCTTTGGCTGGGTACAGAGCTATGGCTCCCGCTGCGTCAAGCCGCCGGTGATCACCCGTGACATCGACCGTCCGACCCCCATGACCCTTGAGTGGACGAAGTTTGCCCAGAGCCTGACCGACAAGCCGGTGAAGGGTATGCTGACCGGCCCCGTGACCATTCTCTGCTGGTCCTTCCCGCGGGAAGACGTGAGCCGCGAGCAGTCCGCCCTGCAGATTGGCCTGGCCATTCGCGACGAGGTGGCTGACCTGGAAGCCGCCGGCATCAAGATCATCCAGATCGACGAGCCGGCGATCCGCGAAGGGCTGCCCCTGCGCAAGCAGGATCACCAGGCTTACCTGGACTGGGCGGTGCGCGCCTTCCGCCTGAGCGCAAGCCCGGTGGTGGACAGCACCCAGATCCACACCCACATGTGTTACAGCGACTTCAACCTCATCATCGAGGCGGTGGCGGCACTGGACGCGGATGTGATCACCATCGAGACCAGCCGCAGCCAGATGCAGTTGCTCGAAGCGTTCGAGCGCTTCAACTACCCCAACGAGATCGGTCCGGGCGTCTACGACATCCACTCGCCGAACGTACCGAGCCAGGGCTGGATTGAAGACCTCATCCGCAAGGCTGCGCAACAAATCCCGGCAGACCGGCTCTGGGTGAACCCGGACTGCGGCCTCAAGACCCGCGGCTGGGAAGAGACCACCGCTGCCCTGAAGGTGATGGTCGATGCAACCCGGGTGCTGCGCGCCGAGCTGGCCTGAGGGCTTCCATTCACCCGGACGAGCGCCCGGTGAGTGTCACCAAGACGAGAGAGGGAAGGCGACAGCCTTCCCTCTTTTTTGCATGGCCGCTCCCTAGAGGGGGATCAGGGCGTGGCGGGGGGCGGGCTGGTAGCGGGGGGGGGAAACCGACATCGTCACCGGGTGAGGGGCGCTTGCGAGCGCCTCGGTCAGCCACTGTTGGTCGAGGGGGATGGCATTGCGATCCTCGATCACCAGATTGAGGTGCTGGGCGCCCAGGCACCCGTAGCGGACGGGGTCGGTCTGGGTAAAGAGGCCAAGACAGGGCACACCGCTGGCGGCAGCCAGGTGCAGGGGACCGGTGTCGGCGCTGACGAAGAGGGAGAGGCCGCCCGTGAAGCGGGCCAGCTCCCCCATGTTGCCAAGGGAAACGTGCACGTCCCCGAGCAGGTGCTCGGGGGCGGCGGGATCCGCGAGCTGGATCAGCAGGGCATCCGGGCTGTGACGGCGCAGATCCCCAAGCAACCGCTGCCACTGGGGCAGGGAGAGCCCCTTGCCCTTGCGAGCACCGGTGAAAAAGCCGATCAGGGGACGGCCAGGATGGGCTCGTCGCAGCGCACTCAAGGCCGGGCTTGGCCCCTGCAACAGGCTGCCAAGGGGGATGGGTTCGGCCGGATTGCCCGGTATGCCGAGCAGTTGCAGGGGCTGGTGGGCGTAGTGGCACTCACTGTCCGCAGCCCGCGGACGCTGGAAGATGAGATCCCCATGGCCATCGTCGAAGCCGCATTTCTCACGGGCCTGTACCCAGGCGGCGATGAAGTGATCCGTACTGGAGGCGAAGGGGACGTAGACCCTGTCGTAGTGCTGGCGGCGCAGACGCGAGAGTGCCGAGAGAGCGCCCGGCAGGTGTCTGCCCTGCAACCGGATCTGATGAATGCGCCGCAGGGGCAGATCGGCCAGGAAGGGGAGCAGGGTGGTGGGGCTGCACACCAGCTCCAGCTCGGCGTGGGGATGGGCGCGATGAAGCTGGTGCAGGAAGGGCAGCAGGAAGAGGTTGTTGCCGATGCGGTTGGTGCTGCGAATGACCAGGATCCGGCGGGGTGCCTGCGAAGAGGGCGGCAATGCGCTGCGACTGGCAAGCCAGCCGAGCAGGGTTCGCTCCAGTCCCGCCGTCCAGACCCGGCGTTGGCCGTCGAAGCGGCGCAGGGCATCGTTGAGGTGAGTCATACCGTTGGGCTCCAGTGTTGGGATGGTGTAGAGGGTGCCAGCGGACTCTTAAGACAATGTTAAGAAGGGAAAAAGCGTGCGGATGATGGCCATGGCGGAGCGGGGTGCTGGTGCGGGACGGGGGAAAGTGGCTAGAATTGCGCATTTGAAATAAATGTTATCGTCCGCGGGAGCACCATGCAGTTCAGGGATTTTTTGCCGGTATCGACCAATACCAGCGTCAAAGAGAGTTGTTACGGCGCCCTTGGCGCCCTCATCGGCTTGCTCGGCACCGCCTTGCTGTGCCGCTGGGGGCTGGGGCTCGAGGTGCACTGGCTCATCGCCCCCATGGGGGCCTCCGCCGTGCTGCTGTTTGCAGCGCCCGCCAGCCCCCTGGCCCAGCCCTGGTCCATCCTTGTGGGCAACGGGGTGTCGGCCCTGATGGGGGTATTGAGTGCGAGTTTGGTGCCGGACATGGCTATCGCCTCGGCCCTGGCGGTGATGCTGGCCATCGCCGCCATGTTCCTCACCCGCAGCCTGCACCCGCCCGGCGGCGCCGTGGCCCTGACCGCCGTCATCGGCGGCGAGGGGATCCGGGCGCTCGGGGTCGGCTATGTGCTGCTGCCGGTGCTGCTCAACTCCCTGTTGCTGCTGAGTCTGGGCTTGCTCTACAACCGCGCCCTGGGGCGTCGTTATCCCCATGGCGGCAAGGCGGCGCCCAATCGCCACCAGACGGCGGATCCCCAGCCGAGCGCCCGGCTCGCCACCCAGGACATCGACTTTGCCCTGGAAAAACACGGGGAACTGCTGGACATCAGCCGCCAGGATCTGCAGGAGCTGCTACAGGATGCCCAGCTTCACGCCCTGCGGGGGCGAGTGGGGACGGTGCGTTGCCAGGATGTGATGTCGCGGGATCTCGTCGTGACGACGCCACAGGCGCTCGCCATGGAAGCGTGGCATCTGCTCTCCCACCACCAGATCAAGGCGCTGCCGGTGGTGGATGAGGGGGAGAGGCTGGTCGGCATCATCACCCTGCACGACCTGATGATCGACCGGGCGGGTCGCCAGCCGAGGGCGAAGGAGACCCTTGAGCAGCAGCAGGTGGCGGATCTGATGACCCGGGAGGTACAGACGGCGCGGCGCTACCAGCCTCTCTACGACCTGGTGGAGGCCTTCTCCGACGGGGGGTTGCACCACATGCCGGTGGTGGAAGGGGAACAGCTGGTGGGCATCATCACCCAGTCCGACATGGTGGCGGCCCTGTTCACCCTGGCTTTGCAGCCGGGGCTGGCGGAGGAGGTGCCCCCTGTGAGCCATAAGAATGAGCCATAAGAAACGGGCCCCTTGCGGGGCCCGTGTCATTCAGGGTCTGGGATAGACGGTCTGCCCCATGAAGACCGTCTGCTCGACCCGAGCATCGGCGATCTGCTCCGGGGTGCCGGCCTTGACCAGGGCGAACAGGTCCCTGTCCAGCACGATGAAGTCCGCCGACTTGCCCGCCTCGATGGAGCCGGTGATGTCGCCCTGACGGACCGCCCTGGCGCCGTTGATGGTGTAGGCGGACAGCATCTCGGCAAGGGAGGTGCGCTGACTGGCCCGGAAGTCGTCGCCGCTGCCGGCCGCCTTCACTATGCCGGCGGCCATGTTCGCGAACGGGCGTGGGTCCCGGCTGTCCACCGGGGCGTCGCTGCCCGCCACCAGCACGGCGCCGGCCTGGCGCGAACGCTCGACCGGGTAGAGGGCGTCATGGAGATAGCCCATGGGGTCGTAGATGGCTTCGCTCAGGGACTGCCCTGCCTTGGTTGGCTGGATGAAGGGGCTGACCAGCATGTCGTAGGCAAGCTGGGGCGTGGTCCAGGCATAGGTGAAGGTGAGGTAGAGGCCAAGCTCGCCGAGGCGTTTCTGATCGTCCGGATGCACCACCTGCAGGTGAGCCAGGGTGTGGGGGATGCCGCTGTTCCCGTTGCTGGCGCGGGCCGCCTCCAGGGCATTGAGGGCCACCCGGGTGCTGCGATCGCCGATGCTGTGCATGTGGATGCCAAACCCGGCCCCATCCAGTGCCGTGACGTAGCGCGTCAGATCCGCCTCCTTGTAGTTGACTATGCCGTTGCTGCCCGCATCCTCGCTGTCCGCAGTGATGCTCACCTCGTCGCTGGCGGGATCCAGGGCCAGATGGGGACTGTGGTAGTTCTCCAGCATGCCGGCATTGGGCAGGAAGGGGGGGCTGGTGAAGGGATCCCCCTCCAGCACGCCGTCGAGGAAGATCTTGACCGCATCGGCCTTGATGAGGGAGTTGCCTGCGAAGGCGTCGCGTACCTGGTTCGCCTTGGCCAGGTGCCCGTCGATGTCCAGCTTGCCGCTGTAGTCATCCTGGTTGAAGCAGGTGGCTGCGGTGACGCGCATGTGCAGCAGATCCTGGTCCTGCATCTTGCGCAGCCGCTCCCGGATGAAGTCGTTGGCGCAGGCATCCTGCACCCCCGTGATGCCGCGGGACGCCATCAGTTCGGAGATGGCGGGGAGTATCTTGTCATACTGGGCCGCTGCCTGTTCCCCCTCCGCGCTCAGCACCCCGGTGTCGGGAACCGCAATGGCGCTGCGGGCCGCGTCCCGGATCACGCCGGTTACCAGATCCACATAGGGGATGAAGGCCTCGAACACGCCGCCCGGGGCCAGGGTGGTGGCATTGAAGCCGACCACATTGCCGTCTTCGTCCTGTGCAAGCGCCAGCGCCTGGGAGTTGTAGCCGCCGGCATGGCCGTCGACCCCGGCCAGCATCACGGGGTTGTTCGGCGCCGCCGCATCCAGGGCCGCCAGCAGGGTGGCATGGGTGGCGGTCGGGGTGTTGCCGTCATAGGGCGACCACTGGTTGACCACCAGCCAGTCCCCGGGGGCCGGGGCGTAGCGGGGCAGGCATTCGCCGATCTTGGCCGCGAGCTGATCCAGGTCGACGCTCTGGCCGTCCAGATCGCACATATCAAGCGCAACTGTGCCGAGCAGGTGGATGTGGTTGTCGTGCAGGCCCGGCAGCACCATCCTCCCTTGCAGATCCACCACCTGGGTCGCACCGTTCTTCAAGGCCTCGGCCCCCTCGCGGGAGCCCACGTAAGTGAACTTGCCCCCTTGCACCACCATGGCCTCGGCCTGGCTGCGTTGCCCATCCTGGGTGTGGATTTTGCCGTTGAGATAGAGGGTGTTGCCGGGCGGTGGCTCACTGCTGTCCTGCTGGCAGCCGAGCAGGCCACTTAGCAGCAGGGCGATGGCGCCCAGCCTGAGATTGGGGTGTTTGCTATCCATAGCGCGCTCTCCTTGGGTTAATTGCAGTTTTTACTGCAGATATGAGCACCTATGGTTATTGCAGCTATTCTGAAAAATGCCAGTGATTGCTGCACTTTTTTTGACTTGTGTTTACCTTGTCTCATCATGTAGTTATGACAACCAGTCGCCCCTTGGGGGGGACACCGCATCGGGGGAAGAGAATGTCACAACACGTGCTGCCGGCCGAGCTGTGCATGCGGCGCCAACCCAGGCAACTGCGCAGCCAGGAGGTGGCGAGCCGCATCGAGCAGGCCACCCTGGCCCTGTTGCAGGAGCAGGGGTTTGCGGCCCTCAACACCAACTCCATCGCCGCCCGCGCCGGGGTGGGCATCAAGTCGCTCTACCACCTCTACCCCAACAAGGAGGCCATCATCTGCCGGCTGGCCTTGGACTGGCTGGCGGCGGTGTGCGAGGCGCAGGAGGCAATCAGGCAGCAGGCCGTAGACTGGCCGCAGACCCTGCTGCTGCTGGACGAGGCGCTGGAGGCACTGGATGAACGCTTCGTCGGGTATGGGGCGCTGTGGCAGGCGATGGATCTCATCCCCGCCCTGCACGGGGTCGAGCAGGAGCACGAGGGACGCCAGATTGCGTTCTGGTCCGAGCGGCTGCGCCACTTTGGCTGCCGCTGGCCCGAGCCCGAGCTCACCACCCTGGTGCGCTACTTCTACCGGACCGCGGACGTGGCCAAGCAGTGCACCAAGGGGCAGGGGAAGGCGGGCTGCGCGCTGTGGCAACTCCATAGACGCTGGAGCGAGCAGCTGATGATGGCGGCCATTGAGGAGCCTGACCCCGCCCGGGTCTGGCAGTCGATGCCGGGGCTGGCACCGGCTGGCCCAGTTCCGGCGAAGAGGGACGAATAAAGAGAGGGAGTGCCGGGCACTCCCTCTCTTGCATCTGGCATTGCGCCCAGCGGGCTAGCCGTAGCGGGCCAGGGTGAGCCCTTCGTCGCTGATATCCGGGGTATTGCCCGAGATGAGATCGCTGAGCAACTGGCCCGATCCTGCCGCCATGGTCCAGCCCAGGGTACCGTGGCCGGTATTGAGCCAGAGCCCGGGGATGGGGCTTGGGCCCACCAGGGGCGTGCCGTCCGGCGTCATGGGGCGCAGCCCGGTCCAGAAGGTGGCCTGCTCCAGATCCCCCCCCTGGGGGAAGAGATCCCTCACCACCATGGCCAGGGTATCGTGGCGTCTGGGGTTGAGCGCCAGGTTGAAGCCCGAGAGTTCGGCCATGCCCCCCACCCGGATCCGTTCGTCGAAGCGGGTGATGGCGACCTTGTAGGTCTCGTCCAGCACGGTGCTGCGCGGGGCGCCCTCGGCATCCGTCATCGGCAGGGTGAGGGAGTACCCCTTGACCGGGTAGACGGGGAGCTCAATTCCGAGGGGGCGCAGGAAGCCGGTGCCATAACTGCCGAGGGCACAGACGATAGCGTCGGCCTGGAAGCGCTGCTCGCCGGCACGGACCGCCACGGCGCGTCCCTTCGCGATCTCGACCTCGTCGATGGCGCAGTTGAAGACGAAGCTCACCCCGAGCTTGCGGGCCTCGTCCGCCAGGGCCTGGGTGAAGCGGAAACAGTCACCGGTTTCATCTCCCGGCAGGCGCAGGCCCCCCACCACCTTGCCACGCACCCTTGCCAGGGCGGGCTCGACCTCCTCGCAGCCGTCGGCATTCAGAGACTGGTAGGGGACGCCGTACTCCTCGAGCACGGCGATGTCGCGCTGGCTGGCATCGAGCTGGGCCTGACTGCGAAACAGTTGCAGGGTGCCGAGCTGGCGCCCTTCGTAGTCGAGCGCGAGCTCGCCCCGCAACTGCTTCATGCAGTCGCGGCTGTATTCGGCCAGCCGTACCATGCGCCCCTTGTTGACCGCATAGGCCGCCGGGGTGCAGTTGGCGAACATCTTCAGCATCCAGCGCAGCTGGAAGGGGTCCGAGGTGGGCCGCACCGTGAAGGGGGCGTGCCTTTGCAGCAGCCATTTGGCGGCCTTGAGGGGAATGCCGGGGGCAGCCCAGGGGGAAGCATAACCCGGGGAGATCTGACCCGCGTTGGCATGGCTGGTTTCAAGGGCCACCCCGTCACGCCGCTCCAGCAGGGTCACCTTGTGACCGGCCTTGGCCAGATACCAGGCGCTGGTCACACCGACCACGCCACCACCGAGTACCACTATGTCCATCTTGTCTCTCCTTGACTGGGGCCTCCACCTTAATCAGCCGCCACAGGATATTCAACTGGTGTCGATGTCATTGGTGGTTATCGCTATTCACATTTTGTTAACTGGCTCTCAATGTTGTAATTTGCTCATTTTCTGGCATGAAATCCGGTCGATTCAGAGCCGTTCCAGGTGGAGCAGATGATGCTCTGCCGTCGTCAGGATGGCTTGCTGCTGTTCTGTGGTTTGGCCATCCCAGTTGGCATAGGGCAGGGCGAGGCGAGGGTTGTTGCCAAGTTTGTCCCGGTTGCGCCAGAGAAAGTGCCAATAGAGGCTGTTGAAGGGGCAGCTGTCCGGCCCGCTGCGGGCCTTCACCTGATAGTGACACCCCTTGCAGTAGTGGCCCATCCGCTCGAGATAGGCGCAGCTGCTGGCGTAGGGCTTGCTGCCCATCAGACCGCCATCGGCAAACTGGCTCATGCCGCGGGTGTTGGGCAGCTCCACCCACTCGATGGCATCCACATAGATGCCGAGATACCAGGCATCCACCTCGTCAGGGTGGATCCCCGCCAGCAGGGCGAAGTTGCCGGTCACCATCAGCCGCTGGATATGGTGGGCATAGGCGTGCTCCAGAGACTGTCGAATGGCGTGACGCACGCAGGCCATGCTGGTTTCTCCATTCCAGAAAAAACCGGGCAGGGGTCGCTCGGCCCCGAGAAAGTTGGTGCGCTGATACTCGGGCATCTTTTCCCAGTAGAGGGCGCGGACAAACTCGCGCCAGCCGAGGATCTGGCGGATGAACCCCTCCACCTGCGCCAGGGAAATGGTGGCCTGATTGGCCTGCCAGTGAGCTTGCGCAGCGCGGATCACCTCGAGGGGATGGAGCATCTTGCTGTTCATGGAAAACGACAAGCGGCTGTGGAACAGGCTCCAGCCCCGTTCGCTCAGGGCGTCCTGATAGCGGCCGAAGTGGGGCAGGCAGTGTGCAAGGAAGTGTTCAAGCAGTGCGCGGCTCTGGCGCCGGGTGACGGGCCAGGGCAGGGCGTCGGCATCGGCACTGCCAATGGTGGCGACGCCGTGGCGGGTCAGCATGGCATCGATGTCGCTCACCTCGTTGGCAAAGGTGAGGGGCGCCGGGATGGGTTGGCTCGCCGGCAATTTGGCGCGATTCTCGGCATCGAAGTTCCAGCGCCCCCCAAGGGGTTGGCCGCGCTCATCGAGCAACACACGGTACTGCTTTCGCAGGGCGCGGTAGAAGAACTCCATCCGGCTGTGGGGGTAGCGTCGCCAGCCATCGCGGGGGGTGAGAAAATGTTCGCTGTCCACCTCAGCGGTCGGGATGGCAAGGCCTGAGGCCCACTGGGTCAGCTGGCTTGCAAGGCGCCACTCGTCCGGGCTCTGCCAGGCGAAGCGCTCGGCCTGATGCGCTTCGAGCTGGGCCGCCAGCAAGCTCGGCAAATCGGGCCAGGGGGCGCTCTCATCGAGAGTCAGGTAGCAGACCCGGTGGCCCGCCTTGGTGAGGGCGGCGGCGAAGGCGCGCATGGCGGCAAAGAAGGCGAGCACCTTCTGGCGATGGTGGCGGCAGTAGTCCGTCTCCTGGCGCAGCTCCGCCATCAGGTAGCAGACAGCGGGATCCGGCGTGCGAAACCAGCTATGACCTGCGTTCAGTTGATCTCCGAGAATGAGGCGCAGCTCCATCAGGGGTGCTCCTTTCGACGACGGCAGCGTTCGCTGCAATAGCGCACTTCCTGCCAGCAGCGGGCCCACTTGCGCCGCCAGGCAAAAAGACGCTGGCAGACGGGACAGATCTTCTCGGGTAGATGGGGTTTGAGGTGCATGTGGTGGCCCTGTTGATGCCCTTGGTTTCTCTCTGCCTCCTTAACGAAGCACCATACGGTCGGGATCACCGGGGGAGCAGAAAGAGGCAGCAGGCGGTGATTGCCACTCATGAAAAAGGCCCCCGCACCTGCCGGTTCGGGGGCCCTTGTTCTCGTTGCGGTTACTGGCTGCTGAAGAGCCTGGGCTGGGGAGTGGACTGCGCCGTCAGGGTCATGCGGCCCGAGGTTTCCAGCCAGCTCTTGATCTTTCTGGCATCGGCGACCCGTTCATCCGTGGTGTTGGCGTGAAGCAGCACCATGACCACGGGCTCGTTGTTGACCCGGGTTCCCATCACCAGGCAGCGCCCCGCCTCGCGGATATAACCGGTCTTGGAGACCAGAATGGGCCAGCTTCCTTCCCGTACCAGGCGGTTGGAGTTGAGGTAGTGCAGCTGGCGCTTGCCGTTGCGTACCAGACGCTGCTCGGAGGCGGTGTACTGGCGGATCAGCGGGTAGGTGGATGCGGCGGCAGCCAGTTTGGCGAGATCGTGTGCGGTGGAGACGTTGCGGGGGTTGAGCCCGGTGCTGTCGGCGAAATGGGTGCTCCACATGCCGAGCATGCGGGCCTTGGCATTCATTGCCTCGATAAAGGCTTTGCGGCCACCCGGGTAGTGCCGTCCCAAGGCGGAGGCGGCGCGGTTTTCAGAGGACATCAGTGCGATGTGCAGCATGTCGGCGCGACTCAGGCGAGAGCCCACCGCGAGGCGCGACCCCGTGCCCTTGAGTCTGTCCACGTCATCCATGGTGACGGTGAGGGTCTCGTTGAGGCGCTGATTGCCATCCAGTACCACCAGCGCTGTCATCAGCTTGGTGATGGAGGCGATGGACATCACCCGGTTGGCGTTGCGCTCTGCCAGTGTCTCGCCGGTTTTCGGGTTGACGACCACGTAGGCATCGGATCTCAGCGGCAGGTTGCTGCGGGGTTCGAGCATGCTGTTGGTGGAAGAAGAGGTCGCAGAAAACGGGTTGGCATGGGCGCTTTCCATGCTGGCGGGAAGGAGGAAGGCGCCGAGCAGCAAGGGAAGAAAAGGACGAAGGTTCATGTTTTGACTCTACTACGACTCACAGGGACATTTGGCTAAGTTATATGACGGTAATTGACGCTTCACAACGTCTGGTGGCCGGATATTTCCATTTTATGGGCCAGCGCACCTTGAAATCCCCCGCATCGGGGCTATTGGGCCCGCAAAAGGGAGTCATAGAGGCCTGCCAGGCCATGCCAGACACGCCACCACGGGGGCGCACTATATGCTGGCGAGGGGCGGGATGACGACTCCTTTCGCACCTTTCGGCGCCTTGGGATGATGAAGGGGTCGTTAATGGCGACCATGGCGATAAAAACGGTGCCCGGCAGGGAAGATGGTCCGCTGCATTATCGCCGTTTTGCCCCGCTTCATCCTCCCATCATCCGCGCGGTCTGAATGGCCTGGATCAACGCGGTCCGGTTGATACGGGGTCGCTCTTCATCGAGCAGTTGCTGCCACAGCGCAATGGCCTGGCTGTAGCGACCATGCAGGAAGTGATCGGAGGCGAGCAGCATCAGGGCGCTCACCTCACCCTTGTCCTGCTTGAGCGCGCTACCCAACAGGCGCTGCGCCTCCGGGGTGAGCTGCTGGCCCGCCTGGTAGTAGAGCACGGTGGCCTGGGCGGCCTGGGTCGCCGCGCTGGCGCCCCCTTCTTGCAGGGCGAGGCGCTGGTAGGCGAGCAGGGCGTTGTCGTACTCGTCCCGATAGAGATAGAGCTGGCCGAGCGCCGCCCAGCCGTCGAGATCGGTGGGGTTGGCTTGCAGGCGCTGGTGCAGGGCGCCCAGCTCCTTGTCCTGCAGATCCCGCGTGCTCAATCCCGCCAGCGGATCGGGGCGCGACTGATACGCCTGCCACGCCTGATAGCGGCCGGTGCCGGCATAAATACCGGCCATCAGCGCCAGCAGCAGGCCCCCAAGCAGCATCCAGGAGCGCAGCCAGGGCAGCGGACGGGCGGTGCGGTCCTTGGCCAGCCGCTTGCGCAGGGCCTGCTCGGCAGGTGGGGTGGCGTTGGCGAGGCGGGCCAGCTCCAGCTCCCGGTAGAGGCGGCTGTGGGGGGCAAGCCCCGCCTGCTGCTCGGCCATGATCAGCCGGTTCAGCTCGGCCCTGGGGTCGTGAGCGTGCGCCCCCTCGGCTCTGTCGCCGACAAGCGGCACCTGCGCCGGTTGCCGGCGATGCAGGCTCCTGCGCAGGCGATGGAGCGCCAGCAACAGCAAGAGGGCGGGGCCGCCCCACAGCAGCGCCGTGCTGGCTTTGAAGGGGGGATCGTAGCGCACGAAATCGCCGAAGCGCTCCGTCATGCGGGCGATCACCTGCTCATCAGACTGCCCCTCGTCCACCCAGCGGTAGACCTCGAGCCGCAGATCCCGGGCGATGGGGGAGTTGGACTCCACCAGGTTCTGGTTCTGGCACTGGGGGCAGCGCAGGGCGCGGGCCAGCTCCTGAGCGCGGGTCTGCCGCTCTGGGTGGCGAAACTCATAGGTGTCGACCCCGCTGGCAAGGGCCCCGAGGCTCAAGGCCAGCAAGAGCGGCGCGATCAGGGCGTAGCAGAGACGGCTCATGGCTTGCTCTCCCGCACTTGTCTCTCTACTTCTCTCTCCACTTCTCTTTCCACTTCGGGCTGGCTGGCGGTGTTGCCGCGGGCCTTTGCAAGCAGGGGGGCAAACTGGCGTTGCCAGACTTCCCGGGTGAGCAGGCCGGTATGACGGGTCAGCAGGGTGCCGTCGCCGGCAAAGAGATAGGTCTCCGGCGTGCCGTAGACGCCGAGCTCCAGTGCCAACTTGCCGTCAGGGTCGGCCAGCACGGTGCGATAGGGGTTGCCCGCCTCGATGAGCCAGGCGCGGGCGGCATCTACCTTGTCCCGGTAGTTGAGGCCATAGAGGGGCACAGCGCTGGCCAGCTCACCCAGCAGCGGATGCTCGGCGCGGCAGTTGGGGCACCAGCTGGCCCAGACGTTGAGCACGAAGGGTTCCCCCTTGAGTGCCTCGGTGTGGATGGGGGCGCCACCAAACAGATCGTCACTCTGCCAGGCTGGCAGAGTGCGCCCTGCGACGGCCTCATCCTGGCTGTAGGGGTTGTTGCCAAGGCCGAGCCAGAGCAGGGCACCGAGCCCCAGGGTGAGCACGAGCGGCACGAACAGGCGCAGACGGGCGTTCATAAGGACTCCTGTTCAAGCCGAGGGCAGGGGGCGGTAGCTGGCGCAGGATGGTTAGCCAGCAGCGGCCGGCGGGCGAGCAGGCGCAGGGCGCCACCCGCCATCATCAACAGGCCACCGAGCCAGATCCAGCGCACCAGCGGCTTATGGTGCAGCCGCATGGCATAGGCGCCGGGCCCCATCTTTTCGCCAAGCACCACGTAGAGATCGCCGAGCATTCCCCACGCAATGCCGGGCTCGTTCATGTTCATGGTGCGCACGCTGTAGTGGCGCCGCTCTGGGATGAGCCTGGCGACCTCTTTACCGTCCTTGTGCACGCTGAGGGTGATGCGCTCGGCGGTGTAGTTGGGGCCGAGCAGCGGCTCGCTTCCCTCGTAGCGAAACTCGTAGGCGCCGAGTCGGTAGGGTTTGTCTGCGCTGAGCACGGTTCCCCCCTCCTGACTGTGGTGACTCACCTGCGCAATGCCGAGGGCGCACACCGCCACCCCGAGGTGGGCCAGCAGGCTGCCGAACCGATTGAGGGTGAGCTCGCGCAGGGCGACCGGTTGCAAGAGCGGGAGCAGCAGGCTGGCCATGAGCCAGAGGCTCAGCACGTTGGCCGCAAGCCCCAGCCAGCTTGCCCGCAGCGGCTCGGGATAGGCGAGGCTCAGCAAGGCGCCCCCCAGCAGGCCAAACAGGCATGGGAGCAGCACCTTGATGCGGCGCTGGGCAGCCAGATGCTGCCAGCGCAGGCGCGGCAGCTGGGTCATCAGCGTCATCAGGCAGAGGGCTAGCGGCACGAAGATGGTATTGAAATAGGGGGCGCCCACCGAGAGCGAACCCAGATGAAGCGACTGGAACACCATGGGGTAGAAGGTGCCGAGCAGCACGCTGGCGCAGGCCACGCAAAGCAGCAGGATGGTGGCGCCGAGCAGCCCCTCTTTTGACAGCAAGCCAAAGCGGGCATAGGGAGCGCGAATGTCCGCCCGCAGAGCAAACAGGGTGAGGGCGCAGGTCAATAGCAAACCGAGCAGCAACAAGAGGGTGAGGCCGCGGCTGGGGTCCACCGCAAAGGCGTGTACCGAGGTGAGCACCCCGGAGCGCACCACGAAGGTGCCGAGCAGGCTCAGGGCGAAGGTGAAGATGGAGAGCAGCAGCACGGCGTGGCCGTAAGCGCCGCGCTTCTCGCACACCACCAGGGCGTGCAGCAGGGCGGTACCTAGCAGCCAGGGTAAGAGGGAGGCATTTTCCACCGGATCCCAGAACCACCAGCCCCCCCAGCCGAGCTCGTAATAGGCCCACCAGGAGCCGAGCACTATACCGGCGGTGAGAAACACCCAGGAGCCGAGCGCCCAGGGGCGGCTCCAGTGGGCCACGGCGCCATCGAGCCGACCCGAGTGCAGCGCCGCCATGGCGAAGGCGAAGTTGACCGCAAAGCCGACGTAACCGAGATAGAGCAGGGGGGGGTGAATGATGAGGCCGATGTCTTGCAGCATGGGGTTGAGATCGCGCCCCTCCAGCGGCCCCGGGAACTGGCGGTCAAACGGGCTGGAGAAGATCAGGGTATAGAGGCCGAACAGCCCGACGATCAGCCCCATGATGGCCAATACCCGGGTGCGGATCAGCGGATCGACCCGCCTGGAGCAAAGAGCTACCAAAGCGCCCCACAGCCCCAGCGCAAAGACGAAGAACAGCATGGAGCCCTCGTGGCCGCCCCACACGGCCGCCAGCTTGAAGCCAAGGGGCAGGGCGCTGTTGGCGTGCTGGGCCACATAGACCAGGGTGAAGTCATCCTGGCCAAAACAGCTGGCGAGCAGCAGCAGGGCGGCCCCGAGCAGGAGCGCGACCAGGAGGGCCAGCGGTGTTGCGCAGCCCAGCAGCGGGCGTGAGGCGAGCCGCAATCCCAGCCAGGGCAGCAGCCCTTGCAGCAGGGCGAGCCCGGTCGCCAGCAACAGTGAGAGATAGCCGAGCTCCGCCAGCACACAACCTCCGTTTCAATCTTTGATGTCATTCATGTCATGCCACACACGCCGCGTCGTCTCCCTTTGGGGGAAAACATTGCCAAGCAACGGGTGTGGCATCACCAGAAATTCATTGGGCCAGCAACAAACCAGCGCCAGTCACCCGAGGGTGGCTGGCGCTGGTGATCATACCGTTATACGACAGTCATTTGACCGGCGTAGAGCACGAAGTAGCGCAGCAGCAGGATCCCCACCAGGGTCAGGCTGCAGACCAGTACCAGATAGCCGTTTTTGGCCCGCAGCGGCGCGGGGGCCAGCAGGGCCAGCAACTGGGGCAGCAGCATGCCGATGCCCACCACCCCGAGCCAGAACACCTGAGCCCAGAAGCCGCTGCCGATGGCTGCCCACATGGCTGCCTCCTTCTGGCCGCCACCGAAGTAGAGGCCGGTAAAGAAGCAGACCAGCAGCAACACCTCCACCGCCAGCACTGGCCGCTCGAAGCGGTGCACAAAGCTCACCCCCTGGCTGTGATGGTTCTCCTTGAACAGGGTAACCGCCAGCAAGATGGTGGAGGCGATGCCGGAGCTGACGCCGGAGATGAGGAACAGCACCGGCAGCACCGGGTTGTTCAAGAGCGGATAGGTCTTGAGCGCGGACAGCAGAAAGCCGGTGTAGGCCCCGAGCAGCACGGCAAGCAGCAGCAAGAGCGGCGCCAGCAGCCGCTCGATGCGGGCAAGCCAAGCGATGAGATCATCCACAAAGGCGAACTTCTCTTGCAGCAGGTGACGGCGCAAGGTCTCGATCTCGGCCCGAAACACCACCGCCAGCCAGGCGAACAGCACCGCCATGTAGACCTGGAACAGCATGACCCCCATCGACATCACGGAGTCGAACTGGTAGTGGAACATCAGCTTCCAGAAGGTCCAGGGGCGGGCCAGGTGGAAGATGAGGATCAGTAACCCCAGCACCACGCTCACCGGCGCCAGAATGGCGGTCGCCTTGATGATGCCGCTCTCGCTGCCGGCCCCCTTGCGGCGCAGCAGCACCGAGAGGGTGGTGGCCCCGGCGGAGATGCCGAGCAGAAAGAGATAGATGGCGATGGGCCAGTCCCAGACCAGTGAAGGGAAGTGAAATGCGTCATGCAACATGATCCATTCCTCCTTCTGTTACTGCGGTAGATGGCGATCGGACAAATCCCCACACGAGGGAAGGGAAGTGAAACGCCTCTTGCATGGTCATGACTTTATCTCCCCTTTGGGCACGCGGTACATCTTGGGCGAGGTGCCGAGTGCCTGCTTGTAGCGATAGGTGGTCTCCTTTACCAGCCGTTTGGCGATGGGGCTGTCCGGGTCATCCAGATTGCCGAACACCAGCGCCTTGGTGGGGCAGGATTCCACGCACGCCGGCTCCTTGCCCGCCGCCAGGTTGGTCTTGCGGCAAAAGTCGCACTTGTCGGCCACCTTGGTCACAGGGTTGATAAAGCGCACCTGATAGGGGCAAGCGGCCAGACAGTACATGCAGCCGACGCAGAGATCCGGGTTGACGTCGACGATGCCATCCTCCTTGCGAATATGGGAGGCACCGGTGGGGCAGACGTGGACGCAGGGGGCGTTGTCGCAGTGCTGGCAGGACTTGCGAAAGAAGTGGTACTCGGCATCGGGGAAGGTGCCGATGGGGCCGGAGCGGATGATCTCGAGGCGCGAGACTCCCTCTGGCACCTGATTCACCTCCCGGCAGGCATCCATGCAGGCGGTACAGCCGATGCAGGCCGTCTCGTCGTGGAGCATGCCAAAGCGTACCCCGTCGATGGTCTGGCTGTGGGCGAGGGGGGTGGCAAGGGAGCGAGTCGGCCCTGTCATCATGATGAGGGCCCCCGCGCTCATCCCCGCCATGAAGTGACGGCGAGAGCAGCTCATGGTGCCTCCTTGCTCACGCTGGCCTGCTGGCCGACCGCCTTGGCTTGATGCTGCTTGCTGTGGCAGTCGACGCAGAGCTTGATGCGGGACTTCTCCGGAATCGCCACCATGGGCTCCCTGGCCGGGTGCAGCTGGTGGCAGCTGGTGCAGGTGAGCTTGGTGGCGTGCACGTCGTGGGCCCAGAGCGCCTCGCGCAGCGGCTTGGGTTCGTGGCAGCTCATGCAGACGCTGTTCTGCTCCGCGATGGGATAACCCTCTTTGCCTTGTGGCTGGTTGAAGCTGTCGCTAAAGCGCATCACGTCCTTGACCCCTTCCCGGTGTTGCTGGGAGGGCTGACCGTGACAGTTGGTGCAGGTCACCGGCGCCAGGTTGTTGGGGTTGGTCGCCTGGCCATGCTTGCCGTGCATGCCTTCGACCTGCTCCTTGTGGCAGTCGGTACAGGCCTTGTCGGCGCTGCGCAGGAACTCAACCTCGTGCATGGCCGGCGTGGCGGCGGGCGTCGTTGCCGACTCGGCGGCCTGGCCCTGCAGGCTGGTGAGCAGCATGGCTGCCATCAGCATCAGTCGTAAGAAATCCATCGTTAAATCACCCATAGGAAGCCTCCATCCGTGGCGGGCACTAGAGTGCCCGCCCGCTCCATTACTGCGCCAGTCGTCCGGCCGCTTTGGCCTCGGCTTCCCAGGCGGGCACTGTGGTCTTGAGGAACTGGGCCTTGTCCGCGTTCATCTGCTTCATGTCCATGCCAAGGGCGGCCTGGGCCTTCTCCTTGCTGGAGATGTCGGGAATGGCTATTTCGTGGCTGATCCCCTTGGCGGCCAGCAGGCGTGCCAGCTTGGTGCGGGCGTCGGCGGCCTTGTCCAGGGCGGTTCCCAGCATGCGCAGCGCCACTTCCGGGGCGTGCATCTGCACCCCGTGGGAGGCGATGGAGAAGTCCCAGCGCCATTGGGCGTGACGGATGTCCTGCAGAATGTCCTTCATCTCGGCCTCGGTGGCGCCGGCATCCCAGGCGGCCTTGGCTTCAAAGTGGGCGTGCACCAGCTGCTTCTCGACCTTGAGCTTGATCTCGGTGACGGCATCCTTGCGCTGCTTGACCACCCCTTGCAGCATCTCCTTGCTCTGGG
Source organism: Aeromonas sp. 25-248 (assembly GCF_053005425.1). Lineage (NCBI taxonomy): Bacteria > Pseudomonadati > Pseudomonadota > Gammaproteobacteria > Aeromonadales > Aeromonadaceae > Aeromonas > Aeromonas sp. 25-248. The sequence goes on along the minus strand of NZ_JBRKTB010000003.1, from coordinate 93,551 downwards.
TGTGGCAGTTACGGCAGGTCTGATCGAAGCGATCGAAGGGGTTGCCTACCTTGTGATCGGTGTAGACCTTGCCCTGTTCGTTCTGCACCTTGGGCATGTGGCAGTCGACGCAGGCGACGTTGTTCTGGCCGTGAATGCCGGCGCGCCAGGTCTCGTACTCGGGGTGCTGGGCTTTGAGCATGGGGGTCTTGGAGAGGGCATGGGTCCAGTCGGCAAAGCCTATTTCATCGTAATACTGCTCCATCTGCTCAACTGTGGTGCCCTTGTCCCAGGGGAATTTCACCGCCTTGGTGGGGCCGCTGAAGTAGTACTCCACGTGGCACTGGCCGCACACCTGGGACTGCTGATCGAAGCGCCCCTGCTCCTTGAACGGCTTGCCGATGGCGGTCATGGCCCGGTCGGCATAGGGACGGGAGAGGTGCAGGGCAGGTTTCCCTTCCTTGAACTCTTTCGAGGCGGTGTCGTGGCAGTCGGCGCAGCCGATGGTGTTGACGATTTCCGGTCCGCCTTTTGCCCACATCCCCTTGAAGTAGCCATCCTCACCCTTCTCGTCGATGACGCGGGCCACGTCCGGGCCTTTGCAGCTCCAGCAGGCCATGGGCAGCGGACCGTCTTCGGCGGTCTTGGGGGCGCCGGTACGCAGGGTTTCCCGCACGTCGGTCAGCGCATAGAAGTGGCCGCGCGGCTTGTTGTAATCCTTGGAGAAGGGGTAGCCGGCCCAGAGCACCACCATCTGCGGATCTTCCGCCAGGGCGTCGGTGCGCTCGCGGCTCTCGCTGGTGCCTTTCCAACTGGTGAACTGATCGGCGTGATCCTTGGCGAACAGCTCGCTGCGCGCCTCGATCTTGCCCTTGGGGGCACTGTCGTCTGCCTGTGCCAGACTGCCTGTACCCAGCAGGGCGGTCAGCAGCAGGGCCGCCAGCCCTGGTCGAAATAGCTTGTCATATGAACCCACGGTCATCACTCCCAGATAAAAAGTCCATGTCGGGCCTGACCGTTCCATCTTGGTGTGGACATCTGTGCTCATCATCGACGGGCATGGCAGGCCGATCCATTGTTATGGCTGCATATAAATCGGTGTTTATGCAATTGCTCGGGGGAATAATACCAAATGGGTAAAATGGATAATCATTTATCCCCGTGAGAGTTGCGCTAGATCAATTGAGGGGGATGAAGGATGCCAGAAGTGCGATCCAGGTGGAATTATTGAACCTCATCCGAGGGTTATTTCCACCCGTTCTCTTTTGATGAAAATAGGTAAAAACGATGTTCATCATGCTGGCGAGGGGAGCAGGGCAAGAGGCTGCGGGCAGATACAGCGTATGACGGGAGAGAGTGAACCGATTTTATTGAATTTAAATTCAATTTTTGGCTTGAAAAAGGAGGGGCGATGCTTCGGTTTTCCATCCCCATGGCCCCTGTCAAGGGGCTCTGTGACAGAAGCTGTCGTAGAAATGGGTGCCAAGAGAGCCATCTATTTTTATAAAAGAGAAATTAAGGGCTTTATTCCAGCATATTTGCGGCCTGGTAGCGTGTTATTGAATTTAATAGGACGGTTGGCGGCATTTACTTTCGATATTTTCGAAAATGACGAAGGGTTATAGGGGGTGATTGACGGTAAAATAGCCGCCTGTCACGGAGACTTTCCCTTTACGCTTCATGTGCTGGGAAGTCTGTGTTTACCCGTTGGAGGATATATGGCCGAGCTGCGAATCGATAAACCGACTCTTATTGCCAAGGTGGAGGGCGCTGTGTTTGTGATGGATGCGGACGGCTCTTTGCGCCGTGCGACCCCTGGCATGCAACTGGAGCCCGGGATGCGCCTGCTCACCGAATCCGACGGACAGGTGGAGCTGGCGGAGGCGGGCAGCGAACGTCCCGAGCCCGCCCAGCCCGAGGCGGCACTGCCCGCCGGTGCCGATGCCGAGCTGGCGAGCCTCCAGGAGGCGATCCGCCAGGGGGCCGACCCAACCGAGCTGTTTGCAGAGACGGCCGCCGGTAATCCGGGCGCGGGCACCGCTGGCGGTGTGGTCGGCTCCAGCGCCGGCGGTTTCGTGGTGGTGGATCTCAACAGTGAGTACACCCTGGCCGAGGCGGGGTTTGACACCGGCCATGAGGCGCGTCAGCCGGGCGACGAGCCGCTCTATGCCGAAGATCAGGATCTGCTGGCGGCCATCACCATCACAGAGCCCCAGACCGACGACAACATCATCAATGCCGACGAGGCGACCGGCGTCATCATCCGCGGCTTTGTCGAGGATGTGGAAGTCGGCCAGACCGTCACCGTCACCCTGATAGATCAGGATGGCAACCGCCTGACCACCACCACAGTGGTGCTGCCCGGCTTCGTCTGGGAGGCAAACTTCGGCGACGTCACCGGCAAACTGGTGGACGGCCCCCTGACCATCCAGGCCGATACCCAGGACGCGGCCGGCAACCGGGCCAGCGACACCGGCCAGACCCTGCTCGACACCATCACCACCATTACCCTGGATTTGGCGGACGAGAGCGACACCGGCACCAGCCAGACCGATGATCTGACCCGCGACACCACACCGCTACTGCAAGGGAAGGGGGAGCCTGGCGCTACCGTTACCCTGACCCTGGAAGGCAAGGTGATGGCCGTGCTCACAGTGGATGGCAACGGCAACTGGCAATATCAGATCCCCGATACCCTGGCCGATGGCGCCCATGATTTTCGCGTCGATGCGGTGGACATCGCGGGCAACCGGGCCAGCGACACCCTGACGGTGACGGTGGATACCCGTGCCGCCATCGACATCGACGATCTCGATACCGGCAGCATTCTCGGCCATGACAAGGTCACCCTGAGCGGCAGTACCACGGACGTGGAGGCGGGGCAGCGGGTGACCATCACCCTGATTGGCCAGAATGGCCAGACCCTCTTCAACGGCAGTGCCCTGGTGGGCAGTGACGGCCGCTGGCAACTGGGAGGCCTGGATCTCTCCAGCATCCAGGGCCCTTACGAGGTACGCGCCGAGGTGACGGATCTGGCGGGCAACCGGGTTATTGACGGTGCTCCCCTCATCGGTCAGAGCGATACCCTGACCCTCTCCGAGGCGGATCTCGCCAAGGGGCCGGTGAGTGCCACCGGATCCCTGCACACCGGAGCCGGGCTTGATGGCAACCTGCAGGTGAGTTTTGCCGCCGATCAAGGTGCCCTCAATCAGCTTGGCTTGACCAGCCACGGGACGGCGCTCGCCTACCAGGTCAGCGGCCAGACCCTCACCGCCAGCGCGGGGGGCGTGACCGTCTTCACCCTGACCCTGGCCAACGACGGCAGCTATCGCATCGTCTGGAACCAGAGCCTGGATCACGGCCAGGATAGCCTGAGCCTGCCCTTTGCCCTGGAGTACCGCGACAGCGACGGGGATCTGGTGAGCGCCAATCTCACCGTCAACCTGGTGGACAGCACACCGCCGGACTTCACCATCGCCCCCATCAGCCTCACGGAGGATGATTTCACCAATCCGGCGGCGGTGGTGGGACAGAGCCAGTTCGTGGTGGGCCATCAGTCCGATCCCTTGGTGGCAACAAGTGCCGTCTTCGCGGATCAGAGTGCAACCCTGGCCCGTCTCAACGGCAGCGGTATCAGCAGCGACGGCCACGCCTTGACCTTCGAATTCACCGGTGATCGCCTGCTGACGGGTTATTACCTGGATGGCAATGGCAAGCGGGTCGAGGTGCTGAAGGCCGAGCTGACCGCTAGCCAACATGGCAGTGATATCGACGGCAATGTCACCGTCTCCCTCAATGGGCCTCTGGACCATGAGGGCAGCGACCAGCTCTCCCTCGGGCTCATCGTTTCCGCCAAGGAGATAGACGGCGACGAGACCCGCGCCAATCTGGTTGTCTCCATCAGCGACGGTGTGGATCCCCGCCTTGGCATCGACAGTGGGGTTACCTTGCAGGAAGGGACCTCTGGCCAGACCCTGGATGGCCAGCTGCCGGTGAGCGTGGGCAGCGATCGCCTGGTGTCGCTCAACTTCGAGGCGAACCAGCCCGGCCTGAATGGCCTCACCAGCGGCGGCCAGCCGACCCACTATCAGGTCAACGGCAACGTCATCACCCTGCTGGATGCGGGCGGCAAGACCATTCTGACCGTGACCCTGGGGCTGGATGGCAAGTACCAGGTGGTGCTCGACGGCGTGCTGGATCAGCCGGTCAGCACCAACAGCGTCAACCTGGGGCTGCAAGTACAGGGCACCGACTTTGACGGGGACAAGAGCAACCTTGGCACCCTCAATATCCATATCACCGACGGCGTGCTGCCCCAGGTCGACCCCGTCTCCCTCACCCTGGTGGAGGACAGCGACTGGAGCGCAGCCCAGACCCTCACCGGGGATCTGGCCATCACCGCCGGGGCCGATCCCCTGGTCAACATCGCATTCGATGCCAGCCAGCCCGGCCTGCAAGGGCTCACCAGCGGCGGCCAGCCCGTGGTCATCACCATCAGCGGCAACAGCATCAGCGGCGCCGTCAACGGCCAGAACGTCTTCACGTTGACGCTGGATCAGAACGGTCACTATGTCTTTACCTTGAACCAGCCGCTGGATCAGGGGAGCGCAGACAGTCTGCTCAAGGCGGGCTTTACCCTGACCGACAGTGACGGAGATAAAGTCTCCTCCACCCTGAGCGTGGCCATCGGCGACGGTGCCAATCCGGTCATCAGCGCCGTGACCGGCGCCGAGATGACGGAGGCTAACCAGGGGGACGGCGCCGTGGTGAGCTCCATGAGCTTCACCGTGAACCACGGTTCCGATGCCTTGGCGCCCGATAGCCTCAAGTTCGATATCGCAGCCATTCAAGGCAGCCTGGATGGCAAGTACAGCAGCCACGGCAGCCCGGTGACCTTCACCCTGGATGCCAACGGCGAGCTGGTGGGGACCAGCGCGGACGGCCGTGAAGTGCTGCGGGCCGAGCTGGATTTGGTGGAGAGCAACGGCAACTGGAGCGTCACCGCCAGGGTGACCCTGGGGGCCGAGCTGGATCACCAGGGGAGCGAGTCCCTCGACCTGCCGCTCACCGTCACCCTGACCGACAAGGACGGAGACAGGGTCTCCACCGATTTGCCGCTCACCATCAAGGACGGCCATGCGCCAAGTTTCGTGGCGGGCAGCGGGGTAGATCTGAACGAGAGCCGCCTCGATGGCAGTAACACCCTGACGGAAACGGGACACTTTACCCTGGAGTCGGGGTCGGATCGGGTGAGTCAGGTCTCGTTCGCCGATCCGGCTTCCCAGCCCCCCCTGATGGCACTGGGTCAGCAGGTGAAATACGAACTGGTGGACGGGGATCCCGCCATTCCGGGCAACCAGATCCTCAAGGGTTATGTGGACGTGAACGGCGCGCGCGTCGAGGTGCTTCAGGTCGAACTGGTGGGCAAGCTGGACAATGCCGCCAGCAACGGCTTTGACTACAAGGTGACCCTGTTCGAGGGGGTTCACCAGAGCGGCGGGGACGGAAAGACGAGTCTGCCCCTCAAACTCGACATCATTGACAGTGACAAGGGGGGCGGCAACAACGACAGCACCACGGGCACTCTGGACATCACCATCAGCGAGGGTGCCAGGCCGATCGTCAACGGGGTGACCATCGACAGCGTGACCCTGAGCGAGGGGCGCTTCGATGGCGCCGCCAATGGTGCGACCGCCGACGATCAGTTCATCACGGGCAAGGTGACGGTACAGGCCTACTCCGATCCCATCGTCGATGTGCGCCTGGTCCTGAGCGGTCAGGTCATGGACATCAACGGCAATCCCGTCACTCACAATGGCGAGACCCTCACCTGGCAGGTCGTACCGGGCAGCAACGGCCACAGCTTCCAGGCAGTGACTGCGAGCGGCACCCTGGTGCTGAGCGTGACCCTGCCCAATGTGCCCGATAGCGTCGCGGCACACACCAAGGTGGATTTCGATTATCAGGTTGTGACTCACACCAACCTGGATCACGGCGCGAACGACAGGCTCGATATTCGTGTCGGCATGCAGGTGACGGACAGCGATGGCACCGTCAGCAAGGGCGATACCGTCATCCATGTGACCGATGCCGCCGATCCTCACCTTGGCATCGACAGCGGGGTCACCTTGCAGGAAGGGGCCTCGGGCCAGACCCTGGATGGCCAGTTGCCGGTGAGCGTGGGCAGCGATCGCCTGGTGTCGCTCAACTTCGAGGCGAACCAGCCCGGCCTGAATGGCCTCACCAGCGGCGGCCAGCCGACCCACTATCAGGTCAACGGGAATGTCATCACCCTGCTGGATGCGGGCGGCAAGACCATTCTGACCGTGACTCTGGGGCTGGATGGCAAGTACCAGGTGGCGCTCGACGGCGTGCTGGATCAACCGGTCAGCACCAACAGCGTCAACCTGGGGCTGCAGGTGCAAGGCACCGACTTTGACGGGGACAAGAGCAACCTTGGCACCCTCAATATTCATATCACCGACGGCGTGCTGCCCCAGGTCGACCCCGTCTCCCTCACTCTGGTGGAGGACAGCGACTGGAGCGCGGCCCAGACCCTCACCGGGGATCTGGCCATCACCGCCGGGGCCGACCCTCTGGTCAACATCGCATTCGATGCCAGCCAGCCCGGCCTGCAGGGGCTCACCAGCGGTGGCCAGCCCGTGGTCATCACCATCAGCGGCAACAGCATCAGCGGCGCCGTCAACGGCCAGAACGTCTTCACGTTGACGCTGGATCAGAACGGTCACTATGTCTTTACCCTGAACCAGCCGCTGGATCAGGGGAGTGCAGACAGCCTGCTCAAGGCGGGCTTTACCCTGACCGACAGTGACGGCGACACCGTCTCCTCCACCCTGAGCGTTGCCATCGGCGACGGGGCCAATCCAGTCATCAGCGCCGTGACCGGTACCGAGATGACGGAGGCGAACCAGGGGGCGAAGGATGTAGTGAGCCACATGAGCTTCACCGTGAGCCACGGGGCTGATGCGCTCGACACGAGCAGCCTCAAATTCGATATCGCCGCCATTCAGCAGAGCCTGGATGGCAAGTACAGCAGCCACGGCAGCCCGGTGACCTTCACCCTGGATGCCAACGGCGAGCTGGTGGGGACCAGCGCGGACGGCCGCGAAGTGCTGCGGGCCGAGCTGAGCCTCGTTGAGAACAACGGCAACTGGAGCGTCACCGCCAAGGTGACCCTGGGGGCCGAGCTGGATCACCAGGGGAGCGAGTCCCTCGACCTGCCGCTCACCGTCACCCTGACCGACAAGGATGGGGACAGGGTCTCCACCGACTTGCCGCTCACCATCAAGGACGGCCATGCGCCAGGTTTCGTGGCGGGCAGCGGAGTGAGCCTGGATGAGCGTGGGCTCGACGGCCACAACACCCTGACCGGCACCGGCCACTTCCAGGTCAATGCGGGCTCGGATCGGGTGAGCGAGGTGTCGTTTGCCGACATCAGCGAGCAACCAGCGCTGACCGCGTTGGGGCAGAGCGTCAAATACGAGCTGGTAGACGGCGATGCCAGCATCCCGGGCAACCAGGTGCTGAAGGGCTATGTGGAAGTCAATGGCCAGCGCGTCGAGGTGCTTCAGGTCGAACTGGTGGGCAAGCTGGACAACGCCGCCAGCAACGGCTTTGACTACAAGGTGACCCTGTTCGAGGGGGTTCACCAGAGCGGTGGCAACGCCACCGACCTGCCGTTCAAGCTCAATATTGTCGACAGCGACAAGGGCAGCGGCAACAACGACAGCACCACGGGTACCCTCACCATCCGCATTTCGGAAGGGGACAAACCGACCCTCACCCTGACCGGCGTGACCCTGAGCGAAGGGCGCTTCGATGGCGCCGCCAACAACCAGACCGGCGATGATCAGCATGCCACCGGCACCCTGACCATCACGGCGGACTCCGATCCCGTGGTGGACGTGCGGCTGACCCTCTCGGGCCAAGTCGTGGATGGGAGTGGCAAGGCCATCACCCACAACGGCGAGACCCTCACCTGGCAAGAGGTAGCGGGCAGCAACGGCCACAGCTTCCAGGCAGTGACTGCGAGCGGCACCCTGGTGCTGACGGTGACCCTGCCCAATGTGCCGGGGCGCATCGAAGCCCACACCCAGGCAACCCTCGATTACCAGGTGACGGTACACACCAACCTGGATCACGGGGCGGACGACAAGCTCAACCTGAGCCTGCCGATCAAGGTGACCGACAGCGACGGCAGCGTGATCACCGGCAGCACCACGGCGGTGATCACCGATGCGGCGGATCCCGTGATCACCGCCATCGAGGGGGTGACCGTCAAGGAGCCGGACCTCAACGGGGGCAGTGGCCAGCATGGGGGCACCAGCCCGTCAGGCACGGGAGAGGTTGCCATCGGCCAGGTGGCGATCGCCGCCGGGAGTGACCGGGTGGTTTCCCTGCAACTGGATGTAGCCCGCTTCAACGCCCTCAATACCCTGACGTCGGGGGGCAAGGCGGTCACCATTGGGGCAGACAGCCAGCCGGGTGTCTACCTTGGCAAGGACAGCGCAGGCAAGCTCATCTTCAAGCTGACCCTGGATGTGTCCGGCCGCTACACCTTCGAGCTGACCGGCAACCTGGATCACAGCGTCCAGGGCAAGGATCTGCTGGATATCCAGCTGCCATTGCAGGCACGGGACAGTGACGGGGATCTGAGCGCCGAAGTGATCGGTCATGTGAGCGTGCAGGATGACGTACCCGTGGCCGTGGACGCGAGCAAGACCCTGAATGAAGGGGCGAAAGTGACCGGCGATCTGCTGGCCACTGCCAGCGAGGGGGCGGATGATGCGGTGGTGAGAGCGGTGACCATCAATGGCACCGAGCACTCCATCGCCGCCACGGGCAACACAACCATCTCGGTGACAGACGGCACGGGGCAGATCATCGGCACCCTGGTGATCAATGCCGAGGGTGACTACAGCTTCACCGCCAAATCGGGCATCGATCACAGCAACAACACCCTGGTACAGCAGATAGGCTTCCACCTGGTGGATGGCGACGGGGATACCGACGATGGTCTTCTGACCCTGACCATCCGGGACGAGGCGGGCAAGCTCACCGTGAGCGCCGTCACCGGCCAGGAGGATGCGGGGGCGAGCGATCCGGGCCAGGGGATCCCCATCACCATGAACCTGGATGTGGGGGATTTCGATCGGGGCGAGCATGTGGAGCAGTTGCTTATCCAGGCGCCAGCCAACGCCCAGGGCACCTTCTATTTCAACGGCGTCGCACTGACCACCATCACCCAGGGGGGCAAGACCTGGTATGAGGTGCCGCCCGCGGCCATGGTGGCGGTGGCCAACACCGATGACAAGTTCCAGCTCACCGGTGTCACTTTTGTGCCAAACCACGACTACTCGAGCTACAACAACGGAGGTGCTGCGCTGCGCTTCCCGGTGCAGTTGCAGGTAGGCGTCACCGAGGGGAGCAAGCCCCCGGTGCTGACCGGCAATCTGGACATCACGGTGCAGGGCATTGCCGACAAACCCCTGTGGGATGCGGGCAGCACGCACCAGCACTACACCACGGACGAGGACAGCAGCGGCATCGCCCTCAACGTCAAGGCGGGTCTCACCGATACGGACGGCTCCGAGACCCTGAGCTACCAGATCAAATGGGCGTCCGGCCAGGGCACGCTGACCCTGAACGGCAAGGTGCTCACCCCGGGGGCGAACGGCCTCTATACGGTGGCTGGTGGCGACATCAACAAGGTGACGGTGGTGCCCGGCAAGGACTACAGCGGTGACATCAAACTCATTGTGACCCCGGTGAGCACGGAGAAGACCCCGGTGGTGACCGGCAAGGAGACGGCCCTCGGCGATCCCCTGGAGGTGATTGTCAACGTAAACCCGCTGGCGGACGACGCCAAGCTGACGGTGCGCGAGATCCAGGGCAAGGAAGATACCCTGATCGATCTGGGCAGCAAGATTGGGCTCGCCCATCTGGGAGACACCACGGATGGCTCCGAGCAGCTGTTCGTGCGCATCAGCGGCCTGCCCGCCGATGCCACCTTGCTGCTGGGTGGGGTGGCGGTCACTCTGGATGCCAACGGCTACTACGAGGTGCCCTATGACCGCATCAATGACCTCAAGCTGCTGCCGCCCAAAAACAGCAACGTCGATTTCGATCTCACCATCAAGGGGGTGGTGAAGGACACCGCCATCCTGACCGATGCCAGCGGCCAGACCCACACTGTGGTGAACGAGAAGGAGACCGGCAGCCAGAGCCTGCACGTGGATCTGGTGGGGGTAGTGGATGAACCCCATTTCGATCTCAATACCACCGACTGGACCCAGGATGGCAACGGCTACAGCATCACCATCCAGGAGGATGGCCGGGCACCGCTGGACTTCAAGCTCACCTCGGGGGAGTGGACGGATACCCCGCTCGATCACTCGGAAACCCTCAACCTGGTGCTGGAAGGGCTGCCGGAAGGGGCCAAGGTATTCGACGGCAGTGGCAAGGAGCTGACCCTGACCTTCGCCGGGCTCGATGGCAAGGGCAATCCCCTCTATCAGGTGGATGTGACCAGCCTTGGCAACCTGCAGATCCAGCCGCCCCCCAACAGCACCGCCGATCTGCACCTGGTTGGCCACGTGGTGGTGACCGAGAATGACGGCGATCACAAGAGCTTCGACGTGCCCCTCACCATCAAGGTGGAGCCGGCCATCGACGCCACCGACTATGCCAAGACCAGCCATGGCCTGGAGGATCAGTTCACCGTCCTCGACTGGCAACCTGATCTGACCGACGGCGCCGAGAAGGTGACCCACCTCAGCCTCTCCGGAATCGAACCCGGGTATGAAGTCTGGATCCGCGTGGGCGGGGTCGAGACCCAGCTGACCGTGAGCGGCGGCGCCGTGGAGTTGAGCGACGCCGAGCTGCAGAGCCTGCTCGGCGGTGGCCAGCTACTGGTGAGAGGGCCCGAGGACAGCGACAGGGACACCACCCTCCAGAGCCATGTCACGGTGACACAAGTGGATGTGGACTCTAGCGCCACTGCCCAGAAGGTGATCGATGGCACCCTGCATGTGGATATCCAGGCGGTGGTGGAGCCCGATGGCAACCTGGTGCAGACCGGTCAGCTGGAGAGCCCGGACGGGCACGACATCCCGCTGGACGGCGTCTTCGTGTTCGAGGATCTGGACCCCAGCAGCGATGAGGTCATCGACTACCTGGTGATCAGCGATCTGCCCCCCGGCTTCGTGGTGGTGGGGGGGATCAACGACGGCCAGGGCAACTGGACCGTGCCCCATGACGCCCTCGGCAGCTACGCCTTGCGCTCGCCGGATGGCTTCACCGGCACCGTCACCTTCAAGGTGAGCGCCAGGGTGGTCGACCTTGGTGACAACAACGAGGGGGATGTGAGCGCCCCGGCCTATCGGGAGATCACCGCCAGCGCCGACTTCCATGGCGCGACCCACTCGGGTCAGGTGGCCGCCGATGTCGATTTTGACAACAGTACCCCCATCACCGGGGTGGAGGATCACGGCGTCAACTTCGGCAGTCAGCTCAAGCAGATGGTGACCCTGGGCACGGCGGACATCGGGGATGACGAGCTCAGCATCGTCATCACAGGTCTCCCTCCGGGCGTCAACGTACAGGGGCTCACCTATGACTTCGTCAACGGCGAGTACCTCATCAAGTTGCCGGGTGGCCTCGATGATCTCGACCGCCTGACCCTGACCCTGCCGCAAGACTATGCCGGTGACGGCCTGCACTTCAATGTGCGCCTGGTCAACACCGACACCGTGAGCGGTGACACCAAGATGGTGGAGAAGGACGTCACCCTCTCCATCACCCCGGAGGTGGACATCAACGGCGGGGCGGACGGCCTGCCCGAGCTGCAACTGAACGTGAAGGACATAAACGGCGACGGCCAGCCTGACAATCTGGAAGACACCGAGATCCACCTCGATCTCTCGGTCAAGCTCGCTGACATCAGCCCCTCGGTGGCCGATGGCGGTCTCGAGACCGTGGAGCGGGTGGTCGTGACCGTGGATCCTCAATATGGTCACTTCCTCGACAAGAACGGCCAGCCGGTCGCCACCCTCACGGTGAACGACCCGGCGGACCTCAAGGATCTGGTGTTCGTGCCCAAGGAGCACTTCAGCGGCAAGGTGCCGCTGGCGGTGACGGTGGATATTCTCGATACCGCCACCACGGGCACGGATCGGGGGAGCTGGAGCGGCAACGTGAACTTCGAGGTGCTGCCGGTGAACGATCCGGCCAACCTCACGGTCCAGAACGTCACGGGCCAGGAAGATGGCAGCGTGAGCCTGGGGGGGCTGGGGGCCAGTCTCATCGACAACGATGGCTCCGAGCAGATCGTCGGGTTGCAGATCAAGGGGGTGCCGGATGGCTTCACCCTGTCCGCCCCGGCGGTCAACAACGGCGGCGGGGTGTGGCAGGTGCCTGTGGGCACCGACTTCTCCAAGCTGACCCTGATCCCGCCTGCGGACTTCAGCGGCACCGTGGATCTGACCCTGAGCGCCTTCACCCTGGACAAGGGGCTGACCCTGCCCCTTGAAACCAGTGCGGGCTTCACCGTCACCGTCAATCCGGTGGGGGATGCGGTCATCACCGACATGCAGGAGCAGGCGAGCGGCACCGAAGGGGATGTGATCACCCTGAACCTGGGGGTGGAAACCCGGGATACCCATGCCACCGGCGGCAATGCCGGCAATGTGCACGAGAACGGGCCCGAGCAGGTGCGCGTCACCCTGGAAGGGGTGCCGGACGGGGCAGAAATCCGCCTGCCGAGCGGGGTGAGCGGCACCGTGGTGGATCTCGGCGGTGGCCGCTGGCAGGTCACCACGGATGGCGGCAAGCTCGACGCGGTGGAGCTCGTGACCAACGACGCCAACGGCGCCATGGCGATCAAGGTGACGGCCCAGAGCCTGGACAACGGCGCCCTCGGCCCGGAAGTGAACGGCACCATCCATCTCGATGTGAGCCCGGTCAACGACGCCCCCGTCAACGTGCTGCCCGATGATCCCCTGGTGGCCCAGGAGGACGAGCCGTTCGTCATCCAGGGTCTGCAGGTCAAGGACGTGGATGCGGGCAACGGCATCATGGAAGTGCGCCTCTCGGTGGAGCACGGCACCCTGACCCTGCCGGCCGGGAGCGGCGTGACCCTGACCGGCAACGGCACCGGCGATGTGGTGCTGACCGGCACCCTGGCGGATCTCAATGCCCTGCTCTCGGGCGGCGTCACCTATCAGGGCGACCCGGACTTCCATGGCAATGACGCCTTGACCATGGTGACGGACGATCGGGGCAATACCGGCAGCGGTGGCGCCCTGAGTGACACCGATGTGCTGCCCATCCTGGTACAACCGGTCAACGATGCCCCCGTCAACCAGCTGCCGACGACGCCCCAGGTGGCGCAGGAAGATCAGCCCTTCACCATTCACGGGCTGCAGGTGAGCGATGTGGATGCGGGCAACAGCCCCCTCTCGGTCACCCTCTCCGTGCTGCACGGCACCCTGGAACTGGCGGCGGGCAGTGGCGTGACGGTGAGCGGCAGCGGCAGCAACACCCTGGTGCTGAGCGGTTCCCAGGATGCCATCAATGCCTTGCTCGCAGGGGGCGTGACCTATCAGGGCGAGCAGGACTTCAATGGCCAGGATGCCCTGACCATGGTGACCAATGATCTTGGCAACACCGGCAGCGGTGGCCCCCTGAGCGATACCGACGTGCTGCCCATCGAGGTCGAGCCAGTCAATGATGCCCCTGTCACCCAGGTGCCGGGCTCATTGCAGGTGAAAGAGGATGGCTCCCTGTCGCTCACCGGGATCAGCGTGAAGGACGTGGATGCGGGCAGTGCGCCCATCTCCATGGTGCTGCGGGTGGAGCACGGTGTGCTGACCCTGCTGGGGGCGGCAGGCGCCGTCTCGGTGCAGGGGGCGGGTACCAGCGTGGTGACCCTGGTCGGGTCGCTCGATGATCTCAACGGCCTATTGGCAGGCAACCTGCACTACGAGCCAGCCAGGGACTTCTGGGGTCAGGACAACCTGAGCATCACCACCTCGGATCAGGGCAATACTGGCGCCGGTGGCGTCCTGACCGACAGCGCCCAGATTGCCATCCAGGTGACGGCCGAGCCGGACGATCCCCAACTGGGGGTCGGCACCCACGATATCCTTGCGTTGCAAGGGGCCTGGGTGCCGCTCAACCTCAGCGCCAGCGTGGTCAATCCGGCCCCGGGTGAGCTGTCGGTGCGGATCCAGAACCTCGGCAGCGCCCAGGTGGTGGACGAGCACGGCCAGAGCGTCGGCCACGCGGATGGCAACGACTGGTTGCTGCCGATGGACCAGTCCGTGCCCATCTACCTCAAGGATCTGCCGGCGGGGGATCATGCCCTCACCCTGAGTGCCGAATCCAGCCTGGGTGGCAGCACCCTGAGCTCGGCCACGGAGACCATCACCATCCACAGCGAGAGCGGCCACGATCTGCTGGGCTCGGATCAGGGGGACTGGCTGTTCGGCTCCTCCGGCAATGATCGCCTCCTGGGTGGCATGGGGGATGATGTGCTGCGGGGCGGTCAGGGCAACGACATCCTGACCGGCGGCGCCGGCAGCGATCTCTTCGTGTGGGGCAGTGGTGACGAGGGGACGACGGCCTCTCCGGCGATAGACACCATCACCGACTTCCGTCCCCAGGAGGGGGACAGGATCGATCTGGCGGACCTGCTCAAGGGGGTGACCGACAACAGCGTGGATGGCCTGCTGGGTCATCTCCAGGCATCGGTGACCAGCACCGGCAATGGCCTGAGTGACGTGAGCCTGTCGGTCTCCCCGGCGGGGGATGGCAATGTCACCCAGCAGATCACCCTGAAGGACGTGGATCTGAGTGGCTGGAACCTGAGCGGCTCCTCCTCTCACGACATCCTGCAATCCATGCTGGATCAGCACAGCCTGATCATCCAGCACCCCTGATGGGGTGAGAAGATGCAAAGAGCCGGCGAATGCCGGCTCTTTTTTTGGCTGAATATGCTGGCTTGATATTTCCTGGTGGTGGTAATGGGAGGTGGTTTTTAACAGAGTGGGTGTTGTTGCTGCTTTTCACTGTGTGGGTGGTTCAAACAACCAAAGGAATTCGCCGCCCGGGCCTCCCATCGGGCTGCCCGGGCGGCGTCAGGGCCTTGCCGCGCCGATCCCGGTCAATGCCGGCCAGAGGGGGCGCAGGCATTGACCGGGGCGTGTCGCCTCCAAGCCGGTGCCCGTGATGATGGGCGGACCGGGGGGATGGCGGTCAGGCCAGCGCCCGTGCCAGCAGGTGCACCGGGTGTTCGCAGCGAAACGCCGTGCTCATCTCGATCTGCCACTTGCAGGTCTCGCAGTCGGTGATGACCAGATCGGGTTTGAGCCGGTTTATCTGATCGAACAGCCCCTGACCGATGGCCTGGCTGGTGTCGTAGTTCTCCGACTTGAAACCGTAGGTGCCGGCGATGCCGCAGCACTGGGAGTCCAGCACCGTTACCTTGACGCCGGGGATGGCCCGCAGCAGTTCGAGGGTATAGATGACCCCCCCCATCTTCTCCAGGTGACAGGGGGTGTGGTAGGCGATGTGCAGATTGAGGGGCTTCATGGCCGGTTTGTTGCCCCGATCGAACTCGTTCCACAGGAAGCGGGTCACCAGGGAGATGCGATCCCGCACCTTGTGGTTGTCCTGCTCCAGCAGGTGGGGATATTCCTCCCGCAGGGTGAAGCCGCAGGTGGAGGAGGTGGCCAAGAGCGGCATCTCGTTGCCGAGCAGGGTGTTCTCCAGCTGCTGGATGTTGAAAGCCGCCTGCTGCCTGGCCTTGTCCATGAAGCCGTTGGCAATCAGCGGCACGCCGCAGCACTTCTCCCGCGCAAGCAGCTGGACACCGATGTTCATGGCGTTGAGCACCTGCACCAGCTCCTTGCCAAGCTGCGGGTGGTTGTAGTTCACATAACAGCCGTGGAAGTAGGCGATCTGGCGCGCAAAGCGGGCCTGAGTCGTTTTCTGCTTCTTGTACCAGCCGCGGAAGGTGCCTTGTGAATATTTGGGCAAGTCCCGGTGGGAGGAGACCCCCAGCGCCTTGTCCAGCACCTGCTTCATCGGTTTGAGGCCGGTGGTGAAGTTGACTACCGGGGCCATCAGGGTGGACATGCTGCCCATCAGATCCGTGTGGGAGAGCACGAACTCGCGGATCCCCGGTTTGAAGCCGCTGTACTGGTGCTTGGCCTTGGCAATAATGTCGCCGATGCGCACCCCGCTCGGGCAAGCCACTTCGCAGCGCTTGCAGTTGGTGCAGTATTTGAGGGCGCTGTCAAAGAGCTCGGGGCTCTTGATGCGCAGCCGTTCCCCATCCGGGCCCGCCTGCTTGGGGCCGGGGTAGGCCGGGTTGGCCTTGGCCACCGGGCAGTAGGCGGTACAGACGGTGCATTTGATGCACTGATCGAAAGTCTGGTTGGCATGATCCAGTAGCATGTCAGTTCTCCTCCCGTTGGGGTTGAAGGCACGGGATATGGGACAAAATCATCATTGGGCTGAACTCAAAATGTGACCGGCAGCCTGCCAGCCGGTGGCGATCGCGACACCTGAGCCAGAGCCCTCCTTGAATTGGGCATCGTCGTGGGCCAGCACGCTGTGTCGTTGGAGTGGAAATATGTGATTCATCTCAGCCCTCCGCCAGAATATGGCCAGCGGCTTGCCAGCCGGTGGCAACGGCCACGCCGGAGCCGGAACCTTCTTTAATGGGGTCATAGTGCGCCAGCACGCTGCCGGCGCCGTAGAGGTTGGCGAGGGGCCTGCCGCCGCGCAGCACCCGCAGCCGCTCGTCGGTCTTGACCCCGAAGCCCATGAAGGGGTGGTGGTCGAACAGGCGGCGGCCGGCCCAGGCGTCGCGCTCGGCAAGGCTCAGTACGTCGGCATCGAAGATGGGTTCACGAATGCCCCCGAGGCGCGACTCCAGTCCGCGGCTGAAGAAGCTGCCGGAGGCGAGCACGAAGTGGTCCGCCTCGAACAGCTGATCCTCCCCGTGCTGGCTGTGCACCCCGATCACCTTGTCGCCGTCATAGCGGGCGCCCAGCACCCGCTCGCTGGTGAGGAAGGTGCCGCCAAGGGCCATGAAGCGGCGCTTGAGGGCCTCCTGCATCCGCATGCCGATGAGGGACGGCGGCATGGTGGCCACCTCCTTGATGGTGCAGCCGGTGCGCCGTTCCAGCTCGCTCAGGCGCGGGCCGACCAGCCCCAGCGACAGGCAGGCGGGCAGCACGATATGGCGACAGCCGGGCACGCCGCATCCCTGCACCATGCGGCTGATCTCGCGGGCCAGATCCGCCAGCAGGTCCTGCTGGCCAGGCCCCTGCTTGTCGAACAGGCGGGCGATGTCGGCGGAGCGAAACTCGTGGGGATTGCGGCTGAACTCGGCCAGCTGGGGCAGGCGAATTTCCCCGGTCAGGATGCGGCTATGGGCAAAGCGGGCGTGGGTCGCGAGATTCGCCGCCGCGAGCGCCGGGTGAAAATCGCGAAACCCTTCCAGGGTGGCGAGCAGGATGGCGTCGGGAGCGGGGGCATCAGTCACGCAGGCACAAGTGTCGGGAGAGAGCCAGGTGGATTTCAGGGTGCCGATGGGGGTCAGGCGCTGGTGGTTGTGCTCCTGGCGCATCAAGGGTAGCCCCTCTTCTGCGCAGTGGCGTTGCAGGTCGGCCAGACTCCCCTCGATATTCTGCATCCCCACCTTGCTGTAAGGGTGATCCGGATGGGCCGCCATGAAGGCGGGCAGGGCGGCGCGGGGATCCCCGTCGCTCTCCAGCAGATCCACCGAGCCGGAGGAGAAGTGCAGGGCGCTCTGGCCGGAGGCCATCAGCAGGGTCTTCTGGCCCGCCTCGGCCAGGCGCAGGGCCGCCGAGAGGCCCGCCATGCCGCCGCCGATCACGATACTGTCAAATTTCATGGCTGCGCTCCTTGGTGGAATTTGTGGTGCTGGCGTCCTGCGGGAAGGGGGGCTCGCTCACCAGGTGGGGGGCCGTCCACTCGCCAAGGCCGAACAGCCCCTCGTAGATCCAGTAGGTAAATTCGGCTTCGCGCAGGGCATCGCCCCAGAGCACGGGCCGAGTGCCCTTGTAGCGCTCCTCCAGGAACTGGCGCAGCATGACGCAGGCCTGACGACCGTCCGCCTTGCCATACTCCTGCATCAGGCCGGCGGCGCGATAGGCGCACAGCTCCCCCTGACAGGGGCCCATACCCAGGCGGGTGCGGCGGCGCAAGTCCACCAGGTTGTCCACGTCGAGCTCCCGCAGGGCATATTCAATCTCGCCCGCGGTCACCATCTCGCACTCGCAGATGAGGGCGTTGGCCTTGGGATTGTCGCGGAAAAAGGCGATGACCCGCTCGCCGTGGCGGTACTGGGCCGAGCCTTCGGCGGGCACCGAGAGGCCGGGGGCGGAGACCTTCTCCGGATCCCGCGAGCCGGGCAGGCTCAGCTCGGCGGTGCGGCAGGGCTTGCTGTTGCCAAGCTTCTTGGCCAGCAGATCGGTGGCCCATTCGGCCATCAGCCGGTAGGTCATCAGCTTGCCGCCTGTGATGGTGTTGAACCCCTGGAGGCCGTCACGATCGCTGTGATCCAGCAGCACGATGCCGCGGCTGATGTTGCGGCCGGACTCGTCGCCATCCACCGCCACCAGGGGGCGCACGCCAGCGTAGGCCCGCAGAAGACGGGTGCGGGCCATGATGGGGGCCAGTTTTATCCCCTCGCGCAGCAGCACCTCCACCTCCTCGGGCTCGACGGTGAGCTGGTCAATCTTGTGGTAATCGATGCGACTCGACGTGGTGCCGATGAGGGAGATGGTATCGCCCGGCACCAGAATGTCCGCGTCCGCCGGTTTGCGGCAGCGGTTGAGCACCAGCTGGTTGATGCGGTAATCCATGATGAGCAGGGAACCCTTGGCGGGGAACATGCGGATGCCGAGATCGGCGTACTCGCAGATCTGTTGGCCCCAGATGCCGGCGGCGTTGATCACCTCCTGGCACTCCACCTCGAACGCTTCGCCAGTGCGGGTGTTGATGGCCTTGACCCCGTGCACTCTGTCTTGGGTGCGCAGCAACCCCAGCACCTTGCTGTGAGTGAAGATGCGGGCGCCGTGCTCTTTCGCGTCCAGCACGTTGGCGGCAGCCAGGCGGAAGGGGTCGACCGTGCCGTCCGGCACCTGGATGGCACCGATCAGCGCCGGGTTGACGTTGGGTTCAAGGCGCAGCGCCTCGGCGGGATCCAGCTGGCGGGCGTCGATGCCCGCCAGGGTGCAGGCGTCCATGAAGGTATTTTGAAAATGGATGTCATCTTCCGGCAGGGTGATGAAGAGGCCGCCGGTGTCCTCGACGCAGTGGCTGGCGATCCGCTTGAGGATGCGGTTCTCCTGAATGCATTCGCGGGCGGACTCCTGATCCGTCACCGCGTAGCGGGCGCCGGAGTGGAGCAGGCCATGGTTGCGGCCCGTGGTGCCGGCGGCGATGTCGTCCCGCTCAAGTAGGATGCAGTCGATGCCGCGCAGCGCGCAATCGCGCATGATGCCGGCGCCGGTGGCGCCCCCCCCTATGATGACGACTTGTGTGGTGATTCTTTTCATTCGTGCCCGTCTCATCTCTTCCAGATGAGGCCAGTGTGGCGCCTTCACGACGTAAAATGTTTGATATGGGCCAAATTAATGTTCGTAAACGCTCATTAAGTGTGAGGTGATGAGCGAAATGTGATGAACCTCACGTCACCGTCGAGGCGGGCAGGGGAAAGCATGACGGGAGGGGAGAAGGCCAGCCCGGGGGCTGGCCAGAGGGCGGCGTGGGGGAAACCTCAGCCGCAGCACTTTTTGAACTTCTTGCCGCTGCCACAGGGGCAGGGGTCGTTTCGCCCGACCCGCAGCGGCGCCGGATCCTGCTCGCCGTCGGTGTAGACCCAGCGCCCCTGATGGCGCACGAAGCGGGAGCGCTCATGGAGGCAGTGACGTTCGTCCCCCTCCAGGAACCAGGCTTTGAATTCCACCATGCCGAGGGTGTCATCGGGGCCGCCCTGGCTGGCGAGGATCTCGAGGCCATCCCAGCGGGTGTCGGTCGATGAGAGGTCGGCCGCGGTCAACCCGTTCAGATAGTCCGGGTGCCAGCTGTGTACCAGATATTCTCCCAATCCCAGCACGAAGGCGCTGTAGCGGGATCGCATCAGCTGCTCCGGGGTGGCGGCGGGCTGGCCTGCGTGGAGTACACCGCAGCACTTGGCAAGAAAAAGAGAGGAACCGCAAGGACATAGGTTCATGAGTCAGCTCATCTGGTCGATAATTAAAGGTGGCGGGATTGTAGCGAACGCACTTCCCTTTCGGCCAGCTTCCCATGCCGTTTAGGCAGACATCATGCAGCAATGAACACAGCACAAAGGGTGACACAATGACACTTAAGCAGAAGATCCTGTTACTGGGGGCCATCCCCGTGCTGCTGATGGCCCTGGTGGTCAATCTCAGCAACTACCTGGTGGCCAGGAGCGATCTGGAATCGGATCTGGTGGTGGCGCGGGAGAGGGCAATCAAGGAGCGCAAGGCGCTGCTCAGCAGTTATCTGATGCTGGCCAAGACGGCCATCGACAAGGCCTATGCGGAGCCGGACAGCCCGGAGGCCCGTGCGCGGGTGACCGAGATCCTGCGGCCCTTGCGTTATGGCAGCGACGGTTACTTCTTCGTCTACGACTTCCAGGGCAATACCCTGCTGCTGCCCACCCGCCCGGAGGTGGAGGGCAAGAACCGCTGGCAGGACAAGGATACCAAGGGTACCTTCCTCATTCAGGAGATCGTCAAGGCGGCCCGCGAGGGGGATGGCTACTCCGAGTACTGGACCAACAAGCCCTCTATCGGGCGGGATGCCCCCAAGCTCTCCTTCAACCTGGTGCTCGACAAATATCAGTGGGTCGTGGGCACGGGCTTCTACATCGACGACATCGACAATGAGCTGGCCACCCTGCGCAGCGAGCGGGAGGAGACCATGTATGGCTCCCTGAAAACCGGGGTGCTGTTCATCCTGGTGATCCTGGGGGTGACCCTGGCGGCCACCGTGGTGATCGGCAACCGGGTCACCCGCCCGCTGGCGGATGCGGTCGCAGCCCTCAACGACATCGCCGACGGGGACGGGGATCTGACCCAGCGCCTCAAGGTGCAGAGCAAGGACGAGGTGGGGCAGCTGGCCGCCGCCTTCAACCGCTTCGTCGAACGGATCCAGTCGGTGGTGAGCCAGGTGGGGGAAACCAGTCACCAGTTGCTGGGGGCCGTGGATCGGCTGCATAGCCTGAGCGAGCATGCGGACAGGCAGATGCAGGGCCACGGCAAGGAGACGGATCAGGTGGTGACTGCGGTGACCGAGATGAGCTCCACCGCCCAGGAGGTGGCGGCGAGCGCCTCCAACGCAGCCAGCGCCACCAGCGATGCGGCCCGCGAGTCCGATGCGGCCCGCGGCGTGGTGAACAGTGCCATCGGCAGCATCAACCGGCTGGTGGACGAAGTGCATGTGGCGGCCGGGGTCATCGAGCAGCTCGCCCACGAGACCGGCAAGATAGGCTCCGTGGTGGAGGTCATTCGCGGCATCGCCGATCAGACCAACCTGCTGGCTCTCAACGCCGCCATCGAGGCGGCCCGGGCGGGCGAGCAGGGGCGCGGCTTTGCGGTGGTGGCGGACGAGGTGCGATCCCTCGCGGGCCGTACCCAGCAGAGCACCAAGGAGATCAACGAGATGCTCCAGCGCCTGCAGGGCGGGGTGAAGCAGGCGGTGGAAGTGATGCAGGCCAGCGAGGCACGCAGCCAGGAGACGGTGCAGGAAGCGAGCCACATCGCCAGCTCCCTGGACAGCATGGTGGCGGCTGTCGGCACCATCAACGACATGAACATCCAGATCGCCACGGCCGCCGAGGAGCAGCACGCGGTCTCCGAGGAGATCAACAAGAACCTGGTGGCCATCCAGCAGATCGTCAGCGAGCTGACCGAGGCGTCCGGGGAGTCCAGCACCACCACCCGCGCCCTGGCAGGCACGGGTGACAAATTGCGCCAACTCGTCTCCCGCTTCCGTTACTAATCACATTTTTGCCGTCTGGACAGGATTTCCAGACGGCAAATTTGGGGATCGGCGCAGAATGTGTGAAAATCGCGCCATTCGTTCCTTTCGTTAGCCCCAACCCTATGAATGAGATCGTGAAAGGCAGTATCGATTTGATCCGTCAGCTCAACTACGGCCTGGTCTATGCCAGCCTGGAGGAGCACAAGGAGCTGTCCCGTACCGATCTGTCCCGTCTGACCGGCCTGTCGCCGGCCAGCATCACCAAGATCACCCGCGAGCTGCTGGACGGCGGCCTGGTGGTCACCTGCGGCGAGAGCTCGGTGGGGCGTGGCCGTCGCCAGACCCTGCTGCGCATCAACGAGCGCCGCTTCCAGTTTCTCTCCATGCGCCTGGGGCGCGGCTATGTGGACATGGCCCTGTTTGACCTAGCTGGTCACTCCCTGGCGCGCCATCGCCATGTCTTCAACGAGGCGGAGCGTGCCGAGCTGCTGGCCAGCCTGGTGCGGGCCATCGAGGGCTTTTTGCCCAAGAAGGCGCTGCGTCTGGCCTGCATCGCCCTCTGCCTGCCCGGCCAGGTGGAGCGCCACTCCGGCATGGTCAAGCATTTTCCCTATTACGATCTGCGCAACTGGCCCCTCGGTCCCACCCTGCAGGAGGCCTTCTCGGTACCCGTGCTGGTGAGCGGCGACGTGCGCACCTGGATCCAGGCCGAGCGGGAGTGGGGCGCTGCCAGGAACTGCTCGGATGCGGTGCTGGTGTTCGTGCACAACGACATCGGGGTCGGCATGGTGGTCAATGGCCAGCTCATCGAGAGCGAGTCGGCTCTGCTCGGGGATCTCAGCCACCTGCAGCTCGAACCTTATGGCCAGCGCTGCTACTGCGGTGGCTTCGGTTGCGCCTGCACGCTCGTGACTAATCAGGCGCTGGAGGCGCAATATCGGGAGCTGCGCGAACGGATGCAGGAGTTCGATCTGCCCGAAAGCGTCACCATCCGCGAGCTGTGCGAGCTGGCGCTGGCGGGCAACAGCCTGTGTCAGGACATCCTGCACCAGGCGGCGGGCCGCCTCTCCCGGGTGCTGGCGAACCTCATCTGCCTGCTCAACCCGGGCAAGCTGCTGCTCGGGGGGGAGATCACCCGGGCCGATCGACTGCTCTTCCCCATGCTGCACCAGTCCCTGGCAAGCCAGTTGCCCGCCGAGTACCTGGTACGCCTGCAGATTGAATCCACCCACTTTTACGAAGATCCCACCAAACCCACCTCGGTGCAGGTGCACAAGGCCTTGCGCGATGGCAGTCTGCTGCTCGACTTGTTGCGAGGCGACAAGGAGGCATGAGGCTCGGGTTGCAAGGACGCTTCCTGCTCATTCTCTGTCTGGTCAGTCTGTTGCAACTGGTGTTGCTGAGCGGGGCCAGTTACTACTATGTCGCCGAGCAGCGCTACCGGGAGGTGGGGGATCAGGCCCTGGACGTGGCGCGGCTGGTGGCCCGTGAGCCCGGCGTCATCGCCGGGGTGAAGCGAGCCGATAGCACCCGCCTCAATGCCCTGGTGGAGCGGATGCGGGCCGAGGTCGGTGCCAGCTACATCGTCATCGGCGATAAGGAGGCGCGCCGCCTGGTGCACCCCAATGCGGACAGGATAGGCAAACCCATGATGGGGGACGATCCCGGACGCGCCCTACGGGGGGAGTTCTACATCTCCCGCGCTCAAGGGTCCCTCGGGGTCTCGGTGCGCGGCAAGGGGCCCATCCGGGATGAGATGGGCAGGGTCATCGGCGTGGTCTCTGTCGGTTATCTGGTGCGGGACATAGAGGCGGACCTGCAGGGCTATTTGCGCTTCGGCCTCGCAATGACACTGCTCATCGTGCTGCTCAACAGCGTCGCCGCGGCCTGGCTGGCCAAACGCTACAAGCGGGCCCTGCTGGGATTTGAGCCCGAGCAGATCGGCCGCCTCTATGCGGAGCTCGACTGCACCCTGCGCACGGTGCGCGAGGGGATACTCACCATAGACGAGCAAGGCAGGCTCACCTCCCTCAACCCCAACGGCATCCGGCTGCTGCGCCTCGATGAGCGGGCCGCGCAGGCCGCCATAGGCCAGCCCGTCACCCGCTTGCTGCCCGGCAGCCGCATGCTCTCCCTCATTCAGGATCCCCGGCCCCAGTATGACGAGGAGATAGTGCTCAACGGTCAGTCCCTCATCGTCAACCGGCTGCCTCTGGTGCAGGAGGGTCGGCTGATCGGCGCCGTGTCGAGCTTTCGGCGCAAGGACGAGTTGGCCGAGCTCAGTGCCCAGCTCTCCCAGGTGCAGGCCTACAGCGATCTGCTGCGGGTGCAGACCCACGAACACAACAACCAGCTCGGCACCATCGCCGGTCTCATCGAGCTGGGGGCCACCCGGGAGGCGCTCGCCTTCATCGGCCGGGAGGCGGCCACCGAGCAGACCCTCCTGAGCTTTTTGATGGGGGCCATCGCCAAGCCCAAGGTGGCGGGCCTGCTGCTTGGCAAGTACCACAGAGCCCATGAGCTGGGACTGGTGCTGGAGGTGGATCCGGATTCCCGCCTGCACGACATCCCCGCCCGGGTCAGCGGCTCCCAGCTGGTGACCCTGCTTGGCAACCTCATCGACAACGCCTTCGAGGCGACCCGCGGCCATGGCGCCCCCTACCAGCCGATCCGGGTCTCTTTGAGCGATCTCGGCCAGGATCTCATTCTGGAGGTGGAGGACGGGGCCGGCGGCGTCGATCCCGCTTTGGCGGACACCTTGTTCGAGCGCGGGGTCAGCAGCAAGGCCGAACCCGGCCACGGCATAGGTCTGGCCCTGGTGCGCAAGACACTGGATGCCCTGCAGGGGACCATCACCATCGAAGCCACGGCGCAGGGAAGTTGTGTCGTCTGTTACATACCCAAGGAGGTATGAGTGATCAAGATCCTGATCGTCGAGGATGATCCGGCCATTGCCGAGATCCACCGTCGCTTCGTGCAGCGCCTCGCCGGTTTCGAGGTGCTGGGGGTGGCGCTCACCCTGTTCGATGCCAGAGAGCAGATAGAGATCCTCAAACCCGATCTGGTGTTACTGGATGTCTGGCTGCCGGACGGGGAGGGCTTCTCCCTGCTGCGGGAGTTGCGCCAGCGCGGGGCTCACCTCGACGTCATCCTGCTCACCGCCGCCCGCGAGGCGGCGGCCCTGCAGGAGGCGATGCGCCTCGGGGTGGTGGATTTCATCTTGAAGCCCGTGGTGTTCGAGCGACTGCGCGACACGCTCGACAAATATTGCCAGAGCCGCGCCGCGCTTGCGGCGCTGGCGGACATCGATCAGCAGGCGGTGGATGCGCTCCTTGGCTCCCCGTTGCAACAGGTGGCGGCGGGCGGCCTGCCCAAGGGGATAGACGCCCTCACCCTGCAAAGGGTGCTGGCGGCCCTCCATCAGGAGGGGGCCAGCGCCGAGGAGATAGGCAGCCGGGTCGGGGTGAGCCGCACCACGGCGCGCCGCTATCTGGAGTTTCTGGTGGGTCAGCAGCTGGCGAGCCCGGAGCTGGAGTACGGCACAGTGGGGCGGCCGGAGCGGCGCTACCGTCAGCGCTGAGTGGCCGGTTCCAACTCAAGAAAAAGAGCGCCTTTTGGCGCTCTTTTTGTGATGGCTGGGATCAGGTCGGGTCGGATTGCAGGGTCGCTACCGGCGTGCGACGGGCCTGCCACCACTGCCAGAGCGGCAGCAGCAGCATCACCAGGGTGACCAGGGTGAAGCCCAGGGTGATGGGGCGCTCCCACAGGAAACTCAGGGAGCCGTCGTTGATCACCAGGGCCCGGCGCAGATTGTCCTCCAGCATGCCTCCCAGGATGAAGCCGAGCAGCATGGGGGCCATGGGGAAGTCAAGCAGGCGCAGCCCGATGGCCACCAGGGCCACCAGCACCATCACATAGATGTCCATGGTGTTGAAGGAGACCAGATAGACCCCGATCAGCGAGAACAGCAGCACCATGGGGATGAGCACGGGGCGCGGCACTTGCAGGATCTTGGCCAGGTAGGGAATGAGCGGCAGGTTGAGGATCAGCAGCACCACGTTGCCCAGATACATGGAGATGATCACCGACCAGAAGACGTCAGGGTGCTCCATGAAGAGGCGCGGGCCGGGCTGGATGCCGTAGGCGATGAGGGCCCCCAGCATCAGGGCCGTGGTGCCGGAGCCCGGGATCCCCAGGGTCAGCAGCGGCACGAAGGCCCCGCTGGAGGCGGCGTTGTTAGCCGCTTCCGGCGCGGCTATGCCGGTCAGACTGCCCTTGCCAAACTCGTCCCGTTTGCCCTTGCGGGCGAAGTTGCGCTCGGCCCCATAGGCCATGAAGGAGGCGATGGTGGCACCGGCCCCCGGCAGCACGCCGATGAGAAAGCCCAGCACAGAGGAGCGGGCTATGGGGGGCGCTATCTCCTTTACCTCGTCCCGGCTCAGCTTGAGGGAGCCGAGCTGCTGCATCTTGCTCGCCTCCTCCTGGCTGGTGTCCTTTCCCGGGCGCAGCACCGTCATCAGGATCTCTGCCAGGGCGAAGGTGGCCATGGCCAGCAGCAGGAAGGAGAAACCATCGCGCAAGTCCGGGAGACCGAAGGTGAATCTGTCCACCCCGACGCTGCGGTCGATGCCGACGGTGGAGATCATGATGCCAAACAGCGCCATGATCAGCGCCTTGAGCACCTGGCCCTTGCCGGCGAAAGCCGCCACCGCGGAGAGCCCGAGCACCATGAGGGCGAAGTAGTCCGCCGACTGGAAGGCGAGGGAGACCTTGGCGAGCAGGGGCGCCGCCACCATCAGGAAGATGGCCGACAGGGTGCCGCCGACGAAGGAGGCGTAGGCGGCGATGGCCAGCGCCTTGCCCGCCTGCCCCTTGCAGGCCAGCGGATAGCCGTCGATGGCGGTGATCATGCTGGCGGAGCAGCCCGGGGTGTTGATCAGGATGGAGGCGGTGGAGCCGCCGAACATGGAGCCGTAATAGACCCCGGCCATCAGGATGATGCCGGAAGCCGGATCCAGCCCGTAGGTGATGGGGATCATCAGGGCGATGGCGGTGACCGGGCCCAGCCCCGGCAGCATGCCG
This sequence comes from Aeromonas sp. 25-248, assembly GCF_053005425.1. Classification (NCBI taxonomy): domain Bacteria; kingdom Pseudomonadati; phylum Pseudomonadota; class Gammaproteobacteria; order Aeromonadales; family Aeromonadaceae; genus Aeromonas; species Aeromonas sp. 25-248. The sequence goes on along the minus strand of NZ_JBRKTB010000003.1, from coordinate 66,419 downwards.
ATGAAGGTGCCGACGAAGCAGCCGACCACCACCATGAAGAGGTTGATGGGCATCATGGCGGTGCCGAGCCCTTGCAGGATTCCGTCTAACATGGGTTCTCCTTATCCCAGCAACTGGGTGAACAGCCGACCCGGCTCGAGATAGACATTGAGCCCCTTGGTCAGCAGGGCCCAGAACATGAGGGTGAAAGGTATGCTCACCTTGCAGGCGAAGGCGAGGCTCTGCTCGCCCATCAGCCGGATGCCGCCGATGAGGAACAAGATGGTGGCGACGAGGAAGCCGAGCCAGCCAAGGGCTAGGCCATAGACCAGCATCAGCCCCAGCAGGGCGAACACCAGCCGCCAGTTGCCGGACTCCTTGCCCAGTCGCTCTCCTCCCGGGGAACAGATCAGGATCAGGGAGAGCAGGACCCCGACACCTGCCAGGGCATAGGGCAGGGTGCTGGCGGTAAAGGGTTCATATTCGTCCCCCGGGTAGCCGGGGATCTGGGTGGCGTGATAGCCGTAGGCGAGGGAGAGCAGCAAAAACAGCAGCCCCCCGAACCTTTCCTTGGTCAGTGGCATGATGACTCCGATGGGCGGGCCTGGCCCGCCACAGGCTGAGGGTTATTTGATGAAGCCGAGCTCGCGCATCAGGCCGCCGATCTGCTGCTCCTGGCTGTTGAGGAAGGCAGTGAACTCGGGACCGGCCTGATACTGGTTGATCCAGCTGTTGCGCGCGCGCACCGCTTCCCACTCCGGCTTGTCGTACATCTGCTTGAGCAGAGCGGCGAACTCGGCGGACTGCTCGGGGCTGACGTCGGGGGAGGCGAAGTAGCCGCGCCAGTTCGCAAAAACGGTGGGGTTGCCCTGCTCGGAGAAGGTGGGCACCTGGCTGGCGTCCGGCATCCGCTCGGGGGCGGTGACGCCGAGGATCCGCATCTGGCCGGACTTGACCGCCTCCATCGCCTCGCCAAAGCCGGTGGAGAGCACCTGGGTTTCCCCCGCCAGCACCGCCGCCATGGCGCTGCCGCCGGCGTCATAGGCCACGTAGCGCAGCTTGCCGGCATCGGCCCCCGCATTCTTGAAGGTCATGGCGGCCACCAGGTGATCCAGACTGCCGCGGGCGGAGCCGCCGGCAATCTTCACCTTGGCGGGATTGGCTTCATAGGCGGCCAGCAACTGGGCCCAGTTCTGATAGGGGGAGTCCAGGGGGACCGCCAGCGCCTGATAGTCGGCGATGATGGCGGCGACCGGGGTGAGATCCCGGAAGGATTGCGGCAGCTCCTTGGAGAGGGACTTGACGATGATGGGGGTGGAGTTGACCAGCAGCGTCTTGTCGGACTGTGCCGAGGTCTCGATGAGGTGGGCGATGGCCTTGGCGCCGCCGCCGGCCGAGATGTTCTGGTAGGAAGCGGTGTTGATGAGGCCGGACTTGGTCAGAGCCTCGCCGGTGCCACGGGCCGTGTTGTCCCAGCCGCCGCCGGCGCCGCCCGGGATCAGGAAGTGGACTTCGTTGATCTGGGCGTGGGCGCCGACGCTCAGTGCGAGCAGGCTACCGATCAGGGTGCGTTTGAGGGTTCCTTGCAACATGGTGCTCTCCTTGTGATTGTTGCAAGAAGGTTAATTAATCATGTCTGGCTGGAAAACAATCTGACCGTAATGGCTATTAAGGCTGTTGTGACCATTGTGTTCATTCTGGTCATGGGCCAAAGAGGGGGGCGCGCATAGAAACGAAGCGCCCGTGAGCGCCTCGTCCGGCAAGGATCACTGGGTCGGTTTCGCCGCCGATGTGCTGACATCCTCCTTCGCCTCCTGTTTCAGGGCATCGCTCGCCTGCTGGCGCAGGACAACCTGTTCCATCACCAGCTTGTAGGCGATGTAGTACTTGTAGATGTTGCCCACATAGGTGACCGTCTCGGGGCCGATTTTCTCTGCTGCCACGTACTCGACGTTGTGAAACCAGACGTTGGGATCCAGCCCCCGTTTTCTGGCCTCGGCGCGGAGCCGCGCCACCCGGGCGGGGCCGGCATTGTAGGAGGCGAACGAGAAGAGGGCCTTGTCGAGGGCGGTCATGGGCTCGTCCGCATAGTAGTGATCGATCATCCAGCGCATGTATTTGACGCCGCCGTGAATATTGGGCTCGAGCTTGCGGATGTCGCCGACTTTCAGCCCCTTGCCGGTGGCGGGCATGATCTGCATGATGCCGATGGCGCCCACATGGCTGCGGGCCTGGTGGTTGAGGGCGGACTCCTGGTAGCCCTGGGCCGCCATCAGCAGCCAGTCCATGTCATAGCGTTCGCCATATTCACGGAACAGCTCGACCACCTGCAGGAATTTCTTGCGCTCCGCCTCGGCGGCGGCGCTTTTGACGAACTTGTTCTGCTTGAGATAACGGGCCAGGATCTCGTCCCCCGTCGCCTTGCCACGCAGCGCCTTGATCTGCTCGTTGAGCATGGCGAGCAACTGGGGGCTCTCCTTGCGCACCGCCCAGGCGATGACGCCCCCTTCCCGGAACACGGGGGCGTCGTGAATGGTGATCCCGGGGAAAATCTTTTGCCAGAAGCGGGCCTTGTGTTCGTCCATGACGATGAAGGGGAGCAGGCCCGCATTGACCATCTCCACCAGATCTTCATCTTCGAGCACCTCCGAGGCGGGCTGGAGGTCGATGAGGGGCTCTCCCGCCGACTTGCGGGCCTGGTTGTAGGTGAGCAGGCTCTCGTAGTAGCTGGAGGAGGGGCGTACGAAGACGCGCTGGCCCCCGAGATCGGCGGCGCTTTCCACCTTGGGGGAGAGGGGGCCGGAGACGAGCAGCTCCCGCACGTTTTCAAGCAGGGGATCGGTGAAGGCGATACCCTGCTTCTTGCGCTTGTCCGTGATGGTGAGATTGGCGGCGGCGATGTCGCCTTTGCCCTCGATGAGGGAGGTCAGCAGGGCTTCCCGGGCCACGGGAATGAAGACGAAGTGCACCTTGAGGTGGCGTTTGATCGCCTTTTGCTTGCGCAACTGTTCGTTGAGGCGCTGCTCCACCTGCATGAAGGCATCGTAGGTGACGCCCCGCTGCACGCCCTTGGTGATGAAAAATCCCGTCTTGTTGTAGGTGGTGAGCACTCGGATGGTGCGCTGCTCCAGCATGACGTCGAGATCCCCCAGCCTGGGTCTGGCAAGCTCGTCGTTTGCAAAGCTCAGGGCGCTTTTCTCCGTCTTTTCCTCGGGGGCCACCTGCTTGCCGGATTCGGCTCCCCAGGCTGGCGTCAGGGAGCAGAACCACCAGATCACAATCATCCATGCGCGTTTCATCACTTACACCTCGCTCGTTTTATTGAGTGTAAGTGGCGCCTTGTGGGTGATTTAGCTTATTGGGTTTGATAGAGATGGCCCCATAGCACGATTTCCACTATTCCATCCAGGAGTGCCCGCCCATGAAAAAAGGAGCCTCGAGGCTCCTCTTTTTCTGCGTGTTGCGGGCCCGTTTGGCTAGAACCAGAAGCCGATGATGAAGGAGCCCGCCAGGGTCAGCATCACGTTGGCCACCGCATAGGTGCCGGCGTAGCCGAGCGCCGGGATGGAGCTGTTGGCCGCCTCGTTCACCACGTCCATGGCCGGGGCGCAGGTACGGGCGCCCGTGATGGCACCGAGCAGCAGGGCCGGGTTCATTTTCAGCACCCAGACACCGAACAGGTAGCCTACCAGCACTGGCAAGGTGGTCACCAGCATGCCGGAGAAGAGCACCACCATCCCCACTTCGCTTAGGTGATCAAGGATGCCGCCCCCGGCCTTGAGGCCGGTACTCACCATGAAGACGGCGAGTCCGAGATCCTTGGCAAGGCGCAGGGCACCGGGTGGCACATAGCCCACCGTGGGGTGGTTGGCACGCAGGTAGCCCATCAGGATCCCCGCCAGCAGCAGGCCGACGGCATTGCCGAGGCCGAACTCTATCTGGCCGAACACCAGGGAGACGGAGCCGATGAGCAGGCCCAGCACGAAGAAGGTGGCGAAAGCCACCAGATCCGTGGTCTGGCTATGGATGCTGATGAAGCCTATCTTGTTGGCCAGCAGCTTGACCCGCTGCTTCTCGCCGCTGATCTGCAGCACGTCGCCCTTTTGCAGCATGATGTTGCGATCAAAGGGCATCTCTATCTGGGAGCGCACCACCCGGTTGAGGAAGCATCCCTTCTCGGTGAGGTTGAGCTCCACCAGATGGCGACCCACCACGGCATCATTCTTCACCACGATCTCTTCGGTGACGATCTGCAGGTCAAGGAGGTTGCGATCGAACACCTCCTTGCCGTTGCGGTAGTTGACGTCGAGCTTCTCGTGGCTCTCGGGGTAGCCCACCAGGGCGATCTCGTCCCCTTCCTGAATGACGGCGTCACCATCGGGGCTGGCCAGAATGCCGTTGCGGCGAATGCGCTCCACATAGCAGCCGGTGTGGGGATAGATGCCGGTTTCGCGCAGGGTACGACCGCCGATCCAGGCGGCGAGCTCCGGGCCGACCCGATAGGCGCGGATGATGGGCAGATAGGTCTTGCGGCTCTCGCTGTCGGAGAGCCCCCGCTCGCGGGCGATCTTCTGGGCCTCGGTGTTGAGATCCAGCCTGGCCAGGGAAGGAAGGTAGCGCACCACCAGCATCAGGCCCACCAGGCCCACCAGGTAGGTCAGGGCGTAGCCTATCCCCATGTTGTCGAGCACCGACTGCATGTCGGTCTGGTGGGGCAGGTTGAGCAATCCGCTTCGCAGGGCGTCCTGTGCCCCCACCAGGGCCGGCGTGGAGGTGAGGGAACCTGCCAGAATGCCGGCGGCCATGCCGGGCCCCAGATTGAAGAACTTGGCGAGCCCCACGGTGAGCAGCAGGGCCGACAGCAGGATCACCAGGGTCAGGGTGATGTAGTGGATGCCGTCGCGCAGGAAGACGCTGAAGAAGTGGGGGCCGGCCTCGATGCCCACGCAGAAGATGAACAGCATAAAGCCGACGTTTTCAGTGGAGGTGGAAAACTGGAATCCCATCTGGCCAAACAGCAGGGCGGTGAAGAGCACGCCTATGGTGTTGCCTATCTGGAAGTTGCCGATGCGTACCTTGCCCAGCAGCAGCCCGAAGGCCAGTACCACGAACAGCAGCAGGGAGTCGCTTTGATGTAGCAGTGTCACGAAATCTATGGTCATGCCCGGAAAAACCGAGGAAAAAAGTGGGGCCGATATTGTGCCGGATCCTGTATCAAGAAAGAAGCGCCAAAGCGGATTAACAGCCAGTTAAGTGCTGGTCTCTTCGGTGAAGATAGGGATGCGAGGGGGGGCTGGGGAAAACACCTCTATTTTACGCTGCAAGGCCCGCTGTCAATGAGTGAAATATGCTGTCGAGCAGAGAGGGGATGACGCTCCTGTGGACAATTTATTACCTGCTGCATGGGGAGCAAACGGGCATGTTTTTCAGCATTTTCCACTGAGGAAATTGAAGGGTGACAAAAGAGACTCATGACTCATCCGGCGAGGGCTGACCCGCAGGACGCGGCATAGCGAAAAAAAATCCCCCACAGGCAGCACCGCGAGTCGATTCATCCCATTTAGGGGGGAAGGGAAAAACAGCAGAAAATGGGGAAGAGCGGGGGCAGCCATCGCAAACCGGGGACAATGGCTGCCAGCCCAGATGAACCGTGGCTTTGGTCAAGTTACCCACAGAAACTGTGGATAACCCTGTTTATGAAACTTGGCGATCAGGCTGAAAGCCGCGCCAATACTGGGCTGCAAGGACTGTTCAAAAAATACCTGCAATAAATTGTTTCTATAAAAATCAAATAGTTATGCGCAGCAGAACAAAACGCTGCTGGTCAGTATCGGGAGATCAAAAGGGAGTCAGGCCGCAGGGAAGGGCTTGTGCATTAAAATTGGAAGAGGAAAGCACTAAAGTGGATAACTTGCACCGAGATGGTGAGGAATTGGCTCCCCCGACTGGACTTGAACCAGTGACATACGGATTAACAGTCCGCCGTTCTACCGACTGAACTACGGGGGAACATCAGGCAAGGAGGTGCATCATACAGAGGTCGTATTTCGGGGTCAATAGCCATCAGGGAGGGTGAGCGGATACCCAGCTCCTTCAACTCGGGGTACACTGCACCCTTGCCGTTTTTTGCCGGGAGTCGTCATGAGCAAGTTATTCCAGTTGGCCAGCCAGTTTCAACCCGCCGGGGATCAGCCGAGGGCCATCGCCCAGCTGCTCGATGGCATCGAGTCGGGACTGGCCCACCAGACCCTGCTCGGGGTGACCGGTTCGGGCAAGACCTTTACCATGGCCAACGTCATCGCGACTCTTAATCGTCCCACCATGATCCTGGCCCCCAACAAGACCCTGGCGGCCCAGCTCTATGGGGAGATGAAGGAGTTCTTCCCCGACAACGCGGTGGAGTATTTCGTCTCTTATTACGACTACTACCAGCCCGAAGCCTATGTGCCGACCACGGACACCTTCATCGAGAAGGATGCCTCCATCAACGATCACATCGAGCAGATGCGGCTGTCAGCCACCAAGGCGCTGCTGGAGCGGCGCGACGTGGTGATCGTCGCCTCAGTGTCGGCCATCTATGGTCTGGGGGATCCCCAGGCCTACCTCAGCATGATGCTGCACCTCAAAGTGGGGGACGTGATCAATCAGCGGGATATCCTGCGCCGCCTCGCCGAGCTGCAATACACCCGCAACGACATGGCCTTCCAGCGCGGCACCTTCCGGGTGCGGGGGGAGGTGATCGACATCTACCCCGCCGAATCGGACAAGCTGGCCCTGCGGGTGGAGCTGTTTGACGAGGAGGTGGAGCGGCTCTCCCTGTTCGATCCCCTGACCGGTGCCATCGAGCAGACGGTGGTGCGCTACACCATCTACCCCAAGACCCACTACGCCACCCCGCGGGAGACCATCCTGGGTGCCATCGAGCACATCAAGGAGGAGCTCAAGGGGCGGCGCGAGCAGCTGATGAGCCTCAACAAGCTGGTGGAGGAGCAGCGCATCAGCCAGCGCACCCAGTTCGACATGGAGATGATGCAGGAGCTGGGTTACTGCTCCGGTATAGAGAACTACAGCCGCTACCTCTCCGGTCGCGCGCCGGGTGAGCCGCCGCCCACCCTGTTTGACTACCTGCCGGGGGACGGCCTGCTCATCATCGACGAATCCCACGTCACGGTGCCGCAGATCGGCGCCATGTTCAAAGGGGACAGATCCCGCAAGGAGACCTTGGTAGAGTACGGCTTCCGTCTTCCCTCGGCGCTGGACAACCGGCCCCTCAAGTTCGACGAGTTCGAGGCGCTGATGCCCCAGACGGTGTTCGTCTCGGCGACCCCGGGCCCCTACGAGCTGGAGAAGTCCGGCGGTGACGTGGTGCAGCAGGTGGTGCGTCCCACCGGCCTGCTCGATCCCGAGGTGGAAGTGCGACCGGTCAGCACCCAGGTGGACGATCTGCTCTCCGAGATCCGCAAGCGGGTCGCCGTGGAGGAGCGGGTGCTGGTCACGACACTGACCAAGCGGATGGCGGAGGACTTGACCGAATACCTGGCGGATCACGAGGTACGGGTGCGCTATCTGCACTCGGACATCGATACCGTGGAGCGGGTGGAGATCATCCGCGACCTGCGCCTTGGCAAGTTTGACGTCCTGGTGGGCATCAACCTGCTGCGCGAAGGCCTCGACATGCCGGAAGTCTCCCTGGTGGCCATTCTGGATGCGGATAAAGAGGGCTTCCTGCGCTCCACCCGCTCCCTCATTCAGACCATCGGCCGGGCGGCACGCAACCTCAACGGCAAGGTGATCCTCTACGGGGATACCATCACCAACTCCATGAAGGTCGCGATTGAAGAGACCGAGCGGCGCCGCGCCCTGCAACACGCCCACAACCTGGAACACGGCATCGTGCCGACGGGGCTCAACAAGTCGGTGGGAGATGTGATGGACATGGGAGGCAGTCGCAGTGCAGGCAAGAGCGGGCGGGGCAGCCGCAAGGCCGCCGAGCCGCAAGGGGAGTACCATGCCCGCTCTGCCAGCGAGATCAGCAAGGAGATCAAGCGAATGGAAGAGCAGATGTTCCAGCATGCACGGGATCTGGAGTTCGAGCAGGCGGCTGCGCTGCGGGATCAGATCCAGCGGCTGCGCGGCGAGCTGATCGCGTCATGAGCACCAGACGCTGGCTCATCTGGCGGCGTTTGCGCCGCCTCTATCAGGGCTTTCGCCACCCAGGCACGCCTTGGTGGGCGAAGGGGCTGGTGATCCTTATCCTGCTCTATGGCATCAGCCCGGTGGACGTTGTCCCCGATGTGGTGCCCCTCCTTGGCTGGCTCGACGACGCGACCCTGTTGCTGCTCCTCTTGTGGGGCTGGGAGAAATGCCTGCCCGGTGAGGTGCTGGCCGCTCTGGACAAGGCCGAGTGAGCAGAACCCTACGTTCAGGGAAAGGGAAAAAGAAGGGGGATTGAATGACTCCCTTCATGGAGTTCGAAAAAGGGGACCATGGGGAGATTGTGAGCCAGGTCTCATTGGCGTAGACTCCACGCCGTTCACTTCATGGGTACCAAAAAATGGATCTGATCCTCTTTGCCATCGACTTTATTCTGCACGTTGACGTGCATCTGAAAGAGCTGTTCGAGAATTATGGCGTCTGGGTATACGCCATCCTGTTTCTCATCATCTTCTGCGAGACCGGGCTGGTGGTGACCCCCTTCCTGCCGGGGGACTCCCTGTTGTTTGCGGCAGGAGCCCTCACCGTGGGCAGCGTGCTGGACGTGCACACCCTGGCCGCCGTGCTGATCATCGCCGCCGTGATGGGCAACGTGGTGAACTACACCATAGGCCACTTCTTCGGTGAACAGCTGTTTCGCAACCCCGATTCCAAAATCTTTCGTCGGGACTATCTGGTCAAGACCCATGCCTTCTATGCCAAGCATGGCGGCAAAACCATCATCATCACCCGCTTCCTGCCCATAGTGCGCACCTTCGCCCCCTTCGTGGCGGGCATGGGGGCCATGACCTATCCCCGCTTCCTGGTGTTCAACCTGGTGGGGGGGCTCTTGTGGGTGCTCTCCTTCGTCTATGCCGGCCACTTCTTTGGCAATCTGCCGGTAGTGCGCCACAACTTTACCCTGCTCATCTTCGGCATCATCGCGGTCTCCTTGTTGCCCATGGTGATCGGCATGGTGAAGGCCAGGAGAAGTGCCAGCAAGGCCACCTCCGAAGGCGCGTGACATCGCCGTGCACGACATGAAAGAAGGGAGCCGATGGCTCCCTTCTTGTTGGTAGGCTGAGTGGCAGGTCGCTGCTGCGCCCTTTGACCCGCTTGTGGCCTGTTACGATGATGCACACCCGCAGGCAGCCACTTCATTGGCAGAACAGGGAGAAGGGGACCCGGCCCCCTGGGCATGGGGTCGTGAGGCGATAAAGAGGAGATAAAAAGGGAGCCATGGGCTCCCTTTTATGGTCGAGTGAACGACTAGTTGCAGCAGCGCCCTTTTATCAGGTTGCCAGCAGCCACGATGACGAACACCAGCAGGTAGGCGGCAAAGATGACCACGAGCCACTGCGGCATGGAGAAACCGAGGAACTGCCAGCTGATCTCGCTGCAGTCGCCGTCCGGGTAGAACATCCAGGGAACCCACTTATCCAGTGGTGCCCAGGCAGGGAAGTCAACAAACCCTTCGCATACGTTGAAGGGGGAGGGGTTCATCTGGTAATCCACGTGCTTGAGCGCCAGTTTCAGGCCCCAGAAGGCGCTGTAACCCCACAGGAGCATGGCACTCCAGCGCAGGTACCAGCGCTCTGGCGCGACCATGCCGAGGAGGCCGGCCATGAGCACGCCGAGGAGGGCGATACGTTCATAGATGCACATCACGCAAGGGTGCAAACCCAGCACGTGCTGGAAGAAGAGGGCGCAGAGTTCCAGCGCGAAAGCGGAGGCTGCCAGCAATCCCCAGGCCAGACGATGACTGGCAATGCGGCGAAGATACTCGATCATCTGATTGATCTCTCAGAGAAAAATAGTGGCTGAATTAGAGCAGAGCCCCATCTGAAAAGAAAGGGGCCGAACAGCCCCTTTCATGATCAGTGTGTGGCCGGGGTGGGCAGTGGCACTGCCCCATGATCCAGCAACCACCCTGCCTGATAGAACCATTCGGTTGCAGGACCGAGGAGCAGTTCCACGGAGAAAAAGCCGACAAGCCCCAGCACCAGGGTATAGGGCAGCGCCATCCAGACCATGCGGCCATAAGAGAGGCGCAGCAGGGGAGCGAGGGCCGAGGTGAGCATGAACAGGAATGCGGCCTGGCCATTGGGGGTGGCGACCGACGGCAGGTTGGTGCCGGTGTTGATGGCCACGGCCAGCAGATCAAAATGCTCGCGGCTGATGGCGCCGTTGATCAGGGCGGTCTTCACCTCGTTGATGTAGACGGTGCCGACGAAGACGTTGTCACTGACCATGGAGAGCAGACCGTTTGCCAGGTAGAAGAGGGCAAGCTGATCCTCCGGCTTGGCCGCCAGTACCCACTGGATCACCGGCTTGAACAGCTGTTGATCGATGATGACAGCCACCACGCTGAAAAAGACGGTGAGCAGGGCGGTGAACGGCAAAGCCTCCTGGAATGCCTTGCCAAGCGCGTGTTCTTCAGTCACGCCGGTGAACGCCGTCGCGAGCACGATGACCGTCAGGCCGATCAGCCCAACTGCAGCCAGATGGAGGGCGAGACCCGTGATAAGCCAGGTGGCAATCAGCGCCTGGACGATCAGCTTGGCCTTGTCCTGCGGGGTACGTTGTGCGTCTTCGTCGCGCTCGTAGGATTCCATGATGTGACGCACGGGCTCGGGCAAGCGGGCGCCATAACCGAACCAGCGGAATTTTTCGACCAGGATGCAGGTCAGCAGGCCGCAGATGAAGACCGGAATGGTGACTGGCGCCATGCGAATGGCAAATTCACCGAAGTGCCACCCGGCCTGTTCACCGATGATGAGGTTCTGGGGTTCGCCGACCAGGGTGCAGACGCCCCCCAGGGCGGTACCGATGGCGGCGTGCATCATCAGGCTGCGCAGGAAGGCACGAAACTCGTTCAGATGCTGGCGGGAGAGCTCGTCAATCTCTTCGTCATCATGATGCAGATTGCCGGACTCATCCCGGGAGGCCACCTTGTGGTAGATGGCGTAGAAACCGGTGGCGACGCTGATGACCACGGCGATCACGGTCAGGGCATCAAGGAACGCGGAGAGGAAGGCAGACACCAGGCAGAAGGCGAGAGAAAGCAACGTTTTGGAGTGGATGCGCACCAGCATCTTGGTAAAGACGTAGAGCAGCAACTGCTTCATGAAGTAGATGCCGGCCACCATGAAGACCAGCAGCAGAAGCACTTCGATATTGGCCACCAGCTCATGCTTTATCTGGTTGGCGGAGGTCATGCCGATGAGCACGGCTTCGATGGCCAGGAGTCCGCCCGGTTGCAGCGGATAGCACTTGAGGGCCATGGCCAGGGTGAAAATAAACTCGACAACCAGCAGCCAGCCGGCCAGGAAGGGATCAACGTAGAAAATGATCGGGTTGATCAGCAGGAATAGAACGATGGCAATTTTGTACCATTGCGGAGCATTGCCCAAAAAGTTCTTTGTAAACGCGCGCCCTAGGCTGATTGGCATAATGATGGTTCTCTGTTCTGTTGTTGATATCTGCGTCTATGCAGTCGAGCCCGACCCGAGCCGAACATCCGGATATTCACCTGTATCAGATTGATTGCACATGATTTTAATCAAGGGAGCGATAACTATAAATAAGCTCGCTGAACTTGCCCAGCGAGCAAACGCTTATATCCCCATCATTTGGTGTTGGTTGACTCCCCACTTGTTGCTGTATACATATTCTTAACAAAAAGATCGGGGTAATGTGAGCAGAGGACCGACCTTCTGCTTGCCAGCATGACCGGCTTTGCTATTATTCGGGGGCCTTTTTACGCACTACAACAGAGTCATTACATGGTCATTAAAGCGCAAAGCCCTGCCGGGTTTGCCGAGGAATACATCATCGAGTCCATCTGGAACAATCGCTTTCCTCCTGGATCCATTCTGCCGGCGGAGCGCGAGCTGTCCGAATTGATCGGCGTGACTCGCACTACCTTGCGTGAAGTGTTGCAGCGCCTTGCCCGTGATGGCTGGCTCACCATCCAGCATGGCAAACCGACCAAGGTCAACAATTTCTGGGAAACCTCCGGTCTCAACATCCTGGAGACCCTGGCGCGTCTCGATCAGGACAAGGTGCCGGATCTGGTGGCACAGCTGCTCTCTGCCCGGACCAACATCTGCACCATCTTCATCCGTGGCGCCATTCGCAACAACCCGGAACAGGCCGCCGAGATACTGCGTGGTGCCGATGATGTGGAGAACACGGCCGAGGCCTATGCGGACTTCGACTACCGTTTGCATCACCAGCTTTCGTTTGCCTCGGGCAACCCCATCTATGCCTTGATCCTCAATGGTTTCAAGGGCTTGTACAGCCGGGTTGGCCGCTACTACTTCTCGGACAAGCAGGCGCGCGAAACCGCAGATGCCTACTACAAGACGCTGCGCAAGCTGGCCGAAACCAAGGATCACGAAGCCGTGTTCATGACGGTACGCCAGTACGGCATCGAGTCTGGCAAGCTTTGGACCCGTCTGCGTCAGGACATGCCAAGCAACCTGTGTGACAACTGATTGCCCTGACCCAAGAAAAACGCGCCTGATGGCGCGTTTTTTTATGCCCGGTACTGACGTCAGGTCATGCTCTTGCGGTCCGGACAACGGCCGATGATATCTGCGGATAGCTCGCCATTGTCCTGCTCCAGCACCACATCGAAGCCCCACAGCTGATGCAGATGCTTGAGCACCTCATGGCGTGACTCGCCAAGGGGGATGCGGTTGTGGGGAACATAGCGCAGAGTCAGAGAGCGATCGCCTTTCACTGCCACGTTGTAGACCTGAATGTTGGGCTCCAGGTTGCTCAGGTTGTATTGAGCGGACAGGGTGCTACGCACCAGCCGGTAGCCCTCTTCATTGTGAATGGCGGACACCTTGAGATAGTTCTTCAGATCGTCGTCATCGATGGCAAAGAGCTTCATGTCGCGCATTACCTTGGGACTAAGGAACTGGCTGATGAAGCTTTCGTCCTTGAAGTTCTGCATGGCGAAATGCAATGTCTCGACCCAGTTGGTGCCAGCGTAATCGGGGAACCAGTATCTGTCTTCCTCGGTCGGGTGTTCGCAGATGCGACGCAGGTCCGTGAACATGGCAAAGCCAAGGGCGTAGGGGTTGATCCCCGAGTAATACCGGCTGTTGTAGGGGGGCTGATAGACGACGTTGGTGTGGCTGTGCAGCACCTCCAGCATGAAGCGATCGCTGATTTTTCCCTCGTCATAGAGATGGTTGAGAATGGTGTAGTGCCAAAAGGTGGCCCAGCCCTCGTTCATCACCTGCGTCTGCTTCTGCGGGTAGAAGTACTGACTGATCTTGCGCACGATACGCACCACCTCGCGCTGCCAGGGCTCGAGCAGGGGGGCATTTTTTTCGATGAAATAGAGGATGTTCTCCTGAGGCTCGGCAGGATAGCGCCTGTCTTCCACCCCGGCAATCTTGTGCTGCTTGGGCAGGGTACGCCACAGCTCGTTGACCTGGGTTTGCAGATAATCTTCCCGTGCCTTCTGGCGTCGCTTCTCCTCGGCCAGAGAGATCTTCTGGGGCCGCTTGTAACGATCCACCCCGAAGTTCATCAGGGCATGGCAGGAGTCGAGCAGCTTCTCTACCGCATCGATGCCGTGTTTTTCCTCGCACTCGGTGATGTAGTTCTTGGCAAACAACAGGTAGTCGATGATGGAGGAGGCATCGGTCCAGGCCTTGAACAGATAGTTGTTCTTGAAGAAGGAGTTGTGACCATAGCAGGCGTGGGCCATGACCAGCGCCTGCATCGGCATGGTGTTCTCTTCCATCAGATAGGCGATACAGGGGTCCGAGTTGATGACGATCTCGTAGGCGAGTCCCATCTGGCCGCGCTTGTAGTTGCGCTCGGTATGGATGAAGCGCTTGCCAAATGACCAGTGTTGATAGCCGATGGGCATGCCCACGCTGGAGTAGGCATCCATCATCTGCTCTGCGGTGATCACCTCGATCTGGTTGGGGTAGGTGTCCAGCTTGTAGAAGCGGGCGACCCGTGCGATCTCCTGGTGATAGGTCTCCAGCAGATCGAAGTTCCAGTCAGGCCCGTCATCCAGTGGCGCTATCTTTCTTGCGGTTTCTACCATATGTGAACCCTCAAGCCGCTTGCTTCTTGAACAATTCCCGGAACACCGGATAGATGTCCTCGACCTTGCGAATGTGCTCCATGGCGAAGTGGGCGTATTGCTCTGCCACCGCCTCATATTCGTGCCACAGGGTCTGGTGGGCGCGGGTAGTGATCTCGATGTAGGAGTAGTAACGCACCCGCGGCATGATGTCGCGCATCAGGATCTCCCTGCACTGGGGTGAGTCATCGGCCCAGTTGTCCCCATCGGACGCCTGCGCCGCATAGATGTTCCACTGGTTGGCGGGATAGCGTTCGTTGATGATGTCATTCATCATCTTGAGCGCGCTGGAGACGATGGTGCCGCCGGTCTCCTGGGAGTAGAAGAACTCGTGCTCGTCCACTTCCTTGGCCTGGGTGTGGTGGCGAATGTAGACCACCTCGACATTCTTGTAAGTCCGGCTCAGGAATAGATAAAGCAGGATATAGAAACGCTTAGCCATCTCCTTGGTAGCCTGATCCATGGAGCCGGAAACGTCCATCAGGCAGAACATCACCGCCTGGCTCGAGGGGACGGGCCGTTTGACGAAGTTGTTGAACTTGAGGTCGAAGGTGTCGATAAAGGGGACTGCATCGATCCGCCGCTTCAGCTCCCTGATCTCTTTTTCAAGTTGCGCCATTTCGGCGAAATGGTCGTTGGGCTCGCAAGCCAGCTGGGCCAGGCGCTCCTCCAGTTCACGCAACTGACGTTTCTTGCCTGCCTGCAGCGCCATGCGCCGCGCCAGCGAATTTTGCAGGGAGCGCACCACGTTGATGTTGGCAGGCACCCCGTTGGAGGTGTAGCCGGCCCGGTAGGTCTTCATCTCCATCAGCTGGTTGAGCTGGGTCTTTTGCAGCCGCGGCAGTTCCAGATCCTCGAACAACAAGTCCAGATACTCGTCTTTGGAGATCTGGAAGACGAAATCATCGACGCCCTCTCCTTGATCCGAGGCCTGGCCCTCGCCACTCCCCTGGCCGCCGCCACCCCCTTTGGGCCGGTCAATCTTGTCACCGGAGACAAACTGGTCGTTGCCCGGATGCACCATCTCCCGTTTGCCGCCATGACCCTGATGAAAATGGGGTTCCCCGATGTCCTTGGTCGGGATGCTGATGCTCTCGCCCTTGTCCACGTCCTGAATGCTGCGCTTGGAGACAGCATCCGAGACCGCTTGTTTTATCTGCTTCTTGTAGCGGCGGATGAAGCGCTGCCGATTGACAGCGCTTTTGTTTTTGCCGTTGAGCCTGCGGTCGATAAAATGCGCCATAACTCCCCCTTGAACACGGCAGGGTCAGGATGACTTGCGTACCCTGAGATACCACTCGGAGAGCAGCCGCACCTGTTTACGTGTGTAGCCTTTCTCCATCATCCGTTCGACAAAGTTATCGTGCTTCTTCTGCTCCTCAGCCGAGGTTTTGCTGTTGAAGGAGATAACCGGCAGCAGCTCTTCCGTGTTGGAGAACATCTTCTTCTCGATCACGGTGCGCAGCTTCTCGTAACTGGTCCAGTTGGGGTTACGGCCTGCATTGTTGGCCCGGGCACGCAGCACGAAGTTGACGATTTCGTTGCGGAAATCTTTCGGGTTGCTGATCCCGGCAGGTTTTTCAATTTTCTCCAGCTCGCTGTTGAGAGACGCTCTGTCAAACAGCTGGCCGGTTTCTGGGTCACGATACTCCTGATCCTGGATCCAGAAGTCGGCGTAGGTGACGTAGCGATCGAAGATGTTCTGACCGTACTCTGAATACGACTCGAGGTAGGCGGTCTGGATCTCCTTGCCGATGAACTCGACGTAGCGCGGAGTCAGGTAGCCCTTGATGAACTCCAGATAGCGATCGTGCAGCTCTTGCGGGAACTGCTCGCGCTCTATCTGCTGCTCCAGCACGTAGAAGAGGTGCACCGGGTTGGCGGCCACTTCCGCGTGGTCGAAGTTGAAGACGCGGGAGAGGATCTTGAACGCGAAGCGGGTGGAGAGGCCGTTCATGCCCTCGTCGACACCGGCATAGTCGCGGTACTCCTGATAGCTTTTCGCCTTGGGGTCCGTGTCTTTGAGACTCTCGCCGTCATAGACCCGCATCTTGGAGTAGAGGCTGGAGTTTTCCGGCTCCTTGAGTCGCGACAGCACCGAGAACTGGCCCAGCAATTCCAGAGTACCCGGTGCGCATTTGGCCTCGGTCAGCTCGCTGTTGAACAGCAGTTTTTCATAGATCTTCACCTCTTCCGAGACGCGCAGGCAGTAGGGCACCTTGACGATGTAAACACGGTCGAGGAAGGCTTCGTTGTTCTTGTTGTTGCGGAACTGCTGCCACTCGGATTCGTTGGAGTGGGCCAGCAGGATGCCGTCGAAGGGGAGGGCGGAGAGCCCCTCGGTACCGTTGTAGTTTCCCTCTTGCGTCGCCGTCAGCAGCGGGTGCAGCACCTTGATGGGGGCCTTGAACATCTCGACGAACTCCATCATCCCCTGGTTTGCCTTGCATAGCGCACCGGAGTAGGAGTAAGCATCGGCATCATCCTGGGCGAAGTGTTCCAGCATGCGGATATCGACCTTGCCGACCAGGGAGGAGATGTCCTGGTTGTTGTCGTCCCCCGGTTCGGTCTTGGCGATGGCGATCTGATCGAGGATGGAGGGGTTCACCTTTTCCACCTTGAACTTGGTGATGTCGCCACCAAACTCGTGAAGGCGCTTGGCGACCCAGGGAGACATGATGGGACGCAGATAACGGCGAGGGATGCCGTACTCCTTCTCGAGGATTTCGCCATCTTCGTCGATGTCAAACAGGCAGAAGGGGTGATCGTTCACCGGTGAGCCCTTGATGCGATAGATGGGCACTTTTTGCATCAGGGATTTGAGTTTCTCTGCCAGCGAGGATTTACCGCCGCCAACCGGTCCGAGCAGATAGAGGATCTGTTTCTTCTCTTCCAGGCCCTGAGCGGAATGTTTGAGATAGGAGACAATCTGTTCGATGGCCTCTTCCATGCCATAGAAGTCTTTGAAAGCGGGATAACGCGCGACGACGCGGTTGGAAAAGAGACGGCTGAGACGTGGATTGGTCGAGGTGTCGATCATTTCCGGCTCGCCGATGGCGGTCAGCAGACGTTCGGCGGCAGAGGCGTAGCAGGATTTGTCCTGTTTGCACATATCCAGAAACTCCTGGATGCTGTACTCCTCCTCTCTGGCCTTCTCATACCGCTGTTGATAGTGCTCGAAGATGCCCATAACTTAGCCCTCGTTATAGTCGCTTGCCCTGAAAAAGAGTGGATCACTACTTTTGTTCTGTTTACCTCATAAGCCTAGTCAACAGCCCCCAGTAATCCATCGCCATCATTGGTTTAAGTTTGTGCGGGAGCTTCCCGATCCTCGTGCGGGAAGAAGCAGTAAGTGACATACCTATGTTACTGACTGTTAAATTATTTTTGCCACGACAGTGATGCAAATGTCAAAGACATAAAAAATAAATCTTTGCGTGCCAGAGGGAGAAAATGGTGACGCTCTGTTTTGTCAGGGGGCGGTGCCAGCAAGGGCAAGGGCGGCAGGGAATAGAGGGTGAAAGTTCATGTCGCTTACGTCAACGTAATGTCATTTGTTTAGTGCTTTTGCTCTAATTTTTACATTGACGCTACATTGTGGCTGCTCTAGATTGGCCCTGTGTCGAGCAGTCATCGCTTTAGCAAGAGAGTGGGTGATTGTGCAGATACTAAGCTCTGTTTAAGCACGTTTCCGTTGGCTTGACCCTCGCATCCGCGAGGGTCTTATTTTTTCAGCGCCTGAACGGCGCCAAACCTGCAAGCTCAGGATTCGGCGGGATAGAGGGCTGACACCGCCGCCAGCACCTCGGCGAAGGGATGGTCCGCCAACTGGCCAAAACCGGCCAGATCCCTGGCCTTGAGACGGGTCGTCAGCGGGGTGGCGATGCCACACAGGAAACGGGTCAGGATCCTGGGATGGCGCTGATGGCAGAGGGCGATCAGCGGGTCGCACCAGGCGCGCAAACCGTGCTCGTTGGGCAAGCCCGGTGATGCAAGCGGCGGCAACACGGCGATCTCTCCCCGGCAGATGGAACAGTGCCCGCACCGCTCGGGGGCCGCATCGTCGGCAAAATAGCGGGCAAGCTCATGGCTGAGGCAGGTGGTCGAGGTGAAAAAGGCCAGCAGCGCCTGAAGGCGGGCCAGTTCGCTCTGCTCTTTCTTTTCAAACAATCCATGCAGCTCTTCGGCCAGGGTCGCGGTATCGATTTGCTGGCTCAGCACCCGATAGACCTCGGTCATCTGCTTGCTTTCAAGCTCGATCCAACCCTGCTGCTGCAGGTAGTCCAGCGCCGTCGCGGCGCGCTGGCGTTCCCCCTGGTATCCCTGCCACAGCGCTTCGAAGTCCATGGTGCACCAGGTGCGCGCCTGGGGTGCGCAGGCAAAGACCTGCTCCAGGAACAGGCGGCGTTCGGAATTGAAACGAGCGAGGATCGCCTGTTTTTCCAGTACGAACCTGAAACGGTACTCGGCAAAGTAGCTGTAGGCCGGTGCAATGATCCCCGCCATCTCCAGATAGACCAGCAGGGTCTTGAGGGGCAGTTGGCGAATGTTGGTCTCGTTGGAGAGGCGCAGCAGGCTGAATTCCCACTCGGCGCCGCTCTGGCGCACGATATCGAGCAAGTGCGCGATGGCGTCCCTGTCCGGCGTATCCCCATAGACGAAGTTTTCCAGTACCGGCAACTGGGCGCGGCTCGCCAGCACGGTGCAGCGGGAGGGAAGCCCGTCACGTCCGGCGCGGCCTATCTCCTGGCTGTAGTTCTCGATGGATTTGGGCAGGTCGTAGTGAATGACCCGGCGAATGTCGGCCTTGTCGATGCCCATGCCAAAGGCGATGGTGGCCACGATGCAGTCGAGTCTGCCAGCCATGAAGTTGTGCTGGATCTGGCTGCGCAGGGCGGGATCGAGCCCCGCATGGTAGGCGCATGCCCGGATGCCGCTGGCCTGTAGCTGCGCGGCGCACTGTTCTGCGCTGTGTTGCAGAGTCACGTAGACGATGGTGGGGGCGGCCGGATCCCGGTGCAGCTCCTCGCGCAGCCAGGTATCGCGGGCACTGCCGGCCAGCGGGAGGACGGCCAGATCCAGATTGGGTCTGTAGAAACCGGTGACCACCAGATCGTCCCGGTCGATGGCAAATTTTGCCTGCATGTCCGCCATGACGGCCGGGGTGGCGGTGGCGGTCAGCAACAGCACCTGGGGAATGGCCAGTTCACGGCGATGATCCGGCAGCTTGAGGTAGTCGGGGCGAAAGTTGTGGCCCCACTCCGAGATGCAGTGGGCCTCGTCCACCACCAGCAGTGACAGGGGGATGTGGGCGATGAAGCGGCGAAAGCGCTCATTTTTGAGGCGCTCCACCGAGATCATCAGGATCTTGAGCTGGCCATCGCTGGCCTGCTGCATCACGCGCCGGCTCTCTTCCGCTGTCTGGCTGGAGTCCAGAGTGGCGGCGGCGATCCCCTTGCTGCGCAAAAAGGCGAGCTGATCGTGCATCAGGGCCAGCAGGGGAGAGATGACCAGGGTCAGGTGGGGCAGTGCGAGGGCGGGCAATTGATAGCAGAGGGATTTCCCCGCGCCAGTCGGGAAGATGGCTGCGGCGCTCTTGCCGGCCAGCAGACGACTGATCACCGCTTCCTGCCCGGGCCGCAAGCGATCAAAGCCGAAGTGTCGGGTCAATAAAGAGGTGATCATGGCAAGGCTCCCTGAAAAAGGGCGTCATCATATCACTTCTGGCCCAGTGGTGGCCGATGATCGGACTGGTTTGGTGACATTTTGACCGCGGTTGATATTGTGTTATCACATTGTTGTAGATTTTTTGTGAGGTAACCCTGATATTTTTCAGTGATTATGTGGAAAAAAACCATGGCAGATGGGATATTCCTGTCCGCAACCCCACGCGAACGGGACAGATCCACCAGAAGAGCTGCCCACGGCGTCACCGTCAACGAACCGGTGCCAATGCGCGGGGCTGGTTGCCAACAGGACTAATGATTCACGCACCATGAGTGCACAGGGACTACTTGATGACACAACAACACCCCCTCATTCGACTGGTCAACAGCACCAGTCTGGTTAGCCAGATCCTGGTCGGTCTGGTATTCGGTATCCTTCTTGCGATGTTCATGCCCGAGTGGGCCAAGGCGGCGGGTCTGCTCGGCAGTCTGTTCGTCGGCGCCCTGAAGGCCGTGGCGCCGCTGCTGGTCTTCGTGCTGGTGATGTCGGCGATCATCGGCCACAAGCACGGCCAGAAGACCAACATGAAACCGATCCTGCTGCTCTATGTGCTGGGTACCTTCCTGGCGGCTGCCGTGGCAGTGGTGGCGAGCTTCCTCTTCCCCTCCAACCTGCATCTGGTGGCAGGCGCTACCGAGATCACGCCGCCGGGTGGCATCACGGAAGTGCTGCAGACCCTGCTGTTCAACGTGGTGACCAACCCGGTGAAAGCACTGCTGGAAGCCAACTATATCGGCATCCTGGCCTGGGCCATCGGCCTTGGTATCGTCATGCGTCACGCCAATGAGAGCACCAAATCACTGATTTCCGATGTGTCTCACGGGGTTTCCGCCATCGTCAAGGCCGTGATCCGTTGCGCTCCGCTCGGCATCCTGGGTCTGGTTGCCTCCACCCTGGCTGAAACCGGCTTCGATGCGCTGTTCGGCTATGCCCAGCTGCTGGCGGTACTGATCGGTTGCATGCTGTTCATCGCCTTCGTGGTCAATCCGCTCATCGTCTTCTGGAAGATCAAGCGCAACCCCTATCCCCTGGTGCTGACCTGCCTGAAAGAGAGCGGTGTGACCGCCTTCTTCACCCGCAGTTCCGCCGCCAACATTCCGGTCAACATGGCTCTGGCCGAGAGGCTGCGCCTGCCGGAAGACACCTATGCGGTCTCCATCCCGCTGGGGGCCACCATCAACATGGCCGGCGCCGCCATCACCATTACCGTGCTCACCATGGCGGCGGTGCATACCCTGGGGATGGAAGTGGACATGGCGACCGCCATTCTGCTCTCCGTCGTCGCCACCATCAGTGCCTGTGGCGCTTCCGGTGTGGCGGGCGGCTCCCTGCTGCTGATCCCGCTGGCGTGCAGCCTGTTCGGTATCAGCAACGACATCGCCATGCAGGTGGTGGCCGTTGGCTTCATCATCGGGGTGTTGCAGGATTCCGCCGAGACGGCCCTCAACAGCTCCACCGACGTGCTGTTCACTGCGGCCGCCTGCATGGCCGAGGATGAGAGCCTGCTGGATACCGCCCCGGTGCCCAGCCGCGAAGCCTGATCCCCTAAGACTTTCCGCTCTGCACAGGCGCCCTCTTCGGAGGGCGCTTTTTATTTGCGCGGGCGTCAGGCGCCCTGCACCTTCTCGCCGTGTCATGGCATTGACAGTGCTCGGATCCCCCTGTGTGATTTCCCGGGAGGGGCCCGTTGGCCGCCTTCGTGTTCTCGCCACCGCCAACACGCCATTCCCTGTACCAACGTGCCCGGCGCTGCATTCGGCCGGGCATATCGGGCTGCTTATGCTGTCAGCATGGCGGCTTGTGGCATCCCCTCTGGTGACCGAAGGGGTCATCTGTTCTTCGGTCGCTGCACGAGAATCCCGGTCAAGGCCCTCTCGGCGGTTTGCTTGCGCCCTGTGGCCGGAATTTTCCTTGAATGCCTTGAAGAAAGGCTCCATTGGGTGGGGATGTCGGCTCTCTGGGCTAAACCCCGAAGAGCGGGCGTTCCTGGTAAGGGCAAGGGCTCTGGTGTTCTGCCTGGCAAGGCCGATGGCGCGCAGCAGATGACGGGATAACACAGTACGTCTTGGTCGTGTGTCATGGGGAAAGGAATATGAGCGGCAAGCTGTCACCAAGGGGAAAGAGAGTGGGTGAAAGGGCTGTCTCTGATTTGAGGGCAGGGGGCTCTGATCATCTGAGCCCAGTACCTGATGATCATAACGAACACAGCCCGGCAGAGGAGATCTGCCGGGCTGTGGGAGGCGCCGGGCCAGATGCTGGCCCGACGGTATCGCAGGAAGGCTTAGCCGACCAGTTGATAGAGGATGGCGGAGATGGCGATAAGGCCCATGGTCGCCACGAAGACGTTGCTGATCTGGCCCTGGTATTTCGCCATGGCCGGAACGCGCTTGATGGCGTACATGGGCATGAGGAACAGGATGGTGGCGATGATGGGGCCACCCAGGGATTCGATCATCCCGAGGATGGAGGGGTTGATCACGGCAACGCCCCACAGGGTCAGGATGAAGAAGGCGATGATGAACAGCTCCACCTTCTTGTGGTTCGGTGCCTTGCCGGAGCTGCGCATGTTCTGGACGATCATCCCTTTCAGACCTTCACGGGCACCCAGATAGTGGCCGAAGAAGGAGGAGACGATGGCCACGAAGGCAACCAGCGGACCGAAGTAGGAGATGATGGGGCTCGCATGCTGGTTGGCCAGGTAGGAGAGCACGGCGATGTTCTGGGACTTGGCTTCTGCCAGCTGGGCCGGCGTCAGACTCATCACGCAGGAGAAGACGAAGAACATCACGAAGCCCAGCAGAATGATGGCGGTGCGCTTGAGGATGGCGTCGGACTTGGCGACGGCATGCTCACCGTGATCACGGCGCTGGGCCAGAGCGAAGCTGGAGATGGCCGGGCTGTGGTTGAAGGAGAAGACCAGCACCGGGATGGTCAGCCACAGGGTGGTGGCGAAGTCCTTGGTGCTCGGCATTTCATTCAGGGCCGCACCGGTCCAGTCCGGGATCAGGTACAGGGAGATGCCCGCCAGAATGGCGATGAGCGGATAGACCAGGAACTCGGTCACTTTCAGCATCAGCTTCTCGCCAGCCAGCATCACGGACATCATGGCCATGATGAGCACGATGGAGAGGATCCAGCGCGGAGGCGGCGTCATCTGCAACTGGTTGACCAGGAAGCTTTCCACCGTGTTGGTGATGCCCACGCCGTAGATCAGCACGATGGGGTAGATGGCAAAGAAGTAGAGCAGGGTGATCAATTTACCGGCACCCACGCCGAAGTGCTCTTCCACCACCTGGGTGATGTCGGCATTGGGTTGCTTGGAGGAAAGCACGAAGCGCGCCAGACCACGGTGGGCCAGGTAAGTCATGGGGCCGACCAGCAGCGCCATCACCACCAGCGGCCAGAAGCCACCCATGCCGGCGTTGATGGGCAGGAACAGGATGCCTGCACCGACGGCGGTACCGAACAGGCTGATCACCCAGGTGGTGTCTTGTTTACTCCAACCGCGAGATTGGACCGAGCTGATTCCTTGCTCCTGTGCGGCTGCAACATCCTGTGCGCCAGTGACAGTATTGGACATGTGTCTCACCCCGAATGTGTGGTTTTAATTAGTCGGCGCAAGAATACTTTCTTTTTAATCAAAAATGTTGATCAAATTCACCTTTGTGCGGCTGAAACCCGTACTTTCTTGTAGAAATGTGATCAAAAGAATAAAAAATCAAAATTTATTTATCAAATGCAGTGTTATTTGAATGTTAACTGGATAATTTCTCACCTCATCATGTTGTCAAAATGTTATGTCGAGATGTGCTGGGCAAGCTGGCGGATCATGCTGGCAGTGGCCCCCCAGATGAAAGATTGCTCCCAAGGGATCCAATAGATGGTGTGACGTCCGTCCGCCCTTGGCAGGCTCAGGGCTATGTGCTGCCCCGGATCCAGCACGTGGGCGAGGGGGACTTCGAAGGCCTGGGCCACCTCGTCCTGGCTCAGGGTCAGCCCGTAGCCTGGGTCGAGCATGGCGAGGACCGGCAGCACATCGTAGCGTGAGACGGTATTGAGAGGGGTGAGGCTGCCGATGATCCGGATCTGGGAGGGGGGAATGCCAAGCTCCTCCTCGGTTTCCCTGAGCGCGGTGTGAATGAGGTCCCGGTCTTCCGGGTCCTGGCGCCCGCCGGGAAAGCTGATCTGCCCCGGGTGGTGGCGCAGGGTGGCGCTGCGGCGCGTCAGCAGCAGGTGCAGGCCCTCGGGGCGCTCCACCAGGGGGATCAACACGGCGGCAGGTTTGAGCCCGGCCAGTGCCAGGCGATGGGCGGGGGCGGGGCGCTGCAGCAAAAAGCGGGTCAGCAGCTCGGCACTCGTCATCTCCATGGGTCTCCTTGTGTCGGCCCCGCAGGGCCGGATGGGATCAAAGGGCATCGAGCAGTGGCAGGATGCGGGCCACCTTGTCGTAGGTCTCCTGATATTCGGCGTCGGGATCGGAGTCTGCGATGATGCCGCCCCCCGCCCAGCAGTGCAGCTGACCGGCTTCGGCGATCAGGGTACGGATGCAGATGCTGGTATCCATCCTTCCGTGCTGACTCAGATAACCGATGCTGCCGCAGTAGGCATTGCGCCGCACTGGCTCCAGCTCCTCGATGATCTCCATCGCCCGGATCTTGGGTGCCCCTGTGATGGAGCCGCCGGGGAAGCAGGCCCGCAGCAGATCCACTTCTTGCCAGCGCGCATCCAGTTCTCCGTGAATGGTGGAGACCAGATGATGCACCGCCGGGAAGGATTCCACGGCAAAGAGATGCGGCACAGTGACCGACCCCGGCCGGCTCACCCGGCCGATGTCGTTGCGCAGCAGATCGACGATCATCAGGTTCTCCGATCTGTCCTTGTCGGCGTTGGCGAGTGACTCGGCCACCCTGGCATCCTGGGCGGGATCCGGGTGGCGAGGCCGGGTGCCCTTGATGGGCTTGGTCTCGATATGGCGCTTGTCGAGCAGCAGGAAACGCTCCGGGGAGAGGCTCAGAATGGCGCTGTGCGGCAGGCGGACAAAGGCGGAGAACGGCGCCTTGTTGGCGGCGCTCAGGGCGAGATAGGCGGACCATTCATCCCCCTGATAAGGGGCGCTGAAGCGCTGGGTCAGGTTGATCTGGTAACAATCCCCCGCCGCCAGATAGGCCTGGATACGGGCAAACTTGTCGCCGTATTCGGCCCGCGTCATGTTGCTCTGCCAGGGGCCGGTCAGGCGAAGGGGGAGGGGGGTTCGTTCGCGCTGCGCCATCAGCCAGTCGAGCCTGCGGGCGAGGCCGGCTTCATCACCCCAGTGGGCCAGTTGCCAGTGTCCCGTCGCGACATTTCGCAGCAGCGCCCAGTCGTAGATCCCGACCGCCATGTCGGGCACCTGAATGTCCTGTTGTGCCACTGCGGGCAGACGCTCGAATCGCCGACCCAGATCGTAGCCAAAGAGTCCCAGGGCTCCCCCGATGAACGGCAATCCCGAGTCATCCTCAACGCGCTCCCCGAGCAGGGCTCGCTGGGTCTTGGCGATCAGGGCGAGGGGATCGCCGTCATGATGGTGCTGGTGGTTATCCTGGGTGAGGCAGGTGCTGGTACCCCGGGTTTCCAGGGTGGCAAGCGGATCGGCGCTGATGATGTCAAAACCGTTGTCAGCCCCCAGGGGGCCGGCGGATTCCAGCAGGATGGCCCAGGGTTGGTGTTGCAGGCAGGCGAACCAGGTGTGGAGCGAGACCTGCGGGTCGAAATGGTGGATATGCAGTCTTGGTTTCATTTTTTGTTACATAGGCAACAGTTTGCGCCCGGCTCCCTAGCCGGTTCGGGTGGTCAAGCGTATCATGGCCGCCGGCATTTTTAAGAAAAACACCGTTATAAAAACACGCCGCAGTCTGCCGGCTCCAGGTGCATTTGCCACCTGCCGAAGGCCCGGCTCATATGGAAGCCCTTGCTCGCGCAAGCGATAACAAGGACCAGTGAGGATGATATGAGCATCATTAGAAAACAGGACTTTATCGATTCCATTGCTGACGCCCTGCAGTACATCTCCTTCTACCACCCCCTCGATTTCGTGCAGGCCGCCAAGGCCGCCTATGACCGCGAGATCAACCCGGCCGCCAAGGATGCCCTGGCCCAGATCCTGATCAACTCCCGCATGTCTGCCGAAGGTCATCGCCCGCTCTGTCAGGACACCGGTATCGTCACCTGCTTCGTCAAGATCGGCATGCAGGTGCAGTGGGACAGCGACATGACGGTCCAGGAGATGGTGGATGAGGGCACCCGCCGCGCCTACACCAATCCGGACAACCCGCTGCGCGCCTCCGTGCTGGCGGATCCGGCCGGCAGCCGCAAGAACACCAAAGACAATGCCCCCGCTGTCGTGCACATCGACATGATCCCCGGCGACAAGGTGGAAGTGAGTATCGCGGCCAAGGGCGGCGGCTCCGAAAACAAATCGAAGATGGTGATGCTCAACCCCTCCGACGACATCGTGGAGTGGGTGCTCAAGACGGTGCCGACCATGGGGGCTGGCTGGTGCCCGCCCGGCATGCTCGGCATCGGCATCGGCGGCACCGCCGAGAAGGCGGCGGTGCTCGCCAAGGAAGCTCTGATGGAGCACATCGACATCCAGGAGCTGATTGCCCGTGGTCCCGAGACCACCGAAGAGAAGCTGAGGGTCGAGCTCTATGACAAGGTCAACAAGCTCGGGATCGGTGCCCAGGGGCTGGGCGGCCTGACCACGGTGCTGGATGTGAAGGTGAAATCCGCACCGACCCACGCCGCCTCCAAGCCCGTGGTGATGATCCCCAACTGCGCCGCCACCCGTCACGTGCATTTCGAACTCGATGGCTCCGGCCCGGCGGAGCTGACACCCCCCAGGCTGGAAGACTGGCCGGAGATCACCCGTGAGTCCGGTGGCAATGTGCGCCGGGTCAACGTGGATGGTATCACCAAGGCAGAGCTTGCCAGCTGGAAGAGCGGCGATACCGTGCTGCTCTCCGGCAAGATCCTGACCGGCCGCGACGCCGCCCACAAGCGCATCGCCGACATGCTGAAAAAGGGTGAAGGACTGCCCGAAGGGGTCGATTTCACCAACCGCTTCATCTATTACGTGGGCCCGGTCGATGCGGTACGTGACGAGGTGGTCGGCCCGGCTGGCCCCACCACGTCCACCCGGATGGACAAATTCACCGACATGATGCTGGGAGAAACCGGCCTCATCGGCATGATCGGCAAGTCCGAGCGCGGCCCCAAGACGGTCGAGAGCATCAAGCAGCACCAGGCTGTCTACCTGATGGCGGTGGGCGGCGCCGCCTATTTGGTGGCGAAAGCCATCAAGAAGGCGCGCGTGGTGGCCTTTGCCGATTTGGGGATGGAGGCCATCTATGAGTTCGAGGTGGAAGACATGCCGGTCACCGTGGCGGTCGACTCCCAGGGCAACAACATCCACGAGACCGGCCCGGCCTACTGGTCCGCCAAGATTGCCGAGCTGGAGACCAAGCTGGCTTGATCAATCGGGCTTCGGTGCAAACGCAGAGCGATTAGCCCCGTACAGCAGCATGTTGAAAGGCGACCCTCGGGTCGCCTTTTTTGCGGGTCCATTTGACGGTCTGGGCCTGAGCAAATTTACTGCTGCTGTGCTGCTGTGCTGCTGTGCTGCTGTGCTGCTGTGCTGCTGTGCTGCTGTGCTGCTGTGCTGCTGTGCTGCTTTGTCTTTGTCGCCATGACATCCCGGGTCGGAAGCCTGGATAACCCGGTGGGCAATGCCGGCGCATTGGCTGTCACGCCGAAGGGGCGATCAGTGGTTCAGGTAGACATCCTGGCCGCCGTAGCTCAGTGCCCCACCCAGAGGGGTTGAGGGCTCGAAGAAGCGGGTCAGGACACCGGCACGCTGGGCCAGGGTGCTCAATGTGCTCCGGTCCAGGGCGACCTGTTCGGGCAGCCAGGTCAGCACGGCGGCGCAGTGACCATTGATCAGGCTCTGCTCCAGCAGGCGCTGCCAATTCTTGATCTTGGGGGCGTGCACGACAAGCACCCTGGCAGGATTGATTCCTCTGGCCTGCAATTGCACGGCGGCGGGCAGGCCTGGCGGGGCGACGAGCAGGATCCAGCCACTGTCGGACTGACTCAGTTGCCCCAGGGCATCCAGCAGCGGCGCTTCCTGATGGAGAGGGCCGCGCCGCTGCTCTTGTCCCATCTTGCTCTGATGGCGAGTGGGCCAGGTGGTGATCAGACCGGCAGAGGAGGAGGGGGGGCAAAGACTCAGGGGCTGGCTCATATGTCGTTCCTGTATGAATAACCATGCTGTATGCGTATACAGTAGTTCTGTTCGCAAGGAGTGACAAGTCATTTGTGGCTAAAAATGTGAGCCGATTAACAGGGGATGATTTTAACTGAATGATTAAAAAGGATATTTATATCTTCCTTATACAGGGTGTTTTTTAACCTGTAGACAAACTTCGGGTCGGCGCTCATGGTTATACAGTCCTGTATAGGGAGAGGAGGGAGCGAGATGGACGTCAGTACCTTGCAACGACTGGATGCGAACATTCTGCTCGGGATCATCAACGAGAAGCTGCGGTTGGAGTGTGATGGTCTGGAAGAGCTGCTGGCTTACTACGACATGACAGAAGATCAGCTGGCTACCCGTCTGCAACAGATCGGGTATCACTACGACCCCATGAGCAATCAGTTCAAGGCGCATGGTTAATTGAAATCAAAGGGTGCTCCGATTGGGGCATCCTTTTTATTACCTGACGAGGAGGTGTGAATTGAAAACGCTTTCAATTTCTCCCTAGTCGGCGGTTATTTTCACGTATTTTCAGTCACAGGCAATCATTGAAAACCTATTCATAAAACTATCTTTTTTGTTTTCATGTATCACCATGATTTAAAACGAAATTTATATTTCATTCAGACTGGCTCAAGGAAAGGGTTTTCATGGTGAAACTGTCATTTTTATGCGTTAAAGTGTGACTCACGTTAACTTTTAAACCCTTGGCTTTAGCTAGTATGCCCCCGCCGGAGCATATTCTGAGATAACAACAGCGCCGGTCCCCCCGATGGGATGACATTTTTTATTTGTAACGAAGGAAAATGGTTTATGGCTACCAAGAAGAAGACAGACCAGGATCTCCAACTGGATAAAGATCAGCTCAAGGCGAGTATCGTGCGTCACCTGCGTTCTACCTTGGGTACAAGCGAACAGAAAGCCTCTCCGGATGCCTGGTGGAAAGCGACCGCTGCCGCCGTCAATGAACAGGTGTACGAGCGCCTGACCCGTACTCAGCAGACTCACTTCAAGAAAGATACTCGTGCGATTCACTATCTCTCTGCTGAATTTTTGATGGGGCGTTTGACCTCCAACAACCTGCACAACCTCTCCCTCTACAAAGTCTGTGAAGAGGCGCTGGGTGAACTTGGTCTGGAACTGACCGATCTGTGTGAACAAGAGCCTGACATGGCCCTTGGCAACGGCGGCCTGGGTCGTCTGGCTGCCTGCTTCATCGATTCCCTGGCCACTCTGAACTACCCGGCGGTGGGCTATGGCATCCACTACGAGCACGGCCTGTTCCGTCAGGAAATTCAGGATGGCCGTCAGATCGAGCGTCCGGACTCCTGGCGCGAATATGGCAACCCCTGGGAGATCTGCCGCCCGGAATCGGTGCAGGAGATCCCGCTCTACGGCTACGTGGAGACCGTGTTTGGTGACAAGGGTGGCCTGAAGAAGGTGTGGCACGCCGGTCGCAAGATCAAAGGGGTGCCCTGGGACATTCCGGTGGTCGGCTTCGGTGGTCACACCGTCAACATCCTGCGTCTGTGGGAATCCCGCGCCTCCGAGTTCTTCGACTGGGACGTGTTCAACGCCGGTGGTTATATCGACTCCCAGGCCGAGAAGGCCCAGGCCGAGACCATCTCCAAGGTGCTCTACCCGAACGATGAGACCGACGCCGGCAAGGAGCTGCGCCTGATCCAGCAGTACTTCTTCTGCGCCTGCTCCATCAAGGACATCATGCGTCGCTACAAGCGGGTGCATGGCAGTGACTTCAGCAACTTTGCCGCGCAAATCGCCATCCAGCTCAACGATACCCACCCCACCGTGGCCATCCCCGAGCTGATGCGCGTGCTGGTGGACGAAGAGGGGCTGAACTGGGATACCGCCTGGGGCATCTGCTATCAGGTCTTCTCCTACACCAACCACACCCTGCTGCCGGAAGCGCTGGAGAAGTGGTCCGTCAGCCTGTTCGAGAAGGTTCTGCCCCGTCACCTCGAGATCATTTATGAAATCAACGCCCGCTTCCTGAACGAGCTGGTGGAGCCCAAGTGGCCGGGCAACGATGCCATCAAGGCCAAGCTCTCCATCATCGAAGAGGGTGACGTGCGCAAGGTGCGCATGGGCAACCTGTGCGTCATCGGCTCCTCCAAGGTGAACGGTGTGGCCGAGATCCACTCCAAGCTGGTGAAGGAAGATCTCTTCCCCGAGTATGCCGAGCTGTGGCCCGAGAAGATGTGCAACGTCACCAACGGCGTGACTCCCCGTCGCTGGCTGCTGGCCTGCAACCCGGAACTGGCCGAACTCTACAACGAGGTAGTGGGCAAGGAGTGGCCGCTGCAACTGGACAAGCTGCGCAGCGTGGTGAAGTTTGCCGACGACAAGGCGTTCCAGCAGCAGTTCATGACCATCAAGCGCCACAACAAGGAGAAGCTGGTCAAGGTCATCAAGGCGGAAACCGGTATCGACGTGAGCGCGGAGGCGATCTTCGATGTCCAGATCAAGCGTCTGCACGAGTACAAGCGCCAGCAACTGAACCTCATCCACATCATGGCGCTCTACCGTCGCCTGCTGGCGAACCCGGACTATGACATGCATCCGCGGGTGTTCATCTTCGGCTCCAAGGCGGCGCCCGGCTACAAACTGGCCAAGGACATCATCTACGCCATCAACAAGCTGGCGGAGCGGGTCAATAACGACGCCCGTATCCAGGGCAAGCTGAAAGTGGTGTTCATGCCGAACTACCGCGTGAGCCTCGCCGAGAAGCTGATCCCGGCGGCGGATGTCTCCGAGCAGATCTCCACCGCAGGTTACGAAGCATCCGGTACCGGCAACATGAAGATGGCGCTGAACGGTGCCATCACCATCGGGACGCTGGATGGAGCCAACATCGAGATCGCCGAAGAGGCGGGTGCCGAGAACTGCGCCATCTTCGGTCTGAATGTGGACGAGGTGAAGTCACTGAAGGCGCGCGGCTACAACCCGTATGACTTCTACTACGCCAACTCCGAACTGAAAGCCGTGCTGGACTGGTTTGATACCGACTACTTCACGCCGGGTCGCCCGGGGGAGCTCGCCTCCATCAAGCGTTCCCTGCTGGAAGGGGGAGACCCTTACCTGACCCTGGCCGATTTCGAGTCCTACTCCGAGGCGCACAAGCTGATCGACGCCTGGTACCGGGATCCGGCCCTGTGGGCGAAGAAAGCCATCATCAACTCGGCCACCATGGGCAAGTTCAACTCCGACCGCTCCATCCAGGATTACGTAGACCGGATCTGGAAATTGACGAGCTGCAACGTCGGTTGATGTCTGCTCCTGTGAAAAACCCCGCGATGCGGGGTTTTTTTTCATCTGTCGGGTTGAGGGAGGCTCAGGGCCTGTCGACCACCCGGGTGTCCGCCGGCACCCGTTTCTTGCCGGTGATCATCGCCCTGACGAGATCGCCCCGTACCAGACGATCCAGGGCGATGACGGCCAGTACATGGACGAAGATGGCCACCTGCAGCCCCTTGGCAAAGAACTCGTGGATCTCTTCCATGCGATGGGTGCCGGAGAGCGGCCCGTATTCGGTCATGATCCCGCTGGCGGCGGTGCCGACAAGGCAGGTCAACAGCAGCAGTATCATCAAGGACCCCAAAGGATTGTGACCGGCGTAGTAGGGGTGGCGCCCCTTGATCGTCTCCTTGAGATAGGTGATGACGCCGGTCGGTGTCGGCAGCCACTGGGCGAAGCGGGCATGATAGGAGCCGATGAAACCCCATACGATGCGCAGTACCAGCAGTCCGGCCAGCGCATATCCCGCATAGCGGTGGTTGCGCGCTCCCTCTTCAAGGATGAAGAGATTCAGCACGCACAACAGCACAGTGGCCCAGTGAAATCCCCTGACCACCGGATCCCATACCTTGATTTCACGGTTGTTCTGCATCGTCTTTCCCATGAGGTGATCCCCTTGTCGTGATGTCCATGATCATCGCCATCGTCAGCCATGGCTGCGTGATGGCCGTTGTCAGCATCATGGAGGCGATTTCTTAAGTGCGAGTTAATGTCGCGGTGATGTCGCGGCGAGAAAAAGCCCCGGCGATGCGGGGCTTGTAGGGGCATTAGGGGGCGAACCTCAGTGGAGGATATCCCCCATGAAATAGGCCAGCATGGTCAGGATGACGGTGAACACCAGGTTCAGCACCAGGCCGGCCCGCATCATCTCCCGCTGCTGGATATGGCCGCTGGCGAAGACGATGGCGTTGGGGGGCGTGGCCACCGGCAGCATGAAGGCACAGGAGGCGCCGACGGCGATCAGCACGGAGACCACGATGGGGGAGACTCCCAGAGCCTCGGCCACCCCGGCGAACAGCGGCACCAGCAGCGCGGCGGTGGCGGTGTTGGAGACCAGCTCGGTCAGGAACACCACGAAGGCGGCCAGGCAGAGCAGGATCACGAAGATGGGCATGGAGGAGAGGCCGCTGGAGAGGTGCTCCGCCAGGAAGGCGTTGGCCCCGGTCTGCTTGAGGATGGCGCTCAAGGTGAGACCACCCCCGAACAGCAGCAGCACGCCCCAGTCGGTGTTCTGGTTGATGTCATCCCAGCTGGCGACCCGGCTGACGGCGATGGCCAGGATAGCGCCCATGGCGATCAGGGTATCGAACTGGGGAATGCCGCCCAGCGCCTTGGCAAGAGGCTGGGATCCAATCCACAGCAGCACCGTGGTCAGGAAGATGGCCAGGGTCACTTTGCGCTGACCTGTCCATTCGATGGTGACCTGCTCGGTGCTCACCTGGTGGGAGAGATTGGGACGGGTCACCCAGTAGAGCAGGCCGATGCCCACCGGCATGAAGATGATCACCACGGGGATGCCGAACTCCAGCCAGTCGGTGAAGCCCAAGCCCATCTGGGCGGCGGCGATGGCATTGGGGGGGCTGCCCACCAGGGTGCCGATGCCACCGATGCTGGCGCTATAGGCGACGCCAAGCAGCACGAAGACCAGGGTGCGGCGCTCCTTGTGAACGTCCAGCCCCTTCAGCATGCCGAGGGCCAGCGGCATCATCATGGCCGCGGTGGCGGTGTTGCTGATCCACATGGAGAGGGCGGCCGTGATGGTGAAGAGCACGATGGAAGCCCAGCCCAGGTGTCCCTTGGCGAGCTGCATCACCTTGCCGGCGATCTGGGTGTCGAGTCCCTGCTTGGAGAGGGCTGCCGCGAGGGCAAAGCCGCCAAAAAAGAGGAACAGGACGGGGTTGGCAAAGTCGGTCAGCGACTTGCTCATGTCGAACACCCCGAGCAGGGTGGCGAGCACCGGGATGGAGATGGCGGTGATGGTGATGTTCACCGCCTCGGTCAGCCAGAGGATGGCGATGAAGATCAGGATGGCCAGCCCCTTGTTGACCATGGGGTCAAACGGGAGCCATGCCAGCATGGCGCAGAGCAGGAGCAGATCCAGGATGACGATCCCGGACTTGATGTCCAGCCAGCGTGAGGGGGGAGTCGTAGGTACAGCCGATGTGTGCATAACGTTCTCTCGGTTAATTTATGGTTGTTGTTGTGATGCCGAGGTTACATTTATCCCCCTGTTTGAAACAGGGGGATATGGTCAAATCATGTGGCGACTCACAGAGTCAAGTGAAAATGGATCTTCAATCAAACAGAAATGAAACATTTCATTTTCATTTGACGGGGGAGGTGAAGGAGAGCAGCCACTCCTTGAACAGGCTCTTGGGCAGAGAGCCGCTGCGCTGTGCCAGGATCTCCCCCCGCTGGAAGACCATCAGGGTCGGGATGCTGCGGATGCCATAGCGACCTGCGATGGCGGCCTCCTGCTCGGTATCGAGTTTCACGAAGCGAAGGCGGGGCTCAAGCTCCCGGGCGACCTCCTGAAAGACGGGGGCAAACTGCAGGCAGGGGCCACACCAGCTTGCCCAAAAGTCCACCACCACCGGGATGTCGGACTGGATCAGGGCATCGAAGCTGGCCTGACGCCCCGCCACCGGGGTTTGTTCGAAGAGGGGGTGACGGCAGCGGCCGCACTTCGCGTTTGAGTCTGCTTTTTCGACAGGCAGGCGGTTGCGGGTAAAGCATTGGCTACAATAGGTGGTGACAAGTGACATAATTGCTTCCTTATTTCATGGCCCGGCAACATCTTTATTGCAATCAGAGCGCCGACTAACGGTAACATAGCACTCAGTGGTTTTTCACAGTTGGCCTCCGGCCGTGACCTGATGTCACCGGATGGCCGACCATGACATGAGAATCGAGACGGGATGAAGAGTGTTGCACGGGCCAATCGTGTTGTCTTTGGCCTTATCATCGTATCGCTGGTGGGCTTTTCTGCCTATTGCTGGCAGTTGCTCAGCCAGCAGCAGCGTGCCTTCGATTTGAGCGTGGCGGCTGAGATGGTGCTTAATCGGGTCAATACCGATACCGTCTATCTGCTGGGGCGCGAGAAGGCCAGCGATGGCAGCGTACAGCAGCGCCTGAGCCTGCTTTCCAGTCACCTGGACAGGTTCGTCAGGCTGGTGCACGAGGATCCGGAGTCGGTGGACGACCCCGGCTCCCAGGCGTTGCAGCGGGACATCGACGGTTATCTGCTGGATCTCGCCAGGCTCTACACCATGGAGATGACCATCGAGTATCTGGCTCCCCGCTTCCAGGGCCAGCTCAAGGCGTTGCAAGGCACCCTGCCGGTCGGTGAGGCGCAGTACCGCGACCTGACCGAACTCATGCGCCTGCACCACTACCTCAGACGCAGCTGGGATCAGAACGAGCAGCGGCAACTGCTGCAACTCCAGCAGCACCTGCTCGACCGCTATGGCGAGCAGCCGAGGGTCGCGGCCCTCGTTCGGCTGGGCCAGGAGTTCAATCAGCAGGTGATGGAGTACCATCGCCTGCGCAATCAGGTGGTGGAGATGAAGGGGCTGAGCTCGCTGCCCGCCTGGAAGCAGAGCAAGCTGGAGCGGGCCTCCTCCCTCAAGAGCCGCTTCTACCTGATGGTGCTGGGGGGGGCGCTGCTCTGCTTCTCGCTGGTGGCCGCGACCCTGTGGCGCCGCAACCAGAAGCTGAGCGAGCTCTCACGCCATGCCGCGCTGCTGGCCCAGGCCAAGAGCGACTTCCTGGCCAACATGAGCCACGAGATCCGCACCCCCATGAATGCCATCATCGGCTTCAGCGCCCTGGCACTGCAAACCAGCCTGGATCCCCAGCAGCGGGACTATCTCAACAAGATCAAATCCTCGTCGGACACCTTGCTGCTGCTCATCAACGACATCCTGGATCTCACCAAGGTGGAGTCCGGCAAGCTGACCCTGGAGGAGATCGACTTCGATCTCAGCGAGCAGCTCGACTCCCTCGCCGCCATGTTCGCGGATCTGGCGGAGCGCAAGCACATCGAGGTCATCATCAACAAGTCTCCCGCCGTGCCCGACTTTCTGCGCGGGGATCCGCTGCGCCTCGGTCAGGTGCTGGTCAACCTGGTGAACAATGCCATCAAGTTCACCGAGCGGGGCGAGGTGGAGGTGGCCATTACGCTCACCAGCCAGCATCCCATGCGGGTCTGTTTCAGCGTGCGGGATACCGGCATCGGCATCGCCCCGGAGAAGCAGGCCCAGCTGTTCCAGCCCTTTACCCAGCTGGAGGCGGGCAATACCCGCAAATATGGCGGCTCCGGGCTTGGCCTCAACATCTCCCAGCGACTGGTGGGGCTGATGGGAGGGGAGATCACCGTGCAGAGCAAGCCCGGGGTGGGCTCCACCTTCCTGTTCGAGATCCCCATCTCCCAGGCGGTGTACGGGGTCTCGGGGCGCAGGGTCTTCTTCGATCACCAGCCCCTGATCCTGATGATGGATGACAACGAGCTGGTGCTGGAACTGGCCAAGGACATCCTGGGGCGGGCGGGGGCGTCCGTCATCACGGTCAACAGCCTCTCCCGCGCCCGTCAGGTGCTGCGGGAAGAGGGGCATCACATCCGCCTCGCCATCCTCGACTGGCGCATGGGTCAGGAGGATGGCCTGGACTTGGCCCTCGAGATGTACCAGCACAGCCAGTGGCGGCGCCTGCCTGTCCTGATGACCAGCGCCTGGTCCAGGGAGGGGCTGCACGGGCGGATGGAGAGCATGGGACTGACCCATTTCCTGGCCAAGCCCATGACCGAAAACGCCTTGCTGGCCAAGGTGGACGAACTGCTCAACGGCAGCTCCCATGACAGCAAGGTCCGCCAGGCGGAGGCCCAGGGGGATCAGCAGCAGTTCCGGGAGCTGCTGCGCGGTACCCGGGTGCTGCTGGCCGAGGACAACCGGGTCAACCAGCAGCTCATTCTGGAGTACCTGCGCCGGGTGGAGGCCAAGGTCACCGTGGTGGACAACGGCCGCGAGGCGGTGGAGCAGGTGGCGGAGCAGCCGTTCGACGTCATCCTGATGGATCTGCAGATGCCGGTGCTGGACGGGCTGGATGCCACCCGCCAGATCCGCAAGATGGTGGACAAGCACGATGTGCCCATCATCGCCCTCACCGCCAGCGCCATGCCGGGGGACAGGGAGCGCTGCCTTGGCGTCGGCATGAACGGCTATGTCACCAAGCCGGTGAGCAAGCTCGATCTCTACAACAACCTGCTGCAATGGGTGAAGAGCAGCGGCGGGGAGCCCAAGGTGCCCATCGAGGTCAAGCCGCCGGCCCTCATGGGCGTGCTGGATCTGGAGGATGCCCTGCGCCGGCTGGAGCATGACAGGGAGGCGCTGCAGATCCTCTTCAAGCTGTTCCTCTCCGAGCACAAGGACGATCTGTGGGACATCCGCACCGCCCTGCGTCGCCAGCAGCCCGAAGTGGCGTGCCGGTTGCTGCATACCCTGAAGGGGGTCTCGGCCAACATCTCCGCTTCCCGCCTGCAACTGCTGGCCGGGGAGCTGGAGTGGCGGCTGCGGCTGCAGGAGGAGCTGAGCGAGGGGGAGCTCAACCAGTTGCAGCAGGTCTTTACCCAGACCCGGGAGGAGGTCTCCCACTTCCTGCTCACCGGGGAGCAGCAGGAGTCGGTCGCCTTCCCGTTTTCGCCCCCCGACAAGCGGCTCTGAGGGAGGGGAAGATAGCAATCGTTCTCAAGTCACCCGCTTCAGGCTATGATGACCCACTCGTTCGCCCCCGCCAGGGGGCGATTGTATTGAGCTTCTCTTCACGATCACGCGGCAGCGCGCCGCGACCAAGGACTTCTCTGTGAGCGTATTTTTGCGGCTTGGCTGGTTTTTCAAGGATCAGTGGCGGCGTTATCTGGTGGCCATCTCCCTGCTGATGCTGGTGGCCCTGTTGACCGTGATCCCTCCCAAGGTGGTGGGCTGGGTGGTGGATGGCATCGCCAAGGGTGACCTGGACAGCGGCACCCTGACCGGTTATCTGGCGGGGCTTTTTGGCCTGGGACTGCTTATCTACCTGCTGCGCTATGTGTGGCGGGTCATGCTGTTCGGTGCCTCCTACCGGCTCGCCTACGTGCTGCGCAACCGGCTGTTCACCCACTTCACTCGCATGAGCCCGGATTTCTACCAGCGCCACCGCACCGGTGATCTGATGGCCCACGCCACCAACGACATCCAGGCGGTGGAGATGACCGCAGGGGAAGGGGTGCTGACCCTGGTGGACTCCTTCATCGTCGGCATCCTGGTGCTCTCCATCATGTGCAGCCAGTACTCCTGGCAGCTGACCCTGCTCTCCCTGCTGCCCCTGCCGGTGATGGCCTTCTTCATGAACCGCTTCGGGACCCAGATCTACAAGGAGTTCAAGGCGGCGCAGGGGGCCTTCTCCCGCCTCAACAACAAGACCCAGGAGGCCCTCTCCGGGGTGCGGGTGCTCAAATCCTACGCGGTCGAATCCCTGGAGGACGAGGGCTTTGCCGAGCTGACCCGTCAGGCGGGGGAGCGCAACATGGCGGTGGCCCGCATCGACGCCAAGTTCGATCCCGTGATTTACCTGTGTATCGGCTGCTCCTATTTTCTGGCGGTCGCAGGGGGCAGCGCCCTGGTGCTGCAAGACAAGCTGACCCTGGGGGAGCTCACCAGCTTCACCATGTACCTCGGCCAGCTCATCTGGCCCATGTTCGCCATCGCCTGGCTGTTCAACATCATCGAGCGGGGCAGCGCCGCCTACTCGCGCATCGAAAGCCTGCTGGGGGAGCGCAGCGACATCGAGGAGCCGGCCCATCCCGTGGCGCTGGCCTCGGCCTTTCCCCTGCGGGTGCTGGGGCTGGGCTACCGGCTGGAGCAGCGCACCCTGTTGCAGGGGGTGGATGTCACCCTGCAGTCTGGCGCCATGCTGGGGATAGTGGGACGCACCGGGGCAGGCAAGAGCTCCCTGCTCAAGCTGCTGATGCGCCTGGCCAACCCCACGGCCGGGGAGATCCGCATGGGAGAGGTGCCCATCTCGCAACTGTCGCTGGGTGAGCTGCGCAGCCAGTTTGCCTATGTGCCCCAGGAGCCGTTTCTGTTCTCCACCACCATCGCGGCCAACATCGCCCTGGGCCGCCCCGAGGCGAGTCGGGAGGAGATTGAGCGGGTGGCGCGCATCGCCTGCGTGCACGACGACATCAGTCGCTTCCCCAAAGGGTATGAAACCGAGGTGGGGGAGAAGGGGGTGACCCTCTCCGGCGGTCAGAAGCAGCGTCTGGCCATCGCCCGCGCCCTGCTGCTGGATGCCCCTATCCTGGTGCTGGATGACGCCCTCTCGGCGGTGGATGCCCACACCGAGCAGCAGATCCTGCTGGCCCTCAAGGTCCACAAACGCACCCTGGTGCTGGTGAGCCACCGCATGACGGCGGTGGAGCAGGCGGACGAGATCCTGGTGCTGGAGCAGGGAGCGATCAGCGAGCGGGGCCGTCACGAGGCCCTGATGGCCAGGAACGGCTGGTACGCGGACATGGTCCGCTACCAGCGCCTGGAGCAGGACGTGGAGGAGAGCCTGTGAACAGGATGACAAGACCCCTGGTTTCCTTCACCCCCCGCCCGGCTCCCGCGATCGGAGAGGGGAGCAAAGAGAGTCAATTCCCGTGGAACGTTGCGCTGGAGGCAAGTCTGTGAATCCAACCATCAAACGGCTGCTCGCCTACTGCGCCAGCTACCCCCGCTGGCTGGTGCAGGCGGGCATCTGCCTGCTGCTCGCCACCGGCGCCGAGGTGGCGGGCCCCTTGCTCATCAAGCTCTTCATCGATGACTACCTGGCGCCGCGCCGGCTGGAGTGGGGCATCATCGCCGCCCTTGCCGCCGGTTATCTGGGGTTGCAGGTGTTGTCGGCGGCCGGCTTCTATCTGCAATCCCTGCGCTTCAACCGCATCGCCCAGGCGGTGGTGCAGCGCCTGCGTGAGCAGGTGTTCGCCACCGCCATCCGCCTGCCTGCCCGCTATTTCGACAAGCACCGCTCGGGCTCCCTCATCTCCCGCATCACCAACGACACCGAGGCGATCATGAACCTCTATGTCCAGGTGATAGGGCTCCTGGTGCAAAAAGTGGTGCTCCTGTGCGGCATCCTGCTCTCCATGGCGCTGCTGGACTTGCGCCTGATGCTGGTATGCGCCACCCTGCTGCCGGCGGTGGGGGCCGTGATGTGGCTCTACCAGAAACTGAGCGTGCCCGTGGTGCGGGCGACCCGATCCTTGCTCTCCGACATCAACAGCCGTCTCAACGAGTCGTTGCAGGGGATGCCGGTGATCCAGGCCATGGTGCAGGAGCGCCACTTCGCCAATGCCTTTGCCGGGGTGAACCAGCAGCACTGGCAGGCGCGGATCAAGAGCCTCAAGATCAACGGCATCCTGCTGCGCCCCCTCATCGATCTCTTCTACATGATGGTGCTCATCGGTCTGCTGGCCCTGTTTGCCCACGAGGGGCTGAGCACGGCGGGGGCCATCCAGGTGGGGGTGCTTTACGCCTTCATCAGCTATCTGGGGCGGATGATCGAGCCCCTCATCGAGATGACCAACCAGCTCAACCAGTTGCAGCAGGCCATGGTGGCGGGGGAGCGGGTGTTCGCCCTGCTCGATGAAACCCGCGAGAGCACCGATGGGGAGGTGCGCCCCCTGGAGGGATGGGTACGCTTCGACGGGGTGGGCTTCTCCTACGACGGGGAGCAGCAGGTGCTGCAAGATGTGAGCTTTGCCACCCGGCCGGGCCAGATGCTGGCGCTGGTGGGCCACACCGGCAGCGGCAAGTCCACCATCATCAGCCTGCTGATGGGTTTCTACCCCCTGGATCGGGGGAGCATCCACTTCGATGATCTCCCCATGAACGGCCTGGCCCTCTCGGCGGTGCGCCGCAGCATCGGCCTGGTGCAGCAGGATCCTTTCATCTTCGTCGGCACCCTGGCCGAGAACCTGCGCCTTGGGCGTGACGGCATCGAGGATGGGCGGCTCTGGCAGGCCCTGGAGGAGGTGCAGCTGGCCGATTTCGTGCGCCACCTGCCCGATGGTCTGGCCACCCTGATGGAGGAGGGGGGCAAGAACCTCTCCGCCGGCCAGCGCCAGCTGCTCTCCTTTGCCCGCGCCCTGGTGGGGGATCCGCGCATCCTCATCCTGGACGAGGCGACCGCGAGCGTGGACTCCCAGACCGAGCTCGCCCTCTCCCAGGCGCTCTCGGCAGCGCGCCGTGGTCGCACCACCATCGCCATCGCCCACCGCCTCTCCACCATAGTGGATGCCGATGAAATCCTGCTGCTCTCCCGCGGGCTGGTGAGCGAGCGCGGCACCCACGGCGAGCTGATGGCGCTGGGAGGACACTATGCCCAGCTGTTCGAGATGCAGAGCCAGGGGGCCTGGCTTGAAGAGAAACGGGCCTGAGGCCCACCTAAAAAAACAGCCGGCATCTGCCGGCTGTTTTTTTGACTGGCGGGGTTACACCGTGACCTTGCTGCGGCTGACCAGCTTGGGCTCCAGGGGCGGGAAGTCATCGTTGAAGAAGGTATCCGCTTCTTCAATTTGTGCCTTGCGCTGCTTCTGGATGAAGCTGTCGAAGTCGCGCTTGATCTCGGGGTCCTTGAGGGCCTCGTAGTCGAACACGTTGGCGGCATAGAGGTAGTTGAAGTAGATGTCGACGAACTCGGCGCTGGCACAGGCGGAGGTGAACTTGCTGTTCTGGCGGTCGAAGTTGACGCGGTACTGCTTGATCTTCGGCACATAGACCAGCTCGTTGCCCACCTTGAACACTTCCACCGTGACCCCCACCGTGATGGTCTTGTAGAAGTCCTTGTTGTTCTCCACCCCGAAGCGGATGGCATCCCCCTGCTTTTGCAGGAACTTGTTGAAGCTGGCCAGCGCCGTGGTGCCCTGGCTCACCACCACGTCCATGATGAAGTTGATGAAGTCGGTGGCGATGCTGAGCCCCTTGATGTGGCGGCTGTAGCTCTGCTGATCGATCTTGCTCGGCCCCATCAGGGGGATCTTGGAGAGGGCCCTGGCCCAGAGATCCGCGTCCGTCTTGTACTGCTCGCCATAGGCTTCGGCGTAACGGTTGATGTAGGCGGTGACCACGGAGGTGATGGCGATGAGGTAGGCCTTCTGTTCCGCCAGCTTGGCCATGACGGCGGGATCGTCCAGCAGCTCGTTGGCCACGATGAACTCCACCAGGCCGTCCTTGTCGGCATAGGGATCATTGCCCACCGCCCGGACGGTGTCGGGCAGATTGACGTCGTTGAAGAAGGCCTCGGCCTCGGCGAACTGATCATGGTTGCTCAGGCGGTTGGCCGGTGCCTCGCGCACCAGCTGGCAGAGCACCAGCTCGGCCTCGTAGTCCGACTCGCGCCACAGGGGGGCCTGCAACTGGTTGCCGAAGGTCTTCTTGTAGGCGAGGTTGAAGTCAAACAGCACCGAACTGCAGCCGCAATCCATGGCGAAGTCGACGGTGTAGCTCAGCGGCCCGGTGGGCAGGGGCTTGCTCATCTTCCCCTTGGCGCTGAGGTTGGCATAGCACTTGAGGTACTCCCGGCCAAACAGCTCGTAGGCACGGTTGTTGTTGAAGTTGAGCTGGAAAGTACCGGCGCTCTCGCCCCCGTTGAACAACTGTTGCACGTGACTCATCTCTCTATCCTTATGGTGAGATTGGTAGACGGGTTGACCCGGTGCCGAGTGGCTACTTCCGGGCCAGCAACAGCCTAGCGAGGGAGAGGGGGTTTGGTTACTGCGAATAATCCCAGTGGCGGGGGCGGGATCCTGGGCTAGCCCCCTGACGGGGAGTATTTCTTGTTGTGTTTCATTCGGATATGGCTGTCATGGTCCCGTCATCCGGGGCGGGACCTTGAAAAAATCCGGAAAAGGGAAAGAGAGGGGCGACCCGGGGTCAGGAAAGGCCGGTTTTATCATTTGCCAGACAAATAGAACCTGGCCATTGCATGAATTTTGCAAATACCCTTTGGGGGCCCGCTCACAGGGATGGCACGGGAGGCTTGTCTATCGGGATGCAGGCTGGCAACATTTGCGTCACATTCACTCATCGGATCAGTTTGCAATGGACCTGCAACGCCTCAAAGCCAACCTCGCCCTGCGTCTGTTCGCCTGGCGCTACATTCCCGTCATTGGTTTTTGTGCCCCCGTCATCGAGCAGATGGACGCCAGGGCGCTGCGCATCCGCATTCCGCTGGGCTGGCGCACCCGCAACCACCTGGGCAGCATGTATTTCGGGGCGCTCGCCACCGGTGCCGACCTGGTGGGGGGGCTCCTGGTCATGGAGAAGGGGCGGGCGCGGCGCAAGAAGGTGCATTTTGCCTTCAAGGATGTGCAGGGGGAGTTTTTGAAGCGCCCGGAGGGGGACGTGCAGTTTGATTGCGCGGCGGGGGAGCTTATCGACGCCATGATCGACGAGTCCCTGGCGAGCGGTCAGCGCATCAACCGCCCCATCCAGGTGGTGGCCACCTGCCCGTCGCGCAACGGCGACGAGGCCATGGCCCGCTTCGTGCTGACCCTCTCCATCAAGGCCAGCTGAAGGCCAGAGGGCGCTTGGCGCCCTTGTTCAAACCGGGATCAGAGGATCTCGGGACTGACGCCTTCCTTCACGACTACCTTCATGCCGTTGAAGTTTACCATCCGCTCGGCCACTGTGCTGGGTAGCGCTGGCG
The DNA here is from genome assembly GCF_053005425.1 of Aeromonas sp. 25-248. Lineage (NCBI taxonomy): Bacteria > Pseudomonadati > Pseudomonadota > Gammaproteobacteria > Aeromonadales > Aeromonadaceae > Aeromonas > Aeromonas sp. 25-248. The sequence goes on along the minus strand of NZ_JBRKTB010000003.1, from coordinate 23,073 downwards.
TGGCCGGGCGTCAGGATCAGGGGATCTCGGGACTGCTCCCTTCCTTCACCACGGCCTTCATGCCGTTGAAGTTGACCACCTGCGCGGCCACTGTGCTGGGTAGCGCTTGCGTGGCAGGGTGTCAGAATCAGAGGATCTCGGGGCTGACGCCTTCCTTCACGACTACCTTCATGCCGTTGAAGTTGACCACCTGCTCGGCGACTATCTTGCAGCGTTTGCGGGTCTCGACCTGACCGTCCACTTCCACCAGGCCCTCGGCGACCAGCGCCTTGGCGGCACCGCCACAATCGGCCCAACCCTGATGCTTGATCAGGTCACACAAGGCAACGAAGGGGTGACCTTCGAGCAGAAACGTCTCCATGGGAAATCCTCTAGCTGGATGAATGGCTGAAACAGCGGGGGCTCATTCTAGGCAGTTAGGCGGGGCAGGGAAAGGGCCCGGGCCCAATTGCCCCGAAAAAGGGGCTAGCACAGGCAAAAAAACCAGCCCGACCGGGCTGGTTGTGTCTCTGGGTGCCACTGGCGCTCAAGGGAGCTTCACCACCGCTTCCCCCGTCACGGCGAGGGCGCCGCCCTGGGTGAAGATGCGGGTGGCCAGGGTGGCGATGGGCTTGTCGCTTCGAAGAGCAATCACCTCCACCTCCGCCGTCACCTCGTCCCCCACGAACACCGGCAGTTTGAAGCCGAGGCTCTGGCCCAGGTAGATGCTCCCCTTGCCTGGCAACTGCTGACCGAGCAGCCCGGAGAAGAGGCTCGCCAGCAACATGCCGTGGACGATGGGGCGCTCGAACACCGTCCTGGCGGCGAAGTCCGGGTCCAGGTGCAGGGGGTTGAAGTCCTCCGACAGCGCGGCGAAGGCCGCCACCTCGGCCGGGCCGAAGCGCTTGGTCAGGCTGGCTTTCTGGCCCACGGCAAGGGGTTGTGTACTCATGCGGGTTCCTCTTCTTGCTTCCTGACGCCGGCAAACACCGGATTGAGCCGTACCTTGACGTAGCTGCCGGGGGCTGCCTCCAGCCCCTCGGCAGGCTGCCGGGCGGGGACGGGCTCTGCCTCGTCACGGTCTTTGATAAAGCGCATCATCTCGGGCCACCAGGAGCCGCTCTGGTGGGTCGCCCCCGCCAGCCACTGCGTCGGGCTGTCCGCCTCGGCCTCGCTCTGCCAGAAGCCGTATTTGTTGGCATCCGGCGGATTGATGATGCCGGCGATGTGCCCGGATTCGGCCAGAATGAAGCGCCGTTCGCCCCCGAACAGCGCCATGCCCTGCCAGGTTCCCTGCCAGAGGGCGATGTGATCGTCCACGGCGGACACCAGCAGCACCGGGGTCTTCACCTTGGCGAGATCGATGCGGGTGTGGCGGATCTTGAACTCCCCCTTCACCAGCTGGTTTTCCAGGTAGAGTCGACGCAGCAGGCTGTTGTGGGTCTTGCCCGCCACGTTGGTGCTGTCGCTGTTCCAGTGCAGCAGATCGAACGCCACCGGGCTCTGGCCCTTGAGGTAGCTGTCGATGTAGTAGTTCCAGTAGAGGCTGTTCTCCCGCAGCAGACTGAAGGAGACCGCCAGCTGGCGCCCGTCCATGATGCCCCTGGCCTCGTTTTGCGCCTCCAGTGCCGCGATGATGGGCTCGTGGATGAAGATGCCAAGCTCCCCTGGCTGGGAGAAGTCCAGCAGGGTGGTGAACAGGGTGGCGCTGCGCACCCGCTGCTTCTGGCGCCGCGCCGCCAGCCAGCCCATGGCGAGTGACAATGCAGTGCCACCGATGCAGTAGCCGATGCCGTGCACCTCCCGCTCGCCGGTGGCCGCCTCCACGGCGTCCAGGGCGGCGATGACCCCGTCCACCACGTAGTCGTCGAGATCGACCTGCCCCTGTGCCACCCCCGGGTTGCGCCAGGAGATCATGAAGACCGTCTGCCCCTGGGCGACCAGCCAGGCCACCAGGGAGTTCTGGGGGCGCATGTCCATGATGTAGTACTTGTTGATGAAGGGGGGCACGACCAGCACCGGGGTTTTGCCCACCGTCGCCGTGGTCGGGCTGTACTGGATGAGCTCAAAGAGCTCGGTGCGCAGCACTACCCGGCCCGGGGTGGTCGCCAGATCCCGGCCGAGCTCGAAGGCGGACTCGTCGGTCAGGCGGATGTTGAGGTGATCGGCGCTGCGCTCCAGATCTTCGGCCAGGAGCGCAAGGCCGCGCACCAGATTCTGGCCGTCGGACTCCAGGGTGAGCTTGAGCAGCTCCGGGTTGGTGGCCAGGAAGTTGCTGGGAGCCATGGCGTTGACGTACTGGCGGGTGAAAAAGCGCAGTCGCTCCCGGCTCTTCTCGGGCACGCCCTCCAGGGCATCCACCGCCGCCAGCAGGTGTCTTGCGGTCAGCAGATAGGATTGCTTGAGGTAGTCATAGAGGGGTTGCTCGCTCCAGGCGTCGGCCTTGAAGCGGCGATCGCTGCGATCCGGGGTGATCACCGGTTCGCTCGGCTGGCCTGCACTCTTGAGCAGGGTGTGCTGCATCAGCTTGAGCTGATCCTGCCACCAGTTCATCTGGGACTGGATCAGCTGCCAGGGCTGCTGGCTGCCCTGCTCCAGCACCTTGCCCAGATCGTCCAGACTGGTCTGCAGCAGGGCCTGGGCCGTGCGCTCGGTCTGGGCTCTGGCCATGGCCAGCAGCTTGTCGTTGTAGTGGGCCAGGGCCTCGAACAGCGGGCCGTAAGATGATTGGCTCATGTGTTCTCCTTCACCCACGCCCGAGGCGGGCACTTGCCCGTTCTGTCGAGTCGTGGGGAGATGTGGCTGCCCGCAAGACGGGCAGCCAGGGGTTATCAGGCCTTGCCCGTGCTCTTCTTGATGCCATCTGCGGTCAGGGCATCCAGCTCTTCCTTGAACTGCTGGCCGAGGGCGCTGAGCTTCTGGATGTCATCCAGCATCTGGCGGGAGAGCTGGCTGGCGCTCTCCAGCTGCACGGTGCCGAGGGCCGCCAGGCTCTGGGCATCCTGCACCTTGCCGACGGCCTGCAACTGGTTGAGCCCCAGTTCGGCGTAGGCATTGGCGGACGCCAGTTGCAACCGGGTCAGCTGTTCGATGTTGCTGGCCAGCAGCTGGTTGTAGCGGGTGAGGGGGGCGGCAAAGCCTTGCATCTGCTCGGTAAAGCTCTTGATCACGTCCATATTCATCATGGGTCTCCGGTTCGGCAGAACACTGTTTTTGCGGGTCAATCGACCCTTCTTGCGGGTACAGCACGTCATCCCTGTGTTACGTGTTGTTTGCTCTGTTCAAACACACGTTTGAGCATTCTGCAACCAATCCACCTTTGGTGTAAATGACATAAATGTTAGTTTCTGTTTGAATTTTCCAATCCGCCGAGAGAGCCATCCCCGGATTCAGACGAGAGGTGACGCAGGGAAAGGGTCGGGGTCTCGTCCCTCGGGGCCTGCGCTGGTACCCTTGAGCCACACCCTCTTCACAAGGAATCCCCGATGAAACCGTTCGCCCTGCTGCTCGGCTGTGGTGCCCTGACCCTCGCCGGTGTCGCCCAGGCCAGCACGCCGGTCCAGATCTCCCTGCCCGGTGTCAACCTGCCCTCGTCCAATCAGGTGGAAGGAGCACGGGCTTCCTTCCTCTACGGCCGCACCGGCCAGGTAAAGGGGATCGATCTGCCGGTGTTCGCCCTCTCCGATGTGGATCAGTTCACCGGCCTGCAGCTTGGTGTGTTCTTTGGCGCGAGCCGGGTGCGCCACCAGTTTGGCGGGGTCGCCATCAACGCCGTCAACTGGCACGAAGGGCAGGATACCGGCCTCAATCTGGGCTTCGTCAACCTGACCAACAATGTGAAGGGGCTCAACTGGGGGGCGGTCAACATCGCCCAGGGCAATGCCCTGGCCAACGTCGGCTTCGTCAACTATGCCGAACGCACCACCTTCCAGCTGGGGTTCGTCAATGCCACCAAGCACCTGGACGGCTTGCAGATTGGCCTGGCCAACTACGCCGAGAACGGCATCTTCCCCATTCTGCCCCTGATCAACTTCAAGAAATCCTTCTAGGGGCCAACTTGCCCTTGCTTTAGGAGGGGCAGCCATTACCCTGTGCTCCATCAAGGCTGCACAGAGGTAACAGGGGCATGACAACGGAACACATGGACGCCATCGGCATCGGTTGGGACGTGAGGGGCTGGCAGGGTAATGCCCAGGCGGTGGCGGTGGTGGGTTGGCAGGCCCGGGAGTCCCGTCTGCACTGGCTCGGGATCTCCCCCTTGTTTCGGCTGAGCTCCCGGGTCGCGCCGGATCTGGATGCCCTGCTGCGCCCGGCCCTGCAAGACGAGGTGGCGCTGATGCAGGTGCTGGCCTGCCCGCGCCTTGCTCTCGGCATCGATGCGCCCCTGGCCTTTCCCCGCGCCCTCGCCGATCTGCTGGCGGGGCGGGGGAGCGGCTTTCCCGTGCCTCAGCGGGAGATTGACAACCCTTACGCCTACCGGGATTGCGAGCGCTGGCTCCATCAGCACTATGGCAAGAAGCCCCTCTCCGCAACCTTCGACAGGCTCGGCAACAACGCCACCCTGGCCCTCTCCATGCTGCCGCGTCTCGGGGATCTGCAACTGGTGCCAAAACAGGCGAGGGCTGCCGGGCGCGCGGTGCTGGAGGTCTATCCCGCCTTGGCCAAAATGGGGGGCAAAGCCTCTGCGGTGCGGCCCGAGCTGCAACCCCACCTGCCAGCAATCCTCATCCCTGGAACGGATCCCTATGATGCCGCGCTCTGCGCCCTGATGGCCCTGCAATATGCGGCTGAAGGGGTCGTCACCTCGCTGCCTGCTCTGGTGGACCTGCCGGAGGAGATGGCACCGGACGAAGGCTGGGTCTACCACTTCGCCCGGGATTGAGACGCCCAAGGGCACCGCGCTCCCTCTGATGACTGCTGGCGACTTGCTGTCGCCACTTCGTATGGCTTGCCGTTGCCACGGTGTCAGGCAAGGGCAGGCCGCGTTCGTCCTTGTGATCTTCCGACGTCCCCTTGACCCTTGCCCTTGTTGCCTTATTTTGCGACTGCCGACTGCCGACTGCCGACTGCCGACTGCCGACTGCCGACTGCCGACTGCCGACTGCCGACTGCCGACTGCCGACTGGCGCCTTTTCATCGGACCTCATCCTTGATCCCGACTGTTCATGGTTGATTGAAAAATCACCTTGTATGCCATCAGACAAGAGGCGTACAAGTACATTTATCACCCCGCAGCCGCGGGCAGATGGCTCCAGGGTTGTGCAGAAACAGGGTTGCGGCGGTCAAATATGCGGCAGGTTAAGCCTGCGGAAGCATAAATAGGGAGTCAGGGCGTTAATTGCTGGAAGAGCCGTCTCTTCATCCGATATATTGCCTCTTTTCCTCAGGTTTCTTGTGCGGTGGTGTCGATGAAACGCATTCTCTCTATCCAGTCCCACGTGGTGTTTGGCTGTGCCGGCAACAGCGCCGCCGTGTTCCCCATGCGCCGTCTCGGCATGGAGGTGTGGCCCATCAATACGGTGCAGTTCTCGAACCACACCCAGTACGAGGCGGGTTGGCAGGGAATGGCGATGCCGGCGGGCCACATTGCCGCCCTGTGCCAGGGGCTTTGCAATATCGAGGTGCTGGCGCGCTGCGATGCGGTGCTGAGCGGCTATCTGGGCTCGGCGGAGCAGGGGGACGAGATCCTGGCGGTGGTGGCGGCGGTGAAGCGAGCCAATCCGGCGGCCCTCTATTTCTGCGATCCCGTGATGGGGCATCCGGAGAAGGGGTGCATCGTCGCCCCGGGCGTCACCCGCTTTCTCACCGAGCAGGCCCTGCCGGTGGCGGACATCATGGCCCCCAATCTGCTGGAGCTGGAGACCCTGTGCGATGTCCATCTGACAACCCTGGCCCAGACCCGGGTCGCCGCACACCAGTTGCTGGAGAGGGGAGTGAAGATGGTGCTGGTCAAGCACCTGGGTCGCGCCGCCAGTGTCCCCGGCCGCTTCGAGATGCTGCTTGCCACCCCCGGGGGTGACTATCTGATCGCCCGTCCCCTTTACGATTTCGCGCGCCAGCCGGTGGGCGTGGGGGATCTCATCAGCGCCCTGATGCTGGCCAACCTGCAGGCGGGATATGAGGGGGTGAGTGCCTTCGAGCGCACCAACGCCGCGGTGGATGCGGTGCTGAGACAGACCTGGGAGGCGAATGCCTACGAGCTGCAGCTCATCGCGGCCCAGAGCGCCTTTGCCGAGCCGCAGATTGCCCACAGGGCCGAGCGCCTAGCCTGACGCCATTGATCTGCCCGTGACGGGACGAGCTGATCAAGGTTCAGCTTGCGGCGCTGATCGGTGTTGCATCCTGAAAATGTTCGACCCTGGGGAAGGGGTCGTAGAAGTGGTGCAGCAGGGCCTTCCACTCCTGGTACTGGGGGGAGCCCCTGAACCCCCGGGTGTGATCTTCCAGCCGTTCCCACTGCACCAGCAGCAGGTAGTGATGGGGATCGTCCAGGGCACGCTGCAACTGGTGGCCCAGGTAGCCGGGCATGGCGCTGATGATGTGCTGGGCCCGGGCGAAGGCCTGCTCGAAATCAGTGGCCTTGTCGGGAATGATCTGCAGATGGGCGACTTCCAATATCATGATGGCTCCTTGCCGATGAGTCTGATTGAACCAAAAACCTATGTGCGCCGAGCCTTGGAGGGGCAAGACCGGCACGCGGTCCAGTCTTGCCAGGTCGTCTGCCTCAGAGCTGCTTGTAGAAGAACTGGGTGGCGGCGAGGGTGCCGTCCCCATTGCGGGCGAAGTCCGGGATCTGGCCGGCCTCCTGATAGCCGAGCTGGCGATAGAGGCTGGAGGCCACGTCGCCGACCCGGGTATCCAGCACCAGCAAGGTGCGCCTGGCGTCCCGGGCCCCTTGCTCCATGGCGTTCATCAGTGCGCGGCCCACCCCCTTGCCACGGGCCTGGCTGTGGACCATCAGCTTTTCCACTTCGGCCCTGTGGCCCCCGTTGGCCTTGGTGCACAGGGAGAGCTGCAGGGCGCCCACCAGATGGTGCTGATCAAACGCCACCCAGAGCTTGCGCACTCCATCCGCCAGCTCCCCCTCGATGCCTTGCCAGTACGCCAGCCCCTGCTCTTCCTGCAGGGGAGGCAGAAAGCCCACCGAGGCACCGCTGGCCACGCAATCTTGCAGCAGGGCGATCAGCGCCGGTTTGATGCCTCTGGTGCTCTCGACCTCAAGGATCTCCATTGAATGTCCTCATCTTCTCTCTTGGCCCACGTGGGGGATTAACGTCTCGGGCGCGGACTCTCCTGCCGGTGCCATCATCATCCGGTCAGGTGCGCCGTCTCTTAATGGATCAGTCCCTGCGCTGCCAGCCACTGGAACAGCAGGCGGGAGACGGGGGAAACTTCGGCCAGGTGGCGGCTGTCCAGCCAGCGCAGCTCTGCGATCTCCGCCGAGGCGACGGGTGTGCCGTCGGCGTCCCCCGTGTAGCAACGCAGATTGACATTCACCCCTTGCGGCTTGCCGTCCGCCTGGGCGCTGAACTCGCAAGCGAACGCCAGGGTGTCGGGTTTCAGGGTGACCGCGAGCTCTTCCTCGATTTCACGAACGAGGGCCGCCTCGTCGCTCTCTCCCGGCTCGCGCTTGCCCCCCGGAATGTAGTAGATGTGCTTGCCGTGGGAGCGGGCACACAGCAGCTGTCCCTCCTTGAAGGTCAGCCAGGCGAGTTTGTCGATCATGGGAAGATTCCTCTTGTTGCCGCTTGTCAAAGGGGGGCTCGCTGCTCGCACAGGGTGCGATAGGAGCGGGTTTCCCGCATCTCGGGCGCCAGTCCCAGCCGGCTAGCGAGCGCCAGCAACTGCGCGCGGTAGGCGGGCAGGGCGGCCTCGTCGTCAGTCATGATGGCGAGCTCGGCAAAATCACCGACACCTGCTAGGTGATCCACCGTGACGTGGAAGGCCCCCAGAAAATAGATGCTGCGCCGCTTGTCGATGGTCAGTACCGGCCGGTAGCCCAGGGTGCGCACCATGCTGGTCGCCTTGTCCGCATCGGTGATGTTGACCGCCTCGCAGCGATCGGGTCCGGGCCCTTTGACTATCCAGAGCCGGATGCCGCTGGGGGCCATGGTGCGGATGATCAGGCTCTTCTCCTCCCGGGCCAGGGCGCCGTCAGCCGTGTCGAAGTAGCAGTCCTGCTCATGATTGTCCGCCACCATCACCTCGGGGCCGAGGGCCGTGAGGGTATGCACAAAGGCGGCGCTGTCCGTCAGGCGGTATTTGAACTCCACCTCGAAGCGCCCCTGAAAGTGGGTGGTCATGGCCTTGCGACGGCTCCCGAACGGCAAATGAATAGGGCAGCCTAGCAAAAGTGCCGGGCTCTCCCAAGCATCGGGATCACAGCTTCGCATTGACTGCCGACTTTATGACCAGATGGTGAGGGAAAATCCGCCCTGGTGCACAGCTTGTGGCCCGGTGGCTGGGCGCCGTCCGGGGGCTGTGCTCTAATAAGCTCCCTCTTTGGCGGTATTGCCGCCCTGAACAACGACAACGAGGCGGCGGCCCCGGCCGCGCCAGTGGAGCCACAGATGCAGATCACCTCACAGACCCCCTTTATCGGACTGGGCGTGGCGGGCAACTTCGCCGGTCACCTGGAGCAGGCAGGGGAGGCGGCGGATTTCGTCGCCGTCAAGGTTGACGACAAGGTCGCCCCCAAGGCGCTGTTCCCCTTCTATGTGCCGAACCATCCCGGCCAGCTCGGGGTCTTTCCCCTGAGCGGCGAGGCCATCTTCCTGCCGGAGGCGGCGGTGAGCGGGGACGAAAAGGTGCAGATTGAACCCGAGGTGGCACTGTGGTGCGAGCTGGAGTACGCGGGGGATCAGGTGGTAGCCATCCATCCCAAGGCGTTTGGCGCCTACAACGACTGCTCCATCCGTCGTCCCAACGCCAACAAGATCAGCGAGAAGAAGAACTGGGGTGAAGAGAGCAAGGGGCTGGCCGCGAACCTGCTGCCCCTGACCCACTTTGCCGCAGGATGCGAGCTCGATGACTACCGCATTGCCTGCTACCTGGAGCGCGGCGGTGAGCTGCACCCCTACGGGATCGACAGCGCGGCGGTGGATTACAGTTACTTCCACGGTCAGTTGCTGGCGTGGGCCATCGACAAGTTCAACCATCAGCAGGACGAAGGCCCGGCCGAGCATATCCAGGGGCTGCTGGCCCAGGCGGGACGCCCGGCCCATGCGCTCATCAGCATTGGCGCCACCCGCTACACCCCCTTTGGCGAGACCCACTTCCTCGCTCCCGGTGACACCGCATGCGTGGTGGTCTACCCCGCCAGTCGCTACAGCGAGCGCGACATTCGCGAAGCGATCGCGACCCGCCGCGTTGGCGCCGACGTCTCTGTCCTGCTCCAGGCGGTCAAGACCCGCTAATCCTGTCGTCAGGCCCGCTTCGGCGGGCCTGACTGTTTTTAAGCACAGCGCAGCCCGTTCCCTGTCGGCTTTCTACCCCCTGTTTGCATACCCTCTATACCTACCGCACGCCATGCCAAGCGCATGATGTTCCTCGATCCTGTTCGCGCTCCGCCATCTGCCTCCCGTGCCCTGAACCGTGCACCTCGAAAGCCGATTGCAGTGGCTGGATATAACAGTATGATTTGCCACAAGAAGTCCATTCTGCCTGCAAGGATCCCGAGTATTCATGGTTGAACTCAAGACCCTGGCCCTGTTTCTGGTGACTGCGGTTGCCGAGATCCTGGGCTGCTATCTCCCTTATCTCTGGCTGACCCAGGGCAAGAGCGCCTGGCTGCTGCTGCCCGCGGCCCTGAGCCTGGCCCTGTTCGCCTGGCTGCTCTCATTGCACCCGACCGCCGCTGGCCGCGTCTATGCCGCCTATGGCGGCGTCTACATCTTCGTGGCCATTCTCTGGCTCTGGGCCGTGGATGGCATCAAACCCAGCCTGTGGGATCTGGTGGGGGCCGGGGTGGCCCTGATCGGCATGGCCATCATCATGTTTGCCCCAAGACCCGCCTGATATCGATGCCAAGGGAGATCAGCATGATGACGACAGTGGTGATAAGAGAGTGTGAGGCGCAGGACTTGGCCGGGCTGCTGGCCCTTTATCAGGAACTCAGGCCTCAGGACCCCGTGCTCGACGAGCAAGGGGCCCGCGAGGGATTGGCGGCGATGCTTGATCTGCCCCATACCCGCATCATGGTGGCCCTGGTGGAGGGCCAGCTGGCCTCCAGCTGCCAGCTCGGGGTGATCCCGACCCTCACCAACGGCGGCCGACCCTTCGGCATCATAGAGCATGTGATCACGGGCGCCGCGTTTCGCCGCCAGGGGCTCAGCCATCAGTTGCTGGAGCATACCCTGGCGCTGGCCTGGGAGCTGGATTGCTACAAGGTGATGCTGCTTTCAGGGGAGGGGCGGGAGGCCGCTCATCGCCTCTATGAGGGACTCGGTTTCAAGGCCGGCATCGAGAAAGGGTTTGTTATCAAGGCGCCGCAATAAGTCCCATGGACTGCTGCATCATCAAAGGCGTGGGCTGTTATCCGCAACATATTGAGGTAGCGATGAAAATTGACGCCGCACAAAAGTGCGATCACCCAACCCTTATCACCATCTGGGAGGCCTCGGTGCGCGCCAGCCACAACTTCCTGCAAGAAGCCGACATAGCGGCCCTGAGGCCCTTGATCCTGGAGCACTATTTCGATGCCGTGACGCTGAACTGTGCCAGAGTAGACAATGGTGTGATCGTCGGTTTTATCGGGGTGGCTGAGGGCAATATCGAGATGCTGTTCGTCGCCCCCGCCGGGATGGGGCAGGGGGTGGGTCGCCAACTGGTGGCCCATGCCATCGCCAATCTCGGGGCGCGCCGGGTGGATGTGAACGAGCAAAACGAAGGGGCCTGTGGGTTTTACCGACGGATGGGCTTCGAGGTGACGGGGCGCTCCCCCCTGGATGGCCAGGGCAAGCCCTATCCCCTGCTGCACATGGCCTTGGCCGCCGGTTAAGGGCGCCAGAGCATAAAAAAACCGCCCTCGGGCGGTTTTTTGTTGTTCAGGACGCAGGGCTCGCACCGTCTCACTCCTCGTTGGAGTTGTCCTGATAGTCGCCCCGCTGGGCCTTGGGCAGGCGGCGCATGGGGGCGAAACCGATGTCCTCGCCCACCACTTCCCGCTTGCGGGACTTGTTTTGCGCAGGCTGGGCCGGCTTCTTGGCGCCATCCCCCTTGCCTTTCCCGGCGGCGGGTTTGCCCTTGGCGTTGGCATGGCCACGGGCGCGGGGCGGGTTTTGCACCGGCTTGCTGCCCGGCAGGGTCTGGCGGCTCGGCTTGCCGCTCGGCTCGTACCCTTCCAGGATCTCCACGGTCAGGGATTGGCCGATCAGCGCCTCGATCTCCTTGAGCTGACCCAGCTCGTCCTGGCTCACCAGGGAGATGGCCTCGCCGCCGCGCCCGGCACGGCCGGTGCGGCCGATGCGGTGGATGTAATCCTCCGCCATCTGGGGCAGCTCGAAGTTGATCACGTGGGGCAGCTGATCGATGTCCAGACCCCGTGCGGCGATATCGGTGGCAACCAGCACCCGCACCTTGCCTTCACGAAAATCCGCCAGCGCCCGGTTGCGGGCCCCCTGGCTCTTGTCACCGTGGATGGCGACCGTATCCAGGCCATCTTTCTGCATCTGCTGGGCGAGCCTGTCGGCAATCTGCTTGGTGCGCACGAACACCAGCACCCGCTGCCAGTTGCCACGGCCAATCATGTGGGAGAGCATCTCCCGGCGGCGTTCCCGATCGACCTGGATGATGCGCTGGCTTACCTGCTCGGCGGCGGTGTTGCTGGGATCCACCTCGATGAGGGTGGGATCCTTGAGCAGATCGTCCGCCAGCGCCTTGATGTCATTGGAGAAGGTGGCGGAGAAGAGCAGGGTCTGACGCTCCTCCGGCAGGGCCTTCATGATGCGGCGAATGTCGGTGATGAACCCCATGTCGAGCATTCTGTCCGCTTCATCCAGCACCAGTACCTCGAGGGCGCTCAGGGTCAGGGCGCCCTGGGTCAGCAGATCCAGCAGGCGGCCCGGGGTGGCGACCAGGATGTCGACCCCGAGCTTGATGGCGTCCAGGTTCGGCTTGATGCTGACGCCGCCATAGGCGATCAGGGTACGAAACGGCAGGTGGTGGGCATATTTGATGATGCTTTCGCCCACCTGGGCGGCCAGCTCCCGGGTCGGGGTCAGCACCAGGGCTCGCACCTGGCGACGACCGCCACGGCCGTGGTTGGCCAGCAGTCGATGAAGCATGGGCAGGGTGAAACCGGCCGTCTTGCCCGTGCCTGTCTGGGCGCCGCCCAGCACGTCCTGCCCGGCCAGGATGGCGGGAATGGCTTGCTGCTGGATGGGGGTGGGTTGTTCGTAACCCAGCTCCTTGACGGCCCGCAGGATGTGCGGTGACAGACCCAGTTCATTGAATGACATGTTCGAGGGACACTCCGAGCCTTGGGCTCAACGGGTGACGGCAGCCTTGGTCCGTCACGACATGGAAAATAGGGTGGGCCGCCATCGAGGCTGGGCCTGAGCCCGGCAAAGCGACCGCACAAGAGACAGTGGGCGCGTAATATAGCAGATGCGAGGCGCACGCGCAGCAGCCGTGTCGCGAGCAGGGTTGCCACGGCCATCCCGGCAGGGAAAGGCCAGGGGGGCGCGAAGAGGGGCCCGCTTCGCCTCGGCGCACGCCCGTCAGAGCAGTCCCTCGATGGCCTGCACCAGATCCTCTGGCCTGGTCTGGGGGGCGAAGCGGTCCACCACCCGGCCTTCACGGTCAATCAGGAACTTGGTGAAGTTCCACTTGATGGCCTCGCTGCCAAGGAGCCCGGGCTTTTGCTCCTTGAGCCAGCGATAGAGGGGGTGGGCCCCGGCGCCGTTGACCTCGCACTTGGCCATCAGGGGGAAGCTGACCGGGTAGTCGAGAGAGCAGAAGCGGGCGATCTCCTCGGCATCGCCCGGCTCCTGATGGCCGAACTGATCGCAGGGAAAGCCCAGGATCTCGAAGCCTTGGGGGGCGAACTGGCGATAGAGGGCCTCAAGCCCGGTGTATTGGGGGGTAAAACCGCAGCGGCTTGCCACGTTGACCACCAGCACGACACGGCCCTGCAGATCGGCGGTGGACCAGGCCGTGCCATCGAGTCGTTGCAGGGGGATGAGGGGCAGGGGCATGGTTTCTCCTGATGCAAGAGGGGCGACAAGGCGCCCGGGGACAATCCTTGCACGTTAACGGGCCGAGGGCCGGGGAGCAAGGGGGAGGGCGTCTGTTCCCCCCAGACTCCTATTGATGGCGGGACTTCTCAAGAGAAGCAATCCGGTTTGTGCCGATGGTCCGAAGTCGCTACAAAGCGCACTCTCTCCCCTCGCTGCGAGCCTATCTTGGACTATCAAGCCGTCATGGATGCCATCTACACCCGGGGTTGGGTGATAGTGGATGATTTTTTAACCGCCGCCGAGGTGGATGCCCTCAAGGCCTGCCTGCCGGACGAGTGGCGACCGGCGGGGATCGGGCGCGAGACCCTGCATCAGGACAACCGCGATATCCGTCGGGATCAGATCCACTGGCTCGACGCCTCCCTCGGCGCGCCGGTGGCCGACTATCTGGCCCGGATGGAGTCCCTGCGTCTGGCCGCCAATCGCAGCCTGATGCTGGGGCTGTTCGACTACGAGGCCCACTTTGCCCGCTACCGTCAGGGGGACTTCTACGTCACCCATCGCGACGCCTTCGCCGGGCGATCCAACCGCCGGCTCACCTCGGTGTTCTACCTGAACAACGACTGGCAGCCAGAGGCGGGGGGAATATTGCGGGTTTATGACGACAGCGAGCAGTTTCTGATGGATGTCTCCCCCCGGGGCGGGCGGCTGGTGCTCTTCCTGTCTGAAGAGTTTCCCCACGAGGTGCTGCCCGCAAGCCGGGAGCGCTACAGCATTGCCGGCTGGTTTCGGGTCAACGGCAATGGCGCCGGGCGGGTCGATCCCCCCCGCTGAGCGCATTTCATCCTGTTTCTGACACAGGAAGAGACTTTTATCTGTCCGGGCAGGGGGAGGTGCGCCCCATCGGCTGACAAGGCTTCCCCTCCCTTGCTACACTGCCCGCACTTATGTTCGTTTCTGGCTTCGTCCGGTTTTCATGCGGTTGGGTTTGACATGGTGATGACGAAGCCGCTTCTCCCAAGGGATCACATCTAATGAAGAACATGCATGTCTTGCTGCTGTGCGGCGGTGGCGGCTCCGAGCACGAAGTCTCGCTGCGCAGCGCCAATTTCCTCGAAAAACAGCTCGGGCTCCTGCCCGGTATCGAAGTGACCCGGGTCGAGATGTTTGCCGACCGCTGGCTCTCCGCCGACGGTCGCGAGTGCAAGCTGGGGCTGGACAAGCTGCTCTCGTTCGACAGCGTGGCCCGTCCGGTGGACTACGTGGTGCCCTGCATCCACGGCTATCCCGGTGAGACCGGCGATCTGCAATCCTTCCTCGAGCTGGCCGGCCTGCCTTATCTGGGTTGTGACGCCGAGGCGAGCAAGGTGTGCTTCAACAAGATCACCACCAAGCTGTGGCTCACCGCCATCGGCATCCCCAATACCCCCTACCTGTTCCTGACCGAGCAGGGCGAGGCGAGCCTGACCGAGGCGAAAGCGGCGCTGGCCAAGTGGGGCAAGGTCTTCATCAAGGCGGCCTCCCAGGGCTCTTCCGTGGGTTGCTACTCCGCCAGCAACGAGGCAGATCTGGTGAAGGGCATTGCCGATGCCTTCGGTTACTCCGAGCAGGTATTGATCGAAAAAGCAGTCAAGCCCCGCGAGCTGGAAGTGGCGGTCTACCAGTATGGTGACGAGCTGGTGGCCACCTATCCGGGGGAGATCTGCGTACCCCAGGACAAGTTCTACACCTATGAAGAGAAGTACAGCAGCGCCAGTCACACCGAGACCGCGCTCAAGGCCGAGGGGCTGACTCAGGCCCAGGCCGATGCCATCCACGAGTACGCCTTGAAGGCGTTCCGTCAGCTCAAGCTGACCCATCTGTCGCGCATCGACTTCTTCCTGACCGAAGAGGGGGAGATTTTGCTCAACGAGATCAACACCTTCCCGGGCATGACCTCCATCTCCATGTTCCCGAAACTGCTGGAGCACCACGGCCACAGCTTCGCGCACTATCTGGAGCAGATCCTGCGAAAGGCGGTCTAACGTCGCCAGACCCGGTTGCAACGGATGGTGAGTAGGGGCCTCAGGGCCCCTTTTTTCATGGGGGGAAGCGGGCAGAACGCGGGGAGGGAAGGGGGCAGGGCACCGCCCGGCAAGCCTTGCCGCCAGGAGGGCGCACCGTTACAATCAGCCCCCTTTTGTCCCGCCACAGGCACCGTCAGAGCCGCGTTCCATGAAGCCCATCCCCGATCACGCCGTCAACCGCCTGCGCATCTGGCGCAAGAGCGTCTCGACCCGACCCTTTCTTGCCCGTGGCGGCAGCGTGCCACGCTGCGATGCCTGCCAGCTGCGCCACGACTGGTGTGCCTGCGACTGGCGCCCGGCGCTCAAGGCCGAGGCCGGTTTCTGCCTCATGATGTATGACAGCGAGCCCATGAAGCCCTCCAACACCGGGCGCCTCATCGCCGACGTGCTGCCGGACTCCACCTGGGCCTTTCTCTGGTCGCGTACCGAACCCCATCCCGAGCTGCTGGCCCTGCTGGCGGATCCCGCCTGGCAGCCCTACGTGGTCTTTCCCGCCTGCGAGAAAGCGCCCGACCGCCTGACCGGCGAGGTGGTTCTGGCCCCTGGAAAGAAGCCGCTGTTCATCCTGCTGGACGGCACCTGGCCCGAGGCGCGCAAGATGTTCAACAAGAGTCCCTATCTGGACGGCTTCCCGGTGCTCGCCATCAAGCCGGATGCGCTCTCTACCTACGGCATGCGGGTCGCCCACAGCGACGAGCACCTGTGCACCGCCGAGGTGGCTGCCTGCGTGCTGGAAGTGGCCGGGGAGCTGCGGGCGGGAGAGGCGCTGCAGCTCTGGTTCAATCTCTTTAGCAGCCGCTACATGGCTGGCCGGGTAAGCCGTGCACCCGGTGCTGATGAAGCGCCCCTGCTACAGGGGCTGGCGGTTATCAAAGCACAGGCCCTCTCGCACGCTGATTGATGAAAATAAGGAATCAGTTGGCTGCCATTGTTTCGTTGGCTTCATGAGCCCGCCCTCGCTAGGATAGCGACCTGTTGACTCCTTCAGGCTCCAGGCCATGCCGGGCGCCGCCAATCACACGAGGTCTATGGATGGAACTGGAACTGCTCACCCTGGTCGCCCTGTTCGGGGTGGCCCTCATCGCCGGCTTTATCGATGCCATCGCCGGGGGCGGTGGACTCTTGACGGTGCCGGCCCTGCTGGCCACCGGCATGCCGCCAGCCCTGGTGCTTGGCACCAACAAGTTGCAGAGCAGTTTCGGCTCCTTCTCCGCCACCTGGTTCTATGCCCGCAAGGGGCTCCTTGAGTGGGCCATCATCTGGCCGGCGGTCATCTGCACCTTCATCGGGGCGGCCATCGGCACCCTGGCGGTGCAGACCATCGATGCCGCCATCCTGGAGCGACTGCTCCCCTTCCTGCTGATGGCGTTTGCCTGCTACTTCTACTTCTCCCCCAGGGTGAGCGATGCGGAGAGCCAGCGCCGCCTCACTCCCATGGCGTTTGCCCTGCTGGTGGGAGGGGGCGTGGGCTTTTATGACGGCTTCTTCGGGCCGGGCACGGGGTCGTTTTTTGCCATCGGCTTCGTGGCCCTGGCGGGCTTTGGCATGGCGCGGGCCACCGCCCACACCAAGCTGCTCAACTTCACCTCCAACATCGCTTCCCTGCTCTTCTTCACCCTGGGGGGCAAGGTGGTGTGGAGCGTGGGGCTGTGCATGGCGCTGGGGCAGTTCATCGGGGCGCGCATGGGCTCCAAGCTGGTGCTCAAGAAAGGGGTGAAGCTCATCAAGCCGCTGCTGGTGACCGTCTCCCTGGTGATGTCCGCCAAGCTGGTGTGGAGCCAGTACCCCGAGCTCTTTGCCTGGCTGGGCTGAGCAGGTATCCCCCATGACGAGGGCCCGATCGCAGATCGGGCCCTCTTGCGTTTCAGCCCAGTGCCGATAGTTGCCGGAAATGGGCTTGCAGCGCCTGCACCAGGCGGGCAATGCGATCGCGCTTGAGGCTGTTTGGCCGATAGACCAGGTGGAGCGGGCGGCCCAGTCCCGGCAGGGGGCGTGCCTGTGTCCCCTGCTCACCCACCAGAGCCAGCAGGCCGGCGGGCAGGAGCACGGGGCCAATGCCTGCCTTGGCCAGCTCGATCAGCGCCAGGTAGGAATCGAGCTCCATGGCGGGGATAAGCCCGAGGGCGGCCAGGGGCTCGCGCAGATAGCGGTTGGAGGGGTTCTCCAGATCCATGGTCAGGATCTTGCGCACCTTGCCCTGCATCCCCTGACTCACGTCGCCTTCAGCCAGTTGCTTGCTGGCCACAGTTTCTTGCAAGGCGCCCTGGTGATCCGGCTGCGCCGCCTCATCCAGAGCGTCCCCCACCAGATAGAAGGGCTCCTCCAGCAGCCGTTCGGCACACAGCCCATGGCCCGGCGGCAGGCGACCGGCGCAGATCCCGAGCAGGGCATCCCCGCCGCGCACCCGGGCCAGAATGACCGGGGTGTGGTGGGTAGAGAGGGCAATGTGGGGATCCCGTTCAAGGTAGGCGTGCATGAAGCGGGCGAGGTAGCCCGCCAGCAGGGTTTCGGAGCAGGCGATGGACAGAGGGGTCTGATCCGTGAGGATCTGGCTGTCCGCCAGCACCCCCTTCATTTCGGCGAGGCTTGGGGCTACCCGGGCGAGCAGCTCACGGGCCTGGGGAGTGAGGCGGATATGACGGCCATCCGGCTCGATGAGCTTCTTGCCAAGGCGCTGCTCCAGCTGGGCGATGCGCTTGCTGACCGCCGACTGACTGATATAGAGGCGGCTTGCAACCTTGGCCATGGTGCCTTCGCTTGCCAGCAGGCAGAGTGTCTCCAGCCCTTCCAGTAACATGCGTCCTCCCTCCTCGTGTGTTGGACGCGGTTACCTTAGGGGCTGGTGGCATCAGGGGCAAGTACCGTTTGCGGCCCTTGATAGCGGCCAGCGCCACGCCTTGACGGGGGGCGCGAAGATCACCAGGTTGCCGATGAGGCTCACCACCACGCCGACGATGGAGACCGTCTGCCAGACAAAGCCTTCATAGAAGGTGGAGAGGGTGAGGGCCACCAGGGGGAAGAGCACGGTGGCGTAGGCCGCCTTGCTGGCACCGATGCGCCCGACAAGGGTGAGGTAGGCGGTGAAGGCGATGACGGAGCCGAAGATGGCCAGATAGACCATGGCGGCGAGGTAGCGCGGGTCGGTGGGCAGGGTGAGTGACTGACCGAGTACCGTGACCCAGCCCAGCAGCAGCGCCACGCCGTAGACCATGCCCCAGGGTACCATCTGCAATACGTGATAGCCCTGGCGCTGTCCCCGGGCGGAGACCAGGTTGCCCAGGGAGAAGCAGAGGGTGCCGGCGCAGGCAAAGAGCAAGCCCTTCCAGCCGTTTGCACCCAGTTGCGCATCCGCCAGCACCGGCCAGAAGAGCAGCAGGGTGCCAAGCAGCCCCAGCAACGATCCTTGCAGCCAGCGCAGGCCCGGTCGTTTACCCTCGAACAGCCAGAGATTGAGGCCGTTGAAGATGCTGGCGCTGGCGAAAATCACCGCCGACAGGCCGCTCGGGATATAGAGGGTGGCGTGGTAGAAACAGAGGAAGTTGGTGGAAAAGAGCAACGCGCCGAGCAGGGCAGCATAACGCTGGCCCGTCCAGGGCAGGCGCGGAAACTTGCCGCTCACCGTGAGCAGGGCGAACAGGGCCAGGGCCGCCAGGGCGAAACGATAGAGCACCGAGACCTCGATGGGGATGGGGCCGAGCTGCCAGGCGATGGCAATCCAGGTGCTGCCCCAGATGAGGACGGTGGAAACATAGAGCATCAGATTCATGGTGTGATCCCATCAAGAGAAGATGATGTGATCAGCATGAACCGTGAGGCGGGGTGCCGGCTTGCACCATCTTGCGGTTTTTTCAACGGAGGCGCAGCCTTTGACCATGAGGCGCGATAAGATGGCGACAGGAAAGGGGCGGCAAGTGCCAGAGAGGGACGCAAGCGTGCAGCATGCCATGCAGCAGACAAGACAGGCAGGGGTCTTTGATGCCCTGGTGAGCACCGGTGCCAGGCTGGAGGACTCCTGCTGGCTGGAGCCCGGACTCGGGGTGGCGAGCTGGTGCAACCGCTACGATCAGACCCGCTACCACAAGCCGGGCAACCACACCATCAGCGTCTACCTGCAGGGGGGCGAGCAGACCGAGCGGCTGGACGGCCCCGGTGGCCATGGCGGTGCCGGCAAGGTGTGCATCATGCCGGATCACCACAGGTCCGAGTGGCTGGTGCGCGAGGAGTTTCGCTTCTTCCACCTCTACTTCACCCCCGCCCACTTCACCCGTATCGCCGAGCAGGCGTGCGACAAGGAGGGGCGTCATCTGCAACTGGAAGACAAGACCTTCATCGACGATCCCCAGGCGGCGGCCCTGGTGCAGGGGCAATTGATGAAGCTCGACTGGCAGCACGGCATCGATCGCATGGCGCTCTCCCACGGTGCCTGGATGCTGATGCTGCACGCCTATCGCCATCACACCCGCGAGGCCCCGGCGCTGCCGGAGGTGCGCGGTGGCCTGGCCCCGGCCGTGGTGCGCCGGGTACAGGAGTATCTGCAGGCTCACCTGGCCGAACCGGTCACCCTGGGAGAGCTCGCCCGGGAGGCGGGTCTGAGCGAATACCACTTCGCCCGGATGTTCGGGCAGAGCCTGGGCTGTCCGCCCCACCGCTACCTGCTCGGGCTGCGGCTCAAGCGGGCCAAGCAGTTGCTGGCGGGAAGCGAGCCTCTGGCCAGCATCGCCGCCCAGTGCGGCTTCTCCTCCCAGGCCCATTTTGGCAACCGCTTTCGGGAGGCGTTCGGCCTGAGCCCGGGCCAGTGGCGAGCCCAGTTGTCATTCTCCTGTCACAGATAACCCTGAGACTCTGGGCAAAAGAGGTGTACCCTCTGTCTCTTGTCCATTGAAAGGAATGCCCATTGAATCATCGCAAACGTCAGACTCGTACTCGCCATCTCTGGTTCAACCACTGGAATGCCCCCCTCTATCGCGCCACCCAGCCGACGCCGCCCGAACCGCTCGTTCCTCACAGTTCCCGCTGAAAACGCCGTAACCCGGTAGGATTTTTCCGGCAACTTTGCCACTATTGCGCCATCAGGATGGACTGGATATGGCCGCATGTTTCTGGAACGCATTGAAGTCAAAGGTTTTCGCGGAATAAATCGCCTCTCCCTCGGGCTGGACAACACCACTGTGCTCATCGGCGAAAACGCCTGGGGCAAATCCAGCCTGCTGCGGGCCCTCTGGTGCCTGCTGGGGGATGCCGAGCCCTATCAATTTGGTCAGGATGATTTTCACCGGCCCGAAGATCCCGAGCTCGAACCCTCGCGCATGCTGCAACTGGTGCTCACCTTCAGCGAGTATCGTCCCCAGATGTGCCAGCACTCCCGCCGTCTGGCCCGCCTCGGGGCGGCCTGGATCCCCCACAAGGACAAGTTCCACCGGGTGCATTATCGTGCCAGTGCCGAGTTGCAGGACGATGGCAGCGTGCTCACCACCCACGACTTTCTCGACGGCATCGGCAAGAGCCTGACCATCGACAACAATGAGGCGCTGGTGCGTCTGCTCATCACCATGAACCCGGTGTTCAGGCTGCGGGATGCCCGTACCGCCAGGGAGGGCATCGAGCGGCTGCCCTGGGGGGATCTGTGCGAGCAGCGGCTGGACGAGCTGGCCGGCAAGCTCACCGACGAGCCCCAGCGCATCGGTGAGCCTGAACTCAAGGAGGCGCTGCAGGCGGTGCAGCAGTTGATGGAGCACTACTTCAGCGCCCTGGCGCCCATCAAGCACAAGCCTCGTAGCCAGCGGGATATCGTCAATCGCCCCATGACTCTGCGCAATCCCGGCAACCTGCAGGTACTGCTGCGCAATGCGGACAACCGGGCGCTGCAACTGGCCATGGCGGGCATGGCGGCCATGCTGCTCCACGCCCGGGGCAACCGGGAGCTGGAGGAGGGGGCCAGACCCATACTGATGCTGGAAGACCCCGAGAGCCGCCTGCATCCCACCATGCTGGCCCTGGCCTGGGGTCTGCTGGAGCAGTTGCCCGGCCAGAAGCTGCTCACCACCAACTCGGGGGACCTGCTCTCCTCCTTGCCCCTCAATCAGGTGCGCCGTCTGGTGCGCCGCCAGCAGGACATCCTCTGCCATCAGTTGGGAGGGGAGCGCTACAGCAGCGACGATCTGCGCAAGATTGCCTTCCATGTGCGCATCAACAGGCCCATGTCGATGTTTGCCCGCTGCTGGCTGCTGGTGGAAGGGGAGACCGAGATCTGGCTGCTCTCGGAGCTGGCCCAGATCTGCGGCTACAGCCTGCGGGCGGAGGGGGTGCGCATCATCGAGTTCGCCCAGTGCGGCCAGGCTCCCCTCATCAAGGTGGCCCGGGACTTTGGCATAGAGTGGCACCTGCTCACCGACGGTGACGAGGCGGGCGCCAAGTATGCGAGCTCCGCCCGCTCCCTGCTCAAGGGGGAGCGCGAGCGGGATCGGCTGACCCAGTTGCCGGCGGCAGACATAGAGCACTACCTCTACCAGAACGGGTTCGAGGGGGTGTTCCGGCGCGAGGCGGGGGTCGGGGGGCGCTCCACCCTCAACGCCGGGCGCATCATCGCCAAGGCGATCCACCATCGCAGCAAGCCAGGCATGGCCCTGGCGGTGGTGGAGGAGGCGGAGCGCCTCGGCAGCGAGCACATTCCCCCTGTGCTCAAGCAGATGTTTGCCCGGGTGGTCGCCCTTGCCCGGGGACAAAGCTGACCGGCGACGTTGGGAAGACGGGGGGAGTTTGGATATACTCCCTGCCTCTTGTCCTTCCTTACCCTGTGACGGGTGCACCCGCACCCGGACTGCTGCCGGAGACCCTATGTTCGTCCAACTTCCTTTTTGGCTCTTTCCCCTGACCGGTCTGATGGCTCTGGGGGCCCTGATCGCCGTGGGGCTCGTCCTGTGGCGCGGGGATCTCTGCCCGGGCCAGCGCTCGCGGATCACTACCCAGCTCTTCTCGGTCTGGGTGATCACCGGGCTCTCTCTGATGCTGGCGGTGGAGGCCAAGGTTGCGGGCTGGCTCATCTGGAGCGGGGGGGCCGCCCTGGTGCTCGGTATCGTGCTCTCCCTGGTCCAGTCTCGCCTGGAGGGCAAGCGCGCCATCCCCGCCACCCTGCTGTGGTTGCCCGCCATGCCGCTCGCCCTCTACGGGCTGGGTCTGATGCAGATCCAGGGCTGGCTCGGCGGCCTGCTGCAGATGGTGCTGCTGGGGTCGGCCTTTGCCCACCTGATGCTGCTGCGTGCCCGCCACCGCCTGCAAGCCTTCAATCTGCTGCTGCCCCTGGCGGGGCTCGTCTCCGCCATCCTGAGTCTTATCTGGCTGGCGGTGCTGGTGGGTTGGCAGGGGAGCAGCGCCGGGCTCGACCCGCTGATCCCCGGGGTAGTGACCCAGGCCGGCCTGCTGGTCGCAGCCCTGCTGCTCTGGTTCAGCCCCATCTACCGTCAGCAGGAGACGGCCCCCGTGGTGGTCTCCGTGACCCTGTGCGGCCTCATCATCGCCCAGATTGCGGCGACCAGCGTGTTGCACCAGCTGGCCTGATCCCGGCGCATCCTCCCGCCCGCACCTTGTCGTGCGGGCTTTTTGTATGGCAAAGAGGGGCAAGGCGGGGAGGGGCCTGAGGGGGAAGAGATCGCTAGCTGCCTGAAAAAACTGCGATTTGTTGCAAAAGAGCGCAGTATGTGACGGTTTAATCCCCGAATAAACTTTTTTTAGGATATTTACTTGCAATCTCAGCGTTGGCGCCTATTATGGGCGACCTCGGACGCGGGGTGGAGCAGCTCGGTAGCTCGTCGGGCTCATAACCCGAAGGTCGTCGGTTCAAATCCGGCCCCCGC